>NZ_CDDB01000026.1 GCF_000820105.1 Aeromonas schubertii | reverse complement strand
GCTGTGGCGAGTGACTTCTTGCTGGCCCAAGAAGTCACCAAGAAGGCCTTCCCCCGCCAATCCGACCGCTGCGCGGTTGCCCTCGGCTCGGTCGCCAGGTCGGACGGACCGCCGCAGATGGGGCATCCATGCCCCGCTGCGGCTGCGCCATCATCCCTGATGGCGCTCCTCCCCTCGGCGGATTGGAGGGGGTAGACAATACCGTGCCTGACAGTGACTGGGGTGGCAGATTGCGGCTCTGTTGGCCGCTACGCGGCACTCAAAATGGTGAGTGTCCCTATTTCGCTATTTCGCCCTTGCAGGTGGCTGCACTACCGTGCCCGACAGTGACCGGGGTGGCAGATTGCGGCTCTGTTGGCCGCTACGCGGCACTCAGAATGGTAGGCATCCCATGGGGGGGGCCAAGAGGGGGACAACTCAGCGGGGGCGCGATCTCTTGACCCTCTGATAGACGGTAGTGGCCAGGATGAGCAGAAACATGGCGACATAAAACAACATGGGTGGGTCGAAGTAGAGGCTATCCGGCAGGCTGCATACGTAGAGAAAGGCGACCGCCAGAAGCGGTTTGAACAGAAGTTGGATGGCGGTTTTTATCATGGTGACGGTTCTTGCTGGGTGAAGGCGTAAGCCTGTGTAATGACAACATAACAGAAAAGTGGGAGTCAAAATTTCCTTATCCCAATTTCCTTATGTGAGCCGAAGTGACTACTTAACACTATCGGGTTCTCTATGTAAGCGGCTGTCTAAATGAACATTTCAAGTTAACGCACCAAGGATGGTCGGCTCTGCGTTCAGCAAACAACGAACGAGCCAATGCGCAGGGTATAAACGACATGATTTCAGCCCTGGTTTGGGAGAAATCGTGTCACAGCCGTTTTCATCACTTTCAGAGAGACGCCTCTTCTGACTGATGGATAAGGATTCGATGGGGGAATCCAGCAACATAATAAGAGGATGACTTCACCTTCACTTCACTGAGCGGAGATAAGGTAGGCTCACGTTTTCAGATGGATCTTTGTCCTATGCCCACCATAGTCACCCACGCCGCCGTCCCTCTCTGCCTTGGGCTCGGGCTTGGCAGCTGGCTCATCCCGCCGCGCCTGTTGCTGGCAGGGATTGCCATCGCCATGCTGCCCGATGCCGATGTGCTCGCCTTCAAACTGGGGGTAGCCTACGGCCATGTCTTTGGTCACCGCGGTTTTACCCACTCACTGCTGTTTGCCTTTGCCCTGCCCACGCTGGCCATGCTGTTTCACCGCCAGTTAAGGGCCCGCGCCGCCACTGTCTGGTCGTTTCTGCTGGTCTCTCTGCTCTCCCATAGCCTGCTCGATTCCCTCACCACCGGCGGCAAGGGGGTTGGCTGGCTCTGGCCGTGGCGTGACGAGCGCTTCTTCGCCCCCTGGCAGGTGATCCGGGTCGCCCCCTTCAAGCTGGAGGCCTATCTCACCGCCCGAGGGGAAGCGGTGATCCTCTCCGAGCTCTACTGGGTCTGGCTGCCGGGGATTGTATTGATGCTGATCTTGATGGGATGGCGGGTGTGGGGAAAGGGTCCTAGGGGATGCTGAGACTGGCGACCAAATGATGAAGATAGTCATAGCTGTGCCACTGGGCGGCACAGAGAGCGAGCAGGGCTGAGGCCTCCAATGCACCTCGATCCCGGTTCCGGAGTAATATCCACAAGGCATGCAGTATGCAGAGACTCAGACTCGTCAGATATATGAGGGCTAACGCCACTTCAATCAAATCCGATATACCGTAGGGATCATTCGGATTGTGATAAAGCTGGTCATAGACAAAGGCGCGAAATCCGAGTCGGATCAGAAAGAATGAAAGGCAGAGGGTGGCAAGTTGTTTTGTTTTTCGGCTGATTTCTGTCATGCAATGTCTCAAATCTTCCAACGCTAATTTTTGGGGCTGAGATGTCGCTGGACTGGGATACCCATCATTTTGAATGTTGACTATGCTACGCCTGACCCAGAAAGGTAGGTGTCCCAGATTTGTGTTTGCGGTGTAATGACAACATAACAGAAAAGTGGGAGTCAAAATTTCCTTATCCCAATTTTCTTATGTGATCCGAAGCGACTACTTAATACTATCGCGTTCTCCATGTAAGTTCGCGCTCCGAGTCGACCTATAAATCTGTAACCAGGGTGGATTGAAGGGGGAGCGATACCGTGCCCATTTGTGACTGGGGCGGCAGATTGTGGCTCTGTTGGCCGCTACGCGGCGCTCAGAACGGTGGGTGTCCCAATTTCGTGGCTCGGTCGCCAGGTCGGACGGACCGCCGAGCAAAAGCGGAGCTCGGCCAAGCTCCTTCGCCTGTGTCAGGCATCTTGATGCGGCTACGCCGCATAGAGGTTTCGCCCGCCCTGCGGGCTGTGGCGAGTGACTTTTCTTTGCGTGGCCAAAGAAAAGTCACCAAAAGAAAGGCCACCCCCGGCAAGCCGTCCGCTGCGCGGATGCCCTCGGCTCATTGAACGGGTTGGTCGTACCGCCGCACACGGCACGTTCATGTGCCGCCTGCGGCTGCGCCGTCTTCCCTGACGGCGCTACTGACCCGTTCAACTCACCTCGGCGTCTTGCAGGGGGGGGCAATACCGTGCCTGACAGTGACTGGGGTGGCAGATTGCGGGTCTGTTGGCCGCTACGCGGCACTCAAAATGGTGAGTGTCCCAATTTCGCCGCTTGTTATAGCGTTCCAAAATGGATAGTGAACGAACTAGATGCTTTTATACATGCATAAAGGAACACACCATAAGAAGACAAAACACTCCCAACACTCAAAACATTAATGAAATTACCTGTTTTTCGCCATTCGCTCGCATACGAAAATTGCGATAGATAAGTTGTCCCTGTTGCGAATGCCGCCAAAAGCACACCAATGCAAAACAACAAAATTGAGTGGGTTAGAGCATTTGTAACTAGCTTGGTTGAACCTTCAGTCCATATTTTTCCAGTAAAGGCTAGCAACGCAGCAGCTGCACCACCATTTATAATCATGCTAGATTTTAAAGCAGCTTGTCCCGCAGTAATAACAGACTTAAACATTTCGATGCTATGTGAGGTCATATTCTGAGACGCCGCTATATTTCTAGCGTTGTTCGCCTCAAATTCCTTCAATAAACGTTCATGCTCAAGTTTGTTAAACTCCCCAACTTGTTCGGCTCTCTTCTCTAATTGAGCCATGAAGTTATCCATTGCTTCAATTGAAACCGATATTTCGCCTGCTTGTTTTGTATTACCAAGAGCCTTTCTAACTTCCTGAGTCACTTCTTTTGATTTCAACGATTAACCTCATAAATCAATGTAAGCTATAACATTTGCCATAACTGGCAATAAAATGCGGTGCGACGAAGGCGCGCCGCGTTTTGTTGTCCGGGTTGATGACGTTGTTAGAGCATGCCGGCTTTGCGTAACAATATTGCGGCATTAATTGCTTTCCGTATTGCAGTGCCAATTTCAGAATGTTTCCGCCCATTGGAAATTGAACAAAGTGCTTTTAGTTCCTTTTCGTTTGTAATCCTGGGTGCTGCTTCGATTTCAATTACAGAGTTAACGGTTCTTATATGTGCGTATATGGACTTTTGCTCAAACGCCTTTCCTGTCTTGGCGCCAGATGCCTTATAAGCGGCCCAGTCGTATAGTTTTAAGTTCGTTAAATCTCGCTCATTATTTGGTTTGAAATCTAAGAGCTTCTCGCACAGAGCTAGCCCTAATGACTCGTCAGATGTGTTCATATCAAGAACGGTCGGTACCCCATACTCTGCGATGCCAGCAATAGAACACACTATAAACTTGACATCGTCATACAGATACAGAGATGCGCGGAGTTCCACGCCAAGTCTCTTCTTGGTGTCGATGAGTTCACGAGTTGATTGATCTGACAATGCCCTCGCTTGATCTTTTTTCTTAAATAGACTTCCGAACATAGTGTGCTCTAACGCCTCAAACCCCGGCTTGGTGAAGTTGGCGGCTTTTTTGGAACAAAAAAGGTGACCGCTTTACCAAGTCCGCGTGCTTTGACTTGTTAACCGTTTTATCTCGCACTAAAAGACCACCATTCTTCTTCATAAGTCGTGATCTCACCTTCCCATTCGTCTTTTGTTCTATGCACGTAACCTTTTTGAATTATCGGATTCGGCACATCAAAGTTTAACACGCTGGATAGCTTTCGATTTTCGATAGGAGTTAAAGATTGCCACTCGCTATTTCGGTCATAGAATGAATCATAATACTCTTTATCAAAGAATATACAGACCTCACTACCAAACATTTGCGGGTAGGTTATTAGCGCTGAAACAATGGCATAATTATATTCGTCCGGTCTTGCTTCAAATAAATGCTTTACGGCCCTCAATATTGCTTGTGCACAGTGAGCCTGAATCTCATTAGTTGTTGTAGGCGGTCCAACTAACCTATCAAGTACTGGAATCTTCCAGTTGCAGTACTTCTCATCTGCATACTCAGAAGGGAAGCATCCTTCAAATGAGTCAGCCCAATTATCCAAAGCACGGAGCCTTCTCTTTATTCCACGTACTTTTTCTTTTGGTCTATTGACACTTATTCTTCGCATGATCTTATTCGGTTAACGCCTTGCTCACCGGCACATACTGCGGAGAGCGTTTTTGTGTAAAATGGAGCGCAGCGACACACACAAAAACGAGCGTAGCAGTATGTGTCCGAGTGCAGCAACTTGTTATGCCTTACCCACACCAAACCACGATTTGAGCTTTGTACCCCATTTTTTCTCGTAGAATGGCTTAGTTTGATTTATAAAGTACTGGCTCAAACCAAAATCATTTTCATTGACCACGTAGAGATCAACAGGCTCGCCTTTAGGCGCGGTATCACCAGCCACGTTGCCAGCCTCTCTCATTACCTTCTCAATATCACCATCTGCCTCTATGCCAACTATTAGATGTGGTTTCTCATCAACAGATGTGTCATGCATGAGTGCCAGATAAGCTTTTTTAACATTGCCATGCTTTGCCAATAGCTGTGTAAGTGAGTCAACCATTTGTGATGGGTAATTAGAAGGCTGCCCAAGAAGAACTTTGGTTTCTTTCTCTACCACTCTCTGAGATGGAGCCTGACTGATACCGATAGATAACAAGTGTGCAACTTCCTCAGGAACAAACTCTTTACCATAATCTGATTTGGGGTTAAGAAATAGCGTAGCTCCTTGTGTCATTTCAAACAAAGAACGTACTGGTAGGGCCAAATATGATTCTTCGTTATTGATTGATTTTTGCAACACTTCAAGCGACGAAAAGAAAGGAATTACAGGTGAGCCATCTGGCTTTTCCCAATGCTGGATTTGAATTTTACTACCAGCTTCGAGATTCACTTCTCCATCCGTGCCTGGTACTCCAGTTGTACCAAGAAAAAATACCTGAGAGCTTAGTAGGACCTCACAGAATTGTGGTCGATGGGCTGGTTCGTTAGCAGCCAACCTTAAAATTTCTTCTAGTTTATTTTCTTCGGATATTTCCACGATTCTTCCTTTAGGCATAACGCCCTGTTAAGGGGTGAGCAACGCAATACCGATGCCGCCGCATGCCACCTTAAACACTAAAACCAACGCATAGTGAAAATGCTACGCGTTGCGAATCCCTCTTGAACAGTTTGTTAGAGCGCAACTCACAGTTAACCATCAAACCTCACATTTAATTCATCGATAACTGTATTATCTTGAATGAGTTGAACTTGAATTTTGCTCACATCAGGTAAGTTTTGAAATGGTCCCGAAGGGTCATATGACTTGTAATATAGACGAACTCGGCTACCATCAGATTCAACTTTCTGAACGTCCATTCTCATATAATTGAATTCACCACTAACTTGCCAATCTAGTTCCTTGAATGTGTTAACAAGAGTATCTGTATCTAAGTCTAACTCTGCTTTTCGAACTAAAGACTTAACGAACTCATATGTTTCTTTAGCTTCCATTTTTCACTTTCTCCTGCGCTCTAACAGTGATTAGATGGAAGGCGGTACTAATCCGTTAGCAGAGCATTCCATCTAACTCCGTAACATTTCAATCGCCGCCAAGTAAAAATCACCATGAAATCATAATATTACAGATTACGTCAGGTGTCCGTGCGTATTCGCTTGACTTCTTCTTTTTGCGCCACCATTACTACTGTATGAAAAAACAGTGTGTGGGTCAGTGACGAAAATGGGACAGTCATAATTTTGGTTCTATTGATCATTATGCGGCACTCAAAATGGTGGGCGTCCCAACTTCACCATTTTTGGATCTATTGGTGTGATTGTTATGTGTTGTTTAGTTTGCATTATATCCAAACGTTCTACTGCACAGAACGTCTTTCCAGTATGACTCTCGAGCCAAAATATCATTGGAGCTTGCATGTGTGTCAGCTATTTCTAGAACGGAATACTTAAAGTGATAACTATATTCATTGCCTTCTTTAGACAAAAGGGAAACTAATTCTCGATTGCTTCCATGACCATTCCCAGCGTACTCAGACCAGCGTTGCCAAATTCCACCTTCGCCAGTAGCACTACCTACATATAATTTTCCTGTTTTCGTATCCGTAATCAGGTATACGCCTGAGGCATTGGACAAAGCCCCTTTCCATGAGGGGATGTTCTGAGATACTATGATCTCCAATTTTTTCTTTGAAAGATTAATTTTATTGTATCCAGCGAACTCTTCAATAACCATTTTCTCAGGCTTTATTTCAGCAACAAAAATATTACTAGACCAATTCTCTGCATTTAAATATGATTGCCTCCCAGAACGAGAGAATTCGACCACAAGCCTGCCTGAAAATTCTTGAAGCTCATTTAGTTCTGACGTTTTATAATAATAGTAATTCTCTGTTTCAACATAAATGCAACCCCTTGAAGAAAACCCACCAGCAAATAACCATTTGTTGGCTCCAGGGAGCTGCAACAGTGAAACAATGTATTTTCGCCCAAAGTTCTGTCTTGATTGCCAAGACTGCCATTCTTCAAAGTTACCAGCCAAGAAGACATCCACGGGATTTTCAGTTCCATTCCATACTGCAAGGTGGATTTTGCAATCCTCTTCCTTAATACACGGAATATTTATTTTCAATAAATCAAAAAGAAGCACTTGATTCATTCCTTTTACACATAATGCCGCCTGCTGTGGCCGAGAGAAATGAACATAAGGCAGTCACTATATTGAGTCGGTCGTTGTGGGCAGCTCTTGCTGATCCATTCCATCCAGCAAGGCTACCGCCCCTGAATTTCAGCCTCCAGTCTGCTGCTGTTAACCTGCGATCTTGCCTTGGCCTGGCTCATGGGTGACTCCGATGAGGCGGTTGCCAAACGGCTATGTTAGCGAGTGGCGCGGGGGAGGGAAGCAGGAGACGATGGTTTCCTGAGCAAGATCAATAAATTAATCAGCTTGAGTCGTGTTGGAGTAGATCAGCAATGCCGAAGGGGCTAATCAGTTCGTCGTTCCAGTTATCAGCAAGAGCATCAGGGCGGCAGGGTATTGGCTCCCCCTTCAATCCGCCGAGGTGAGGGCGCAAGGTCAGGGACGATCAGTGGCTACATCAATGCATCCCGTATCGGTAAGAGTATCCGTGGGGCAGGGTATTGGTTCCCCCTCTGATTCGCCGAGTTGAAGCCATCAGGCCAGGTCGCGAGACAGGGATGTACAACGAATACATCAACCGAGGTTGCGAAGGGGCAGGGTATTGGCTCCCCCTTCAATCCGCCGAGGGGAGGAAGCAAGGTCAGGAGCGCCATCAAGGATGATGGCGCAGCCGCAGGCGGCATAGGGATATGCCGTGTGCGGCGGTCCGTCCGACCTTGCGACCGAGTCGAGGGCAACCGCATCGCGGTCGGATTGGCGGGGGAAGGCCTTCTTGGTGACTTCTTGGGCCGGCAAGAAGTCACTCGCCACAGCCCGCAGGGCAGGGCGAAATCCCTATGCGGCATAGCCGCATCAAGATGCCTGCTATAGGCAAGGAGCTCGACCGAGCGCCCCCAGGTGGGCGGGCGAAATCCCTATGCGGCGTAGCCGCATCAAGAGCCCCGTCGTAGGTAAGGAGCTTGACCGAGCGCCCCCAGGTGGGCGGGCGAAACCCCTATGCGGCGCAGCCGCATCAAGAGCCCCGTCGTAGGCAAGGAGCTCGACCGTGCGCCTCCAAGTGGGCGGGCGAAGCCCTTTCGAGGGCAGAGCCCTCGCGCCCTATGCGGCGCAGCCGCATCAAAGGGCTTGCCATAGGCAAGGAGCTTGGCCGAGCGCCTCCAGGTGGGCGGGCGAAGCCCTGCACGGGCGCCATCCCGCAGGGATAGGATGACTCCAGGTCCCCCTAATCGGGGATGGCGCTCTTGTAGCCGCCCATGGGGTTAATCGTCAGCCTCATACTCTCAATCATGAACAACTCCTGGCTGCTGAGGCGGGAGGTATCGAGAATGGGGGCCCGCGTGATGGCCTTGAGCGCCGCCTCTTCCAACGCCTTATTACCAGAAGACCAGATGATGCGGGGATGAGCCTGCCCCTTGCTATCTATGTTCATGCTGACCTTGACCGCATGACCGATATAAGACTCTTCAAGCAGCAGATAGCGTTCCAACAGGGGGACCAAGGTTGCCGACCATTGGGAGAGATGATCGCCCCTTGATGACGCGAGCCGGCGAGCGGCGCAATCGTCATTGCCGGTCTGATGGTTGATGGGCGTGCCGCAGCCGGACAGGATAACGAGGGTGGCGAAAAGGGGAAGTAACTTCATGGTGTCCTTACCAATTCAAACATAAAGCGGTATTCATCACGGGGTGACGTTCAGTTCTATCTTTTTGACCATATCGAACTCTGCGGGAGTGAGTGACGACACGTCTATGACGGGTGATTTATCGATAGCAGCGAGCGCCGCCTCCTCCAGCCCCTTGTTACCGGAAGACCAGGTGATCTTTCGTTGGCTCACCCGGCCAAGCGGGTCCAGGGTGATGCTAAGCCTGACCGAGTGGCCAAAATACCCCTTTTTTACCCATAGGTTGGATTGCCATAGGCGCATGGTGTTGTTGCCCCACTCACAGAGTTTTTTCTCCATAGGGCAGCCTGGTGCCTCTTGGGCTGGCGTCACTTGCGGCGGGTCATGGGGGATGGGCGTGCCGCAGCCGGACAGGATAACGAGGGTGGCGAAAAGAGGGAGTAACTTCATGGTGTCCTTACCATTATCGAAGAGTGTGAGTCGCGATTAACGGCTTGATCCCTTCATGCCTTAGAGCAAAGACTCAAGAGAGTAGCGCTGACGCCTTGATGTGAAAAATATTATTAACGGGGTTCTGTCGTGCTGGTGCATGGGGAAGGCGATGGGCTCAATGAGACAGGTGTAACGTTGGCTCGCGAATGCTTTCAAGCAGCAACAAGGGCATCAAATGGGGGCGGTGTTGGATAGCCGCTGCGAGTAGAAGGGACTCGACGAAGGAGAGCGGATCTGTGGGGTTGGCCGCTCGATGGGTGACTTCTCTTCGGCCACGCAAGAGTCACGCGCCACCGCCCGCAGGGCGGGCGAACCCCCTATGTGGCGAAGCCGCATCCAGGGGTTAAAAAAAGGGAACCCATCAGGCTCCCTCGTTGCAAACCGCCACTCACGGCCAACGGCCGTTGAGCAACGCCAATCAGCGATTGGTCGCCGCCTTCATCCCTTCCACAAACTCCTTGAGGCGCACCAGCATGCGGGCCGGATCCTGATGGTGGGTCTCGATGATCTTCACCACGGCCGAGCCCGAGATGGCGCCGGCAGCGCCGGCCTTGATGGCGTCACGCACCTGGGCCGGCTCGCTGATGCCAAAGCCGAGCAGGGCGGGGGGGGCGCCGAACTCGCGCAGGGTGTTAATAAGCCCCTCTACCGGCATGCCGGCCTTGGTTTCGGCGCCGGTCACCCCGGCCCGGCTCACCAGGTAGGTGTAACCGCGGCCGAGCTCGGCGACGGCCTTGAGGGTCTCGCCGTCCCCGTTGGGGGGGGCGATAAAGATGCTGTCAATGCCAAACCTGTCGGCGGCGGCCTTGTAGGGCTCGCACATCTGCACCGGCACGTCGGCCACCAGCACCGAATCCACGCCAGCTTGCTGGCACTTCTCGTAGAAGCCGTCGATCTTGCGCACATAGACCAGGTTGGCGTAGACCAGCAGGCCAATGGGCAGGCTTGGGTACTTGGCGCGGATGCGCCCCAGCAGCTCGAAGCAGCGATCCGGCGTGGTGCCACCCGCGAAGGCGCGCAGGGTGGCACCCTGGATGGTCGGGCCGTCGGCCACCGGATCCGAGAAGGGGATGCCGAGCTCGAGGGCGTCGGCGCCCCCCTCGACCAGGGCGTCGACGATGGCGAGCGACAGCTCGGGGGTGGGGTCGCCCAGGGTGACAAACGGCACGAAGGCGCCCTGCTTGGCGGCATCGAGACGGTCAAACATATCCGCATAGCGATTCATTACAGGACTCCTTGTTTTTGAAAAATGTCGGCGACGGTGAAGATGTCCTTGTCGCCCCGGCCGGAGAGATTGACGATGAGCACCTGCTCTTTTTCCGGCTCGCCGCGCGCCATCTTGAGGGCGTGGGCCAGGGCGTGGGAGGACTCCAGCGCCGGGATGATCCCCTCGGAGCGGGCCAGCTCCTGGAAGGCGTCGAGGGCCTCCTGATCTGTGATGGAGACATACTCGGCGCGGCCGATGGCGGCCAGATGGGCGTGCTGGGGGCCGACCGAGGGGAAGTCGAGGCCCGCCGAGACCGAGTAGGACTCCTGGATCTGCCCCTGCTCGTCTTGCATCAGGTAGGAGTGCATGCCAAAGAAGACCCCCTTGCTGCCGTGGCCGAGCGGCGCGCCGTGCTCGCCGCTCTCGATACCGTGGCCACCCGGCTCGACGCCGATGAGACGCACGGAAGGCTCATCGATGAAGTCCGCAAACATGCCGATGGCGTTCGATCCGCCGCCGACGCAGGCGATGACGGCGTCGGGCAGGCGCTCCTCTTTTTCGAAGCATTGGGCCTTGGCCTCCTCGCCGATCATCTTCTGAAACTCGCGCACTATGGTCGGGAAGGGGTGCGGGCCAGCGGCGGTGCCGAGCAGGTAGTGGGCGCTCTCATAGTTGGCGGCCCAGTCGCGCAGCGCCTCGTTACAGGCATCTTTGAGGGTGGCCGAGCCCGAGTGCACCGGGATCACCTCGGCCCCCATCAGCTTCATGCGAAAGACGTTGGGCTTCTGCCGCTCGCAATCTTTGGCCCCCATATAGACCCGGCACTTGAGCCCGAGCAGGGCGCACGCCAGTGCAGTGGCCACGCCGTGCTGGCCGGCACCGGTCTCGGCGATGATCTCGCACTTGCCCATGCGCTTGGCGAGCAGGGCCTGGCCCAGCACCTGGTTGGTCTTGTGGGCGCCCCCGTGCAGCAGGTCTTCGCGCTTGAGATAGAGGCGGGTCCTGGTGCCCTTGGTGAGGTTGCGAGTCAGGGTGAGCGGGGTCGGGCGCCCGGCGTATTCGGTCAGCAGGGCCTGGAACTCGGCCTCAAAGGCCGGATCGTCCTTGGCATCGACAAAGGCCTTCTCCAGCTGGAGCAGGGCCGGCATCAGGATCTGCGGCACGTACATGCCGCCAAATTCACCGAAGAAGGGGTTGAGCAGGGTCATGGTCATCTTCCTTATCAAAGCTGGTGCAACTGGTCGAACGCGGCGGCAAGTTTGCCCGCATCCTTCACGCCGGGGGCAGACTCGACCCCGGAGTTAAAATCAAGGCCCAGGCAGCCCACCCGGGCCGCCTCGAGGGCGTTAGCGGGGCCGAGCCCCCCGGCCAGCATCAGGCGCGACTTGTCGAGCCCGGCGAGCAGGCCCCAGTCGAAGGCGACGCCGGTGCCGCCGCTCTGGCCGGCCACCTTGCTGTCGAGCAGCAGGCGATCGCAGGGGTAGTCGAGGGGAGGCAGCGGCTCACCGGCCGTCACCGGCACCGCCTTCCAGATCTGGCACCCTTCCGGCAGCAGGGGGCGCAGGCGGGCGATGAAGAAGGCGTCTTCCTCCCCGTGCAGCTGCACCGCCGCGAGCCCCAGCGCCTCGACTGTCTTGGCGATGGTCTCGGGCTGGGCGCCGCGAAACACCCCGACGTAATCGAGGGGGGCGCCGGCCATCACGGCACGGGCGGCCGGGATGTCCACGTAGCGCGGGCTCTTGGCCACGAAGATAAGGCCGCCGTAGACGGCGCCGGCGTGATAGGCTGCGGCCGCGTCTTCGGGGCGGGTCAGGCCGCACACCTTGTTCTGGCCCAGCACCAGTTTGCGCACCGCGCGGGGCAGGTCGGCCTCGGCCATCAGGGAAGAGCCCACCAGGAAGGCCTTGGCATGGTCGCGCAGGCTGGCCACCTGGGCCCTGTGATAGATCCCGGACTCGCTCACCACCAGGCGATCGCCCGGAATGCGCGCCGCGAGGTGACGGGTGCGCTCGAGATCGACGCTGAGATCGCGCAGGTCCCGGTTATTGATGCCGATGACGGGGGCGCCGAGGGCGATGGCCCGCTCGGCCTCTTCGTCGTTGCTCACCTCGGTGAGCACCCCCATGCCGAGCTCGCGGGCGATGGCGAACAGGGTGCGATACCCCTCGTCGGTGAGCACCGAGAGCATCAGCAAGATGGCGTCGGCCTGATAGTGGCGCGCCAGATAGACCTGGTAGGGGTCAATCATGAAGTCCTTGCACAGCACCGGCTGGCTGACCCGGCCACGCACTCGCGGCAGGAAGGCAAACTCCCCCTGAAAATAGGGCTCGTCGGTCAGCACCGAGATGGCGGCCGCATAGGGGGCGTAGGCGTCGGCGATCGCCTCGGGGTGGAAGTCGGCGCGGATGAGACCCTTGGAGGGAGAGGCCTTCTTGCACTCCATGATGAAGCGGGTGCCGCCCTGGCGCAGGGCCCCCTCGAAGTCCCGATCGCTTGGGGTCAGGCTCCCCTGGAAGCTCTCCAGAGGCTCCTTGAGCTTGCGCTCCTCCAGCCACTGCAGCTTGGTCGCGACAATCTTGCCGAGAATGGTCTGACTGAGGGAGGGGTGATTGAGCATGATGTGGTCCTTGTGCATCGATTCCATTATTCGGCGTGGCTTAAGACGGCCAGGGCACGGGCCAGCTCGGCGGCCTTGCCGCTCGCCAGCACCGCCAGCACCCGCTCGGCCCCTTCCTTCAGGCTCTTCACCTGGCCTGCCATCAGCAGCAGGGGGGCCACGTTGGCGGCGATGGCGGCGTTGTGGGCCGGGGTGCCCTGCCCCGCCAGGATGGCGGCGGTGATGGCCCGGTTCTCTTCGGGCTCGCCACCGGCGATGGCGCTCACCGGGTGGGTCTCGAGCCCAAAATCGGCCGGGGTCAGCAGGTATTCGCGGATCTCCCCGTCACGGATCTCGGCCACCTGGGTCGGGCCGTGGATGGCCACCTCGTCGAGGCCGGCGCCGTGTACCACCATACCCGTTTTCAGCCCCAAGGCCAGCAGGGTTTCGGCAATCGGACGCACCAGTTCGGGGGCATAGACGCCCATCAGCTGATAGCCGGGACGAGCCGGGTTGATGAGCGGCCCCAGTACGTTGAACAGGGTGCGGGTCTTTAGGGCCTGGCGCACCGGCATGGCGTGGCGTACCCCGGCGTGGTACTGGGGGGCGAACAGGAAGCAGACCCCCAGCTCGTCGAGGCAATGGCGCGCCTGCTCCGGGCTCATGTCGAGCCGGATCCCCATCTTGTCGAGCAGATCGCTCGAGCCCGACTTGCTCGACACCGAGCGGTTGCCATGCTTGGCCACTTTCAGGCCGCAGGCGGCGGCCACCAGGGCCGAGGTGGTGGAGACGTTGATGGTGTTGAGGCCGTCGCCACCGGTGCCGACGATGTCGCAGAATGCGTAGTCCGGGCGCGGGAAGGGGCGGGCCTCGGCCAGCAGCGCCTCGGCGGCGCCGGCGATCTCTTGCGGGGTCTCCCCCTTGATCTTGAGGGCGGTGAGCAGGCTGGCCAGCAGCACGGGCTCCACCTCGCCGCGGATCACCTGACCGAAGGCGTCACGGGCCTGTTCACGGCTGAGGCTGTGGCCCTGATAGAGAGTGTTGAGAAACTGATGCATATGAGCCTCCTTGCTTACTGGGGATCGCCGGCGCGGGTGATATGGGCCAGGGCCTGGGTCAGCAGGCGGGCCCCCTCGCTGGTTAAAATGGATTCCGGATGGAACTGAAAGCCGAGGGCGCGATCCTCGGGTTGCTCGATGGCCATGGGCATCCCCTGATAGTGGGCGGTCACCGTCAGCTCGGGGGGCACATAGGTGGCGACCAGGGAGTGGTAGCGGGCCACCGGCAGGGGGTGAGAGAGGCCGGCGAAGGGGCCGTGGCCGTCGTGTTCAATCAGGGAGCGCTTGCCGTGGACTATCTCGCCGGCCGGGCCGACCGTGCCGCCGTAGGCTTCGCACAGGGCCTGATGGCCGAGGCAGATGCCGAGGATCGGCACCTTGCCGCGGGCCAGGGTAATGAGCTCGATGAGGCAGCCCGCCTCATGGGGGGCGCCCGGTCCCGGCGAGAGCACCAGCACCGCCTCGCCGTCACAGGCGGCGATCTCCTCCATGATACGGGCGGCGGGCAGGCTGTTGCGGTAGATGCGCACCGGATAGCCGAGGGAGCGGAACTGATCCACCAGGTTGTAGGTGAACGAATCGAAGTTATCGAGCAGGAAGATGTTAGTCATGGGTCACTTCCTTATTGTTCGGTGCTGACGCTGAGGGCTTGAAGGGTGGTGCCGTGGCTGGCGGCGATGGCCGAGAGCACGGCGGCGGCCTTGGCGCGGGTCTCGTCCGCCTCGGCCTGCGGCTTGGAGTCGTAGACCACGCCGGCGCCGGCCTGCACATGGGCGACCCCATTTTTGACGAAGGCGGAGCGGATCACGATGCAGGTGTCCATCTCGCCGTCACCGCTTACATACCCCACGGCGCCGCCATAGCTGCCGCGTCGCTTCCCCTCCACCAGACGAATGAGCTCGCTGGCGCGGATCTTGGGGGCGCCGGTCAGGGTGCCCATGTTCATGCAGGCCTGATAGGCGTGCAGGGCGTCGAGATCGGAGCGCAAGGTGCCCACCACCCGGGAGACCAGGTGCATCACGTGGCTGTAGCGATCCACCTTGAGCAGGTCCTTCACATAGCGGGTGCCGGGCTCGCTGATGCGGGCGATGTCGTTGCGACCGAGATCGACCAGCATCAGGTGCTCGGCCACCTCTTTTTCGTCCTGGCGCAGCTCCAGCTCGATGCGGCCATCCAGATCGGCGTTGATGGTGCCATCGGGGTTGAAGCCACGGCGGCGGGTGCCGGCGATGGGGTACATCTCCACCTGGCGGCTGGTGGCGCTGAATTTCACCGCACTCTCGGGGGAGGCGCCAAACAGGGTGAAGCCCTCGTCCTGCACGAAGAACATGTAGGGGCTGGGGTTGGTCTGCTTGAGGCGGCGATAGGCGGCGAGCGGCGCGGGGCAGGGGAGGGAGAAGCTGCGCGACGGCACCACCTGGAAGATGTCGCCCTTGCGGATGAAGCCCTTGAGGCGCTCCACCTCGGCGCAGAAGCGCTTGTCATCCTGATCGACCGCGAGATTGCCGGTGACGACCGGGGCGGCCTGCTCCGGGGCCGGGGCGGCGGCGCAGGCCTCCTTGAGCTCGGCCAGGCGCGCCGAGAGACGGCGATAGCCGGGGCCGAAGGTGTCGCCCCCGAACACGCAGGCCTGCAGCCGGGTGGTCAGCATCTGGTGGTCGATGGTGATCAGGGTCTCGGCCACATAGAAGCAGTAGTCGGGGCAGTCGTTGCTCCCCTCTGGCACCTCGGGCAGATCCTCGTAGGCGGCGATCAGGTCATAGGCGAAGCTGCCGCCGAGAAAGAGGCTGCCCGCCTCCTGCTCGGTCTGCAGTTCGTTGATAAGGGTGCGCAGGGCGTCGAGCACCCCCACCGCCTTGAGGCGGCTGTCCTCATCCTGCGCCTGATCGGCGCGCGGGAAGGTGAGCAGTAACTCACCCTTGGCCCCTTGGCTGCGCTCAACCCCTGCCGGCAGCCGCTCGGCCAGCAGCCGTTGCAGCGGCTCACCGTTGGGGGTGAGGGGGCGCACCCCGACCCGCTGGCCCCGGCACTCCAGGCGCAGGCAGGCATCGGCCAGCAGCAGGCTCTGGGTGCCGGCCTTGCTGTCTATCTCGGCCGACTCGAGCAGCAGGGTGTTGGGGCGCTCGCCGCACAGGGTGCGATAGAGGGCGAGGGGGTCGGCCACATAGGGGGCCGACAGTCGCAGGGATTCAAACTTGCCGAGGGGAAGCGGGGTCATGGTGGCATCCTTTCAGTCAGAGGTGGCGGCCGGCGGCCTGCACGAAGGGGGTCAGCTCGGCCACCAGCTGGCGGAACAGGGGCTCGGTCAGGGCCTGATGGCCGTCCGAGAGCGCCTCGGCCGGGTTGAGGTGAGCCTCGACGATGACACCGTCGGCCCCCACGGCGGCGGCGGCGCGCGACAGGGGGATCACCAGCTCGCGGATGCCGGTGCCGTGGCTCGGGTCGACCAGCACCGGCAGGTGGCTCTTCTGCTTGAGCAGGGCGACCGCATTCAGGTCAAGGGTGTTGCGGGTGGCGGTCTCGAAGGTGCGGATGCCGCGCTCGCAGAGGATGATGCGATGGTTGCCGGCGGCATAGATGTATTCGGCGGCCAGCAGAAACTCCTCGATGGTGGCCGACAGGCCGCGCTTGAGCAGTACCGGCTTGTCGGTCTGGCCCACCGCGGTGAGCAGGCGGAAGTTTTGCATGTTGCGCGCGCCTATCTGCAGGCAGTCGACGTATTGGCACATGAGATCCACGTCGCTGGCGTCCATCACCTCGGAGACGGTGGGCAGGCCGTGTTCGCGGTTGGCCTCGGCCAGCAGCTTGAGCCCCTCCTCCCCGAGTCCCTGGAAGCCATAGGGGCTGGAGCGCGGCTTGAAGGCACCGCCGCGCAGGGCCTGAGCCCCGTGGCGCTTGACCATGGCGGCCACGCTGTGGAGCTGCTCGCTCGATTCCACCGAGCAGGGGCCGGCGATGAGGGCGAAGGTATCGCCGCCGACCGTGAGATTGCCGATGCGCACCTGGCTGTCGTGGGGGTGCAGCTCGCGGCTCACCAGCTTGTACTTGGAGAGGATGGGCTTGACCGACTCGACCATGGGGTCCGCATCGAGGTTGAGTTGCTCGAGCACGCGCTCGTCGCCGAGGGCCCCCAGCACGATGCGCTCGGCGCCCGGCAGGTAGAGGGGCTTGAGGCCGGTGCGCTCGATGCGACCGAGCAGGGTCTTGGCGTCGGCTTCGCTGGCGGTGGGCTTGAGTACGATGATCATGTCCTGGTTTCCTTAATCGTAAATGTCGCTAAATCAGTGAGTTGGAGTGGATTGGGTCAAGCCGCGCCATCGCCGGGTCAGTTTCATCGGTTTCATCGCTCGTCCATTTGCCGGATAATAAAAAAGCCCGCTGATGTCAGCGGGCTTTTCTTGGGTTCTTTCTCTGCTGCCAGGTTTTACAGATGCAGCAACCACCACACGCCCGCTATGAGGGAGTGTGCCACCACCAGATCAGGTTCAGGGTGAGGGTTGCGAGCATGATGAGATTATCCTGTTGCCTTGCAGTTGAAGTGCGTACAGTAAAACGATATTCCGGCGAGCAAGTCAAGCCGCTTTTTTCAGCCATGGAGCACCCCATCCCCTTGTTGCGATTCGATCTGCACTCTCATACCACCGCCTCGGACGGTCACCTCTCCCCCAGCGAACTGGTGCGCCGCGCCGCCGAAAAGGGGGTGGGTGTGTTAGCCATCACTGACCACGACACCCTTGCCGGGCTTGATGAGGCGGCCGCCACCCTCGCCGCCGAGGCGCTGCCCCTTCGGCTGGTGAGCGGGGTCGAGATCTCGAGCGGTTGGGAGTCTCACGAGATCCACGTGGTCGGGATCGGCGTCGATGTAAAAAATGATGGCCTGCTCACCTTTTTGGCCGATCAGGGGCGCCGCCGCCGGGAGCGGGCCGAGGAGATGGGGCGCCGGCTCGAAAAATGCGGCATCCCCGGTGCCTTCGAGGGGGCCCTGGCCCTGGCCGGTGACGCCGAGGTGACCCGTGCCCACTTCGCCCGCTATCTGGTGAGCGTCGGGGTGGCCGACTCCATGCAGAAGGTGTTCAAGAAGTATTTAAGCCGTGGCAACAAGGGCTATGTGCCGGCCCAGTGGCCCGAGATGGCGGCCGCCATCGCCATCATCCAGCAGGCCGGCGGGCGCGCTGTGCTGGCCCACCCCAGCCGCTACGATCTCTCCACCAAGTGGCTCAAGCGGCTGCTGGTGGCCTTCAAGGCCGCCGGGGGGGATGCCATGGAGGCCTGCCTGCCCCAGCAGAGCCCCACCGAGCGCGCCAACCTGGGCCAGTGGGCCGAGGAGCACGGCCTGCTCATCTCGGTGGGATCGGACTTCCACTTCCCCCAGCCCTGGCTGGAGCTGGGGCGTGGCCTGTGGCTGCCCAAGCATGGCCGCCCCCTGTGGCAGGCCCATCCCGAGCTGTTCGGGCTCACCGCCGCCGATGTCACGGCAGATGCAAGCGCCTGAAAAGGGGCGCACAATAGATTTTTGTGGGCTCGAGCGTCGGGCCCGTTCGATGGCGGCCGCTGCCGCCCCATTGCGTGAGCAATCGCCGGGATCACCCCGGGAGGTACCATGAGTCAGCATTTTTACGTTCACCCCGACAACCCGCAGGTCCGCCTCATCAGCCAGTCGGTGCAGATCCTGCAAAGCGGCGGCGTCATCGCCTATCCGACCGATTCGGGCTATGCCTTGGGGTGCATGATGGGGGACAAGGGGGCGCTCGAGCGCATCTGCCGCATCCGCCGCATCGACGCCAACCACGACTTCACCCTGATGTGCCGCGATCTCTCCGAGCTCGCCACCTATGCCCGGGTCGAGAACAGCGCGTTTCGCCTCATCAAGAACAACACCCCGGGGGCCTATACCTTCATCTTCAAGGCCACCAAGGAGGTGCCGCGCCGCCTGATGAATGAGAAGAAGAAGAGCATCGGCATCCGGGTGCCCGACAACAAGATAGCCCTGGCCCTGCTCGAGGCGATCGGTGAGCCGCTGCTCTCCACCACCCTGATCCTGCCCGGCTCCGAGATGGCCGAGTATGATCCGGAAGAGATCGCCGACAAGCTCGGCAAGCAGCTCGATCTGGTGATCAACGGCGGGTATCTGGGCGAGCAGCCCACCACGGTCGTGGACTTTTCCGATGACGAGCCGGTGATCCGTCGCCGCGGTGCCGGGGACCCGACCCCCTTCGAGTGATGACGTCCCCCATCGCCCTGGTCGAGGGCAAGCCCTATACCGAGCTGCCGCAGGATCTCTTCATCCCGCCGGACGCCCTCGAGGTCTTTTTAGAGACCTTCGAGGGCCCCCTCGATCTGCTGCTCTACCTCATTCGTCGCCAGCAGCTCGACATCCTCAACCTGCCCATCGTCGAGATCACCAACCAGTATCTGACCTATGTGGATCTGATGCGTGGCCTCAACCTGGAGCTGGCGGCCGAGTATTTGCTGATGGCGGCCTGGCTGGCCGAGATCAAGTCGCGCATGCTCCTGCCGCGTGCCCCCGAGCTCGAGGAAGAAGAGGGGGAAGACCCCCGGGTGGCCCTGGTGCGCCGCCTGCAGGAGTACGAGCGCTACAAGGTGGCGGCCGAGGGGCTCGACGCCTTGCCACGCCTGGAGCGGGAGATTTTTGTGGCAAGCGCCCTGCCGCCCGATTTTGGCGCTCTCAAGCCGCTCGCACCCGACGTCGCCCTGATTGAACTCGCCTTGACCATGCAAAGTGTGGTAAAACGCGCGACTCACTTTGAGCACCATCAGATAAGACGCGAGCAGATCCCGACCCGGGTGCGGATGGCCGAGATCCTGGCCAGGCTCACCCCGGGGGCGACCCTGCGTTTCGAGCAGGTGCTGCAGGCGGATGAGGGGCGCATGGGGGTCTTGGTGACGTTTCTCGCCCTGCTCGAGCTGTGCAAGGAGTCCCTCATCTGGATCCTGCAGGCCGAGCCCCTTGGCCCCATCCATTTTGCCCTGGCGGACGGGGCGAGCGACCCGGAGCATGACCATGGCCCTGCCCACACCCCGGCTTAAGTGCCTCATCGAGGCGGCCCTGCTGGTGGCCGGGCGGCCGCTCACCGTCGCCGAGATCAAGGGGAGCGTGCTGGCCGACTACCCGGTCACCTCCCGCTACGTGCAGCTGCTGCTGGCGGAGCTGAAACAGGAGTACGAGCCGCGCGGGGTGGAGCTTAAAGAGGTCGCCTCGGGCTGGCGCTTTCAGGCCCGTCAGGAGTACGCCGAAGAGCTCGCGCGCCTGTGGAGCGAACGGGCGCCGCGCTATTCACGCGCCGTGATGGAGACCCTGACGCTGATCGCCTATCGTCAACCCATCACCCGGGCCGAGATAGAGGCGATCCGCGGCGTGGCGGTCTCGACCCAGATAGTCACCACCCTCAAGGAGCGAGGCTGGATCCGCGGCATCGGCCACAAAGAGGTGCCGGGCCGCCCCGAGTTGCTTGCCACTACCCGCGAGTTTCTCGACTATTTCAATTTGAAGAGCCTGGATCAGCTCCCCGAGCTGGACGAGGCACAAACCCCGTTGTCGGTCCCCCTGGCCGAGAGCGCACAACAATCAGGTAAACCCGATGAGTGAAAAACTGCAAAAAGTGCTGGCCCGTGCGGGTCACGGCTCCCGTCGTGAGATGGAGGCCCTGATCACCGAGGGTCGGGTCAGTGTGGATGGCAAAGTCGCCACCCTGGGAGATCGCGTCGAAGCCAACGCCGTGATCCGGATTGACGGCCACACCGTCAAGACCAAGCCCGCCGAAGATCTGATCTGCCGCGTTCTCGCCTACCACAAGCCGGAAGGGGAGATGTGTACCCGTCACGATCCCGAGGGGCGTCCGACCGTGTTCGATCGCCTGCCGGCCCTCTCCGAGGGGCGCTGGATTGCCGTCGGTCGTCTCGACGTCAACACCTCGGGCCTGCTGCTCTTCACCACCGACGGTGAGCTGGCCAACCGCCTGATGCACCCGCGCCACGAGGTGGAGCGCGAATACGCGGTGCGCGTGTTTGGCGAGATCAACGAAGCCATGCTCCAGCGTCTGCGCAAGGGGGTGCAGCTCGAGGATGGCATGGCCAAGTTCGACAAGATCAAGCCGGCCGGCGGCGAGGGTCTCAACCAGTGGTTCAACGTCACCCTGACCGAGGGGCGCAACCGTGAAGTGCGCCGCCTGTGGGAGTCCCAGGAGGTGCAGGTGAGCCGTCTGATGCGGATCCGCTACGGCGACGTCAAGCTCGACCGCGCCGTCCCGCGCGGCGGCTGGCAGGAGCTCAAGCTCACCGAGGTGAACTACCTGCGCGAGCTGGTGGGCCTGCACCGTGAGACCGAGTCCAAGGTCGACGTGCATGCCGACAGCAAGGCCAACCGCCACAAGCAGGCTGCCCAGATCCGCCGCGCCGTCAAGCGCCACAAGGAGCTGCAGTCCACCGCCGGTGGCCGCGCCCGCACCCCGGCCTCCCGCCGTCGTCCCTCTACCCGCAACTCGGGGAGCGGTCAGTAAGCTGACCCAGGCGGCTTGCCGGCTGACCGGTGAGCCCTGGATGATAAAAAACCCGTCGAATGACGGGTTTTTTTGTGGGACGTGCGGGGGAGCTCGGCCAAGCTCCTTGCCTATGGCAGGCATCTTGATGCGGCTATGCCGCATGGGGGAGGGGGTAATCAGCGCGGCGCATTGCCATCATCAGGTAAGGTATGCGGCTGCGCCGCATGGGACGCGAGGGCGTTGCCCTCGACAGGTTTCGCCCGCCCTGCGGG
>NZ_CDDB01000025.1 GCF_000820105.1 Aeromonas schubertii | reverse complement strand
GAGGTGACTCTGGGTGGCGGTGCGCAGCAGGCTCTCGCCACGCTCGATGCCGCTTCGCATGTCGCGGATCCGGTGGGCCATCCAGGCGTTGTCCACCGCCTCGGCCACCAGGGTCAGGGCCGTGTTGAGGGGAACACCGGCGCGCAGCATCATGGCAAAGCTGCGGGAGAAGCGCGCCAGCAGGGAGCGCTCTATGATGTCCCCGACGATGGGCAGGCGCAGTTGCCAGCGGTGCCAGGTGAGTTTTCCTCCCGGCGTACCGGTCCACCAGCGCCAACCCAGCACGCAGCCGATCAGAGCCGCCAGCATCAACCACCAGTAGTGGACGAAGAAGTGGGAGGTGGCGAGCAGGATCCGGGTGGCGAGCGGCAGCTCCACCCCGAATTTGGCAAACATGCCGGCGAAGGTGGGAATGACGAAAATATTGAGGATCACCATGGCCACACCGATGGCGATCAGCACGAAGCTGGGGTAGCGCATGGCGGTCTTGATCCGCTTGCGGGTCTCCAGCTCCAGCTCGAAGTAGTTGGCCAACTGCAGGAAGGCCTCCTCCAGCTGACCCGTGTTCTCCCCCACGTGGATGATGGCGATAAAGAGAGAACTAAAGACCCTGGGATGGGCCTGCATGGCGGTGGAGAGCGGCTTGCCGTTGCCAAGCTCCTCGCCGAGGTTCATCAGGGCACGCTTGAGCGGCTTGCTGTGGGTGCTCTCGGCCAGGCCGGCCATGGCGCGCAATATCGGGATACCGGCCCGGGTCAGGGCATACATCTGGCGGGTGAAGATGACCAGCTCCTCGAGACGCACGCCCCGCTCGAGCAACAGCGACCAGTCGATGGCCGCCGCACTCTTCTTGCCGGGCCGGATCTCGGTGGGCAGAATGCCCCGGCGCATCAGGGCCTCGGCGGCCGCCATCTCGCTCGCCGCCTCCAGCTCGCCGCGCGCCTCTCGTCCCTGGTTGTCACGTCCCCGATAGATGAAGTGAGCCATGACTTACCCCAGATCCTCGGCCAGACGCAGCACCTCGTCGACCGAGGTAACGCCGGTGCGGGCATAGTCCAGGGCCACCAGGGCCAGGGGACGATAGAGCGGCTGCTCCCGGGCGGCCCGGGCGAAACCTTCGGCATCGTCCCGACGCAAGGCGTCCATCATGGGCTGATCCAGCTCGAGCAGCTCATAGACCCCGATCCGCCCCCGGTAGCCGGTGAAGTTGCAACTCTGGCAACCCCGTCCGGCGTGGTAGACATGCTCTCCGGGACGCTCGCCGCTCAAGGTGGCGAGCCAGGTGGCCTGGGCCTGATCCGGCTCGGCCGGCTGGCGGCAGTGCTCGCACAGACGGCGCACCAGGCGCTGAGCCACCACGGCGCGCAGGGCGCTGGCCACCAGATAGCCCGGCGCCCCCATGTCGATGAGGCGCAGGGCGCTGGTGACCGCATCGTTGGTGTGCAGGGTGGTGAGCACCAGGTGGCCCGTGATGGCGCCGCGCAGGCCTATCTCCACCGTCTCGTTGTCACGCATCTCCCCCACCAGCAGGATGTCAGGGTCCTGACGCAGGGTCGAACGCAGCACGGTGGAGAAGGTAAGACCTATCTTGGTATTGACCTGCACCTGGTTGATGCGGGGAATACGGTACTCCACCGGGTCTTCTACCGTGATGATCTTGTGGCTCGGCTGGTTGATCTCCGAGAGCGCCCCGTAGAGGGTGGTGGTCTTGCCACTCCCGGTGGGACCGGTGACCAGGATCATGCCATGGGGGCGTTTGAGCTGGCGCCGGAAGCGCACCAGGATCTCCGGCGGCATGCCGGTATCTTCGAGGGAGAGCAGGCCGCCGGACTGATCCAGCAGACGCATCACCACCGACTCCCCGTGTTGTACCGGCATGGTGGAGATACGCACATCCACGTCGTGACCGCGCACCTTCATGTTGAAGCGGCCATCCTGGGGCAGCCGCTTCTCCGAGATATCGAGGCCGGCCACCAGCTTGAGGCGCAGCACCAGCGCCTGGGCGATCCGTACTTCATTGAGCACGTTCTCGTGCAGCACGCCGTCGATCCGCTGGCGAATGCGCAACACCTTCTCATCCGGCTCGATATGGATGTCCGAGGCCCCCACCTGAACGGCATCCTCAAACAGGGAGCGCAGCAGCTTGGCCACCGTCGCCTCCCCTTCGCCACTCCCCTCCAGGTTATTGCCACCCAGCTCGAAGTCCGCCTCCTGATACTCCTCGCGCAGCTGCTCGGCGAAGCTCTCTATCTCGCGGGTACGGCGATAGAGGCGATCGAAATAGTCGAGCAGTTGCCCCTCCCGGGCCACCGCCAGGGCCATCTGACGCGGTGCCAGCAGGGCCGCGACCGCATCGAGGGCGCTGAGATCTGCCGGATCCGACATGGCCACCGTCACCACGTCGTCACTGCGATTGACCGCCAGGGCCCGATAACGACGAGCCTGCACCTCGGGCAGCAGTTGCACCGCCGCCACGTCTATGGTGAGGGTGTTGAGATCGAAGAAGGGCACCTCCAGCTGACGGGCGAGAAACTGCAGCAACTGCACCTCGCTGATGAAGCCGAGCTCGATCAGGGTCGCCCCCAGTTTGCGGCCGGTCTGGCGCTGCTGCTGCAGGGCCAGCTGCAGTTGATCGTCCGAGACGATCTGCTCTTGCACCAGCAGGTCGCCGAGCCGCATCTTGAGTCTGGGTTGTGCCATGGTTACTCCTTCATCATGGGGTCAGGGCGGCGATGCGCTGCCCCAGCCACTGGCTCGAGGCATCGCCGAGCCCGCCGTGCAGCTGGGCGCTGCGATAGGCATCGAGGGCACGGGCCCCGTTGCCCAGCCGCTCCTCGGCCACCCCCAGCCCCAGCCACCAGCGTCCCTCGTCGGGCTTGCTGCGCAGCAGTTGCAGATAGAGATCCCGGGCCTCGCCGGTGTGGCCCAGCTCCTGGGCCACACCGGCCCAGGTGGCGTAGTAGTCGAGGTTGCCAGGCAGCGGTGGACGCGCTCCGGCGAGCCAATTGAGGGCCTGGGACTGTTGCCCGGTGGCCAGTGCCAGTCGGGCCAGCAAGAGGCGAAAATCGGGCTCGGTCGGATGACGACGCACCCCCTCCTCGAGCAGGCGATTGGCCTCCTCGAGGCGCCCCTGGCCATAGAGCAGGGCCGCCAGTTGCTTGCGTGGCGCCACCTGCTGCGGCTGTAGCTCCAGCAGATCCACATATTGCCGCTCCGCCTCGGCCATATCACCCCTGGCCAGGGCGCTGCTCGCCTTCTTGTCGGCCAGCGCCGCCAGCTCGGCGGGGGAGAGAGAGACCCTGTCGATGCGTAGCTGATTCTTGGGGGGAGCCTTGGGGGCCGGATCCGCCGCCCCGGCCTGGAGGGCCTCCTCCTCCTGGCGCTCGGGCTGCAAGGCGGCATCGACGCGGGCGTAAAAGGCCTCGGGATCCTCACCGGGGGGCACCACCAGCTCTTCCTCGTGAGAGAGCGCGCGATCCGGGACGGGCAAGGCCACCTCGGTATCGGGTTCGGCGACCTGGGTCGGGGTGAGCGGCGGCCGGGGGGTATCCATGCCTGTGCCATCAGGATGAGGGGGCGAAACGGTCGCGATCTGGGTCCGCTCTGCCGGCTCACCGGCAGCGGGATGCACCACGACGCTGTCGACCTCGGGCGAGGCCTGGTGACGGGCCTCCTCGGCCTGCCAGTAGAGCCATCCCCGCCACCCCACCAGCAGCAGGCCTGCCAGGCAGGTGAGGGTCACCAGGGCCAGCAGCCAGAGGGGCGTGCGGGCCACTGGCATATAGCGGGCGCCCTCTCCTTCCCGATGACGGCGCGCCTCGAGATCGTTAAGCATCTGGTTGATGACGCTCATCGGCTCGCCCCCCAGACCAGCAGGGCCAGCAGCCCTATGCCCAGCCCCCACCAGAGCGGCGCACGCCGCCCCCTCGCATCGGCGGTATCACGTACCGCCTCGCGCACCAGAGGGCGCCCCACCTCACGCACCCCCTTGCCATAGGCCAACATCAGGCTCTTGTGGGCCAGGATATTGAGCAGCCGGGGGATACCCCGGGCGGAGCGCCACAGTAGCCGGTTGGCGGCGGCACTGAAGAGGGGGGCACCGCGATAACCGGAGACCTGCAGCCTGTGCTCGAGATAGGCGCGCGCCTCGTCACGGCGCAGGGGGCGCAAGGCATAGGAGAAACCGATGCGCTGGCGCAGCTGGCGCAGGTGCGCCTGGCCCAGCCGGCTGTCGAGCTCGGGCTGGCCAAACAGCACCACCTGAAGCAGCTTGCTCGACTCCGTCTCCAGGTTGCCAAACAGGCGGATCGCCTCCAGGGCCGCATCGGGCAGGGCCTGCGCCTCGTCGATCAGCACCACCACCCGAAACCCCTGCTGGTGCAGGGCGATGAGGTGACGGTGCAGGCGATCGGTGAGATCCAGCTCCCACCCCTCCTGGCGCGCCATGCCAAGTTCATGGGCCAGGGCCGCGCGCAGCTCGTCCGGGGTCAGGTGCGGGTTGGGCAACCAGGCGCAGCGCACCGGTCGGGACTCGGAGCCGAGCTCACCGAGCAGCTTGCGGCAGAGCAGGGTCTTGCCGGTGCCCACCTCGCCGGTCACCTTGATGAAACCCTCCCCCTGCTCCAGCGCCCAGCGCAACACCTCGAGCGCCTCCTCATGGGGAGGCAGCCCGTAGTAGAAGCCGGTGTTGGGAGTGAGCCCGAAGGGGGGCTCACTCAGGCCGAAGTGCTCCAGGTACATGGCTTAAGGTCCGGCCGGATACCACTTGTCGAGCAGCTCGCTGGAGCGCTGCAGCTCCTGTTGCCAGGTGTTGCTCTCGACGATGGTGGGTTTGAGCATGATCACCAGCTCCACCTTCTGGGTCTTCTCGTTGCGGTTGGTAAAGGCCTCACCCACCCAGGGGATATCCCCCAGCAGGGGCACCTTGCTCACCACCTCCTTCTTGTCGGTCTTCATCAGACCGCCGATGACGATGATGTCACCGTTATTGGCCTGCACCACGGTATCGGACTCGCGGATCGAGCTCTTGGCCAGGGGGAGTACCAGCTCATCGGAAGAGCCTACCTTGATGCTCTTCTTCTGCTCCTCGGTATCGATCACCGAGGGGTGGATATGGAGCAGTACCTTGCCCTGATCGTCGATCTGGGGGGTGACGTCCAGGGCAATGCCCGAGAAGAAGGGGGTCAATTCGACATTGGGTGTGACGATGGGGTTGGTCCCCGAGGTAGTGACCGTGGTGGAGGCATCGGTCACAAAATACTCGTCCGTCCCCACCTTGATCACCGCCTTCTGGTTGTTGGTTGCGGTGACACGGGGACTGGAGAGGGTATTCACATCCCCCTGGGTCTTGAGCAGATTGACCGCCACGTTGAAGTTGCCATCCGAGATGGTAAAGCCGGCACCGCCGCCGATGGCCTTGAAGATGGCATTGGTCGCACCCACGCTACTGGTACCGAGTGATTCCCCGTTCCTGATGCCCTTATTACCGTCCCAACTGGCGGAGAGACCACTCCAGTCGACTCCCTGCTCATACCCCTCGTTGAGGCCCACCTCGAGGATCCGCGCCTCCAGGATCACCTGCCGCTTGAGGTGCTCTTCCGACTGGTTGAGGAACCCCTTCACCGCCTTGAGCTCGGCCGGATAGGCGCGCACCGTCACCAGCCCCGCCTGGGGGCTGACGATGACAGCCCGCCCGTCACCATTGCCGATCAGGGTCTGCAGGGCCTCGCGCAGGTCGCGCCAGTAGTCGGCCTCGTTGTCGGTCTCGATGCGGGTGCCGTTGCCAGTGGTCTGGTTGCCAGAACCGCTGTTATTGCTACTGGTGCCGCTACTGCTGTTGCTGTTGTTAAAGTCGCTGCTGCCGTCGTTGTTATTGGTGTTGGTCACCCCGCCGGTAGAGACGGTGGTGCGTGACATGCCGCGGCGGGACATCATCAGGTAGTTGACCGGCATGGTCTCGGTACGCAGCCCGGCCGGATAGATGTGATAGACATAGCCCCGACGCTGAATATCGAAGCCATACATGTCGGCCACGGTGGCGAGGGCCTCGGTCAGGGTCACATCCTTGAGCTCCAGGGTGATGAGTCCGCTCACTCCGGGGTGAACCGCCACGCTGTAGCGGGATCCCTTGAACAGAGAGCCGAAGAAGTCGGCGGCCTCTACCTCCTGGGCGGCGATGCGCAGACGCTTCTCCGCGATGGGAGGAGGGGTCAGGTTGGGCGCGGGAAGCGCCAGCAGCTCGCTCTGCACCGCGCTGGGAAGCGCCAGCGCAGGGGCAGGCTGCCTTTGTGCATCGCGCAGGGCATCCTTGGCCTCCTTCGGCTCAGGATGCTGATAGCTGGTACAGCCGGCCGCAGCCAGCGCCAGAGAGAGAATGGCGTACTGAAATGATCTCATGCGTCGTCTACCCGAAAGCGCCGGGGCCCAGGCCCTAGCGAATCACCTTGTCACCGAAGAGGGTCAGGCTGGTCTTCTCCTGCCCTCGCTCCAGCATCACCCTGTCTCCTGTGATACTGTTGATGCGCCACCCGGCGACCTGGTCACCCTGGCGATAACTCTTTCCCCCCAGCACGGCCAGCGCCGGGCCATTGCCCAGAACGATGCTCTGCAGCCGGGGCAACCCGGCCGCCGCAACCTGGGCGTCGCCGGCACCACCACCGCTAAGGGGGGTGGTGGGATCCTTGAGAGGGGTGCCAAGGGCCACCACGGCACCCAACACCAGCAGCAGACTAGCCACGAATAAACTCCTTGCTGGCACTGAGGGTATAGAGGGTCAAGGCCACCCTGGCCTTGGGCCACTGCTCGACCCGATAATCAAACTGGCGCCAATAGAAGTGGCGTGGCAGACCCTCCAGGGCCTGCAGATAGCGATAGACGTCGAAGTAGCCCCCCTCCAGCACCAGTTCTATCTGGTGACGATAGAGGTTGGCTTTCTGCTCCGGCGGGAGCAGGGGTTCGGGGGGGCGGCTGGTCATGGAAACCAGCCGCAGGCGCTCACCGTGAGCGAGCAACCCCTGCAGCACCGCCGGCATCTCCTCGGCGGCGATCAGATCCACGGTTTGCTCCCGCAGGCTCTGCTGCAAGGCGGTAAGCCGTTCACGGCTCTGATTGATATCCCGGCTCACCTCGGCATCGGGATCCCGCGCCAGACGGGCCTTGCGCCCCTCGATCCCGAGCCGCGCCATCTCGGTGTCCCGGGTCAGGGTCTCGAGCCGCTCACGGCTCTGGGCCTGATGCTCCAGCGCGGGTCCAATCCAGTACTCGCCGAGGGGAAGGAGCAGCAGCACCAGGCCGGTGACGAGCACCATGACCCGCTCCCGGGTCGACAACCTGGCCACCCGCTCGCCCAGTTGTCGCCACTGCTGACTCATGGATGCGGCGTTCATGGGGTCTCCTTGGGGAGCGACCCCAGTTGGAACAAGAGCCGCCCCTTGGGGTCGCGGCTGAGCAGGAACTCGGGAAAGGCCTTGCCCGCCAGAGTGCGGGTCTCACCGAAGCGGGCCACCCAGGCGGGCACCTCCTCGCTGCTGCGGGTCTCCCCCCCCAGCGTGATGCGATCCCCCTCGACCCGGATCCGCTCCAGAGCGAGGCCGGAGGCGGAGAGACCGGCGAGCTCGCGCAGCAGCAAGGCATGACTCTGACCCCGCTCCGGGGCGAGGACGCCGAGCTGCTGCAACATCAGCTCCATGCCGCTCACCTGTTCGCGCAGAGCGGTCAGTTCGGCAGAGAGCGCCGCACTGGGCTGACGCCGAGCCAACTCGGCATCGAGCCGCGCCGATTCGGCCCTCAGTTGTCCCAGCTCGCTCTCCAGCGCCAACTGACGGGTATCCAGGGCGCTCTGCTGCCAGCCAAGGTAGGCGGCAACCCCCAGCAGCAGGAGCAGCACACCTCCCCAGGCCAGCATCATCTGCGACAGGGAGGCCCACTGGCGGCGCGGGCGAAACTCGGGGCCATAGAGATTGATCCGGTTCTTCATGCCCCCGCTCCCCTGGCCACCGCATAGGCGGGCAGATAGTCGATGCCATTGAGAATGGCCTTGTTGGCCATGGCCGAGACGGCAAAGCCGAAACTCTGCTCCAGATGGCCGACCAGCGCCCCGAGACCGGGAGAGGTGAGGGCCAGTTGCAGGGTGGCACACTCGGGCAGCTTGAGTTGCCCCTGCAGATAGTCGAGGGAGCGCTGGATCTCGAGGGTGAGGGAGTCGAGCTCGAGCGGCTCAAGGGGGGCGCTCGCCAGCCCCTTGAAGCCACGCAGCACCCGGGAGAAACAGAGGCCTCCCCGATGGAAGACCAGCAGCTGCAACTCCTGCCCTGCGGGCTGCCACAGCAGCAGACGCACGGCGCCATCCTCCTCAAACAGGGCGGTGAGGGAGAGCTCGTCGGTGGTGATACTCTCGAGACGGGCAACCTGATTGACCGCATCGGCCAGCTGCTGCACCCGGCTCTTGGCCACGGCGATCACATTGATGCGAGGGCGTCCGGCCGGCGGAGTGGGCAAGTCCACATAGTCGAGAGAGAGCTGCATCACAGGCTCGGTGACGAAATCCTTGATGGCCCAGGGCAGGGCACCGGCCAGCTCCCCATCGGGGACGGCCGGCTTGTCGATCTGTGCCTGTTGGTAGTGCTCGCTACAGAGCACCAGATGAACCTTTCTCTGGCCCGGCGCATGCTGGGCGAGCAGGGCGGGAATGGCGCTGGACCACTCCTGGGGCCCGGCGCAGGGGAGTGACGCGAACAGGGGGGCCGGCTCGGCACAGGCCAGCCAGAGTCGGTCTCGTCCCAATAACAGTCCGACCGGGTCGGACTGCGACCTACTTTTGAACCATCGGCGCATCAATCCACTCTGCGATCTTGTCGACAAAACGGCTTAAACTGTATCACACAAAGGTGGCTTCATTTAAGTAAAACACAAGTATGTCAATCAATTACAGTGATCAAGACGAGACTTTTCCCGACTGTGCCACCCTGGGCGCCCACCTCTCGGCGATCCCCCCCTCTCCGCTGGAGCGGCTGAGTCATCCCCTGTTCACCCGGGCCGGGGTAGAGGTATGGGTCAAACGGGACGATCTGCTCGATCCCCTCATCTCGGGCAACAAGTGGCGCAAGCTGAAATATCACCTGATCCACGCCAGGGCGCAGGGGCTCTCCACCCTGCTCTCGTTCGGAGGTGCCTACTCCAACCACCTGCACGCCCTGGCCGCCGCCGGAAGACGCTTTGGCTTCGCCACCCGGGCGCTGGTGCGTGGCGAACCCCAGGCGGCGGATAACGCCACCCTGCGCCAATGTCGGGAGTGGGGCATGACCCTCACCTTTGTGGACAGACAGACCTATCGGCTGCGCCACGATCCTGAGTGGCTCGGGCGCCTGGCGGGGCCCGATACCCTGCTGATCCCCGAGGGAGGCAGCAGCCCCCTGGCCCTGGCCGGGGTCGCCGAGCTGGTCGGGGAAGTGCCCTTCTCACCGGATCTCTGGGTGCTCCCCTGTGCCAGTGGCGGCACCACTGCGGGGCTGCTGAGCGGACGAGGCAGCGGCGAGCAGGTGCTGGCCATCGCCGTACTCAAGGGGGATTTTCTGCCCGCAGAGATATGCAGGCTCTGGCCGGCAGCCGCCGAATCAGCGGGATGGCGAGTCACGCAGGATCATCATCAGGGGGGGTATGCCCGCTTCTCACCCGAACTGTGGCACTGGGTCGAGGCCTTCTCGGCCCACACTGGCCTTCCCCTCGAGCCCATCTACAGCGGCAAGGGGATGCACGGTCTGTGCCGCGAGCTGGAGGCCGGCGCCATCCCCCGTGGCAGCCGTATCGTCTTCATCCACACCGGGGGGCTGCAGGGGCTGGCAGGGCTCAGGGAGCAGGGGCGTCTGGGATCACCATAGGAGCGGGCCCGGCAAACCAGATCCCCTGCCCGGCGTGCACCCCGAGGTGGCGCAGGCAGTGCCACTCCTCGGCGCTCTCTACCCCGACCGCCAGGACCCGCGTATGGGTATTGGCGCAGCCCCCGATCAGACTGCGCACCGCCATCTGGTTGACCTGACGCAGGTGGATGTCCCGCACCAGGCTGGGGTGGATCTTGAGGAAGTTGATGTCGAACTCCTTGATGTACTGGGTGCTCACCACATCCTGCCCCGCATGATCCACGGTCAGACGCACCCCCAGCATGCGCAGGGAGCGCAGGGGCTTCTTGAGGGCCTCGAAGTAGCGGGTGATCTGGGACTCTGAACACTCCAGAATCAGCTGCTCGTTGCGACTGCGCGGCAGCTGGAACAGCGAGAAGAAGAGCCAGCGGTGGAACTCCCGGTTGAGCAGGCTCTGGGCACAGATGTTGAGGCTGACGGGCGGGGCGTCGGGGGGCAGACGCTGCAGCAGCGACAACACCTGCTCGGCCATCAGGCGATCGAACGGAAGCAGCATGCCCGACTTCTCGGCCATGGGCATGAAGACACCCGCCAGCAGTTCATGCCCCTGCTCGTCGTCGAGACGGGCCAGCAGCTCCTGTTGCAACACCAGCTGCCCCTGCCCCTGCATCACCGGCTGGCTGTAGAGACGCACGGCCCGCTCCTCGATACGGCGGGTCAGCAGGGTGCGCCAGCGCACCGTCCCCTTGTTGGTATTCTCCTCGTCGGGCGAGAGCTTCTCGAACAGGAACCAGCCGCTTCCCCCCTGCAGGCGAGCGCTCTTGAGGGCCAGCTCGGCCTCCTCCTGCACCTGGGCCATGGTGTCTGAGGTGCGATAACAGACGGCGCCCACATAGATCTCTCCCTCCACCGCCTCGGGCCAGTGCAGGCGCAGCAGGCTCTTGTGCAGCTGGGTGGCCGCATCCACCAGCTCACTCTCTCCCTGATTGGGCAAGAGTACGGCGAAGAGGTGCGCCGCATAGCGCGCCTGCAAGGCACCGGCGTGTTTGCGCACGAAGGTGCCGATAGAGAGGCTCGCCTCCTGCAGCACCTCGTTCATGGCGCTCTCGTTCCCCTCCAGCTCGTCGAGACCGGCGAGTTCGATCAGCAGCATACCGCCATTGAGGGCCGCCGAGTCACGGATGGCACTCTCCAGCCGGTTGTCGAAGAAGATGCGGTTGCCGGTGCCGGTCACCTTGTCCACGAAGGCATTGCTGCGGATGAAGCTGTCGAAGCGGCTGCGCTCCTTGCGGGCATCGGCCAGCTCGGCCAGCAGGTAATCGATCGCCTTGCTGGCACTGGCGGGCCACTCCTCGGCCGGATCATGGTTGAGCTTGCCAAGGGAGCCGGAGAGAATCAGTTCGGCCCTGTGGTTAAGCAACTCGGCGCCGCGCAGCTGCTCGCGCAGCCAACGGATGGAGAACCAGAGGCCAAAGACCACGATAAAGACCCCGAACGAGATGCCGAACATCGCCTCGAGGGAGTATTCGAACTCCTTGAAGGGACGCTCCAGCCTCAGGCGGGCCTCAAACTCGGCGTGCCTTGGCAAGGTGAGGCGGTAATCCACCAGCGGATCGTCCGGCTCAGCCTGGGTCAGGTTCTGAAAGCCGTAGACCTTCTGCTCACCACGATAAACATCGAGGGAGATGACATGGGCGGAGCGCAGCAGGCTTGGCAACCACTCCACCATGGCGGCCGACTCGGTCTGGCTGTCGAAGTTGCGATCCAGCACCTCGACCAGGGCATCGACCTTCTTCTCCTGCAGCTCAAAGCCCAGCTGGCGGAAGCTGAAGACGCCACCGAGCATCACCATGGCCATGGCCGTGATGACACAGAGAGTGATGAATGAGACGAGTTGAGTGGTGAGCTTCATCCGTGAATCCGTTCTGGGCGGGAACCCTATCCCGACATGGGTGATGATGCTATCACGGCCAGCCGGCCAGATCTGCCGCCAGGCAGGCAGAGAGAGAAAAAGGGCGCCTTTCAGGGCGCCCAAACACACGAAGCAATAACAGAGTGAGGAAAACAGTGAGTGGGAGAGCATGCTGGCACCCTCACCACCCGGCCCACTCTACACCGGCTTCATGAAGCCTCTCTGAGCTCTTCATTCATCCTGGATTCAGCGGGCTCACCGGATGAGATAGACATAGAGCACGGAGGCGCACAGAAAGATGCTGACCATCACCACCGGATAGACCACATAGCTGTCACCGTGGCGCCGGGCCCGGCGCACTACCAGATTGCACAACAGCAGGTTGTAGCCGATAAGCAGGCTGGTCACCAGCAGACTGCGAAAGACCGGCAGGGATTGAATATGGCGCTGGTAGAGCCAGACCAGTATGAAATTGGCCAGGATCAGGTAGAGCAGAAACTTCTGCAGACCCGGGGTCCCTTTCTTGGTCTTTTGCTTGCGGTTTGTCATACTGGCCCATTCCTTGTTCAACCCAATGAAAGCGACAGGTATTGGGAAAAACTGTAGCAATATCAGTGGGTCAGACTATCCAAGGATAGTACCATTTGAAGCTATTGACGAGATACTCTTTTCTCCTTGTGAGTCTGATGCTCTGCCAGCCTCTCCAGGCCTGGCACGATCGCGCCTGGAACCTTCCCGCGACCCCCTCCCCCCTCGAGCAGCAGCGCATCGAGGAGGAGATTCGCTACCTGCTCGCCAGCAAGGGGCATCTGGAGCGTACCCTGGGGCGGGCCCGCCCCATGCTGCGCCTGATCGAGGCCGAGTTGCGCCGCCGCCGTCTCCCCGACTGGCTGTTGCTGGTGCCTCTGGTGGAGAGCAGCTACCGCCTGGATGTGGTCTCCCACGCGGGCGCCGCCGGCCCCTGGCAACTGATGCCCGAGACGGCCCGCCGCTTCGGTGTACCGGTGGAGGAGGCGTTTGACGGTCGTTACTCCCTCCCCCTCGCCACTCAGGGAGCACTCGACTATCTCGGCTGGCTCAGGAAGACCTTCGACGGGGAGTGGCTGCTGGCGCTGGCGGCCTACAATGCGGGGGAAGGGCGTCTCAAGGCGAGCCTGGCAGCCGCCGGAACCCACTCGGTGCAAGCCCTGCCACTGCCCGCAGAGACCCGCCGCTATGTGGCCAGGCTGCAGGCCCTGGGTCGGCTGCTCTCGGCGCCGGCTCACTATGGCCTGCGGCTCCCCGAGTGGGGAGAGGGGGGGGAACTCAGGGTCGACTATCCGGGGGAGTGCTCCCTCACCGGCTGGAGCCAGCGCCATCGTCAGGACCTGCAGGGGCTGACCGCCCTCAATCCGGCCTGGCGCAGTTGGGAGCCCGCCATTCGCCCCCCCTGCCCTGTGCTCTACGGTGAGGCATCGCTCCGCCAGGCGCCCCGCAAACGGCTCACCGTCACCCTGCCCGTCTCCCTGGAGGGGCTCAAGGACCCGCTACAGTTCGGTACCGCGCGCGGTCTGGATATGGTGAAACGGGAGTGGCCCAAGGCCGAGATCAATGACCCTCTGGGTCTTCGGGAAAAGCGACCCCACTGGTGGCAATGAAGTGCTGACGCCAGCGGCTCAGCACCGGGGCCAGATCGACGGCATCGGGTTCGGCCCAGGCGCCCCCGATGAAGGAGAGGGAGGGGCCGACCGGACGACTGTGCATCAGCAGGCAGTCGAGCGGGGGTAAGCCGGGCAGCACCAGGCGCAGGGAACGTGGCAGCTCGAAGCGGCGAGGGGCGAGAAATCCGACGCCCCCCGGGCCTATGTCCTTGATGATGACACGGCACAGGCGACGATCGAACAGCAGGCCGCTCACCATCAGGCGCGCTGTGATGCCACACGACTGCTGCTCGAAGGGAGTCTGGCCATCGTGCAGATACCAACGGGGTTGCTGTCGACGGGCGTCGTACAGGGGATCGAGTGCTTCATCCATGAATGTCAGGGCTCCTGACGGCGAGCCGCTGCCGCCGCCTGTTTGAGGTGGCTGCTAAACAGCCGGTCCAGATTCTCTTCCGCCCCCTGCGACATGATCAACAGTTCGATGCGGCGGTTGCGGCTGCTCTTGGGATCGTCGGGATCCTCGGGCATGGTCTCGGCCATGCCCACCACCTGTGCCACCCGCTCGGAGGGCATGCCTCCCGCCTGCAGCACCCGGCGCGCCATCATGGCGCGATCCGAGGAGAGCTCCCAGTTGGTGTAGTTCTGTCCGGCGAAGGGGGTGGCGTCCGTGTGGCCCGAGATCATCACCCGGTTCTCGATGCGTTCGAACACCGGGGCCAGGGCCATCAACAGATGGTGGAAGAAGGGGGTGATGCGGGCGCTGCCACGGGCGTACATCTCCCGCTGATCGTTATCGCGGATAAGGATGCGCAGTCCCTGGGGAACCACCTGCAGCTCCAGGTTGCGGCTCGCCTCCATCTGGTTGGCCAGGGAGCCGATAAAGCCGGCCAGTTGCTGCATCTGCTTCTCACCCTCGACCCGCCCCTTGAGCAGGCTCTGATAACCCGCCTTGCCCTGTTCGTTGAAGATGGTACCCGGGTTGTCGCGATACTTGGGCATGCGCTGCCCCTGCTCGCTGAATCGGGGCGAGGTCTCATCCACCACAGAGGGGTTCCCCCCCAGATCCACCGGATAGGGGCTGTTGCTGATATCGAAGGGATTCGCCTCGCTGTCCATGATGCTGTAATCCCTCAGCCGGCTGGCGACTGCGGTGCGCTCCTCCTGATTGGAGACCGCCAGGATCCAGAGCACCATGAAAAACGCCATCATGGCCAGGGTGAAGTCGGCAAAGGCCACCTTCCAGGCACCGCCAGCCTTGGGTCCATGATTGCGCCTCTGCTGGCGCTTGATGATGATCTGCTCGTGGTTGCGCATTACATCGCCCTGTTGGTGACCCACTCTTCCAGCTCGAGGAAGCTGGGTTTGACCTCGGGCTCGAGCACCTTGCGACCGGCGTCCACCGCCAGCAGGGGAAGCTTGCCGCGCAGTTGGGCCAGCAGGATCGACTTGATGCACATCATGAGGCCGATGCGGCGCTTCACCTGCTCCTCCATGGCCGAGCTCAGGGGTTCGAGCAGGCAGTAGCAGAGGAAGATGCCGATAAAGGTGCCCACCAGGGCGGCCGCCACGTGGACACCTATGTTGGCCAGGGGGCCGTCGAGCTGCTGCATGGTGATGATGATGCCCATCACCGCCGCCAGGATGCCAAAGCCCGGGCAGGCCTCTCCGGTCTTGTGCAGGGCGTGGGCCGGCTTGAGGAGATCCTCTTCGATGGCCATGATCTCCTGCTCCAGCATGGTATCGAGCTCGTGGGGGCTGATCTTGCCCATGCCGAGCAGACGCAGGTTGTCGATGATAAAGCCGAGCAGTTGGGGATCCTCGGAGATCTGGGGATACATCAGGAAGACCGAACTCTGCTGGGGATTCTCGATATGCTCATCGAGGGCCTTGAGCCCCTTGTTGCGCGTCTCCTCAAGCAGTTGATGCATCAGGGTCAGCAGCTCCCGATAGAGCTCCTTCTCCTCTTTGTTGGGCTTGAACACCTGCTTGAGCTGGTGCTTCATCTCGATGAGCACCGATTTCTCGTTACCCAGCATCATGGAGCCCACGGCGGCCCCTATGATGATGATCAGCTCGGCCGGCTGCCACAGGGCGATCACCTTGCCCCCCGCCATCATGAAGCCCCCCAGGACACAGACGAGGATCACCCCAATGCCAATCTGCTTAAGCATCTATCCACTCCGGATTGAGGGGGAGTCTCCCCCGGTTAAAACGACGCCGCCAGCCGCTGCTTGAGCTGCAGCACGCACTGCTTGTGCAACTGGCACACCCGGGACTCGGTCAGGCCGAGCACCAGGGCTATCTCTTTCATATTCAATTCGTGCTGGTAGTAGAGGGAGAGCAGCAGCTGCTCCCGCTTGTCCAGGGTGGTGAGCACCTTGCTCACCGTCATGGCGAGATCCGCATCATCGCTCTCGGCACTGGGCGCCCGGCCTCCGTTCTCGAGCCACTCCTCCAGGCTCTGCAGGGCCTCGGCCTGCCCCGCATAGGCCAGGTCACGCACCTCTTCGAGGGTGCAGCCCAGGGCCTGGGCTATCTCCGGCTCGCTCGGCACATGGCCGAGGCGGGCCTGCAGCTCGCGCACCTGCTGATTGAAGGCATGCACCTGCTGGCGCAGCTGGCGCGGTCGCCAGTCGAGCCGGCGCAGCTCGTCGAGCATGGCGCCGCGGATCCGCTTGAAGGCAAAGCTCTCGAACTGTTCATCCAGCTCGCCCCCATAGCGTCGCCACGCCTCAAGCAGCCCCATCATGCCCACCTGCTCCATGTCCTCCCGATCGAAGGTGACCGAGACCTGGCTGCGCAGGTGGCCGGCTGCGCGCTTGACCAGGGGCAGGAAACGGCGCAGCACCTCGGCCTCTCCCTGCTGAGCCGATGTCCGGTACTCTCTCTCCTCCGCCCAGAGCGCGTCCATGTTACCGCCTTACTGCACCACGACCTTGGTGATGAGCAGCTCATCGAGGTAGGTCTTGTAGCCATAGCTCTCCAGGGTCAGCTCAAGTTTCTTGAGCAGGGACTCCTGTAGCACCTTGATCTGTTGCAGCTCCTTGCGCACCTCGTCATGGCTGCGGTGGCTGAAGTACTGCACCATGGCGTTACGCAGCAGCGGCTTTTGCTCATCGAGCTGGTTCAATACCGCCGGATTGTGGGTCACCAGAGCGACCTCGAGCACCATGTAGTGGGTATCGGCGCCCCCTTCCAGGCTGATCACAAACTTGTCGAGGGGCTTGAACAGCGGGGTCGCACTGAGCTCGGGTTTGGGCTCGGCCAGCCCCAGCATCACCTCTATCTTGTCGCGCTTGAGGTAGCCCACATAACCCAACACCAGTGTGAGGCTGATGACCATGATGACCACCGCCACCCAGATAAGAATTCGACGCATCATCTCTCGTTAGTCTCTCGCTAAAACTCGGGTTGTCAGGGGATCACACCAGGGTATCGAGCCAGCCATGGGGATCGCTGGCCGTGGCCTCCTCCTCCATCAGGGCACGGCGACCGGCCAGGATCTGATCCCGCGGGCTCTGCTCCTGCTGGCCGGCACCTCCCTGGCCCACATTCACCTCGACCCCGCCCGCATGATGGGGCATCAGGGCACTGCGCAGCCGTTCCATCGACTGAATCAGGGCATCGCGTACGGCCGGGTTGGCCGCATTGAGCTGCACCGTCAGACGATCCCCCTCCATGCGCACGTTCAGCTCCAGGCGCCCCAGCTCGGGAGGATCGAGGCGGATATGGGCCTGCTTGATCTGCTGGCCCACCTGCAGCTCAACCTTGTCTTTGAGGGCAGCCACCAGTTGCTGCCCCCACTGCACCTGGGGATCCGCCAGACGCAAGGGTGCCCACTGGATTTCACCCGGTCGCTGCAAGGGAAGCGGCACCGGCCCCCCTCTCAGGGAGACAGGTTCGGGCGCCGCCTCCCGGCTCTCCCTGAGAGGCTCACTCCCCTGCTGCGCCGCGAGGCGCAAAAGTGGCACCAGCTCGCGCTTGGCAGTGGCGCTGGCCCCTTCACCCGGCGGTGTGGTAGAGAAGAGTTCGCGAAGCGCGCGCTCCCCCTTCACAGGGGCGGAGGGGTGCTCAGGGGCGCTCACGCCCGGTTCCGGCTGCGCCGCTCTCGACGGCATCCCGATCGGCTGAGGCGTGGATGCCCCCTCCTCTGCGGAGGTTGCAGGAGCGGCCGGCAACCTGACCGGCATGCCGCGAAAGGCCAGGGAAGGCATCTCCCGGGGCAAATCCGCTGCCGGGTCGGCCTGAGCGGGCCCGTCGCTGCCCTGCGGGGCCGGCAACTGGGTTTCGGGAGAGAGGGAAACCTCACCTTCCGGTAGCGCCATACGGGTAAATTGGGGCTGAGGCAAGACGCTCGGGGGGAGCTGCGGGCTGTCCTGCATGCTCTCCTCATCCAGGGTCAGCGAGAAGGGTTCCGGCTCGGCGTCACCGTCCCGTCCGGCGGCGATAGCCTCACCACGAGAGCCGCGAAAGCCCCCCGTCCCGTTAATCAGCAGGTTGTTCATTGACTGGCCACCTCTTCATAGGCACGGATCCCCTCACGCTGCTCACCCATGCTCTGCCACTCCCGGTGCAGGCGCTGCGTTTCGCCACGGCAGAGGGTCAGGGCCTCGGCATGCAGGCGGCGCACCTCATTGCGAGTCGGCTCCAGGGCCTGCCACAGGTCTGGGACGCGGCGCAGCTGCGTGCAGGCTTTGGCCAATGCCGCATCGAGGCGGGCGACCTCCTGCCACTGACCGGCTCTGGCCTGATCGAGCAGACGCGTGGCCACCAGCAACAACTGGCGAGCACTCTCCTGGGGTGATGGCAACATGGGTCAGCCTCCTTAACCGGACGACGAGGGGAAGCCCGGCTTCCCCGGGAGGAAACACTCAGGCGGCATGACGCCCCATGGCTTCCCACCCCTCACGCAGCTCGGTGATGATCTTGCGTACCTCGGCAAAGCCGTCGGCCTGGTTGCTGGCGCTGATCTCGAACAGGCGCTGACCGCAGTAGTCGTAGAGACGGTGCAGGTTCATGGCCAGCTCCCCGCCCTGCTCCATATCGAGGGCGCTGTCGAGGCCACCGAGGATATCCAGGCACTTGGCGATGGCCTGCCCCTTGCGCTCAAACTGGCGTGCCTGCAGATGGCCCTCGGCACGGGCCATCTCGTCGAGCAGTCCGTCGATCAGCATCAGCACCAGCTGATGGGGGTTGGCACTGGCGGCCTTGGCATGGGTGGCGGCCTGCTGATAGGCGGCCAGCACATCGTCTTGCTCAAACATCTCTGGTTCAGATCCCCTGCATGGTCTGTAGCATCTGGTTCATCACGGTGAACTGGTTCAGGTAGCGCTTGTAGGCAGCATCCATCCGGCGATCGAGCGCCTCCATCTTCTGATCGACCCGCTTCTGGCTCTTCTCGATGCTCTCCTTGCTGCGCTTGAAGATGCCGTCCCGTGCCGTATAGGGATCGATGGCATTACTCATTCGCTTGAGCAGTCCATCGTCCCCCAGCAGGGCCTTGCCGAGCAGCTCGGGATCCTTCTCCAGAGCCTTGTTGAACGCGGTCTCGTCCAGGGTCAGTTTGCCGTGACGGTCGGTCTTGATCCCCAATTGAGCAAGACTCATGCCATTGGGCAGGTCACGCACGGAGCGGGTCAACACGCTCTTGAGACTGCGTACCGAGCTGTCAGAGGCGAGCGCCCCGGGATTCTTGGGATCGCTCGCCGTCAGCTTTCCCATCTCATCCACCAGGCCGTTGTAGCTCTCCACAAACTTCTTGAGCGCCCCGGTCACCGTCTCCTTGTCCTGGGTGACGCTGATGCGCAGAGGCGCTTCGCCCGGCTTCTGCGCCTTGGTCAGATCGATGGTGAGACCATCGATCAGCTTGTCGAGCTTGTTGCTGGCGGAGACCACCTCGATGGCCCCCGGCCCACTGCCCATGGTCACCTTGGCATCCTGGGCCAGGGTCACATCCTTTCTGGCCGCCACGGCCTGGCCGAAGGTAGAGGCAGGATCGCCGCTGAACTGGACGTCGATGGCGTTGGCGGTGCCGCTCTCGCGGCTGGTGAGCACCAGATTCAACTTGCCGTCGCTGCGCACCAGGCTCGCCTTCACCTTGTCGTTACCGGGGGCGTTGTTGATCTGGCTGACCAGGTCCTTCACCGTGCTGCCGGCCGGCAGGGTGGCAAAATCGATGCTCACCTCCTTGCCCGCAACCGTCAGCTTGAGTTCACCACTGGTGGGGAGGGGATCGCTCTCACTGGTGAACACCATGCCCACCTGATGGGCCTGGGCCAGTTGCTTGACGAAGAGGCTGTACTCCCCCGAGACGGCCTTGCCGTCACTGGTGATGGTCATAAAGCCCTCTTCCGAGGCGGTCGCCTTCTGGGCCTGCAGGGTAGAGGCCTTGTTGAGCTCCTTGAGCTGGGTCTGGAAGGCGGAGAGCTTGGTGTTGAGGCCATTGATGGCCTCCAGCTGCGCCTTGAAGGCCTCCTGCTGGCGCTTGAGCATCTTGTCCATGTTCATGCGCTCGGCGGCGACCAGCTGGGTGGCCATGGTGACGGGGTCGACCATCATAATCGGGATCCTCGCGGTGAAGGGCTACGGATAGGAAAGGGGCGAAGCACGCCCCTTTCCTATCCGTACGGGGCCCGCACGCGGGCCCCGTTATCCGGATTAACGCAGCAGGGAGGTCACCATGCCGGTCATCTGGTTGGAGTTGGAGAGGACGGACATACCGGCCTGCATCAACATCTGGTTCTTGGTCATGGAGGTGGTTTCGGCCGCGAAGTCGGCATCCATGATACGGCCGTTGGCCATATCGGTGTTCTCCTTCATGTTGGCCAGGTTGGTCACTGTGTGCTCCAGACGGTTGATATTGGCACCGAAGGAGGAGCGGACAGAACCGATGTCAGCCAGGAAGGTATCCAGTTCGCCCATGGCGGCAGTGGCCTTGGTCTGATCAGCGATACCCGCCTTCACCGCAGTCCCTTCCACACCCTTGTTGGCGGTGCTACCGGTCACGTCTTTCAGCTTGGCGGACAGATCCAGGCTCAGGGTTTCAGCAGAAGAGCCACCGATCTGGAAAGTGATGGAGCTTTCGAACTTGCCACCCTTCAGCAGCTTGGCGCCACCATAGGTAGTGTTATCAACGATGTTCTTCAGCTCTTTTTGCAGCTCACCAAACTCGGAGTTGGAGGCGGCCATGTCGGCGGAGCTGTTGGTACCGTTTGCTGCCTGGGTAGCCAGATCCTTCATACGCTGAACGATATTGGTCATCTCATCCATGGCCCCTTCGGCGGTCTGCATCATGGACATGGCGTCCTGAGCGTTACGCATGCCGACCTTCTGGCCGTTGGACTGGGCTTGCAGACGGGTGGCCATCTGCAGACCGGCGGCGTCGTCGGCGGCAGAGTTGATGCGCAGACCGGTACCCAGGCGCTGCATGGCAGTACCCAGCATCTTGTTGGTGGAGTTCAGCTGGTTTTGGGTGACCAGAGAGGCGTAGTTGGTATGAATGGAAAGACCCATGATGCGTTCCTCGTTCGTTACTGGTGCGGGCCGGTTGACCCGGTTAACTCGTCACAGGAAGAGAGCGACAGGGGGGCGACAAAAATTTAATGGATAGCGTACTTTTTTCATCGTCACCGCCACCTCGCGGCCCCAAAAATGCAAAACGCCACCCTGATGGATGGCGTGACAACCCAGTCGCAGCGCGAGCACTCAGGTGAGCAGCGCCACCACCGTCTGCCGTGACACATTGGCCTGGGCCAGCAGCCCCGACATGGTGCCGGCAAATCCCTGGGTCAGCACCTCACTGAGACGGGATTGCAGCTGCTCGAGCTCGCTGGCAGAGATGCTCTGGCTGCGCGACTGCACCTGCTTGAGCTGCTGCATGGCTCGCTGGCGAAACTGCTTGAGCTCTCGTACCGACAGCTCAACATCGGCCAGCAGCTTGCGGATACGCTGCTGCTCCTGGGCGATCTCTCCCCGGGAGAGCCCCTTCTCTATCTTCCCCAGCTCACCTTCACTCTGCTTGAAGCGCACCGGAATGGGATTGCCCGCCGGCAGCCTGACCCCCTCGCCACGCAGCAACACCGGCTCGTCGAGCTTGCGCCTCTGTCCCTCGGGCAGGGTCAGGGTCAGTTGACCATCAGCGCCACGACGAGCAGTGATCTGCTCCCCTTGCAGCGCCTGATTGAGCCGTGACAACACCTCCTGGGGCGAGGCCCCTGCGGGCAGGCTGACCTCCACCGCGGCGGCACTGACCGGGAACGAGATCCAGAGCCGCTCGCTCTCCCCCTTGGTGGTGAGAAGATCCAGCCCCTCAGCCTGATAGGTGAGGGTGGGAGCCCTGTCGAGCAGCCTGGGCTTGAGATCGGCCGTGAGAGGCCCCTTCTCACCGCTGACGTGCTGCTCCAGGCGGCTGAGGCGACCGTTGAGCTCCAGCGCCCGCCCCCGTTGCTGTGCCAGCTGACCATCGAGCTTGCGCAGCTCGCTCCACACCAACCCCAGCGCCTGCTCGCTGCTCTGGGCCGAGGCGATACGCTGCTGGGTGTTACCGATCAGGGCCCAGCGCTGCAGGCGCGCCAGATCGGGCTGGCGCTCGCTGCGAGCGCTCCCCTTGCTCTTGCGAGCGGGCTCGGAATGAGAGGGGATGACCCCGGGTTTGCCGGTCTCGGGGATAGCCCCCTGACGGGTGGAGTGGATCAGCATGGGGTCACACCTCAGCGCATGTAATCAAAGAGGCTGAGGGCATTGATCTTGACGAACGCCTGCTGCTGCACCTGCAGCGCCGCCAGCACAGTGGCTTGGCGGGTGGCGGCCGCCGGGAAGTCGAGCGACTCGATCTGATTGCTCACCTCCTTGCTGTAGGTGCTCATCTCGATGTGGGACTCGTCGATCTGATCGAGCAGATTGATCTTGGCGCCAATGCGGCTGGTCATGCTGGCGATATTGTCGAGCACCCCCATGCTGCGATCGAGCATGGCGCCGGCCTCGGTCGACACCTCGGAGGCACCGCTCTCGAGCAGGGTGACGAAGTCGTCAAGCTCCTTGAAAAAATCACCGCCGCTGAGAAACAGGGTGTCGGCCCCCTCGTTGAGGCTCACACTCACCCCCTTGGCGATGGGGACATCCCGCTGCAGGGCATCCCCCTGGTAGTGATAGGCACCGGTGGCCGGATCCTTGACCAGGGCGCTCTTGCCCACCTGGCTGCCGGCAAACAGGCTCGAGCCCGCCTCGTTGCGGGCGTTGGCCAGATCCAGCAGACCATCGCGCAGGCTCGCCAGCTCGGTCGCCGCCCCCACCCGGTCCTCTGGGCTGACAGAGCCGTTGGCCACCAGCTGAGTCAGCTCCCGCAGGCGCATCATCATGTTCTTCATGGTGTCGAGCTGGGTCTCGGCCTGGGAGAGCTGGGTCTTGGCGTTGAAGATGTTCTTCTGATATTGGGTCATGGCCGCCTGCTCCCGCTTCAATCCCAGCAGGCGCACGCTCCCCACCGGATCATCGGAGGGTTGCAAAATTCGCTTCTGGCTCGCTATCTGGCGGTCGAGGCGGGCATATTCGGCATAGCCCCCTTGCAGGCTACCGAGCATGCTGCTCTGAATCATGGAAGAACTGATACGCATGGGGTCTCCTTAGAACATGCTCAGCAGGGAGTCGAACAGCTGATCCGCCGTGCTGATCACCTTGGCATTGGCCTGATAGGCCTTGGTGAAGGCCATCAGCTTCATCCCCTCTTCATCCTGGTTAACACCGCTGACGCTGCTCACCTTGTCACCGATCTGCTTGTCGAGCTTCACACTGGACTCCATCTCGGACTTGGCCTGGCCACTTTGCACCGCCAGTCGGCCGACCAGAGAGGCATAGGCATCATACTGGCCATCCTTGATGGTCAGCATCTCCTGCAGGTTACGGTTGTCGCCGGGCCCCCCGCCCGCCTTGGCGAAGGCGAGATCACTGCCGGCAAATCCATCGGCGATCTTCAAGGTGGCGGCCGGATCGGCCGGGTCATAGGTGAACATGGGCTTGCCCGGGTTACCGGCCAAGTCCACGCCCCCCTGCTGCTTGACGTTGAACTCGTCGGCCAGCTTGCTGGCTATCTGGTTCAGCTCGGCCTTGGCGGGTCTGAGCACCTCGCGGCGATAGTCGAGCACGCCCCCTATGCTCCCCTCCCCCAGGGAGGGAACATCGAAGGTCTGGGTACCGAAACTCAGGCTCAGTACATCCCCCTTGAGGGTCAAGGTACTGCTGCTCTGACCCAGCACCAGGGGTTCCCCCCCGGGCAGGCTGAGATCGTAATCCCCGTTCTCCTGTCGGGTGACCCGCACCTCGACAAGCCCGGAGAGCTGGCGCACTACCAGATCCCGGCTGTCCTCCAGGGCGGAGGTGTTGCCCCCCTTGGCGGCCAGCTCGCTGATCTGGCGATTGAGCTTGCCCACCTGTTCCAGATAGCTGTTGACCTGCTCCACCGAGCTCCCCAGTTGGTCGGAGATCTCCCGCTCCTGGGTGGCCAGGCTGCTGCTCAACTGGCGAAAGCGGTTGGCCAGGGCATTGCCCGAGCTGACGATCTGCTCGCGCTGGGCGCCGGTCTCCGGGCTGTCGAGGGCCCCGCTCAGAGAGGCAAAGAAGCTGTCCAATCCGATGCTGATGCTCATGGACTCGCTGCCGAAGAGCTGCTCGGTGGTGTTGATGTATTGATGAAAGGAGTAGGCGCGTCCCACGCTCGAGCCGGAACGCCAGTGCTGGCTCACCAGATAGTCGTCACTGATGCGGCGCACCCCGGTGACCATGACCCCCTGACCGTTGTCGAGGCGGCCGAAGCCCGCCACGCTCCCCATGGTGGCCTCCTGACGGGAGTAGCCAGGGGTATGGACGTTGGCGATGTTTTGGCCGACCACATTCATGGCGATCTGGGCGGCATTGAGGCCGGAGAAGCCGATATTGAGCAGTGACATCAGTCAGGTTTCCTCACGGTGCGGGTCAGCAGCGGCTGGCTAAAGGCCGCCAGGTTCTCCGGTGTTGAAGCGACCGCTGCCGCCGGATTCTTTAGCGGCGCCTCGAGCTGTTCCACCATCTGGCGGGTGAGCCCCATGCCGCCGCCCTTGACCAACCCCATGGCCAGCTGGCTGTCATACATGTCCCGATAGAGCTCGTTGCCCTTGATGAGCTTCTCATCCTCATCCTGCAGGGCATCGCTGGCCGCCCGCATATGCTTGAGCACGGTCTGCAGGAAGGTCACCTCGAACTGACCGGCGGCCGCCTCGAGGGCGGCCCGCTGGTCCGGATTGCTCTTGATCTTCTGTAGCTCGCCCAGGTCCTGATAGAAACCGGGTTCGCTCCCTGTAATTCGTGTCATCAGATCACCACCAGTTCACCATCCAGAGCCCCCGCCTCGTCGAGCGCCTGCAAGATGGCCATGATATCGTCCGGGGTCGCCCCCAGGGAGTTGATGGCCTTGACGATCACCTCGAGCGAGGTGCCCTCTGGCCAGACAAACATGTTGTTGCGCTCCCGATCCACCTGCACCCTGGAGTTGGGGGTCGTGGTGGTCTGACCGTTGGAGAAGGCGTTGGGCTGGCTCACGTTCTGGCTCTCGGAGATGGTCACCGTCAGGTTGCCGTGACTCACCGCCGCCTTGTGCACCTTCACCTCGCTCCCCATCACCACGGTGCCGGTTCGGCTGTTGAAGACCACCCGGGGGCGCTCACGCCCCATGTCGACCCGGATATCCTCGAGCAGCGCCATGAAGCTGATGCGCTGACTCTCGTCCTTGGGGGCCTGCAACTCGATACGACCGGCACTGACGGCCCGCGCCACGGGGCCGAGCTGGTGGTTGACCGCCCGCTCCACGTTGCGTGCGGTCTTGAAGTTGGGCTGATGCAGGTTGAGGATCACCTCGGGACGGCTGGCGAAGTTGGTCGGCGCCTCCCGCTCTATGATGGCGCCGTTGGGAATGATGCCGGCGGTGGGCACGTTGATGGTCACCGAAGAGCCGGACTGTCCCTCCGCCTTCACGCCCCCCACCACCAGGTTGCCCTGGGCCACCGCATAGACCTCACCGTCGATACCGCGCAGGGGGGTCAGCAACAGGGAGCCGCCGCGCAGGCTCTTGGCGTCGCCGATGGAGGTGACGGTCACATCCACCGTCTGCCCCTTACCCGAGAGAGCCGGCAGGGTCGCCTGTACCGAAACGGCCGCCACGTTCTTGAGCTTGGGATCGAGATCCTCGGGGAGTTGTACCCCGAACTGCTTGAGCATGTTGGCCATGGATTGGCCGGTGAACTTCACCTGGCTGCGATCCCCGGTGCCGGAGAGACCCACCACCAGACCGTAGCCCACCAGCTGGTTGGCCCGGATCCCCTGCACATCGGCGATATCGAGCAGGGGACGGGTACGCACAGCCGCCGTCGCCAGCAGGGGGAGCAAGAGGAAGGGAAGCAGAAGCCAGTTACGCATCGAGATCCTCACAGGGGGGAGAAGGCGGAATTGAAGAAGCGGCTGAGCCAGCCCATCTGGTTGGCATCGGCCAGAGCACCACGACCGGCATAGGTGATGCGGGCATCGGCGATACGCTGGGAGGAGATCCGGTTGCCCTGGTCGATATCCTCCACCCGCACCATGCCACCGAGGCGCACATACTCATCCCCCTGGTTGAGACGGATCCACTTCTCGCCGCGAATGCCGAGAATACCGTTGGGCAGCACCTCGGCCACGGTCACGGTAATGGCGCCGGAGAGGGTGTTCTGCTGGCTCGAGGTAGCCGCGCCGTCGAAGTCCCGCTCCACCGAGTAATTGCCACTCAAGTCCTTGACCACCTTGTTGCCGAAGGTGGGCACCGGCATGTTGAGGCTGCTGTTCTTGTTGGTGGTGGTGTTGGCCTTCTTGCTCGACTGGGTACGCTCCTCCAGCATCACCGTCAGGATGTCGCCGACCCGGTAGGCTCGCCGGTCCTGAAACAGGGTCATCATGGTGCCCCCCTGAAACAGGCTGCCATCCTCCCCTTCCGGCTGGGGAGGCAGCTTGGGCCGGGAGGGGGCCCAGGCCTGATCACCCGGCTCGGGCGGAACCAGCTCATAGGTGGCGCAACCGGCCAGCAGCAGGGCGAGCAGGCCGCTGGCGAGCAGTGCATGCAGGCGTCTCATCATATGGCCTGGGTGATGAACTTGAGCATCTGATCGGCGGAGGAGACCACCTTGGCGTTCATCTCGTAGGCGCGCTGGGTGGTGATCATGTCGACCATCTCCTCCACCACGTTGACGTTGGAAGCCTCCAGGGTGTACTGCTTGACCGCCCCCAGGCCATCCTCGCCCGGCACCCCTTCGATGGGTTCACCGGAGGCACCGGTGGCCCGATAGAGGTTGCCGCCCAGCGCCTCGAGGCCGGAGGGGTTGGAGAAGTGGGTCAGTGTCATGCGACCCAGCTCCACATTGTCCTGCTGGCCCGGCACGGTGGCGCTGACGGTACCGTCGGCACCGATGGCGATGCGGGTCGCATTCTCGGGGATCTCGATCTGGGGCACCATGGGCAGACCATCGGCGTTGACCATCTGCCCCTCGCCGTTGCGGTGCCACTGGCCGTTACGGGTATAGGCGGTCTCGCCGTCGGGCATCTCCACCCCGAAGAAGCCGGCACCGACGATGGCGATGTCGAGCTCTTGCCCTGTGTTCTGGAAGTTGCCCGGCGTGAAGACCTTCTGGGTGCCCACCACCCGCACCCCGTTACCCATCTGGATGCCGGTCGGGGTCAGGTTCTGTTGATCCTGCTGGGAGCCCGGCTGACGCTGGACCTGATAGAAGAGATCCTCGAAGGCCACCCGATCGCGCTTGAAGCCGACCGTATTGACGTTGGCCAGGTTGTTGGAGATGGTGGCCATCTTGGCATCCTGTGCCGAGAGGCCGGTCTTGCTCACCCAAAGTGCTGCGTGCATCTGTCTGTTCCTCGCTACGTCAGGGCCTTAACCCTGACCGGAAATGAGTCTGGCCCCTTGCCGGGCCTGATCGTCGGCGCTCTTCATCAACTTGACCTGCAGCTCGAAGTTGCGGGTCAGGGACATGGTGTTGATGAGCTCATCCACCGCATTGACGTTGGAGCCCTCGAGAAAGCCGGAGGCGACCGCCACCTGCTCGCTCGCCTCGGCCTCGCCCCCCTGGCGCAGGCGAAACAGGCCATCCATCCCCTTCACCAACTCTCCCTGCCCGGGATCGACCAGCTTGAGACGCCCCACCTCGAGACGCGCCCCCTGACCAAGGGGGACGATGGAGAGGGTGCCATCCTTGCCGATGCTCAAGGAGCGGTGAGGTGGCAGCACCATCTCGCCCCCCTCCCCCTTCACCGGGTGGCCGTTGACCGTCAGCAGGCCGTCGGCATCCAGCTCGAAGTTGCCGGCCCGGGTGTAAGCCTCCTGGCCATCGGCAGTCTGCACCGTGAAGAAGCCGGAGCCACGCACCGCCACATCCAGGGTGCGATCCGTCTTCATGAGGGCGCCGGCGGCGAAGTTGGAGCCCGCCTGCTGCTCCTTGGCCAACACCCGGCTCGGCAGACCATCCCCGCCGACCATGTAGGCAGAGACCCGCTCGAAGTCGGCCCGAAAGCCCGCCGTGTTCACGTTGGCCAGGTTGTTGGCCCGGATCTGCTGGGCCATCAGGGTGTGCTGGGCCCCGGACATGGCGGTGTAGATCAGTTTCTCCACGGCTTACCCCTTAGAAGCTGTTGAAGAGGACCTGGGTCATCTTGTCGGCCGAGCTGATGGTCTTGGCGTTGGCCTGGTAGTTGCGCTGGGCCGTCATCAGCCCCACCAGCTCGCCGGTCAGATCCACGTTGGAGTTTTCGTAAGCCCCGGCGGTCAGGGTGCCCAGGGTACCGCTGCCGGGTGCGCCCACCACGGGTTGACCCGAGCTGAAGGTCTGCACCCAGCTGGTGTTATCCGCCTGCATCAGCCCGCCCGGGTTGGCGAAGTTGGCCATCACCACCTGGCCCTGCAGCAGACGCTGACCGTTGGTGAACTGGGCATAGACGCCCCCGTCCTTGTCCACGGTCAGCCCGGTGAGATCCCCCGAGGTATAGCCGTCGGACTGGTTGCGGCTGACGTTGAAGTCGGAGGCATACTGGGTCACCTTGGTCAGCCCCAGCTCCAGGGTGATGGGGTCCGCCCCGGCAGGGGTCAAGGCCAGGGAGGGATTGGCGGTCGGGCTCTTGAGGGTACCGTTGGTATTGAACTCCATGGGGATGGCCGCACCGGTCACTGTGCCATCGAAGGCGGTGTGCACCTGCCACTTGTTGTCGGCGGTCTTGACGAAATACTGGGTCAGGGTGTGTTCGACCCCGAGGGAGTCATAGACCTTGCTCGACTGGGAGTAGCTGAAACTCTTGGAGTCGGTCGGGTTGAAGGGGTTGACCGCCGGGTCGATGACAGAGGCCCCCGCCTTGAGGTTGGCCACGAACTCCAGATTGGTGGAGGCCTTGGCCGGCAGGTTGGCGGTGCTCACCTGGATGTCCCCCACCACCCCGTTCTTGAGGGTGCCGTCGGGGTTGATGCCATATCCCTGCAGGCGATCGCCGGCGGCATTGACCAGATAGTTACCCGCATCCTTTTGGAACATGCCGGCACGGGTATAGGAGGTCTGGCCACTCTCATTTTTGAGCATAAAGAAGCCGCCACCGGAGATGGCGAGATCCAGGGCACGCCCGGTGCGCATCAGATCCCCGTTGCGATCGAAGTTCTGACTGGCATTGCTCATCTCCACCCCGCCCGCCTGGCCGCCACTGTAGATGGCGGCGAACTCGGCGCGGCTCGACTTGAAGCCGGCGGTGCTCACGTTGGCGATGTTATTGCTGATGACGCCCAGCTCCTGGTTGACGGCGCGCAGGCCGCTCAGGCCAATGTTGAAAGACATCTGCTTCTCCTTGAGTTATGCCTGGCCGAACTGGACGGCGCTGAAGAGGGGGACATCACCGATGCCGGTGACCTGTAACATGATCTGGCCGTCCCCCGGCAGGTTGACCCGCTCTACCGAGCTGGCCAGATAATTCTTGGGCTGGGAGGAGAGGGCGGGGCCCTTCGCCTCCACCTTGACGCTGTACTTGCCGGGGGGCAGGGCATCGAGTTGATAGTCGATGACCCCTCCCTTCCGGGCCCCCCACTCGCGGCTCTGCACCTTCTGGCCAAACTCGTCGTAGACGGTGAGGGTCACCTGATCCGCCGCCCCCGGCAGCTCGATCTGGCCACGCACCCCCTGCTCACTGGCCAGGGTGATCCCCTCGGCGGGCACCATCACCTCCTGGCCCACCAGGTTGGTGGCCGCCAGCACCTGCTGGGTATCCATCATGGCGATGGACTGCTGCTGCAGCACCTTCAGCTGCTCGACCCCCTCCACCATGCTGAACTGGGCCAGCTGGGTCACGTACTGGGTGCCGTCGAGGGGATTGGTGGGATCCTGGTTCTGGATCTGGGCCACCATCATCTGTAGAAATTCGTTGCGCAGGGTCATGCCGCCATTCTGGGCGCTGCTCTGGGTCGCCCCCTGGCTGCTGCTCTGGGAGGTGGCAGGATTGCTCGCGACCTTGGGGTCAACCTGCTGGAAGGCGCTACCGCGGGCGGTATCGAGGGAAGAGAGCGGAGAGAGGCTCATGGTTTAACCTTGTCCTAAACGCAGCAGACCCTGCTGCATGCTGGCGATTCGGTTCATCACCTCGACCGAGGTCTCGAAACCGCGGGAGGCGCTCATCATGTCGGCCATCTCCTCGACGGCATTGACGTTGGAGTAGTAGACATAGCCCTGCTCGTCGGCCAGCGGATTGTCGGGCTCGAGGCGCTTTTGCACCTCCCGGTCCGACTGCACCACCCCGGCGATGGAGACCTCGGCCGCCCCCAGGCCACCGCTCTCCTGCACCCGCTTGTAGAGGGTGGAGAAGACCGGCTTGATGGCGCGAAAGGCCTCATCCTCGCTCCCCGCCACACTGTCCACGTTGGCCAGGTTGGAGGCGACCGTGTCGAGGCGCACGGTCTGGGCACGCATGGCGCTGCCCGCTATGTCATAGATACGATTGAACGACATGATCAGCGTCCCTCTATGGCCTTGGCGATACCGCTGATCTTCATATTGAGGAAGGTCAGACTGGTCTGGTAATCCATGGCATTGTTGGCAAACTTGCCCTGCTCCACCCCGAGCTCCGCCGTGTTGCCATCCTGGGAGGGCTGAAAGGGAATGCGGTAGAGAGGATGATCCACCTCGCCCATGGTGACGCTCTCCATCTGACCGGCCGAGACACGGTCGGCCACGCGGGAGAGGATCGCCTTGTAGTCAAGATCCCGCGCCAGGTAGCCCGGGGTGTCGACGTTGGCCAGGTTGCCGGCGATGATGCGCGCCCGTTCGGTGCGCACCTGCAGGGCATAGGGGTGAACCCCGAGGGCTTGGTCAAATGAGATACTCATCCTTCGTCCTGTGGTTGCATGGCAAGGTGGGGATGCCTTAAACAAGAGTCATGCCAGCTTGTGCCATGACGTATAATGGGCGCCCTAACGGTCCCCGATGACCCCACTCCACCGAAAGAGGAAGTGCCGTTTCCGATGAGGAAGTCACCACTCGCCCTGCTCCTTCTGCTCGCGCCCATGGCCCAGGCCTCCCTGGAGCAGCAACTGCTGGAGGATGCACGCACCCGGCTCGAGCACTATGGTCAGAGCCAGCAGTGGCCCACCCCCGAGGCCAGCTACCAGGTCTGGGTGGCGCCGGGGGCCGACGGGCTGCCCCCCTGCAAACAGCCCCTGGTGCTGGAGGGAGGGGGCCAATACCGGGAGCCCTTCGGTCGTCGCCCCTATCTCATCCGCTGCAGCGATCCCGCCTGGAGCCTGCGTGGCCGGGTCGAGGTGCGCGTCACCCTGCCGGTGTGGCGGGCGGCACGGGACATCGAGCGGGGCCAGCGTATCGGGGCCGAAGACCTGGTGAGCCAGCCGGTGGAGGTGAGCCGCCTCTACCGGGGCTTTATCCCTGCCAACCGCCCCCTGCAGGGAGCGCAGAGCAGCCGCAACCTGCGCGCCGGTCAGCTCATCGGCGAGCTCGATCTCAAGGTGCGCCATGCGGTGGAGCGGGGTCAGGAGGTGATCATCCGTGCCGCCAGCGAGGGGTTCAGCGCCTCCATGCGCGGTGAGGCCCTGCAGGATGGGGTGGTGGGCGAGGCAGTCCGGGTGCGCAACCTCTCCTCCGGCAAGGAGGTGCAGGCCTGGGTGATCGGGCGGGGGGAAGTGGAGACCCGCTTCTGAGCGCAAAGGTGATGGCCCCCACCTAAAGTTATCGGGCAAAGCGGTCGCTGTTTAGTGACAGGACAACAGGAAGCATCAGTCTATGAAGATTCAACGCACCGACGGCGCCCTCTTTCAGGCCGCCAAGCCCCACAAGCAGGAGAGCCTGCCGGGCACGCCGGCCGCCGCCCCCTCGCCCCGGGCCCAGGCCGAGATCAGCGTGGAGGCGCAAGGGCTCGAGCAGGCGCGCCAGCGCATGCAGGATCTCTCCGACGTGGACATGGACAAGGTTCGCCAGATCCGCCAGGCCATCGCCGAGGGCAAGCTGACCCTGGACATGGAAACCCTGGGCCGCGCCATCGTCGATCTACACCGCAAATGACCCCGCGCCAGCGTCTCCAGGCCCTGATCCAGGGAGTCCAGCAGGATCTCGGTCGCTACCAGCGACTCTGCCAGCTGCTCGACGAGCAATACCAGCTGCTGGGCACCCATGACGTTGAGGGGCTGACCCGCTTCAACCTGACCCTGACCGGCCTGATGGGAGAGGTCCAGGCGTCGGCCCAGGCCCGCTGCCAACAGCTGCGCGCCTTTGGGCTGGAGCCGGATCAGCAGGGGATGGCCAGCCTCATCGGTCGTCTGCCCGAGCCGGTGCAGCGCCGTTTCTCTCCCCTCTGGCTGCGCCTCGAGCAGTTGCTTATCCAGTGCAAACAGAAAAACGAGCGTAACGGTCGTCTGCTGGCCGGCCAGGTCGAGACCATACGCCAGCTGCTGGGACAGCAGGACGCCTATCCAGAGCCCGCCTGATTCACTCCCGGCGCAGGAAGCGCTGGGTGGCAAGCTCGTCAAGCTGGCGCTGAACCCCCAGCTCCTCCCGCAGCCGCACCCCCTCTTCCCGGCGCAAGATTAACTGCTCCAGCCCCTTCACCCGCCCAAACTGATGGCGCAGCACCGCCTCATGACGCTCCAGCTCGAGTCGGGCCAGGGCACTCTGCTGCACCTGATGCTCGAACAGCCGTCGCACCTGCTGGCCCATCTGCTGCTGATTCTGCCACAGCAGGGGGTGAGGCTGGGCGGGAGGGCGAGCCAGCTCGCCGAGTACCCCCTGCAGACGCAGGGCGCGCTGCTCCTCACGCTCGGCCTGCTCGCGCAGGCGTTGACGCTCCTCCCCGAGACGGGAGAGGGAGTCCTGCTGCAGGGTGAGATAGCGTTTTAGCATCAGCCGACCACCTGTCTGAGTTGTTCCACCACGCCACCGAGGGGCGAGGCCTCATGGATTCCCTGCTGCAGGAAGGCGGCGATCTGCGGATAGCAACGCACCGCCTCGTCCATCTGGGGGTCGGCACCGACCTGATAGCCCCCCAGGGGCAACAGCTCGCGCACCTGCTGATAGCGTCCCCAGTGTTGCCGGGTCCGCACCGCCGCCTGCAGCCAGTCGGGGGAGACGATCTGGGTCATCACCCGGCTCACGGATGCACCTATGTCGATGGCCGGATAGTGCCCCTCCTCGGCCAGACGGCGGGTCAGCACTATGTGGCCGTCGAGGATGGCGCGAGCCGCATCGACCACGGGGTCCTGCTGATCGTCCCCCTCGGCCAGCACCGTATAGAAGGCACTCAGGCTCCCCCGGGGATGCACCCCGTTGCCGGCCCGCTCCACCAGCTGGGTCAGCAGGCTGAAGACGGAGGGCGGGTAGCCTCGGGTGGCCGGCGGCTCACCGATGGCCAGGGCGATCTCGCGCTGAGCCTGGGCGTAGCGGGTGAGGGAGTCCATCAGCAGCAGCACATCCTGCCCCTGATCCCGGAAATGCTCGGCAATGCGGTGGCACACCTGGGCCGCCCGCAGCCGCATCAGGGGAGATTGATCGGCCGGCGCCGCGATCACCACGGCCCGGGCCAGCCCCTCGGCCCCCAGGCTGTGTTCGATAAACTCGCGCACCTCGCGCCCCCGCTCGCCGATGAGCCCCACCACCACGACCTGCGCCGTGGTGTTGCGCGTCATCATGCCGAGCAACATGCTCTTGCCCACGCCGGAGCCGGCGAACAGGCCAAGCCGCTGCCCCTTGCCCACCGTCAGCAGACCGTTGATGGCGCGCACCCCCACGTCGAGGGGCTCGCTCACCGGGGTGCGCAGCAGGGGATTGGGGGGCAGGTTGAAGAGGGGAACCTTGCTGCCGGCCGGCTCGAGAGGGCGCCCGTCGAGGGGGGCCAGGGTACCGTCGAGGACCCGCCCCAACAGATGAGGACCGATATGAATGGTCTCTTCCCCCTCGAGGGGCAAGACCCTGGCCCCCGCATAGAGACCGCGCATGGGCTCCAGCGGCATCAGATAGGCGATGTCACGGTTAAAGCCCACCACCTCGGCCATCAGGCGCTGTGCCCCGGCGGCCTCGACCTGGCAGCGCTGGCCTATCACCAGCTGACAGCCGACCACCTCCAGGGTGAGGCCGGTGACCCGCACCAGCCTGCCATAGCGACGAAAGGGGGCCGGCGTGGGCAGCGTCTCCTCACCGAGGCGCTCGAGGGCTTGCTGCAGACCCTCATGCATGGACGTCGTCCAGCACCTGCTCCACCTGGGCGAGACAGGTCTCGATCCGCTCGTCAGTGCGCGCCTCGATCACGGCGGCCTGACTCTCGACCCGGCAGTCACCGACCGAGAGTGCGGGATCGGAGTGAAGGGGCCACCCCTGGCACTCGGTCATGCCCAGATCGGCCAGCCGCTGGCGATCCTCTTCACAGAGGAAGATGGCCACGCTCTCCTGCCCGGCCGGCAGACCGGCGAGGGCCTGCTCCACCTGCAGCAGCACCTGGCCCGGATTGAGGGTGAATTCGGCCTGGATGACCCGGCGCACGACCAGGGTCACCACCTGAGACAAGAGGTTCTTCTGAGCATCGAGCTTCTCCCGTGCCAGGGCACTGAGCTGCTCCTGCAGGGCCGGAAAGGGCCGCAGCGCCTCGTCGAAGCGGGCCTGCCCCTCGGCACGCCCCTGCTCGACCCCTTGCTGGTATCCCGCCTGGAATCCCTGCTGATGCCCCTCCTGATGACCGCTCTGGCGTCCCTGGGTCAGGCCATCCTGATAGCCCTGCTCCAGCCCCTGCTCGACCCCTTGCCGGTAGCCGAACTCGAACTGGGCCTGCTGACTCTGCTCCTCTCCCTCCCCCTGCAACGGGGGGAAGCGATAGAGGCGGGTCGCCCCGGGGGCCAGCTTGCGCAACCTGTGACTCATGCCGCCCTCCTCAGCTCACCGTCGGCTCTTCGAAGAGCTGATACTCGATCTCGCCCTGCTCCATCAGCTCGCGAACCAGCTGCATCACCTCTTCGCGGGCCTGCTCCACCTTGCGCAGGGAGACCGACCCCTGATCCTGGATCTGGGCCTCGAGCGCCTGGGCCATCCGCTTGGGCATGGAGGAGAGCACCGCCTTGCGCAGGGGCTCTTCGGCCCCCTTGAGGGCCACCGCCAGCAGCTCGGGCGGCAGCTCCTGCACCAGTCGCTGCAGTGTCTCGTCGGACTGGCGGCGCAGGGTGGCGAAGTCGAACATGTTCTTCTCGATCTCCTTGGCCATGTCGAGGTCGAACTCGCGCAGCTGCCCCAGCATCGCCTCCTTGTTGCCCTGATAGCGGTTGAGGATGTCGGCGGCCTGCTTGACCCCGTTGACCTTGGCGCCGGACTGCTCCGCCACGAAGGTGAGGCAGCGATCCAGGGTCAGACGCAGCTCACCCAGCACGTGTTCGCTCACCGAGGTGAGGTTGGCGACCCGCAGCAGCAGATCGTCGTGCAGGGGAGCCGGCAGGGCATCGAGCACCGCCGAAGCGGTTTGGGGCGGCAGGAAGGCGAGCAGCACCGCCTGCATCTGGGGGTGTTCGTTGCGGAAGAAGCGGGCCAGCACCTCGGCCGGTACCCACTGCAGACGCTGAATATCCTGGCTTACCGAATCCCCGTACAGGCTGTCGAGCAGGCTGCGGGCAAGGCGCTGGCCCAGGGCCAGATCCAGGGTCTGCTCCAGATACTCCCGGGAGGCACTGCCGATACCGCTGTGCTCACGGTAGTCGTAGAAGAACTGCTGCAGGGTCCAGCGCGCCTCGTTGGCACTGACGCTCGGCATGCTGGCCATCCGTCCGATGAGACGCTGCACCTCGTCGCGGGAGAGCTTCTGCATCACCTTGGCGGCGGCTTCGGTTCCCATGCTGAGCAGCAGGATGGCGGCCTTCTCGAGGTTATCGATGTCGATATCGACCGCCGCCTGATTGAAGTTCATGTTATTCATCGCCACTCACCCATGCCTTGATCACCTCGGCGACCCGATCCGTATCCTTGTCTACCAGCAACTGCAGATGGCGCAGTTGCACCTCGAGCTCGGAGCCCGGCTCCGGCAGGGCGGCGAGATCCAGCTCGCTCAGGGCGGCGCTCTCTCCTTCGTGGCGGATCAGGCCATGAGCCATGGGCTGGGCCTCGAGCTCGTCGGCAACCCGACGCTGGTGGGCGATGGCCCCGGTGGCCTGCTCGGCCGACTCGTCGTCCTGCTCGTCATCCACGACGGGCTCGGGATGGTGAATGCGCACCAGATGCTTGACCAGAGGACGGATGCCGAAGATGACCAGCACCAGACCCAGCAGCCCCCCCACCAGATAGCGCAGGGAGTTTTGCCAGGCCGGCGATTCCCACCAGGTGGATTCAGGCGGTGCCACCAGCACCTCCTGGCTGAAGGGGAAGCTCTGCAGGCTGATGGCATCCCCACGCGGGGCATCGAAGCCCACCGCCCGCTCCACCATCTGGCGGATCTGCTCGAGCTGGGTCTCGTTCCACCCCTCCTTGGGGGCGACCTGGCTGTTGAGCAGCACAGAGACATTGAGCTTCTCGAGACGCCCCTGCTGATAGCGGGTATGGGTCACGGAGCGGCTGTTCTGATAGCTCTTGGTGAGTTCACTGCGCTCGCTGCGCGAGTCGTTGCTGCGTGCCTGCTGCTCACTCCCTTGTGCCGGCTGCTTGTTGGCCTGGGTCTCGGGCGGCCGGTTGGAGAGGGCACCGGGGATCCCCATGGCGAGGGCGTCGACGCTCTTGTCGAACTTGCTGCTCTCCTGGGTCACCACGCCGTTGGGATCGATCTGCTCCTGGGTCTCTTCCACCGCGCTGAAGTTGACGTCGGCGGCGACCTGAACCCGGTAGTTGTTGCTGCCCAGCATGGGGAGCAGCATGTCGTTGGCCCGCTGGCGGATGTACTGCTCCAGCTTGCGCACATAGTCCATCTGCTGGACGCTCAGCTTGCCGAAGACCATCTTGTCCCCGTTTTCGCTGGTGAGCAGCTGACCGGTCTGATCGACCACGGAGACGGCCCCCGGCTTCATGCCGGGGATACTGCCGGCGACCAGGTTGGTGATCGCCTCCACCTGGCCCGCATCCAGAGTCTGGCCGGGGATGAGATCGAGCATGACCGAAGCGGTGGGCTTCTCCTCGTCGCGCCCCACGAAGAGGGTGCGCTTGGGGATGGCCAGGTGGACCCGGGCACTGCGCACCGCATCCAGGGCGATGATGGTGCGCGCCAGCTCTCCCTCGAGGGCATGACGGTAGCGCACCCCTTCCATAAATTCGCTGGTGCCCAGACCCGTCACATTGCCGAGCCCTTCCAGGCCGGCCGGCATGGCGGCCCGTACCCCTCGGGCGGCCAGGGCCATCCGCACCTGGGCCAGCTGGCTCTCCGGCACCAAGACCTGCCCCGAGCTCTTCTCGAGGCGGAACGGCACCTGCTCCTTCTCGAGCAGCTCCATGATGTTGGCGGTGTCGTAGAGCTCCTGCTTGCCGTAGAGGGGGACGTAGTTCTGGCTCGAGGTCCAGAGGATGATGACGATGGTGCCGGCGACGATGGCCGCCAGCAGGGCGATGGCCAGCACCGACTTGTTGTCGCGAGAGAGTCTGCGCCACTTCTTCAGCCCCTGCTCCAGGCGCTGACGCAGATCGAGCTCCTGCCCGGTGGCAGGCATGTTGTTTACCACTTCACTCATGAATCACCCTCAGAGCGGCATGCGCATGATGTCGTCGAACCCGGTCATCAGCTTGTTACGCACCTGCATCAGGGCTGAGAAGCTGAGGCCCGCCTTCTGGCTGGCCACCATGGCCCCCACCAGATCGTCGCTCTGCCCCGTGTCGACGGCGGTCATCATGCGTGAGGAGAGATTCTGCTGGGCGTTGACCCGGTTGACCACATCACGCATGGCGTGGCCAAAGGAGAGATCGGTGTCGACACCGGATAAGGGCAGCCCGGGCTGGGTGGCAATTCGCTCCATCTCCTGCATCCGGTTCAGCAGGGCGACCTGGGAGGTCATCATCTCGATCTTCACGGGCACTTCCTCATTGTTGGATCTGCAGGTCTATGTCGATGCCCTGCTCACGCATGGCCGCCAGCTTGTAACGCAAGGCGCGGGTGGTCATCCCCAATGCCTCGGCGGTACGCGCCCGATGGCCCTCGAAGCGACGCAGGGTCTCCAGCACATAACGGAATTCGGCCTGACGGCGAGTCTCGGTGAGTCCGTCTACGACGACCGACTCGGTCTCGCTCACGACGACACCGGGCAACATCAGATCGGCGGGCTGAATATGCAATCCTCGCGCCATAATGAGAGCCCGCTGAATCACATTCTCCAGCTCGCGCACATTGCCGGGCCAGCGATAGGTCTGCAGCAGCAGCGAGGCCTCCAGGCTGAAGCGGTAACCGGGCTGGGGCGCGTGACAGGCCAGGAAGTGCTCGGCCAGGGGGAGAATATCCTCCGGGCGATCCCGCAGGGCAGGCCAGGCCAGAGGAAGTACATCGAGGCGATAGAAGAGATCCTCACGAAACTCGCCGCGAGCCACCAGCTCGCGCAGGTCCCGGTTGCTGGCGGCGATGATGCGCACATCCAGGGGGATGATGCGGTGGCTGCCGAGCCGCTCCACCTCGCGCTCCTGCAGCACCCGCAGCAACTTGGCCTGCAGGGGCAGGGGCAGCTCGGAGATCTCGTCGAGCAGCAGAGTGCCACCGTTGGCCGCCTCGAACTTGCCGGGCTGGGCGGTGACGGCACCGGTGAAGGCCCCCTTGGCATGACCAAACAGGATCGATTCGAGCATCGCCTCGGGGATAGCGGCGCAGTTGATGGCGACAAACGGCTTGTCGGCACGATCCGACATCTCGTGAATGTAGCGGGCCAGACACTCCTTGCCGGTCCCCGACTCCCCCCCGATGAGCACCGAGGCGGAGGTCTTGGCGGCGCGGCGGGCAAGTTGCAGCAGCTGCTGGCTGATGCGGGAGACGGCGATGAGGTTGGGCTCCCCCTGATCGATCAGGAGGGCGCCCTGAATGGCATCGGCCAGTTGGCGTGCGCTGAAGGGCTTGATGACGTAATCGGCGGCGCCGCAGCGCATCGCCTCGGCCACCAGAGCCCCCTGGCGCTCGTTGGCGGCGACCATGAGGCGTCCGCTGGGGAGCGCGGCGACCAGCGCCTTCATCTCCCGGCAACACACCTCGGGTTGGCAGGTGAGATCGAGCACGATGAGATCGCAGGAATGGGCAGATAACCAGCCAAGCGCCTGGTCGATATCGGGAAGATGGGTAAAGCCGACCCGGGCTAACCTGGTGACCTCGGGAGCGGTGAAGGTGGTCTCCTCCTCGCTGCCAATCCAGAGCAGGGACGAGTGAGCGGCGATAGTGGGCTCACTGTGCAAGAGTGCGCCATGATGCGTGTAACCGTGCATAAAAATGGAAACCCCAACAGGTTGGGAACCGAAAGGAAGCACGCGAAAGAGAGGAGAGAGGCGGTATTCATGCAGCCCCGATGTCACCACAGGGCGACCCGTCCTTGATCCTTGGCAACCCCGCTATCGTCAACGCTGTCGCGTTATTAGACCGGAGGCTTTGCGTCCTGACCTTTCAGTTCAGTTTGCCTTTTCAAACAACCAAGCATTCTGCGGCAGGTGCTGCATAGCACACCGGCGTGTTAACAGAGCTACCGATTAGTTGTTAAGCTTTTGATTATTTTGTCTTTAACGGCTTATGCGTCGCCGTTTGACGCAGATGATATCGGCTTTTGAGGAGAGTGCAAGGTCCAGTTCAGGAATTGGGGCTTCCCCGTGAGGAAGCCCTTTTCCCCAACCCTTACCCCAGGGTTCCCACCACATCAACCCGCAACTCTTCGGGGATTTCATTGTAGGAGAGCACCTTGAGCCCACGGCAGAAGGAGCGGGCATAGCGGGAGAGCAAGGGACGCAGCTGGGGCATCACCACCAGCACGGGAGGATGCCCCAACTGCTGCAGCTGGGTCTTGACCAGCGGCATGTTCTGCTGCAGCTGGGCCAGCAGTTGGGGATCGATGGGGAAGCTGTCGAGGGAGACCTTGCCCTGCTGCTGGGACTGGCTGAGCGCGGCCAGCAGGGTCTGCTCGAGGCGATCATCCAGGGTGAAGGTCGCCAGCACGTCCCGTTGGCCGATGGCCTGGCGCACCAGCTGGCGCTTGAGGGCACAGCGCACATCCGAGGCGAGCAGGACCGGGTCCTTGGTGATCTCGCTCGAATCGAGCAGGGTCGTTGCTATGGTGCGAATGTCCACCAGGCTCACCTGCTCGCGCAGCAACTGGCGATAGACCCGCAGCTGCTGCATCTGGGTCAGGGCCAGGTTGAGCTCCTCATTGAGACGCGGCGACTGGGTGGCCAGATGCTGCCCCAACTTGCCCACCTCGTCGTGACCAAACAGCTCGTCCAGATGCTCCCGCAGCAACTTGCTCAGGTGGGTGGCGATGACGGTGGCCGAGTCGACCACCGAGTAGCCCAGATTGAGGGCCTTGGCCTTGATATCGGGCAGGATCCAGACCGCCTCCATGCCGAAGGCGGGATCCTGGGTCAGCTCCCCGTCCAGGGCTCCATAGGTCTGACTGCTACCGATGGCCATCAGCCGCTGACAATCCACACTGCCGCCGGCCAGGGCCACGCCGGCCAGCTTGATGCTGTACTGCTCCGGCTGTAGCTGCAGATTGTCACGCACCCGGATCTCCGGTAACAGGAAGCCATATTGCTCGGAGAGGGTCTTGCGAATGCCGCGTACCCGGGAGAGCAGCTCGGCCCCCTTCTCCTGCTCGGCCAGGGAGACCAGACGATAACCCAGCTCGATCACCACACTGTCGAGGGCCGGCAGATCCTGCCACTCCAGCCCCTGGGGTTCGCGCAGATCCATCTGCCGGGCGATCTCCTCGGCCGCCTCCAGCTCGGGGGCGGCGGGTTGACGCCGGCTCACCCGCCAGCCACTCCAGGCCAGCACGGCGGCGAAGCTCAGGAAGGCCAGGGTCGGCATGCCGGGCACCAGGCCGAGTATGGTCATCACTGCCGCGCCGGTATAGATGACCCGGGGTGAGGCGAGCAGCTGCTGGCCCACCTGATCGGTCATCTCCCCCTCGTCATTGACCCGGGTCACTATGATGGCCGCCGCGGTGGACATCAGCAGGGAGGGGATCTGGGCCACCAGGCCGTCACCTATGGTGAGCAGGGCATAGCGCTGGAAGGCTTCCGCCACCGGCAGGGCGTGCTGGAAGATACCGATGGAAAGACCACCGATCAGGTTGATGATGAGCACCAGGAGACCGGCGATGGCGTCCCCGCGCACAAACTTGGAGGCGCCGTCCATCGCCCCGTAGAAGTCCGCCTCGCGGGCGATCTCCTGGCGTCTGGCCCGCGCCTGATGCTGATCCATGATGCCGGCGTTGAGATCCGCATCGATGGCCATCTGCTTGCCGGGCAGGGCATCCAGGGTGAAGCGGGCCGATACCTCGGAGATCCGCTCTCCCCCCTTGGTGATGACCACGAAGTTGATGATCATCAGGATGATGAAGACCACCAGGCCCACCACATAGTTGCCGCCGATGACCACCTCACCGAAGGCCTGGATCACCTTACCGGCGGCGTCATTGCCCTCGTGGCCGTTGAGCAGTACCACCCGGGTCGAGGCCACGTTGAGGGAGAGCCGCATCAGGGTCGCCACCAGCAAGACGGTGGGGAAGACCGAGAAGTCGAGGGGGCGCCGCGTCGAGACCGAGACCAGCAGCACCAGCACGGCCAGGACGATGTTGAAGGTAAACAGGGCATCCAGCAGCCAGCCCGGCAGGGGCAGGATCATCATGGCCAGCACCGCCAGCAGCATGAGTGGGATACCTGTATAGGAGTGGGTCAGAACACGCCAGTTCACGGCTTACCTCTCTGGTTGACGCAGCTCGGGAGGAACATAGAGCGGAGCCAGGGCGGCGGGTTTCTTGCCACGCCCGGTCCGGTAAGCCTGCAGTTGCAGGACATGGTTCAGTACATAGGCGACGGCGGTGTAGAGCCCGGCCGGCACCTCCTGATCGATACGGGTGGAGTGATAGATGGCCCGGGTCAGCTCGGGCAGGGCCATGATGGTCTTGCCGTGCTGCTCCCCGACCTGGCGGATCCGCGCCGCCATGGAGTCGATCCCCTTGGCGACCACATAGGGAGCATTGGCCTTGGCCGGATCGTAACGGATCGCCACGGCGTAGTGGGTCGGGTTGGTGATGATCACATCGGCGGTGGGCACCCGCTGCTCGATACGGGCCCGCGCCATCATCATCTGCACCTGGCGGATCTTGCCCTTGATCTCCGGACTCCCTTCACTGTTCTTGCGCTCATCCTTCACCTCCTGCTTGGTCATCTTCAACTGCTTGTTGAGAGACCAGCGCTGATAGGGAACATCGAGCACGGCGATCAGCATCTGCACACCACCCAATATGATGAAGGCCTGGGAGAGCAGGCGCAGGGAGAGCTCCATGGCCGCCCGCGGGGGCATGCGATTCATCATCAGCAGGGTTGGCCAGTAGTGCTGCAACAGCAGGGCCAACACCCCGCCTATCAGGGTGATCTTGAGAATGGATTTCACCAGCTCCATCAGGCTGTGGGTGGAGCACATCCGCTTGAGACCGCTCAAGGGGTTGAGCTTCTCCCCCTTGGGCATGACGTTCTTCCACACCAGCACCATGCCGCCGGGTACCGAACCCAGCCCTATCATCAGCAGCCCCAACACGGCAAAGAGGGGTAGCAGGACACCCGTCATGCCGAGCAGGGCCTCACCGAAGGCGCGCAGCATCATGGAAGGATCGTTCTGGTGCCAGTCAAAGCGCAGGGGCTGGCGCATCAGCTCGCCGAAGAAGAGACCGAAACTCGGCACCATCCACTGCATCACCATGCCACCGAGCAGCAAGAGCCCCGCCGAGCCCAACTCCTTGGAGCGGGCGATCTGCCCCTCTTCCCGGGCCTTGCGCAGCTTCTGGGGGGAGGCCTGTTCAGTCTTGTCCTGGGCGCTGGCCTGACTCATGAGGGGGTCAGCCCCCGCAGCACGTCAAGCACATGGGTCACCAGGTCCAGATAGCGATCCGGCACCCCGCTGATGGAGATGGCCATGGTCAGCAGCCCGAGCAACAGGGTCATGGGAAAGCCCAGAGAGAAGATGTTGAGGGAGGGGGCCGAGCGGTTCATCACCCCGAACGAGAGGTTGACCATCAACATGGCCACCACGGCGGGCAACGTCAGGATCAGGGCGGCACCGATACTCCAGCCGAGCAACCCCACCACCATCCCCAGATCGAGGCGATAGAGGGAGGTGCCCGGCGGCCAGCGATAGAGGCTCTGCACCAGGATGTCGAGCACCGCCAGATGCCCGTTCAGGCCGAGGAAGAGCAGGGTACAGAAGATGAGCATCAGTTGGCTGATGATGGGGGCCGAGTCGCCGTGGGAGGGGTCATTCATCACCGCCATGGCCAACCCCATCTGCATCGACATGATCTGGCCCGCCAGGGTCATCACCATGAAGAGCAGTTGCACACAGAGGCCAAACAGCAGGCCGAAGATCACCTGCTCGATGGAGAGGATCAGAGCCGAGAGCGAGAAGGGGTCAAAGGCGGGCATCGCCTTCATCATGGGAGCCAGAGCCAGGCTGATGGCGAAGGCGAGAAAGAGGCGCACCCGGGGGGTGATACGGCCATCGCCATAGACCGGCATCACCCAGAAGGCGGAGCCAAGGCGAACGAAGGGCCACCACCACTGGCCCAGCCAGGCGGTCAGGTCGGCGGCGCTGACACTGACGAGGGAACTCATCCAATCAGGCCCGGCACATTCTGGAAGATGTCGTGGAACAGGGCCACCAGCTTGGCCACCAGCCAGTTACCGGTGAACACCAGGGTGAGCAGGGTCACCACGAAGCGGGGCAGGAAGCTCAAGGTCTGCTCCTGGATCTGGGTCGCAGCCTGAAAGACGCTCACCACCAGGCCCACCAGCAGGCCCGGCACCACCAGCACGCAGACCATGATCACCACCAGATTGACCGCCCCGCCGATGAGGGACACGCTCTGCTCGGGTGACATCTCAACCTCCGCTGAAACTGGCAGCCAGGGTGCCCACCGTCATGGCCCAGCCATCCACCAGCACGAAGACCATCAACTTGAAGGGCAGGGAGATGATGAGGGGGGAGAGCATCATCATCCCCATCGCCATCAACACGCTGGCCACCACCAGATCGATCACCAGGAAGGGGATGAAGAGCATGAAACCAATCTGAAACGCCGTGTTGAGCTCGCTCAACACATAGGCAGGCACCAGGATGCCGAAGGGCACATCTTTCTTCTCCATCCGGGTCGCCTCACCGGCGATGCGCAGCATCTGCTCGAGATCGGCCTCCCGGGTCTGTGCCAGCATGAAGGTACGCAGGGGTTGTTCCGCCCTCTCCAGTGCCTGCGGAAGCGTGATTTCCTCCCGATCGAAGGGGAGGAAGGCATGCTGGTGAATGTCGGTCCAGACCGGACGCATGATCACCAGGGTCAGGATCAGGCTGATGCCGATCAAGACCCGGTTGGGCGGGCTCTGCTGCAGACCGAGTGCCTGGCGCAGGATCGCCAGCACTATGATGATGCGGGTGAAGCTGGTCATCATCAGCAGCAGGGTGGGCAGCAGACCAAGCAGGGTCATCAAGAGCAGGATCTGCAGCTTGATGTTGTACTCCTCGCCCCCTGCCGCCCCCGGCGTGACCGAGAAGAGGGTCAGATCCGTCCCCCAGGCCGGCATCCCCAGCACCAGCAGGAGCAAGCACCAGATACGCATCAGTCGTTTGCGCCACCCAGCATGGCGGTATCGAGGACCTCGACCAGCCGCAGGCCATACTTGCCGTTGACCACCACCACTTCGCCACGGGCCAGCAAGCGGCCGTTGACCCTCACATCCAGTGCCTCGCCGGCCATCTTGTCGAGCTCGATCACGGCCCCCGGCACCACCTGCATCAGCTCGCCAAGCGACACCTCGGCACTGGCAACCTCCAGAGTGACCTTGACCGGGATATGACGGAAGAAGGAGAGGTCCCGAGGCGGGGTGGCGGCTTGTGCCACGCTCTCCTGGCGGGCATCCGGCAGCCCCAACTCGTCATCAAAGAGTTGATCCAGGCCGTCAAACTCCAGGAAATCGTGGTTCTGTTCCTCACTCATCGCTTTACTCCTCTGCCACCGCATTCACTTGATACACCAGGCTACCCCCCTGCTCGGCCACCCGCCCCCGCAGGCAGGGACGATGGCCGACGAGCGCGGGCATCGACTCGAACATGTCGAGGGCCAGCACCTCGCCCACCTTGAGATCCTCCAGTTCGGCCAGGGTCATCTGCATCTGGGCCATGACCACCCTGAGCCGCACCGGGGTATGGGGCAGCGCCTCATGCAATTTGTCAGCCAGATCGCTCGTCTGGGTACTCTCTTTCTCTTCATCGACCGGCGGGCGCCACCACACCTGCCAGCTCTGGCGATGCTCGCCGAGCTGAAGCACCCCTTCGCTGGACCAGAGGGGTCCCTCGGGGGGCGTGGCCGGCGTCAGCTCCCATCCCAGTTCACCCCACCCCAGGGCGCTGGAGAGGTTTTCCATCTGATAGCGGCAGAGGCGCTGATAGAGGCGCAGCTCAGAGTCGCTCGGATTCTTCTGCACCGCCACCTGAGAGCCGGGCTGGAGACTGCCCCCGAAGAAGAGGATCGCCAGGCGATAGAGGGTCGCCGGCGTGATGGCAAACCAGGCCAGGGGCACAGAGGCTCCGGCCGCACGGGCCTGCAGCCAGACCCGCGGCTCCTCCCCGTCGGGTTGAGCCGCGGCGACGAAGGGAGAGAGCCGCAACTCGCAGTCGGCATTGTTGAACAACTGGCTCAGGCAGGCCGATAGCGGCGCGGCGACCTGGCTGAGCATGCTGTTGAAACCGTTGAGCCTGGCCTGTTCGGCCCGCTCTCGCCCGAACAGATCGTAGCGAGGCAGGGTGGCGCCCAGGTCGGCCGGAATGAGGGCTGAGCGGGTGAATGTGGATGGCATGAAGACGACCTTGATCCGGGTTGAAGGGATACGCATCCGAAAAGAGACGCTTGGATGGAGAGCGACCAGATGTGGGGCGCAACTTTATTACAAATTCCACAGCGCCACCATGTCAGCACATAAAAAGCGCGATATCCCTACTCATCCCTTTGTGCCCCTGCCCCAAACGGATAACATGTTCTCTCCACCGTTCAGGAGTTTTCCATGCCCCCCCTGCTGCTGGTCCTCGCCCTGCTTCTTCCCCTGGGTACCCGCGCCGCCGAGGTCCCCTTCGACTTCTATGCCCTGGCGCTCTCCTGGTCGCCGGAGCACTGTGCCAGCCGGCCGGATACGCCCCAGTGCGGACGCGACTATGGCTTTGTCGTACACGGGCTCTGGCCCCAGTTCGAGCGGGGCTACCCCGCCGACTGTGGCAATGAGCGTTGGGATCCGGCCATGGCGCGCCAGTTCCCCGATCTCTACCCCAGTTCGCACCTCTATCGCCACGAGTGGCGCAAACACGGTACCTGCTCGGGCCTGAGCCAGCAGGAGTACCATCGTCTGGCCGATACCCTGCGGCAGAAGGTCGTCATACCCGACCCCTACCGGGCTATGGCCCAGCCCCTGCGCCGCAGTCCGGACCAGCTGCGTGCAGACCTGGTCGCCGCCAATCCCTGGTTGCCCCCCGAGAGCATCACGCTCAGCTGCAGCGTGGGCGGACGTTTTCTCAAGGAGCTCTACCTCTGCCTCGCGCCGGATGGCAAACAGCCCAGAGCCTGCTCCATCGAGATGCGTCAGCGGGAGCAGCGGCTCTGTGCCCAGGGCAGTTTTCTGATGCGCAGCGTGCGCTGACAGGGCCTGCCGGATGAGATAGCCTGCCTGCAGGGTGATTGATGGATCGATACACGGAGGCAAGATGACGCTAAACACACTACCAGGCCCCCTGCCCCTCATTCAGGCCCCCATGGCCGGCGTGCAGGATCATCGCCTGGCCCTGGCCGTCTGCGAGGCCGGCGCCATCGGCTCCCTGCCGGCGGCCATGCTTACCCCGGATCAGCTGCGTCAGCAGCTGGAATGGATGAAGACGCACACCGAACGGCCCTTCAACGTCAACTTCTTCTGCCACCGCCAGGGCCCCCCCGAGGCAAGCCGCCTGGCCCGCTGGCGCCACGCCCTGGCCCCGGCCTACCAGCAACTGGGGCTCCCCCAGGAGTGCGCCATCCCCTCGAGTGGACGCCACCCCTTCACCGAGCAGCAGGCCGCCATCCTGGCGGATTACCGTCCTGCGCTGGTGAGCTTTCACTTCGGGCTCCCCTCTGCCGAGCAGATAGAGAGGATCAAACGATGGGGAGGCAAGGTGCTCTCCTCGGCGACCACGGTGGCCGAGGCGCGCTGGCTGGAGGCGCACGGCGCAGACATCATCATCGCCCAGGGACTGGAGGCGGGGGGGCACAGGGGCCACTTCCTGTCGGAGGATCTCACCCTCCATGACGGCCTCTTCACCCTGCTGCCGGCCATGGTCGATGCCGTGCGTATCCCCGTCATCGCCGCCGGTGGCATCATGGATGCCCGGGGGGTGCGGGCCGCACTGACCCTGGGGGCGAGCGGTGTCCAGGCCGGGACGGCGTTTCTGCTCTGCGACGAGGCGACCACCTCCCCGCTCCATCGGGCCGCCCTCGGCGATCGGGCGCGCCACACCGCCCTCACCACCCTCTTCACCGGTCGACCGGCCAGAGGCTTGGTCAATGGCCTGATGCGCCATCTCGATCCCCTCTCGCCACTGGCC
>NZ_CDDB01000024.1 GCF_000820105.1 Aeromonas schubertii | reverse complement strand
ACGGGAGTGGCATTCTACGCTCCCCGCCCGGTGAGTCAAGCCTTATTTTACAAGGCTTTTTCACTCATCGACCGGCTCGCTGCTGTGGCGGCGTTGCCCTGTCGATGGAGGCGCATTATAGGGAGTTCGCGCGCCGTGGCAAGCCTCCACACGCAATAAAATTGCAAAAAACTGCACTTTTTCAGTTATTCATCACCAAGCACAGCTTTTATACAAACTTATCCACAGAATATGACCTCTGACTGCTAGAATGGGGCCACTTTGCAGGAGGAAACGAGATGGATTGGCGACTGAGAAGCTATAAAGGAAAGCGCCCAGCGCTGGGTGAGCGGGTTTATGTTGACCCCTGCGCCACCCTGGTCGGCGACATTACCCTGGGTGACGATGTGGGGATCTGGCCCATGGTGGCCGCGAGGGGTGACGTGAACGTCATTCGCATCGGCGCCCGCAGCAACATTCAGGATGGCGCCGTACTGCATTTGAGTCGCAAGAGCGACGCCAATCCTGACGGGTACCCGCTGCTCATCGGCGAGGATGTAACGGTCGGCCACAAGGCGATGTTGCACGGTTGTACCATCGGCGATCGGGTGCTGGTCGGCATGGGGGCTATTCTGCTCGACGGTGCCGTAGTCGAAGATGACGTGATGATCGGGGCCGGCACCCTGGTGCCGCCTGGCAAGCGTCTCGTCTCGGGCCACCTCTATATGGGCAACCCCATGCGCCAGGCACGCCCCTTGAATGCGGCCGAGATAGCCTTCCTCAAACAATCGGCTGACAACTATGTGCAGCTCAAGGATGAGTACCTTGCCGAGATAGGCGCCCAATAAGAAGAGAGCCCGGCGATGCCGGGCTCTCTTCTTTATATAAGGAGGCGTGACTACCTCGACTTATCTCAGTGGGCCTGTTCCCAGTTATCGCCAGTGCCCGCCTCGACCACCAGCGGCACGTGCAGGTCGGCCGCCGCCGACATCAGGCTCTTGATGGTGGGTACCAGCGCCTCGACCCGATCTTCCCGGACCTCGAACACCAGTTCATCGTGCACCTGCATCAGCATGCGGATGTCATCACCCCCCTCGGACTGGATCCAGCCATCCACGGCGATCATGGCGCGCTTGATGATGTCGGCCGCCGTGCCCTGCATCGGGGCATTGATAGCAGCGCGCTCGGCTGCCTTGCGCAAGCCTGCATTGCGGGACTTGATCTCCGGCAGGTACAGACGGCGACCGAACAGGGTCTCGACGTATCCCTGCCCTTCCGCCTGCTGACGGGTGCGCTCCATATACTCCAGCACACCCGGGTAGCGTTCGAAGTAGAGATCCATGTACTTCTGCGCCTCGGCGCGACCGATCCCCAGCTGCTTGGCGAGACCGAAGGCACTCATGCCATAGATGAGGCCAAAGTTGATCGCCTTGGCGCTGCGGCGCATGTCACCGGTCACCTCCGCCAGCGCCACCCCAAAGACCTCGGCGGCGGTGGCTCGGTGAATATCCTTGCCCTCGGCAAAGGCGGTCAGCAGACCCTTGTCGCCGGAGAGATGAGCCATGATGCGCAGCTCGATCTGGGAATAGTCCGCAGCCACCAGCTTGAAACCCGGGCTCGGCACGAAGGCCTGACGAATACGGCGCCCCTGTTCGTTGCGCACCGGGATGTTCTGCAGGTTGGGATCGGATGAGGAGAGACGCCCGGTGGCAGCTACCGCCTGATGATAAGAGGTATGCACCCGCCCCGTGCTGGCCTTGATCATCAATGGCAGCTTGTCGGTGTAGGTGGACTTGAGCTTGGCCAGCCCGCGGTGCTCCATCAGGAGGCGCGGCAGGTCATAGGTCTCGGCCAGTTCAGCCAACACCTCTTCGGCGGTAGAGGGTGCGCCCTTGGGGGTCTTCTTGATGACCGGCAGCCCCAGCCTGGTGAAGAGGATCTCGCCGAGCTGCTTGGGCGAGGAGAGGTTAAACGGCTCACCCGCCAGAGTGTGGGCCTCTTGCTCCAACGCCTTCAGGCGCGCCTCGATCTCCTGACTCTGCTGGTGCAGCAGCTTGGGCTCGATAGGCGTGCCGAGACGCTCCATCCGCGCCAGCACCGTCAAGAGCGGCATCTCGATGTCGCTGAATACCTTGGCCAGTGTGGGCAACTTGCCGAGCTCTCCCCACAGGGTCTGATGCAGGCGAAGGGTAATGTCGGCATCCTCGGCCGCATAAGGGGCCGCCTGCTCCAGCTCGATCTGGTTGAAGGTGAGCTGTTTCACCCCCTTACCCGCAATCGCCTCGAAGGAGATGGTCTCGACACCCAGATACTTCTGGGCCAGGGTATCCATGTCATGGCGGCTACCGGTGGAGTTGAGCACGTAGGACTCGAGCATGGTGTCGTAGGCGATACCGCGCAGCTCTATGCCGTGATTCTGCAACACATTACGGTCGTACTTGAGGTTCTGCCCCACCTTGAGGCTGGCCGGGTCTTCCAGCAGCGGCTTGAGCTTGCCGAGCACCACCTCTTCACTGAGCTGGGCCGGCGCCCCCAGGTAGTCATGACCGAAGGGCACATAGGCCGCCTTGCCGGGCTCGATGGCAAACGACACCCCGACGATGCGCGCCTCCATGTAGTCGAGGCTGGTCGTCTCGGTGTCGAAGGCAAACAGCTCGGCCCCCTTGAGGCGCGCGATCCAGGCATCCAGCTCGGCCTCGTCCAGCACGCAGGCGTAGTCGGTCTCGATGGCGGGCACGGGAGGGGCCACAGGCTCCTCATCACTGGCGTCCCCCCCCTCTTCCAACTCCTTGATGAGGTTGCGGAACTCATACTCACGGTAGACGGCGAGCAGGTTATCCCTGTCCATCGGTGCCAGCACCAGCTGCTCCAGGTTCACATCCAGCGCGACGTCGGTCTTGATGGTGGCCAGGGTGTAGGAGAGGCGCACCATCTCTTCCTGCTCGCGGAACTTGTCGGCGAAGGTCTTGGCGCCACGAAAACCAAGGGCCGCGACCTTGTCCAGGTTGGCGGCGATGTCGTCGATGCCACCGATCCCCTGTAACAGGGCCAGAGCCGTCTTCTCCCCCACGCCGGGCATGCCCGGAATGTTGTCCACCTTGTCCCCCATTAGAGCCAGGTAGTCGATGATGAGCTCGGGCGGTACGCCAAACTTCTCGACGACGCCGTCACGATCGGTAACCAGATCCTTCATGGTGTCGATCAGGGTCACATGATCCGATACCAGCTGGGCCATGTCCTTGTCGCCGGTGCTGATGAGCACGGGAAGCTGCTTCTCGGTGGCCTCGCGGGCCAGAGTACCGATGACGTCGTCCGCCTCGACCCCCTCGATGATCAGCAGTGGCAGTCCCATGGCGCGAATGATGCGATGGATAGGCTCGACCTGGCTGCGCAGGTCGTCCGGCATGGGCGGACGATGGGCCTTGTAGTCGGCGTAGAGATCGTTGCGGAAGGTCTTGCCCTTGGCGTCAAACACCACGGCCACATGGCTCTCGGGATATTGCTTGATCAGGCTGCGCAACATGTTGGTCATCACCCGCACGGCGCCGCTCGGCATTCCGGAGGAGGTACGCAGATCGGCCTGCTGGGAGGCGAAGAATGCCCGGTAAAGATAAGAGGAGCCATCAACCAGAATGAGGGGGTGCGCCATGGAGTTCGTCCTGCCTTCGTAGAAACAGCGGGTAGGATGCCACAGGGGGGCCATCCCACCAAGGCGCGGGCTGCCGTCAGGGACATTAGGATCAGGAGCAAACAGCACATTCTGTGGATAACTCTGTGGCTAAAAATGACCAGCGACCTGTCACCGTCCTCTCCGCTGACAGCGGATTTAAAAAAAACACTTAAAATTCAATGCCATGACAGAGCCATGGAAGGCATTTTTGAAATTACAGTGATCCGGATCAATGTGGAGAAAATTTCATGAAGATCACTGGCCAGGATCAGGCGAGTAACCATTTCGGCACAGAGGATGTCTTGACCTGCATCGAACGAACATCAACCATACAACATCAGCACAGCGACAACCCTGTCATGGAGTGAGGAGCAACAGATGAAAAAGGTAGCAGTAATTTTGAGTGGCTGCGGCGTTTTTGATGGCACCGAGATTCACGAGGCGGTGATCAGCCTGCTGGCCCTGGCCCGCCAAGGAGCCGATTACCACTGCTTTGCCCCGAATGTCCCGCAACATCATGTCATCAATCACCTGACCGGGCAGGTGAGCGAGGATGAGCGTCGCAATGTCTTGGTCGAGGCGGCCCGTATCGCGAGGGGCCAGATCCGCGATGTGCGTGACCTCGATGTGGCCGACTTCGATGCCCTGCTGCTGCCCGGGGGTTTTGGTGCCGCCAAAAACCTGTGTGACTTCGCCTTTAAGGGAGCAGGGGCCACCATGCAGCCCGATGTGCTGCGCGCCTGTCAGTCCTTCGCCGAGGCGGGCAAACCGGCAGCTTACGTCTGCATATCACCGGCCATGATCCCGCTGGTATATGGGGAGGGTACCCTGGCGACCATTGGCACCGATGAGGCCACTGCAGCGGCCATCGAAGCCATGGGCGGCTCTCACCTGGCCTGCCCGGTCAACGAGTTCGTGGTCGATCAGGAGCGCAAGGTGATCTCGACCCCCGCCTATATGCTGGCCGGCAACATCGCCGAGGCCGCCGACGGCATCGAAAAGACGATTAAACAGCTGCTCGCCATGTGCTGAGCCTGACCCAATAGAAAGAGGCCGCATGATGCGGCCTCTTCTCTTGCAAGAGATGACTCAGACGGCATCGCCCATCTGATCCATCTTGCCGAGCAGAGCGCGCAGTCGCTCCTGCCAGGCTTGGTGTTCGTTGCGCAACAGATGGTTCTCTTCCTGCAGCTTGCCGTTCTGCTCACGCAGTTCGTCCAGCTCCATCTTCAGCAGGGAGATGTTATCGACGGCGGATTGGACTTTGGATTCGAGTTGTTCGAGGACTTCAAGAGACATAAGCAATACCTTTCATGTTCAAGTGCGGAGCCCGACACGGGCCATCTCAAGCGCGTGGGGTCAGCATACCCTGATGGCACTGGGTCAAACAAGCCGGAGCCAGAGAATTTGCGGCTCCCAGCGATATGCCGTTCAAATCTGCGTCAGATCCCAGCATGCAAGGTCGCATAGAGCGTCAACAACAGGGCAGCGACCAGATAAAGCAGAGCTCCGTAACCCAGATTCCAGCGCAGCAGTTGGCCCGGGCCGACTTGGTAGCGAGCCGACAACGCCAGGTTTGAGCCTGAAAGCGGGCTGGTCCCCGTTGAGATCCCCCACCCCATCAGGAAGGTCATCCCCAATAAATTGGGATCCGGTTGCAAGGGCCAGATGAGGGGGGCAAGACCGGAGATGGTGATGATGGGATGCACCCCCAGAATGGCCACCAGCAGCATCAACAAGAGGGTCAGAGTGGCCTCAAGGGCTCCGAAGTGCTGAAACAGCGGCAGCCCATGCCCTCCAATCTGGATAACCGAGAGGGCGCTGTTGATCCCGGCAGCCAGCAACCCGGCCCCCAGGAACAACACCAACTGGCCACCAATAGCAGGAAAGCGCTCATGCACCTGGCGCCTGAGAGACTCTCCTCTTCCCTGAGCGGGCATAAACACCAGCGCCAACAGAGGCGCGGCCAGCGAGATCACCGCCAAAATGGAGAGCGAGGGCCAGAGCTGCTTCATCAGCAACACCAGCAGAGCCAGCGTCACCGGCAGGGCCAGGGAACGAGCCTGTAATGGAAAACCGTTAAAACCGCTGACACCGAGCCGCTCTACCTGCCAGGCGGTGATCCCCATGGCGGCCAGCGTACCGAGCACCCCATAGGGGAGGATGGCCGAGAGCGCCATACCTGGGGCATAGGTCAAGGCAACCGCCATGGCAACGAAGAAGGGGGACCAGAAGGCGGCAGCGCAGAAGATACGGCTCAACACCATGGCCTGGCAGCGATCCAGTGTGCCGTTTCGCTCCAGACGGTCGCCGATGATGAAGATGACCGAGAGATTGATGACGGCCCCCAGTAGATTAAGGCTGGCCATGGTACCCCATAGCCCCTTGCGCCCCTGCCAGGCATGACTCGCGCCGACCAGGCCGGTTGTCGCAAGGTTGAGCATGCTGACGGCGGCAAACATGGTGAGCATATTGATATTGGGGAGCAGCCAGTCAGCGGCCTTGATGGCGGCTCCCTGACCCCAGGCAAACAGGCCGAGCAGCAGTGCCGCCCCATAGAGGGCCAGGGCCTGGCGGCGCGCCGCCCCCACCAGATGAGGCCAGGTCAGCAAGGCCGCCCCCCAGGCAGCCAACGCTGCCGGCCAGGGGTCGGCCCCCAGATAGAGGGCCGCCACGTTGAGCAGCCACATCGCCAGGACCAGGTATCCGGACCATCGCTTGAGCATGGGCTCTCCTGCCGCGTCAGATGCCCTGGTTCATGTCGAGAGAGGGTTTGTCACACCCCGGATGACCGACGATCTTGGCGGGCACACCGGCCACTGTGGTGTGCGGTGGTACCGGGCTCAGCACCACACTGCCGGCACCGATCTTGGCCCCCTGTCCCACCTCTATGTTGCCGAGCACCTTGGCGCCGGCCCCAATCATCACCCCTTCACGGATCTTGGGATGGCGATCCCCACCCTCCTTGCCAGTTCCCCCCAGGGTGACGCTCTGCAGGATAGAGACATCGTCCTCGATGACGGCCGTCTCACCCACCACTATACCGGTGGCGTGGTCAAACATGATCCCCTTGCCGATACGGGCCGCCGGATGCACATCCACCCCGAACACCACCGAGATCTGGTTCTGCAGGTAGAGGGCCATGGGTCTGCGCCCCTGGCGCCACAACCAGTTGGCAACCCGATAGCCCTGCAGGGCGTGAAATCCCTTGAGGTAGAGCAGAGGGGTAGAGAACCATTCGACTGCCGGGTCCCGCTCCTGCACGGCGCAGATGTCGGCCGCCACGATCTCGAGCAACCGTGGCTCGCTGGCAAATGCCTGCTCAATGATCTCGCGCAGACAGATGGCCGGCATGGTGGCGCTATCGAGCTTGTTGGCAAGCTGGAAGCTCAGGGCACTGCAGAGGCTGCCATGGTTGAGAATGGTGGAGTGAAAGAAGCTGGCCAGCATGGGCTCGGAAGCCGCCATCTGTGCCGCCTCTTGCCGTATTTTGTACCAGGTGTGGGCAACGAGGTCGTCCATGTTTCTGCCTGTTATGGTTGGGATTCCCCCCTGTCTGCGGCCTTGGTAACCACTGACATGGGGTCCATATGAATGATGACGTCGGTTCGCTCGAAGGCACCGCGTAACGCTGCTTCAACCTCATCGGCAATCTGATGTGCCTCAACCAGCGGCAAGGCATCATCAAGCTCGACATGGAGCTGAATGAAACGAGTCGGCCCAGATTGACGGGTGCGCAGATCGTGCACGCCATTGACCCCCTCTACCTGGTAGCAGAGCTCCATTATTCGCTCTTGCTCCTCGGCAGGCAACTGGCGATCCAGCAGGGCCTGGACGGACTCCCATCCGATATGGGCAGCCCCCCAGATCAACATGAGACCGATGGCGATGGCGAAAGCCCCGTCAGCCCAAAACCAGCCCTGTCCCGCCAGCACCAGTGCCAGCAGTACGCCCGCGTTGAGCAACAGATCGGAACGATAGTGGAGCATGTCGGCCTTGATGGCCACGCTGCCGGTGCGGCGAATGACCAGGCTCTGGAAACTGACCAGCAACAGTGTCAACACGATGGAGCCGATGCTGACCCAGATACCGGCCTCGAGGCGTGGCAGAGGGCCTGGCTGCAACAGGGAAGAGATGCCGTGCATCACCAGCAACATCGCCGAACCACAGATGAAGGCCGACTGGATGAGGCCGGCCAGGGACTCCGCCTTGCCATGGCCGAAGCGGTGTTCCTCATCGGCCGGTGCCATGGCATAGCGGATCGCCAGCAGATTGATGACCGAGGCACTCACATCCATCAGGGAGTCGGTCAGAGAGGCGAGCAGACTGGCAGAGTCGGTCATCAGCCAGGCGGTAAGCTTACCGGCGATAAGCAAAGAGGCCGTCACGACAGAGGCAACCCCGGCCAGGGTCACCCACCGGGAGTAGTGTTGATGATTCAAACCCGCTTTCCTCGCAGACACAAAAACATATTATACCCTGACACCACACCACTTTAAGCGGCTCAGATTCGCCCAAGGAGTACCCATGAACAAGATCCTGCTGGTCGATGATGATTGCGAGCTGACCACGCTGTTGCACGAAATCCTTACCCTGGAGGGGTTCAGGGTGACCGTCGCCGCCAACGGTGAACAGGGCCTGCAACAACTCGCCCTGGCTCGCTTCGATCTGATCCTGCTCGATGTGATGATGCCACACATGAATGGCTTCGAGATGCTGACCGCCCTGCGGCGGGAGTGGGACACCCCCGTTCTCATGCTAACCGCGCGAGGGGACAGTCGGGATCGGGTTGAGGGGCTGGAGGCGGGGGCAGACGACTATCTCGCCAAGCCCTTCGACGATCGGGAGTTGATTGCCCGGATTCGCGCCATCTTGCGCCGAACCCAGACCCAGAGTCGAGCCACCGGAGGCCACGAGGAGCTGCGTTTCATGGACCTGCAGTTGCAACCGGGGCAGCAGCTCGCCTTCTGCAGCGATATGCCTCTGGAGCTGACGGCGACCGAATTTGGCCTGCTCGAGTGCCTGCTGCGCCATCCCGGGCAGATCGTCAGCAAGAAACAACTCTCCGAACAGGTGCTGGGCAAACCGCTGGAGCCGTTCGATCGGGCCATCGACATGCATCTGAGCAATCTGCGCAAGAAGTTACCGGAACGCGGCGATGGCCTGCCCCGCTTCAAGACGGTGCGCGGCAAGGGTTACCTCTGGCTGGAGGCGGTGTGAGCGGTCTCCATCTGCATAGCCTGACAACCCGGCTGTTTCTCTGGTTTTGGGGCATGCTGCTCCTGATGCTGGCGGCCGTCACCATCCTGCCGACCCTGGATCCTCGCAACCTTTCGGCCCTGCCGGAGGCGGAACAGCAGCAGCAACAGTTCGTGATCGATACCCTGAACCGGGCAGCCGAACGATCCCGCGACCTCAATCTGGTGGCCATGCTCAGGCAGGCGGGGCCACTCACCATCAAGGATGTCTATATTCGGGATAACGACGATATCGTCCAGGCCACCAGCAAGCCCGACAAGAACATCATGCGCTTCATGATCGATTCCGATGATCCCGCCCGCCCCATGATGCGGCGCAGCGAGTCGCGTCTGCTGGCCGGCCCCTTCTCCCTCGTCCATCACGGCAAGCCCTACCTCATCTACCTGAGCAGGGAACTGGAGAGCCAGTCCATGGCCATGGTGATCCTGGATCACCCGGTCAGGGTACTGATCACCGCCATGTTGGTGAGTACTCCCCTCTGCCTGCTGATGGCTTGGCGCCTGACTCGTCCGACCCAGGCTCTGCAGAGGGCGGTATCGCGCATTGCGGCCGGAGAGCTCGACACGACCATACCGCACCTGCTACGGCAGGATGAGGTGGGTAGCCTGGCGGGCAGCATCAGTCACATGGTTGAAACGCTCAAGAGCATGATTCAAGAGCAAAAACGCCTGCTCTCCGACATCTCCCACGAGCTGCGCAGCCCCCTGACCCGGATGCAGCTGGCCCAGTCACTGATCCGCCGCAAGCAGGGGGAGAGTTCTGAGCTGACGCGCATCGCCGGTGAGATTCACAAGCTGGACATGTTGATCGATGACCTGCTCACCCTCTCCCGGGTACAACAGGAGAGTGACCCACCCCAGTGCATCGCCCTGAGCGAGGTTCTTGATCCGATCCTCGAGGATGCGCTGTTCGAGGCAGGGGCTTGTGGCAAGGCGCTGCAACACCCGCCACTGCCAGACCTTTCGATGATGATGTGGCCCGATCTGCTGGCCAGGGCGATCGAGAATCCCCTGCGCAATGCCCTCAAGTATGCGGCCCGTCGGGTCGTCGTGGAGTGGGAGACAGGGCAGCACGAATGGGTGATGCGGATCCACGATGATGGCCAGGGGGTGCCGGATGCGCTGCTGGGCAAGCTGTTTCTGCCTTTCTTTCGGGTCGATGATGCCCGCAACGCCCAAACCGGGGGAACGGGTCTGGGATTGACCATCACGGCCGAGGCCATCAGGCGTCATGGCGGCAGCATAGTGGCACGCAATGGCACCCCGAGTGGTCTCATCGTCGAGCTGCGTCTACCCCTGGCCTCCTGCCGCTTTCCAAGCCCGGGCTGAGTGGGTATGCTGAGCCCCCTTGCGACCCTGACCAACCTCTGACCATGCTCGATATTGTTCTCTATCAGCCGGAAATCCCCCCCAATACCGGTAACATCATTCGCCTGTGCGCCAATACCGGCTACCGGCTGCACCTGATCGAACCCCTGGGCTTTGAGTGGGATGACAAGCGGGTCAAGCGAGCCGGCCTCGATTATCACGAGTTTGCCGAGGTGAAGCGTTGGCCCTCCTACCAGGCCTTTCTGGAGGCCGTCACTCCGACGCGTCTGTTTGCCTGCACCACCAAGGGGCGGGCCTGTCATTCCGAGGCCCGGTTTGCTCCCGGTGATGCCCTGTTATTTGGGCCGGAGAGTCGGGGACTACCGCTCGAGATCATCGAAAGCCTGCCACCGGAGCAGCGTCTGCGAATCCCGATGTGCCCGAACAGTCGCAGCATCAACCTCTCCAACGCGGTGGCGATCTTCATCTATGAGAGCTGGCGACAGTTTGGCTATGCCGGCGCCATCCACCTCGACTAACCGGACGCTAGCCACCCCTTAGTCGACCAGGATCCGGCTGTGCCAGAGGCGGTACAGCCAGATTCCCTGTCCCAATCCACGCCCGACCATCAGGACGGCCAGCGCCCCCCAAAGGGCCCCGTTACCGGCCCCCTGCCACCACCACCAGACCGGTAAATAGCCCAACAACACCGCCATCAGCATGGTGTCTCGCATCTCGCGTACCCGGGTCGCCCCGATGAAGACCCCATCAAACAGATAACACCAGACCGAAAGCAACGGCATGGCCACCAGCCAGGGCAGGTAACGACAGGCCTCTCGGACGACTGTGTCCATGGAGGTCATACTGGTCACCATCCACTCCCCACCGATGGCAAACAGGAGGGTCGCCATCAGGGCAACGACCAGCGCCCAACCGAGGGCATCGCGCAAGGCCACTCGCAATCCGTGGCGACTGCGCGCCCCCACGGCTCGGCCGACCATGGCCTCGGCAGCATAGGCAAAACCATCCAGTCCGTAGGAGAGCAGCATCAGGAAGTTGAGCAATATCGCATTGGCCGCCACAACCACATCCCCGAGCCGCGCCCCCTGAAACGCCATAAAAGCGAAGCAGAGTTGCAGACACAAGGCCCGGATGAAGATATCCCGATTCAGGGCGATCAGGCGGCGATAGGGGGCCAATACCATCAGCCCGCTCCGCCAACAGCGCCAAAGCACAGATAACGGCACCAGCCTGTGCACCAACCAGATGCCCAGCGACAGGGTCGCGTAGTCCGCCAACAGCGAGGCGATAGCGACACCTTTCACTTGCCAACCCAATCCCTGCACCAGTAGCAGGTCGAGCACTATGTTGAATACATTGCCGGCAATCAGCAGCCACATAGGCCCCCTGGCATAGTGCCGCCCCAGCAGCCACCCCAGCACCACCAGATTACAGAGGGCGGCGGGCGCTCCCCAGAGACGGATAGTGAGATACTCGGCCGCATAGTGTTGAACCTCGGCCGAGGCCCCGCTCAGTCCCAGCGCCACCGCAACCAGCGGGGTCTTGCCAATCAACAACAAGACCGCCAACAGACAGGCCAGTAACAATCCCCTGCCTAACAACAGCCGCATCTCGTGCTCGTCTCCCGCACCCAACGCCTGGGCGGTCAGGCCCGTGGTCGACATACGCAAAAAGCCGAGGACCCACCAGGTGAGGTTGATAAGGGTTGCCCCGATGGCGACCCCTCCAAGCAGGGAGGGGCTGTCCAGATGGCCAATCACCCAGGTGTCGACCAACCCCAGCAAGGGGACCGTCAGGTTGGAGAGCAACATGGGGAGCGCCAGCGCCAGGACCTGGCGCTGCTCACCCCACAGGCGTTGAAGCGTGCTCAAGAGGCGAGAGCGAGAGTGCGGATCTTCGCAAAATCACTGGCCATCTTGGCCATGGAGACGCGAGGGGGCTGCCCGGGAGCCATATCGGGCCTGAACACGGCCTGGATCTCCCCCTTGGGATTGATGAGGACGATAGAGGCGGAGTGATCGACCAGATAGTTCTTGGCATCGTGCTCATCGACGATGGAGTAGACCAGCCCCAGATTACGGACGAAGGGGAAGAGATTGCTCTGGCTGCCACTCACGGCCACAAACTCGGGGTTGAAGAACTGGGTATAGGTAGTCAGCCGGGCCATATCATCACGCTGGGGATCCACCGAAACGAAGATCACCTGGCTACGTTCATCCACCCGTTTTAGCTCGGGGTAAATGCCACGCAGGTCGGAGAGGGTGGTCGGACAGATATCGGGGCAGAAGGTATAGCCAATAAAGACGAAGCTCCAGTGCCCCAGCAACGCCTCCCGAGTAAACGGGGTGCCATCCGAGCGCTGGAGCGTAAAACCGTTGACCATGCGTGCGGGTGTGAAATAGGTCGCACTCTCCGGCATGCTGGGCTGACGCAGGGTGGGGTAGAGCAAGGCTCCTGCCAATACCAGGCTAAGGGCGACAATCACCAGGGTAGAGCGCCATTTGGTCATAGGGAATGCGCACCATGCATGAGAAGAGGTGCGCCATTGTAACCCAGCAGAGGAATGGAAACACGAAAGGACGCATTCCTTAACGACTGGACCCTCTACGAGCGGCGTCCGGATGCCGGGCAACCCAGTCCTCCATGGGAATCACGATAGCCCGCTCATCCTGCGCCGAGGGGCGACGCTGCCATAAGGGGGTTAGCCGCACCACGTTGCTGCGAGGGCAACCCAGCCAGAGCGACCAGCCGGAAGCCCGGCGCAAAATCCAGAGAGCGTAAAACCGGGTCAGCCAGTTACCCTCGATGAAACGGGTAATATGAGTCAACGAGCCTATCCGGGCATGAGTGCGAGACATACCTGTCCTCCTTGCCGACCCCACAGGTGCGGCTGACATCAAGGCCCGGCTCCTCGGGCCACTCTCCCCTGCTCCCGTAAAAAGGGTGGTGTAAATGCGTTTACGACGACGCCGGGTCTTGCTCGACCTCTTGATAAGGATATAGACGAAAACCCGTCAACCGGGAGGGGTCATGGGTTCCTCTAACGATAACCCCATGAAGAAACGCGATAAAAGAAGAAGGCATTGGCGGGCATGGAAAAAGAAAACGGGGCTCATGGCCCCGTCTCATCACATCCAGTCAGCGTTTCGAATCACGCCAACCGCCAGCCCCTCGATGGAAAGGTGCTGGGAGGAGAGATCCACCTCGATCGGTGTGAGCTCCTCATTCTCCGGCAGCAGCCAGACCTGACTCCCCTTGCGCTGGAAACGCTTGACCGTGACATCATCATCCAGACGCGCCACCACCACCTGACCGTTGCGCACATCCTGGGTCTTGTGCACGGCCAGCAAGTCACCATCCATGATGCCGATGTTTTTCATGCTCATGCCCTGCACCCGCAACAGGAAATCGGCCCGTGGATGAAACAGGGTGGGATCGACCTGATAACGGCTCTCGATATGCTCCTGTGCCAGGATGGGTTCACCTGCGGCAACCTTGCCGATCAAAGGCAGCCCCTCCTCCTCGTTGGCGGCGTCCTCTTCGAGCAGGAGCCGGATGCCACGAGAAGTGCCCGGCATGATCTCGATCACCCCCTTCTTGGCCAGGGCCTTGAGATGCTCCTCGGCCGCATTGGCCGACTTGAAGCCGAGTTTCTGGGCAATTTCCGCCCGGGTCGGCGGCATGCCGGTCTCACTCATGTTGCTCTTGATGAGCTCCAGCACCTGGGATTGCCTGGGGGTAAGGGGTTTCATGATCGCACCTGTCTTTTTATACAGCACACTGGCAGTATATACAGTATGCATGCCAAGGCAAGACAAACCGGGGGCGATACTCATGCCATTGCTCCCCTTGTCGCAACTCATCGTACCTCTCGGCGACAAACGGCCGGTGATTTGCTATTCTCCTGCCGCCTTTTCAGAGGAGAAGTAACGCAGATGTCCCTTGGGCAGAGAATTTCCCGCGCCGCACTTCAGTGGCCGATCAACTGGCTGGTTAACCACAAGAGCCTGCCGGAAAACCCCATCGCTGAGCTCAAGCTGGATCCGGCGCGCCCCATAGTGTTCGCCCTCAAGACCAGCTCCATCACGGATCTGCTGACCCTTCAGCAGTGCTGTGCGGATCTGGGCCTGCCCGGCCCCTTCACGCCTCTCGAGCTGGCGGGACGCCCCCTGCCCCGTTACGTCTGCCTGGATCGCCCCCCTCCCCTGTTTGGCTCGCGAACCAAACCCCTGCCCTTCCTCCAGGAGTTTCAGCAACTGCTGGACCTGCACAAGCAGGATCCCGAGCTCGACATCCAGCTAGTGCCGGTGACCCTGTTCTGGGGGCGTGCCCCGGGACGTGAAGAAGAGGAGGTGTCGAGCCTCAATATCATCAGTGCGCTGGCGCCCAACATGCTGAAGAAGGCGCTGATCGTGGCCCTGAAGGGACGCGAGAATCTGGTGCGCTTCTCCCCTCCCGTTTCGTTGCGCTATATGGCCGACAAGCACGGGACTGACCAGGCTATCGCCCACAAGCTGGCCCGGGTTGCACGGGTCCACTTTGGCCGGCAACAGCTGGCCGCCACCGGTCCCAAGCTCCCCAATCGCCACCTGCTGTTTCAGCAGTTGCTCGACTCGGCCACTATCCAGAACGCCATTCGGGAAGAGGCCAGCCGCGATAACCTCAGCGAGGAGAAGGCTCGCAAGCGAGCCCTCGGTTACATGGATGAGATCGCCTCCGATTTCTCCTATCGCCTCATCCGTATCGGCGAAAGTCTCCTCGGCTGGCTCTGGAACAAACTCTATCGCGGCCTGTCGGTGCATGGTGCCGAGCGGGTGAGACAGTTGGCCCAGGAGGGGCACGAGATCGTCTATGTGCCCTGTCACCGTAGCCACATGGATTACCTGCTGCTCTCCTACGTCATCTATCACCAGGGCATGGTACCGCCGCACATTGCGGCAGGGATCAACCTCAACTTCTGGCCGGCCGGCCCCCTGTTCCGACGCGGCGGCGCCTTCTTTATCCGGCGCACCTTCAAGGGGAATCCCCTCTACAGCACCGTTTTCCGTGAATACCTGAATCTGCTCTTCACCAAGGGCTATTCGGTCGAGTTCTTTACGGAAGGAGGACGCTCACGTACCGGTCGTCTGCTGCCGCCCAAGACCGGCATGCTGGCGATGACCCTGCAAGCCATGATGCGCGGTCTCGACCGTCCCCTCACCTTCGTCCCCGTCTATCTGGGTTACGAGCACGTGATGGAGGTCAACACCTATCACAAAGAGCTGCAAGGCAGTCGCAAGGAAAAAGAGAGCTTCCTGCAGGTGCTCGGCATCCTGAAGAAGCTGCGCAATTACGGCCGGGGCTTCGTCAACTTCGGAGAGCCGCTGACCCTCAACAACTACCTTAGCGAGCATGTTCCCGAATGGCGCGAGCATGTCGGAAAAGAGGAGCGCCCCGAGTGGATGGCCCCCACCGTCAATCAGCTGGCCGACTTGCTGATGACCCGTATCAATGCGGCAGCGGCGGTCAATGGCCTCACTCTGAGTGCCGTGGCCCTGCTGGCATCCGAGCGCCATGCCCTCACCCGGGATGAACTCGAGGCACAGATCACGACCTATCTGACCCTGCTGCGCGAGGTACCCTATGGCCCTTACAACACCATTCCAGAGAGTAGTGCCGCCGAACTGCTGGATCAGGCCCTGGAGCTCAACAAGTTACAGGTGAGCGAGGACAGACTGGGCCAGATCATCAGCCTGGATCGCTATCAGGCAATTCTGCTTACCTACTACCGCAACAATGTGCTCCATCTGCTGGCGCTCCCCTCACTGGTCGCGGCATTGATCGATCGGTGCGAAGGCATAGGCCGCAGTGAGCTCATCGGTCGCTGCGTGGATATCTATCCCCTGCTGAAGAATGAGTTGTTCCTCCACTTCGAGGAGCAAGACCTGCCCGAGCTTATCGACAGCCTGCTGCGCGTCTTTGCCCAGCAGCAGCTGATCACCGAGCGGGAGGGAGGATACTGGGTCAACCCGGGTAACCAGATGCGCCTGCTACTGCTGGCCGAAAGCATTCAGGAGACCCTGCAGCGCTATGCTATCGTCCTCACCCGGCTGTTGGATCACCCCGCCATCGAGGCCGAGCAGCTGGAAGCGGATGCCATGATGATGGCCGAACGCATGGGAACACTGCACGGTATTAATGCCCCCGAGTTCTTTGACCAGAAGCTCTTCACCACCCTCATTCATACCTTCCGCAGCGAAGGCTATCTGGATCCCGCCTGCAAACCGGACCTGGGGCGCTTCCAGGCTCTGGCCGACAATGTGCTCCCCCTGCTCAGCAGCAAGGTACAGCGCACCATACGTGCCTGTTGTCCCAGCAATTAGATGATGGAGCCTCCGAATGGAGGCTCCTTTGTTTCAGCCGGCCATAGAGGCGGCAATCAGAAACTGGGCGGCAAAATAGCTGCTCATGATGAGCGCGGTAGCCTGGGGAAAGGGGCGATAGAAGCGATCCAGTGCCAGCATGCTGTCCGAAAAGAGGAAGAGCAGGGCTCCCGCCAGCGCGGCAGCGCTTCCGGCCGTCAGGGAGGCATGCCAGGCGCCGGCAGCAACCCAGGCCATCCCTATAATGGTCAGCATGTAGACAAGCACGGGCAGGCGCATACCGGACAGCCCAGGCCACAAGATGCCGAAGATCATCCCGCCCACCGCCAATAGCAGCAGCCCGTCGACCAGTTTGAGCACCAGGGGGCCTTGTGCAAATCCGACGATATAGCAGAGATGTGCCACCAGAAAGGCGATCAGTCCGTGAATAAAGCGATCCCGTGGCATCATCAGCAAGACATCACCAGCCAGCGAAAGCAGGAGACCAAGCAGGATCCAGGCGTGTGAACCGTCCTGATCCAGCCCCCTGTATCCAAAGGCCAGGGCTATGATGAGCACCATAGTCAGCGGCTTGCTGAGATAAAACTGGCGCTGACTCCCGTCATAGGCAGAGCGTATATGCCACCAACCCGACGCCACGATCATCACACTCAAGAACATGCTTGTGCCTCTCCTGCCACCACCGACTCATGATTATTGAGTCCAAGCCTAACAAAAACGCTCCTGCGGTGGCAGAGCCCAATTCTGAACTTCGCCTAAAGTCTAATTGCCTCTCCTCCCCCCACTCGGGCATAAGAAGGACCATGGGAGAAGGGTAAATGGACGAGATGATGAAAAACTACCTGCCAGCAATCGATATCATGATGTGCCACCTGGGGTTGAGCTTCGAACAAGCCTGCGACGAACTCGGTCTTACCCTGCTTGAGCAGCAGACATTGATCGCTCTGCAGCGACAGGAAAGCATCGAGTAACAGCGCATATCATCGAATACCCCTCAATGAAGGCGCCTCAAGGCGCCTTCATTTATCCTCTGCACATCGCCGACAGTACAAAAATCAAACGCTGGCATTTAACTTTTTTGTAGTCATTAACACTGGCAGTTGAGGGAAAAACCTGGCCATTTGCCAGTTGTGAGACATTCGCCATACCCCATGTGAGAAGGTGCTGTCTCGGTGCGTGCGCAAACCATTTCCAAAGTAATGGAACATTGCCGAAAAGGACAATAAGCAACTGATTTTTAAGGCCTAAAAATAGGATGGTAACTTTTATTGGCTTCCTCAAATTTTCTTTACCCGAAAGCCCCCTTGTGAGAAGCGTCGTAATCCTTAGTATGAGGGTCATAGGGAAGCAGCACCGGATGGATGTTCGGTTTCCAAGGCAGGATGGAGTATCCAGGACGGATACAGTTGCTCAGGATGCAGCAACCCAGGGATGACAGGATACCCGCTGGAAGCGGTTGGACCGGCTCAGGAAGAGTCAGCATGTTCAGGATGGACATGCCTCACGGATGAACAGGGACACGCTGGAAGCGTTAAGGGACACCTCCAGGATGGAGAGAGCGCGGTTACCAGGATGGTAGCCAGGCCAGGAGGCTGCGGACACCCCGAAGGATTGGGAAGGGGAAATTCCTAAGGAAAGGAAATAGTCAGGGATTGCAGGGAGCATGGCTGTTCAGGGAATGGACAACACGACTCGGGGGGGACGGCGAAAGCCGCCCCCCTTTTCTTTTTCTGCTTCATATCCCTTCCGTTTTTTTCAAGGAGTGCGTGTAAGACATTCGCCATAGCCGAAGTAAGTCTTACACCTGCAATCTTAAGGGTATGGTCGGAAGCTCAACCGGAAAAACAATCACCTAAAAGCCATAAGTCATTGATATTTAATAACTAATTTGAGCCCCTCTCTCGTCACTCCACGTGCTCGATGAGTGATAGTTCCACCATGGCGATTGAGCGGGGAGATAAATCCCTTATATTCACTCTTGCACGGACGCAATGAAGTCGGTCAGGAAGACTGGCTGCCAGGGTAGGGCGAAAGGACTAGCCACAGGATGTGGTAAAGGACACCTCCCAGGACGGAGAAAGTGCGACGGGTAAGGATGACTCGTCTGGCCAAGATGGCTGCAAGGACACCCCAAAGGATTGGGAAGGGGAAACCTAAGGGATAGGTATAGTCAGGGATTGCAGGGAGCAACAACGTTCACGGAATTGAACGATACGACTACCGGGGGCGACGCAAGTCGCCCCCATCTTTTTATGCGCTCTCCATGGCCGAGAGTACATAAACATCGAAGCGATTGTTCTTGGTCTCGATGGCCATACTGGGCTTACGCTCACAGAGCCACCCCGCATAATCGGGACGCTTGACCACCACCCTGCGGGTCGCCACCGCCAGCGCAGCCGGAAGCAGTTCATCCGCATCGAGATCCGCCCCGACCAGCGACTGGAACACCCGCATCTCCTTCTTGACCAGTGCCGATTTCTGTTTGTGGGGAAACATGGGGTCCAGATAAACCACATCAGGACGTGCAGTCAGGCCATTCAGGGTCGCTACGGCCGGCCCTTGCTCCAACCGCATCCGCTCACTCACCCAACCTCCAATCTCCGGATCCCGGCTGGCCCGTGCCAGACCATCGGCCAACAGGGCCGCGACCACGGGACTTCGTTCGATCAGGGTGACCCGACAGCCGAGGGAGGCCAACACAAAGGCATCCCGCCCCAAACCTGCGGTAGCATCGACCACACTCGGCATTGCCCCCGCCTTAAGCCCGACGGCCTTGGCAATGGATTGACCTCGCCCCCCGCCAAACTTGCGACGATGTGCGACAGCGCCGGCCACGAAATCTACGTAGATGGCTCCCAACTTGGGCTCGTCGAGCTTGCGCAGCTCTAACCGCCCGGGAGTGAGCGCCAGAGCAAATTCGGGCAGGTTGACGGCCGCCAGCCGAGCATGGAGAGAGTCGGCCTCATCCTGGCGGGAAGGGTCTTCAAGAAGGATCTGCATCATGATGCCAGTCAGGTTGGATTACAGCGGTGGAGTCTACCACAAGGCTATTCCAGGCTCAGAAGAGAGTCGTTTCTCCTCCATTCCCCGATCATTGAGCTCCAGATAGGAGCAGAGATCATCAAACACCAGCGGACGACTGAGCAGATACCCCTGGGTGAAGGCACACCCCTTGTTGCGCAGGAAGCTGAGCTGTTCACTGGTTTCGACGCCCTCGATGACCACCTGCATCCCGAGGTTGTGCACTATGTTGATGATCCCCTCGAGCAGCATGCGGTCCTGCTCATTGAAGGGAATATGGCGCACGAAGGAGCGGTCGATCTTCACCAGATCGACCGGGAAGGTACGCAGGTAATTCAACGCAGAGTAACCGGTACCGAAGTCATCGATGGCAATCTGACAACCGGCCCGGCGCAGGGCATCGATGCGCTGCCTGTGCTGATCACCGGCATCCATCAACAGAGTCTCGGTGATCTCGATGACTATATCCCGAGGGGAGAGCCCGAAGTGGGCGATCACCTTGAGCCACTCACTCCCCTCGGTATCTATGGTCTGAAACTCCAGGGTCGAGCGGTTGATAGACATTTGCAACGCAAACCCCGCCTGCTTGAGCCTGGCCAGGTCACGGCAGGATTGCCACAGCACCAACTCACCAAGCCCTTGAATGAGTCCCGCCTCTTCGGCCAACGGGATGAAGTCGGCCGGTGACACCTGGCCCCACTCCGGGTGATACCAGCGCACCAGCGCCTCCAACTTGGTGACACGGCCAGTACGGTTATCCCAAATGGGCTGATAGGCCATTGAGAGCTGTCCCAGCTTGATCGCCTCGGCCAGCTCCTGCTGCATCCGGTGACGTATCTTCACCTCTTCCCGCATTGAGTTGCAGTAGACGGCAGTCGCTCTGGCCTTACGCTTGGCCTCGAAGAGTGCCTGCTCTGCGTTACGCAACAAGACATCGGCATCATTCCCGTCCACAGGGCAGAGGGTGATCCCCAAGGTGGCGGTCACATAGAGGTGCTGGCTCGCCAGCATAAAGGGGCGGTTGAATCCCCCCATCACCTGTTTGGCAAACAGCTCGGCCTGACGCTGACTGACCACCCCCGGTACCAGAAAAGCAAACTCATCACCGCCGATCCTGGCGACCAGGTCATCGGTTCTCACCCGGCTCACCAGGCGATCCGAGACCTCACGCAGCAAGGCATCCCCCGCATGGTGGTCCATCGAGTTATTGACCGCCTTGAAGTTGTTAAGGTCGAGCACCATCAGGGCGAAGCGCTCACCCCGCTCACAGAAGCGGGTCAAACAGCGGGAGAAGAGCCAGCGATTGGGCAGCCCGGTGAGGCCATCATAGTTGGCCTGATTCACTATCTTCTGTTCGGCCAGCTTGGATTGGGAGATGTCGCTGAAGATACCTATGTACTGGGATATCTCTCCCTGGTCACGCAGGCAGCTGATCATCAACTGCTGAGGATAGATGCGACCATTCTTGCGTTTGTTCCACACCTCCCCACGCCAGACGCCCACCCGGGCCAGGGCATGGTACATGTCGGCGTAAAAGGCCTGATCGTGCAACCCGGACTTGAGCAGGCTGGGGCGCATCCCTATCACCTCGTCCATACGGTAACCGGTAATCTGCTCGAAGGCGGGATTCACCGAGATGATCCGGCTCTGGGCATCGCACACCAGAATCGCCTCGGAAAGATTGTCATAGACCCGATGGGAGAGCCTCAGCTGCTCCGCATCCCGCTTGATGCCGTCAATATCCTCGAGCAGAAACATGAAGCTGTCGATGGCCCCCAGGGCGTCATGCGCCACGGCGACCGTGACCCGCCCCCACTTGAATTCGCCATCCCGCTGCAGATAGCGTTTCTCCTGGGTAAAGGCGCGCTCGTCCCCCCGTCGCAGCGCCTCATAACGGGGCTGGCTGGCGGCATAGTCCTCGGGATGATTGATCTGCTCGACATTGAGGGTCTGCAACTGCGCCAGCGAGTAACCCAGCATCTGCTGCAGCGCCACATTGCCCCACAGGATGTGGCCATGGATATCCAGTTTGCCGATCCCTACCGGCGAATGGGTCAACATGGTGTTGAGAAAAGGCGCCTCCTGCAGAGGTGCGATATGGGGAGCCCTTTGCACCGCCTCCTCAGCTGCGCCACTTAGAGCGGCCGCTTCCGACAGCACCAGCGCCAACTCACGGCCGGCCAGGGGCGCCAGCATGCGCAGTAACCCCATGGCTCGCTCAAGCTCAGGCTGCGAGTGGCGATACAGCAGGCAACAGAGGCCTATGGTCTCCCCGCTGGCGCTGCACAGGCGGATACCGGCATAGGCCTCATAGGAGAGGGAGGCATAGGGAAACAGACGGGGCAGTTGCTCGGAGAACCAGATCTCCCCCTGCTCGAGGGCCAGGGCATGAGGGCTGTCGCCAGCCACAGAGGCCGGGATCTGAATATTCGGCGGCCAGATAGCCAGGGGATGGAGCCGGGCCTGCTGCCACCCATAAACCATGGCTGCATCGGCCCCCATCGCAGCAGCGATGTCCGTCACAAAGCGATCGAAATAATCCACGCCCGATACCTCGGACAGCGCGGTTATGATGCGGTATACGGAATCAAGCACTCGCCTCATGGCAAGGGGGCACATCTCTGTTCATGGCTGAAAATCCGACTCTATCCAAGAGACGGAGTGACTGCAAACATGCTACCTCGGCTGAATGAAAATGCATGAAAAAAAGGGGCCTGACGGCCCCTTCTTGTATGAAAATCAGGCAGAGATCCCACTATGGCGAAGCAGTGCATCCACCTGAGGCTCACGGCCACGGAAGGCTCGGAACAGCACCATCGGCTCCTTTGAGCCTCCCTTCTCCAGAATCGAGTGAAGGAAGTCGGCCCCCACCTGCCGGTTGAAGATTCCCTCCTCCTCAAAACGGGAATAGGCGTCGGCCGAGAGCACCTCGGCCCATTTGTAGCTGTAATAGCCCGCCGCATAGCCCCCGGCAAAGATGTGGGAGAAGCTGTGCTGGAAGCGGTTGAAGACCGGAGGTGTCATGACCGCCACCTGCTCGCGAACCGCCCCGAGCACCCGGGCCACCAGCTCGGGGCTGGCCTGCTCATCGCTCATGTGCAGACGGAAATCAAACAGGGCAAACTCCAGCTGACGCAGCATCTGCATGGCAGCCTGGAAGTTACGGGCCGCCAGCATATTGCCGAGCAGGGCATCGGGTAGCGGCTCGCCACTCTCGTAGTGACCGGAGAGGAAAGCGAGCGCCTCGGACTCCCAACACCAGTTCTCGAGGAACTGGCTGGGCAGCTCGACCGCATCCCAGGGCACCCCGTTGATACCGGCGACGCCGGCCACATCGATGGTCGTCAGCATGTGATGCAGCCCGTGCCCAAACTCGTGGAACAGGGTTACCACCTCGTTGTGGGTGAACAGGGCCGGCTTGTCATCCACCGGACCGTTAAAGTTGCACGTGAGGTAGGCCACCGGACGCTGCAGGCTGCCATCACTGCGATAGCGACGCCCCAGACAGGTGTCCATCCAGGCTCCGCCACGCTTGTTGGCGCGGGCATAGAGATCCAGATAGAAGCTGCCACGCAGCTCTTCCTCTTCGTCATAGATGTCATAGAAACGCACATCAGGGTGCCAGGTCTCGATCCCGAGACGCTCGCGCACCCGCAGGCCAAACACCCTGTGCACCACCTCAAACAAGCCGGCGACCACCTTCCTGGCGGGGAAATAGGGACGCAACTGCTCGTCAGAGATAGAGAACTTGTGTTGCTTGAGCTTCTCGGCGTAATAGGGGATGTCCCAGGCAGCCAGCTCGTCGACAGCGTGCTCGGCAGCCGCAAAATCGCGGATCTCCTGCAGCTCGGCGCGCCCCTGGGGCAGGGACTTGGTGGCCAGATCCTCAAGGAAGCCGATTACCTGCTCGCCCTTGCCCGCCATCTTGGTGGCCAGCGACAGCTCGGCATAGTTGGCAAAGCCCAGCAAGCGAGCCAATTCCAGACGCAACGCCAGGATCTCCGCCATCGCGGCGCTGTTGTCCCACTCCCCGGCACAGGGGCCCTGATCGGAGGCTCGGGTCACATAGGCCTGATACATCTCCTCGCGCAGAGCCCGGTTGTCGGCATACATCATCACCGGCAGGTAGGAGGGGATATCGAGGGTGAACAACCACCCCTCCAGCTCACGAGCACGGGCCTGGGCAGCGGCGGCAGCCAGCACACTCGGCGGCAGGCCCGCCAACTCGGCCTCGTCCTGCACCAGGCGCTGCCAGCCCTGGGTAGCATCCAGCACGTTGTTACTAAAACGCGACGCCAACTCGGAGAGACGAGCCTGGATCTCGCCGTAGCGCTGCTTCTGCTCGGCGGGCAGATCGATTCCCGACAAACGGAAATCACGCAGGTTATTTTCGATCTCCTTGCGCTGGGCCCCGCTCAGCAGCGGGAAGTCGTCGCTCTCGGCCAGGGCCTTATAGGCAGCAAACAGCCCCTCATGCTGGCCGACAAAGGTCTGATACTCCGCAAGATGGGGCAGACAGGCATCGTGCGCCTGGCGCAGGGGCTCGGAGTTCATCACCGCATTGAGATGGGAAACCGGAGACCAGACCCGCGACAGGCGATCGTTGGCCTCCTCGAGGGGGGCGACCAGATTGTCCCAAGTGTAGGACTCATGGTGGGAGAGCACATCGGCAATGCGCTGCTTGCACTCGGCAATCGCCTGCAACACGGCTGGCTCTACATGCTCGGGACGGATCTGGCTAAAGGGGGGCAGACCGTCCATCGTCAGCAAGGGATTGATCATCATGATTCCTCTCGAAAAAACTGCCCCTGCCTTTCAGAAGCACGTCATTGGATCCCTAAGATGGTGGCAAGCCCCCCGATAATCAAGCACCTGCAAGATGTGAAGTGATCCAGCAAGATTAAAGTCACGGCGCAGCCCGGTCGCTTGTGCGCATGGCGACCCGTATACGATGTGCTGCAAACTTGTGCCGGAAGTGTTTACACTTAGGCTAAATCTCATCTGGTTCCCCGGACAGCAAGGACGATATGTCAGGACTCCTCTCCAAGGCCATCAAGGCCATGCGGCGCAACAGCCTCTCCTACCGCCTGCTCTCCTATATTCTGCTGTGCAGTACGGCGCTTGCATTGCTGATCACCCTGTTGCAACTGGCCTGGGACTATCGCAAGGATGTAGCGATGATCCAGGGCAGCATCAGCCAGATCGAGGCCTCCTTCCTGCAGCCCATCGCGGCCAGCCTGTGGAATCTGGACGAGGAGCAGGTCAAGGTACAGCTCGAGGGGATCATGAACCTGCCGAGCATGGAATTTGTGATGGTCAAGGAGCTGCTCGGCAACTCCGAGGTTCCCCTTATCTCTCAAGGCAAGGAGCGCCCCAGCTATGACATCTCCCGTGAGTTCAGTCTCACCTACCAGGGAGAGGTGGTCGGCAAGCTCTTCGTCGCCGCCTCCCTCGAACAGATCTATCAGCGCCTGATAGAAAAATCGGTCCTGATTCTGGTCAGCCAGACCATCAAGACCCTGGTGGTGTCGTTTTGTATCCTGCTCATCATCTACTACATGGTGGTCAGGCACATTCATCGCATCGTGCAATATTCAGAGCAGCTCCGGCTTGAGCGTCTAACCGAGGAGCTGGTGCTGGAGGGGCGTCCCCTGCCTCGCCCCAACCCCGATGAGTTCGATTCGCTCGCCGCCGCCCTCAACCAGATGCGGGCGCGCCTTGGCAACGAGTTCCAGGCGCGCCAGCAGGCGCTGGAGCAGTTGCAGCAGGAGCGGGATTTCTCGGCAACGCTGATCAACTCATCCAATGTGCTTATCTGCTGCCTGGAGCCCGACCTCTCTATCGCCAGCATCAACCCGGCGGCAACCCTGCTGACAGGCTATGTGGAAGACGAGATCCTCAAGAAGAGCTGGCTCGCCCTGTTTGTGAATCCCCAGCAACGGGAAAGCGTCGCAGAGCGTCTGGAACACCTGGGGGTGGTCGAGGAGCTGGAGGTTCATATGCAGGACCAGCAGCAACACGAACTGATCCTGCTCTGGTCGTTTGTCCCTTTCTACGAGGGGCCCGAACTCAAATATCTGATTGGCTTTGGTTATGACATCACCAAGCTCAAGCAGGTCGAGCGGGAGATCATCCAGCTCAACGAGCAGTTGGAGGCCAAGGTCACCGAGCGAACCCGCAGCCTGAGCGAGAGCAACAATCAGCTCACCAAGGCCTACGACGACCTCAAACAGGCTCAGCAGACCCTGGTGGAATCGGAAAAGATGGCCTCTCTGGGGTCACTGGTAGCCGGGGTTGCCCACGAGATCAACACCCCCATAGGCATCAGCGTCACCGCCTCGTCCTACCTGCAAGAGCGAGTCCTCGACTTCAAGCAACACATCGAATCCAAGCAGCTCTCGCGCACCTATCTGACCGACTTCGTCACCAACCTTGACGAATCCATGTCTCTGCTGCAGGGGAACCTGCGCCGCGCCTCCGAGCTGATCGCCAGCTTCAAGCAGGTTGCCGTTGATCAATCCTCTGAGGCCCATTACAACTTCAACGTGGCCGAAAACCTGCATCAGGTCGTGGTCTCTCTGGGACACAAGTTGCGCAAGTCCCAGTGTGAAGTCGATATCCAGTGTGATCCCCAGTTGGTGGTGCACTCCTATCCCGGCTGCTTCGCCCAGATCTACTCCAACCTGATCCTTAACTCGATCAACCACGCCTTCGACGGATGGGACAGACCCAAGAAGATAACGATCGCCATCGACTATGCCGACGGCGAGCTGCTCATCGACTATCGGGACAATGGCAAGGGGATCAGCCCCGAGATCATGCCCAGACTGTTCGAACCTTTCGTCACCTCCAAGCGTGGCCAGGGCGGCAGCGGCCTGGGTACCCACATCATCTATAACCTCATCGCCCAGCTGCTACGTGGCCGTATCACGTGCCATAGCCAACCCGAGCAGGGAGCCCAATTCCTGATCCGACTGCCCATGGAGCGCGTGTCGGTATAACATCCTGCTCATAGGGGCTTGCCTTCCTGACGAGGCAGCCCCATCTCTTCTATTCAAAACAATATGAGCGGAGAAACCACAATGGCCCAGCACTTCGACTATATCGCCATCGGCGGCGGCAGTGGCGGCATCGCCTCGGCCAACCGGGCGGCCATGTACGGTAAGAAAGTGGCCCTCATCGAGGCCAAAGAGCTGGGGGGAACCTGTGTCAACGTCGGCTGCGTACCGAAGAAGGCCATGTGGTACGCCGGCCAGATCGCAGATGCCCTCAAGTACGGCCCCGACTATGGCTTTGACACCACCCTCAACCACTTCAGCTGGAGCAAGCTGGTCGAGTCGCGCCAGGCCTATATCGAACGTATCCACGGCTCCTACAACAACGTGCTGGCCAAGAACCGGATCACCGTCATCAAGGGGTTCGCCCGTTTCGTGGATGCCCGAACCATCGAGGTGAACGGTGAACACTACAGCGCCGACCACATCCTCATCGCCACCGGGGGACGTCCTGAGGCCCCGGCCATCCCGGGCGCCGAGTATGGCATCGACTCCGACGGTTTCTTCGACCTGCAGCAGCAGCCCAAGCGAGTTGCCGTGGTCGGCGCTGGCTATATCGCCGTCGAGATCGCCGGCGTGCTGCATGCCCTCGGCTCGGAAACCCACTTGCTGGTGCGCAAGCATGCCCCCCTGCGCAGCTTCGATCCCATGGTGCAGGAGACCCTGGTCGAGGTCATGGAAAAGGAGGGGCCAAGGCTGCACACCCATGCAGTGCCGCGCGAGGTGATCCGCAATGCCGACGACAGCCTGACCCTGCACCTGGAAGACGGCCGTCACCTGACGGTCGATTGCCTCATCTGGGCCATCGGCCGGGTACCGGCTACCGACGGGCTTAACCTGGGTGCCGCCGGTATCGAGCCGGACGAGCGCGGCTATATCCCGACCGACCCGTTCCAGAACACCAAAGTGCCGGGTATCTACGCAGTCGGTGACAACACGGGGCGGATTCAGCTCACCCCGGTGGCGGTCGCAGCCGGGCGCCGCCTCTCCGAGCGCCTCTTTAACAACAAGCCGAACGAGCATCTCGACTACCGACTGGTGCCGACCGTGGTCTTCAGCCACCCCCCCATCGGCACCATAGGCCTGACCGAGCCGGAGGCGATCGCCGAATATGGCGAGGCCAACATCAAGATCTACAAGAGCCAGTTCACCTCCATGTACTCGGCCCTGACCCAACATCGCCAGCCCACCCGCATGAAGCTGGTGTGCGCCGGCCCGGAGGAGAAGGTGGTCGGCCTGCACGGTATCGGCTACGCCATGGACGAGATCCTGCAAGGCTTCGGGGTCGCCATGAAGATGGGCGCCACCAAGGCGGACTTCGACAACTGCGTCGCCATCCATCCCACCAGCGCCGAAGAGTTTGTCACCATGCGCTGATGCGCTCGTGAAATGAAGAGGGGGAGCCATTGGCTCCCCCCTCTCTTTGTGCTCAATAGACTCCTTAACGAGCCTCTTCCTTCAACCACTGAGCCACCCGTTTGGCGAAGTAGGTGAGGATGCCGTCGGCGCCGGCCCGCTTGAAGCAGAGCAGCGACTCGAGGACGCACTCCTTCTCCTTCAACCAACCGTTCTGGATGGCGGCCATGTGCATGGCGTACTCGCCGCTCACCTGATAGGCATAGGTCGGCACCCCGAACTGATCCTTCACCCGGCGAACCACGTCCAGATAGGGCATGCCCGGCTTGACCATGACGCTGTCGGCCCCTTCGGCGATGTCCAGCGCCACCTCGTGCAGGGCCTCGTCACTGTTGCCCGGATCCATCTGATAGGTCGCCTTGTTGCTCTTGCCGAGGTTGCCGGCCGAGCCGACCGCGTCGCGGAACGGACCGTAGTAGTGGGAGGCGTACTTGGCCGAGTAGGCCATGATCTGGGTGTTGACGAAGCCGTTGGCCTCCAGAGCGGCGCGAATCGCCCCGATACGCCCGTCCATCATGTCGGAGGGGGCGACCATGTCGGCACCGGCTGCGGCATGGGAGAGGGCCTGCTTGACCAGAATCTCGGTGGTCACGTCGTTGATCACATATCCCTCGGCATCGATGATGCCGTCCTGACCATGGGTGGTGAAGGGATCCAGGGCTACGTCTGTGATGACCCCCAGCTCGGGGAAGTGCTCCTTGAGGGCGCGCGTCGCCTTCTGGGCAAGCCCCTCCGGGCTATAGGCCTCTTCCGCCATCAGGCTCTTCTTCTCCAGCGGGGTGACCGGGAACAGGGCCACCGCCGGCACGCCCAGGGCCACCAGCTCTTCGGCCTCCTTGAGCAGCAGATCGATGGAGACTCGCTCCACCCCCGGCATGGAGGCAACGGCCTCGCGGCGATTCTTCCCCTCCAGCACGAACATGGGATAGATGAGATCGTCGACCGTCAGCACGTTCTCGCGCATCAGGCGGCGACTGAAATCGCTGGCTCGGGCACGGCGCAGACGGCGGCCCGGGAAGGCACCCGGCAGGGTAATGGCCATAAGCTTGTCTCCTAGAGTGGAAGTTGGAAGAAGGCCGCCGAGGTGGCCCGGACATGGGCCAGCAAGGCCTCGGGCGTCTCGTTACGGCAAGCCGCCACCACGCGGGCGATGTGCGGCAGGAAAGCGGGTTCGTTACGCTTGGGGCGCGGACGGATATCCCGTGGCACCAGATAGGGGGCATCGGTCTCTATCATCAGGCGACCAACCGGAATGCGCGCCACCTGGCGGCGCAGATCGTCGCCGCGACGCTCGTCGCAGATCCAGCCGGTAACACCGATGTGCAGCCCCAAGGACAGACACTCGTCGAGCTCGGCATCGGAGCCGGTGAAACAGTGCAGCACGGCCCCGGGCAAGCGGGACAGCCAGGGGCGCAGGATCTCGACAAAGCGGGCATGGGCATCGCGGCAATGAAGGAACACCGGCATCCCCAGCTCGGCGGCCAGAGCCAGTTGGGCGTCAAAGACTGCATCCTGTACCGGACGCGACGAGAAGTCGCGGTTATAGTCGAGGCCGCACTCGCCGATGGCCACCACCTGGGGCAGGGTAGCCAGTTTGCGCAGGGCGGACAGGGTCCCGTCGTCGACGCTCTTGGCATCGTGGGGATGAACACCCGCAGTGGAGAAGCAGACGCCCGGCCAGCAGGCGGCGAGCTCGGCGCTCTCGCGGCTGCCGGCCAGATCGGTACCGGTCAGGATCAGTGCCGTGACGCCGGCTTCTTGCGCCCTGGCCACCACGGCCCCCTGTTCACCGGCAAACTGGCTGCTGGTGAGATTCACACCAATATCGATCATGCTCCATCCACTGCCCGGGATACCTTCAAACGGCATCCATCTTTATTCGGGCCCCTACCATACGCCTCGCAGCCCCCCCTGAAAAGAGGAAGGGGGCCTCAGCCCCCCTCGGATACATTTTCTGTTTCGTTCTCGTCCTTGCGCACATAGAAGCGGGCAAAAAAGAGGCCCAGCTCCCACAGCCCCCACATGGGGATTGCCAGCAGAGTCTGGGAGAAGACATCGGGTGGCGTCAGCAGCATGCCCACCACAAACACCCCGACAACGACATAGGGGCGCTTTGCCTTCAGGCTCTGGGGATTGGTGACCCCGGTCCAGCACAGCAGTATGGTCGCCACCGGGATTTCGAATGCCACCCCGAACGCAAAGAACAGGGTCAACACGAAGTCGAGGTAGCTGGCGATGTCAGTGGCCACCGTCACCCCGGTCGGGGCCGTACTGGTGAAGAAGCCAAACACTAGCGGGAACACCACGTAGTAGGCAAACGCCATGCCCGCGTAGAAGAGCAGGGCGCTGGAGACCACCAGTGGCAGGATCATGCGCCGCTCATGCTGATAGAGGCCGGGAGCGATGAAGGCCCACGCCTGGTACAGCAGATAAGGAATGGCGATGAAGAAGGAGACCACCAACGTCAGCTTGATCGGCGTGATGAAGGGGGTCGCCACGTCTGTCGCTATCATACTGGTGCCGGCCGGCAACTGACTGAGCAGTGGCTGGGCCACGAAGTCATAGATGGTGTTGGAGAAATAGATCAACGCCACAAAGACGATCATGATGGCCGCCAATGCGTGCAGCAGCCGGGTTCTCAGTTCGATCAGATGGGTGAGCAGGGGCTGCTCGGCCTGGGGGTCGCTCATGGCTTCACCTCTTCCTGCTTCTTCTGTTCGGTCACCGGAGGCGCAATCGACGGCTCCGGCGCACCATCGCCTACCTGTGCCTCGGTAGAGGTGATGGCCTCATCCTTGGCATAGGGACGGTTGACCGAGGCGGCGGCCGCCTTCAGCTCCTCGATCGAGGCCTGCAGGTCAGGACTCAGGTTCTGCATGTTGAGCTTTTCGGCCTTCTTCAGGTCGTTATGCAGCTCCTGGATCCGCAACTCCTCGGAGAGCTCCATCTTCACCGCATTGGCCGTGTTACGCACCAGCTTGACCCACTTGGCCAGGGTGCGCACCGCCTCGGGCAAGCGCTCGGGCCCCAGCACCACCAGGGCCACCACAGCGATGACAATCAGCTCCCAGAAACCGATGTCGAACATGGATTAGGCCTGATCTTTGTCTTTCTGCTTCTGGGCATCCAGTGGCTGTTGGCCCTGGTCGGCGATCTTCTTCTGGTCAAAGTCGGCGTCGCGGCCCTGAGCCGGTTCGTCGTCAGACATGGCCTTCTTGAAGCCTTTGACCGCCGCGCCGAGATCGCCGCCGATACCACGCAGCTTCTTGGTGCCAAACAGCAGCACGACGATGAGGCCGATGATAAGAAGTTGCCAAATGCTGATACCACCCATGTGTAGTCTCCTATAACGCGCCGTGCGCGAGTTGTTGTGTCAGTGTGCCCTGGCCTTGAACCAGCCGACCAGCCAGCACGTGGCGGCGGCGCCCAGGCTCAGGACAGCCCAGTCTGGTTGCTGGACGGCATAGAGAACGATGCCGCCAAGCAGCAGGGAAGCCCCCATACCGAGCAGATAGCGCGCCTGCCCCTGGCGTCGGCTGTGACGGCGGAAGTCATCGAACAGCCGATCGAAGTGGCGCTGCTGATTGCGGGTCTGACGCAGGGTCTCGTAGACCAGCTCCGGCAGCTCCGGCAACTTTTCCGCCCAATAGGGTGCCTTTTCCCGGATGGCATTCAATACCGCTTTAGGGCCAACTTGCTCACGCATCCAGGCTTCGAGGAAGGGTTTGGCGGTCTGCCACAGATCCAGCTGGGGATAGAGCTGACGCCCCAACCCCTCCACATAGAGCAGGGTCTTCTGCAGCAGCACCAGCTGCGGCTGCACCGTCATATGGAAGCGGCGCGCCGTGTTGAAGAGGTTGAGCAGCACATGACCGAACGAGATCTGATCGAGCGGCTTCTCGAAGATGGGTTCGAGCACGGTGCGGATGGCAAACTCGAACTCCTCCACCTGGGTATCGGCAGGCACCCAGCCCGACTCCACGTGCAGCTCGGCCACCCGGCGATAGTCCCGGTTGAAGAAGGCGAGGAAGTTTTCCGCCAGGTAGCGCTTGTCTTCCCGGTTGAGGGTTCCGACGATACCGCAGTCGATGCCGATCCAGCGGGGATTGTCCGGGTGCTCGTAGGAGACAAAGATGTTACCCGGGTGCATGTCGGCATGGAAGAAGCTGTCGCGGAACACCTGGGTGAAGAAGACCTCCACCCCGCGCTCGGCCAACAGCTTCATATTGGTGCCGTTGGCCTCCAGCGCCTCGATATCGGAGACCGGGATGCCGTAGATCCGCTCCATCACCAGCACGTGCTCATGGCAGTAGTCGGTGAACACCTCGGGCACATAGAGCGCCTCTGAGCCGGTGAAGTTGCGGCGCAGCTGGATAGCGTTGGCCGCCTCGCGCATCAGATTGAGCTCGCCCTCTATGGTCTTGCGATACTCGGCCACCACCTCGACCGGACGCAAACGCGAACTCTGGGGCATGATCCGTGCCACCACCCGCGCCATGGTCATCATCAACCGCAGGTCCACCTCGATCACCGGCTCGATGTCGGGGCGAATCACCTTGATGACGATCTCGCGGCCATTCTCTTTGAGGCGCGCCGTATGCACCTGGGCGATGGAGGCCGAGGCCAGCGGCGTCTCGTCAAAGTCATCGAACAGCTGCTCGATGGGGGCCCCCAGGCTTGCCTCTATCTGACGACAGGCCGCCTGGCCGCAGAAGGGGGGCACCCTGTCTTGCAGCAGGGCCAGCTCCTCGGCGATATCCGGCGGCAGCAGATCACGCCGGGTAGAGAGCATCTGACCAAACTTGATGAAAATGGGGCCGAGCGCCTCGAAGGCGAGACGAATCCGCATGCCCCGGCTGCGCTCCCCATGACGGTTCTTGAACCAGAAGAGAGTGCGGCGGGCCAGACGGGCAGGCCAGGGCTGGTAACGGGCCGGCACCAGTTCATCGATACCGTGCTCCAGCAGGATGCGGGTGATCTGATAGAGGCGGGAGAACTCCTTGGGTGTCATGCGCCCATCCTCTGCTCGAGACGGACCAGACGCAACTCAACGGCACGCAGTCGCTCTGCCAGCACCTCGACATCATCGTTAAAGCTGGCAACCTCGAGGGGGCCCGGCGCGAGGCGGATCTCCTCGGTCAGATACTCGGCCAGCTGCAGCCGGCTGCGTGTCAGCTCGGCCTCAACCAAACGACGACCACGGCGGGCACCGCTCATCAGGGTGTGGGCCAACACATCGCCGGTGTAGCGGGAGAGCTGCTCTTCCCAGTCGATGGCCAGTTCGCCAAAGAGGCTGCCAAAGGCCTGCACCAGCTGGGGATCACCCTCGATATCGAGACGCTCCTCACGAATGAAGCGGGTCAGGGCAGTGGGCTCCCGCAGCAGCCCCAGGGCGGAGAGACTGAGGATGAGACCGGCATCGGCCTCTCCCTCGTAACGGGCCAGCACATCGACCCGGCCCGAGGAAAAGACAAACCAGAGGGGCTTGAGCTCACGCACATGGAGGCGCAGGGTCTTGCCAATCAGTTTCTTCTGGCGCTCGGCGGCTCCGGGGTCACGAGCCAGCAGCTGATTGCAGGCGGTCTCGACCGCGGCAGTGATGAGGGCATCCATCGGCATGGGGCGACCTAAAACTTGTAGCCACGGTGCAGGGCGACGATGCCCTGGGTCAGGTTGTAGTAGCTCACATCCTCGAAGCCAACCTGAGCCATCATCCCCTTGAGGGTCTCCTGATCCGGGTGCATGCGAATCGACTCGGCCAGGTACTGGTAGCTCTCGCTGTCGTTGGCAACGATCTCGCCCATCTTGGGCAACAGCTTGAAGGAGTAGAGATCATAAAGCTTGGCCATCACCTCGCTCTCGGGCTTGGAGAACTCCAGTACCAGCAGGCGACCACCCGGCTTGAGCACCCGAAACATGGAGGCCAGCGCCTTCTCTTTATCGGTCACGTTGCGCAGGCCAAAGCCGATGGTGATGAGATCGAAATGATTGTCCGGGAAGGGCAGCGCCTCGGCGTTGGCCTGAACGAAGGCAACGTTGCCACTGATACCCAGGTTGCGCAGCTTGTCGCGCCCCACCTTGAGCATGGAGTCATTGATGTCGGCCAGCACCACCTGACCCGTCTCCCCCACGATGCGGGAAAACTTGGCGGTCAGATCGCCGGTGCCCCCGGCCAGATCCAGCACCCTCTGCCCCTTGCGCACACCGGAGCAATCGATGGTGAAGCGCTTCCAGAGACGATGAATACCGAACGACATCAGATCGTTCATGAGATCGTACTTGGCCGCGACCGAATGGAACACGCCGGCAACCAGCGTCTCTTTCTCATCGGTGGCAACCGTCTTGAAGCCAAAATGGGTGGTGGCAGCCTGCTCAGACATCCTACTGTACCTGTAGACCAAAGATTGGACGGCCAGTTTACCAGAGCTGACCGCCGCGGGACACCTCAAGCCCGGGCGGGCACCAGCTGCATCGCAAGGTAGACCATCAACAGGCAGAGCAGGACGTTGAGCAGCACGTTGAGCCCGGCCTTGAACCAGTCGCCGTGCTGCATCAGCACCATGGTATCGAGGGCAAAAGAGGAGAAGGTTGTCAGTGCCCCGAGCAAACCCACCATCAACAGAGGCTTCATCGGGTGCTCCAGCACATGGCCGTGCTGCAACAGGGCATAGGCCAGTCCCATGATAAAAGAACCGATGACGTTGACCGTCAGGGTGCCATAGGGAAAGTGACGACCGAGCAGCAGCGCCATCAGCTCGCCAATCCCGAAGCGCAGGCAGGCGCCCACGGCACCGCCGGCAGCCACCATTAACCAGGTTTGCATGAGTCACTCCTTGGTAAAGGGGATCATTATGCGCCCTCGACCGCCCCCGTGACAGGGGCGGCAATTAATCGCGGGCCTAGCGGCGAAAGTCGACCGGCTCGTCGCTCGCCAGATGGAGTGTCGTGGTGGCGGGGCGGGTCTGGGCAATCACCTTGCCATGGCGCACCGAGTAACGCACCGGCACCTGGCGGCGCACCGCGTCAAAGCCACTGTCCGCAGGCAGGATCACCAGGTTGGCCGGCTTGCCGACTTCGATGCCGTAGCGATCCTGGATATGCAGGGTACGGGCACTGTGATGGGTGATGAGATCCAGCCCCTTGTCGATCTGCTCGTAACCCATCAGCTGACAGACATGTAGCCCCATGTGCAGCACCTGCAGCATGTTGGCGGTACCCATCGGGTACCAGGGGTCGAACACATCGTCGTGACCGAAGCAGACATTGATGCCGCTCTCCAGCATCTCCTTGACCCGGGTGATACCGCGCCGCTTGGGATAGGTATCGAAGCGCCCTTGCAGGTGGATGTTCACCAGAGGATTGGCCACGAAGCTGATGCCCGACATGCGCAGCAGACGGAACAGGCGTGAGGCATAGGCCCCGTTGTAGGAGTGCATGGCAGTAGTGTGGCTGGCGGTAACCCGATCGCCCCAGCCACGCTCCAGAGCCAGCGTCGCCAGGGTCTCGACGAAGCGGGACTGCTCATCATCGATCTCGTCGCAGTGCACATCGATCAAGGTGTCGTAGCGCTCGGCCAGCTCGAACATGCGGTGCAGGCTCTCGACGCCGTATTCTCGGGTGAATTCGAAGTGGGGGATCGCTCCCGCCACATCGGCGCCCAGGCGCAGCGCCTCCTCCAGCAGCGCCAGCCCGTTCGGGAAGGAACGGATCCCCTCCTGGGGAAAGGCGACGATCTGCAGCTCCACCCAGGGGGCCATCTCCTCGCGCACCTCGAGCATCGCCTTGAGGGCGACCAGCTCGGGGTCTGACACGTCCACGTGGGTGCGCACAAACTGGATACCATTGGCGATCTGCCACTTCAGCGTCTGAGTCGCGCGGCGCTTCACATCCTCGTGGGTCAGCAAGGCCTTGCGCTCGGCCCAGCGCTCGATCCCCTCAAACAGGGTGCCGGAGAGGTTCCAGTTCGGCTCGCCGGCAGTCTGGGTGGTATCGAGGTGGATGTGCGGCTCGACAAAGGGAGGTATGGCAAGCCCTCCCTCCCCATCCAGTACGGTCTCCGCCGGCAGGGACTGACCCATGGGGGCTATGGTTCTGATGGTGCCCTGCTCACACAGGATCTGCCATAGACCGCTCTGGCCGGGCAGACGGACATTCTCGATCAGCATTGATTAACCTCCACGGATGGGGTGGACTGTGCGCTCAGACGGCACAGCAGCAGATAACTCAGGGATCCGCCGAGCACGGCATTAATCGGCACTATGCCAGGCAACCAGGCTCCGGCCGCCACACCCAGCGCCACTGCCAGCAGCGCCTGCCAGCGTACCGTCTCGAAACGGGCTGTGGCAAAGTTACCATAACGGCGGCGATGCAGCAGGAAGTCCATGATGATGACGCCCCCTACCGGCGGAATGGCCATGCTGAGAAACGACAGCCAACCGACAAAGTTGTTGTAGAGCCACAGGGCGCAAGCAGTACCGACCAAACCGTTGATAACGCTCAGATGCTTGCTCGGCAGGCCGGTGATGTTGGCAAAACCCAGGCCGGAGGCATAGAGGGCATTGTCGTTGGTAGTCCAGATATTGAGGCCCAGCACCAGGATGGCGGGGATCAGGAGCCCCTGCAGCAGCATCACCTCCGAGATATCGGCCTGGCCGGTCACCGCAGCCCCGGCGGCACCGAAGATAAACATCAGGCTGTTGCCGATGAAAAAGGCCACCAGTGTCACCAGCACGGCACTGCGCGGCGTGCGGCCGAAGCGTACGAAATCGGCGGTCAGGGTGCCGGCGCTGACAAACGAGCCAACCACCATGGTCAGGGCAGTTGCAAAGGGGATCTGCGTGGCCGGCGTCAGGGCGACCAGGGTCTCGACACCGCCGCTGGCACCGATCGCCAGCCATACCGAGTAGCCACCGAGCAGGGCAATCGCCGGCACCGCCACGAAGCTCAATACCATCAGGGCCGAGATGCCGAAATAGACGGTCAGCGTCATCAGCAGGCCGGAGAGGGCGATAAGCCATCCGGCATCGATTCCGGTCGCCTTCTGCACCGGCAGTGCAAACATGGCCACACCGACACCGAACCACCCCACCTGGGTACCACCGAGCAGCAGTGATGGTAACCAGGAACCCTTGCTACCGAATGAATAGCGCGCCAGCAGATGGGTAGAGAGACCGGTTGTGGCACCGATATAACCCAGAGCCGCCGTGTAAACTCCCAGCATCAGGTTACCGATCAGCACGGCCCAGAAAAAGTCGTCGAAGGCGAGCCCGGTGCCCAGGGAGCCACCGGTCCACATACTGGCCGAGAAGAAGGTTAATCCCAACATGACCAACATCAGCGACAGGGTTCCTTTACGGGCCGATTGGGGAACCGCCCCCAAACCATACTCATTATCTTGTGACATCATCGTCTCCCAATCTGCGGACAAACGGCCGGCATCCTACATGAAAAACGTTTTACATCAAGAGAAAAGACTATTCATGCCATGGGTTCACCACGGCCGCCTTACCAAAGCACACTTTTCGCCCAGTTAAGGATTCATACAGATCGCACCCCCTATCCTGTCATCAGGTCAAGCCAGCACGGGAGGGAGCGATGAAGAAGAGACTCACCGAAATCGGTAATGCCAGTCAGTTTAACGAGTATCTGGCTGCCATGGGGATCCACCGTCCGCCGTTGGAGCAAATCCAGGAAGAGTGGGCCTATCAGAAAGATGATGAAGTCATCGCCCTGGTACAGCGACACAAGGGAGGTGGAGCGCGCTACTACCTCAATGCTCACCGTTTGTGTCAGCACCACTGAGAAAGCAAGTACACCGGCGGCTGGCGCTGAGAGTGTAGCCCGGCAACGCCACTGCATCGGTACAGCCCGAGCATAAAGAAAAAGCCCGGTCTTTCGACTGGGCTTCTCTATTCAGGCTGCGTGGCCGCCACGCCAGCGGCTGATGCAGAGGATACAGCCCGAGCGCCTTCAACAGTCCGGCGACGCCATATAGCTAACTGCACCTAGCTAACTGCACCAATGCAA
>NZ_CDDB01000023.1 GCF_000820105.1 Aeromonas schubertii | reverse complement strand
GCGTCGGAAACGACACTTCTTGGGGTTGTATGGTTAAGTGACTAAGCGTACACGGTGGATGCCTTGGCAGTCAGAGGCGATGAAGGACGTACTAACCTGCGATAAGCCGTGATGAGTCGGTAAGAGACGCTATCAATCACGGATTTCCGAATGGGGAAACCCACCCGAGATAACTCGGGTATCTGTTACTGAATACATAGGTAACAGAGGCGAACCGGGAGAACTGAAACATCTAAGTACCCCGAGGAAAAGAAATCAACCGAGATTCCCTCAGTAGCGGCGAGCGAACGGGGATTAGCCCTTAAGCAGCGGGGGCGCTAGTGGAATGGTCTGGAAAGGCCGGCGATACAGGGTGATAGCCCCGTACACGAAAGCAAACCCGAGGTGAAATCGAGTAGGGCGGGACACGTGATATCCTGTCTGAACATGGGGGGACCATCCTCCAAGGCTAAATACTCCTGACTGACCGATAGTGAACCAGTACCGTGAGGGAAAGGCGAAAAGAACCCCTGTGAGGGGAGTGAAATAGAACCTGAAACCGTGTACGTACAAGCAGTGGGAGCCCTTCGGGGTGACTGCGTACCTTTTGTATAATGGGTCAGCGACTTACATTCTGTAGCGAGGTTAACCGTATAGGGGAGCCGTAGGGAAACCGAGTCTTAACTGGGCGACTAGTTGCAGGGTGTAGACCCGAAACCGGGTGATCTAGCCATGGGCAGGTTGAAGGTTGAGTAACATCAACTGGAGGACCGAACCCACTAACGTTGCAAAGTTAGGGGATGACCTGTGGCTGGGGGTGAAAGGCCAATCAAACTCGGAGATAGCTGGTTCTCCCCGAAAGCTATTTAGGTAGCGCCTCGGACGAATACTACTGGGGGTAGAGCACTGTTAAGGCTAGGGGGTCATCCCGACTTACCAACCCTTTGCAAACTCCGAATACCAGTAAGTACTATCCGGGAGACACACGGCGGGTGCTAACGTCCGTCGTGAAGAGGGAAACAACCCAGACCGCCGGCTAAGGTCCCAAAGTTCTGGTTAAGTGGGAAACGATGTGGGAAGGCTCAGACAGCTAGGATGTTGGCTTAGAAGCAGCCATCATTTAAAGAAAGCGTAATAGCTCACTAGTCGAGTCGGCCTGCGCGGAAGATGTAACGGGGCTCAAACCAGGCACCGAAGCCGCGGATTTGCACTATGTGCAAGTGGTAGGGGAGCGTTCTGTAAGTCTGCGAAGGTGTATCGAGAGGTATGCTGGAGATATCAGAAGTGCGAATGCTGACGTAAGTAACGATAAAGGGGGTGAAAAGCCTCCTCGCCGGAAGACCAAGGGTTCCTGTCCAACGTTAATCGGGGCAGGGTGAGTCGACCCCTAAGGCGAGGCCGAAAGGCGTAGTCGATGGGAAGCAGGTTAATATTCCTGCACGACTTGTAATTGCGATGGGGGGACGGAGAAGGCTAGGTGGGCCAGGCGACGGTTGTCCTGGTGAAAGGGTGTAGGCGGTATCTCTAGGCAAATCCGGAGATGCAACGCTGAGACCTGAGACGAAGCCACTACGGTGGTGAAGCCATTGATGCCCTGCTTCCAGGAAAAGCCTCTAAGCTTCAGATTACAAGTCATCGTACCCCAAACCGACACAGGTGGTCGGGTAGAGAATACCAAGGCGCTTGAGAGAACTCGGGTGAAGGAACTAGGCAAAATAGTACCGTAACTTCGGGAGAAGGTACGCTCTTGATGGTGAAGTGACTTGCTCACGGAGCTGTCGGGAGTCGCAGTGACCAGATGGCTGGGACTGTTTATCAAAAACACAGCACTCTGCAAACACGAAAGTGGACGTATAGGGTGTGACACCTGCCCGGTGCCGGAAGGTTAATTGATGGGGTTAGCGCAAGCGAAGCTCTTGATCGAAGCCCCGGTAAACGGCGGCCGTAACTATAACGGTCCTAAGGTAGCGAAATTCCTTGTCGGGTAAGTTCCGACCTGCACGAATGGTGTAACCATGGCCATGCTGTCTCCACCCGAGACTCAGTGAAATCGAAATCGCCGTGAAGATGCGGTGTACCCGCGGCTAGACGGAAAGACCCCGTGAACCTTTACTACAGCTTGGCACTGAACATTGAACCTACATGTGTAGGATAGGTGGGAGGCTTTGAAGCGATGACGCCAGTTGTCGTGGAGCCGTCCTTGAAATACCACCCTTGTATGTTTGATGTTCTAACGTAGGCCCCTGAATCGGGGTTGCGGACAGTGCCTGGTGGGTAGTTTGACTGGGGCGGTCTCCTCCCAAAGAGTAACGGAGGAGCACGAAGGTTGGCTAATCCTGGTCGGACATCAGGAGGTTAGTGCAATGGCATAAGCCAGCTTAACTGCGAGACGGACAGGTCGAGCAGGTGCGAAAGCAGGTCATAGTGATCCGGTGGTTCTGTATGGAAGGGCCATCGCTCAACGGATAAAAGGTACTCCGGGGATAACAGGCTGATACCGCCCAAGAGTTCATATCGACGGCGGTGTTTGGCACCTCGATGTCGGCTCATCACATCCTGGGGCTGAAGTTGGTCCCAAGGGTATGGCTGTTCGCCATTTAAAGTGGTACGCGAGCTGGGTTCAGAACGTCGTGAGACAGTTCGGTCCCTATCTGCCGTGGGCGTTGGATGATTGAAGGGAGTTGCTCCTAGTACGAGAGGACCGGAGTGAACGAACCTCTGGTGTTCGGGTTGTCACGCCAGTGGCACTGCCCGGTAGCTAAGTTCGGAATCGATAACCGCTGAAAGCATCTAAGCGGGAAGCGAGCCCTGAGATGAGTCATCCCTGACCCCTTGAGGGTCCTGTAGGGCCGTTGGAGACCACAACGTTGATAGGCGGGGTGTGTAAGTGCAGCGATGCATTGAGCTAACCCGTACTAATTACCCGTGAGGCTTAACCATACAACACCCAAGAAGTGTTTAAGCGCTTGTAACAAGAGACTACGAATATCGAGCTGACGACAAGGTCGTTACTCACATCAGCTTTTCGGATGACGATTTTGCCTGGCGGCCATAGCGCGGTGGAACCACCTGTTTCCATGCCGAACACAGAAGTGAAACGCCGTAGCGCCGATGGTAGTGTGGCAGATGCCATGCGAGAGTAGGACACTGCCAGGCACCCAATTCAGAGATGACGCGA
>NZ_CDDB01000022.1 GCF_000820105.1 Aeromonas schubertii | reverse complement strand
CCGATCCGGCGCCGGATCGGGCCACCCGGGCTCGCCTGCTGCTGCAAGACCTGCTGGCCGTGGAAGATGGCCGGCGCATCGCCCTCGTCCTCTTTGCCGCCGATGCCTACCTGGCCATGCCGCCCACCCAGGACAGAGAGGCCCTGAGCCGCCTGCTGCCGGATCTGAGGCCCGCGGTGATGCCCATCCAGGGGAGTGCACCACAGCGGGCGGTCCAGCTAGCCCTCGATCGCCTCGGCCAGGAGCACCCGACACGACTTTTGCTGATCACCGATCAGATCACCCGGGATCAGCAAACCGCGATCAGCCAGCGCTGGCCCTGCCGACGCAGCCTGCTCGCCCCCCGTTGTGAGGCGCCGCGCCTCGATATTCTGCTGCTCGCCGGTGACAAGGTGGCCCACCTCCCCCCCGATCAGGGACGACTCACCCTGCCCCCGCCAGATCGGGCGGCCATCGCCGGGCTGGCCGACAGCACTGGAGGCCGGCTGATGAGCTCGGATCGCGACCCGGTGCTGCTCACCCCCCTGGGCGAAGGGGCCGGCCACCAGCTACGCACCGGCTGGCTCGAACTCGGCCCTTACCTGCTGCTACTGCTGCTCCCTTTTTCCCTGCTGGCGCGCAGGGGCGTACTGTGGAGCCTGCTGCTGCTCCCCCTGCTGCTGCCCCCCCTTCATGCGGAGCCCTCCCGCTCGGCCCTGCGCCTCTATGAGGAGGGGAAGTATGCAAGCGCGGCCCAGGCCTTCGACGACCCGATCTGGCGCGGCGATACTCCTTGGCCCGATACCAGGCATTGCCGCGCCAGATCGGGTCGTC
>NZ_CDDB01000021.1 GCF_000820105.1 Aeromonas schubertii | reverse complement strand
TGTTAAAGAACAGCGCGATTTGCATCGCGACGGGAGTGGCATTCTACGCTTCCCGCCCGGTGAGTCAAGCCTTATTTTTCAAGGCTTTTTCACCCATCGACCGGCTCGCTGCTGTGGCGGCGTTGCCCTGTCGACGGAGGCGCATTATAGGGAGTTCAGTTCGGCTGGCAAGGGGAAATTTGCAAAAAAATGGCGTTTTATGGAAAACGCCACTCGAATGCTCTTTATTTCGACAACTTGCCGATTTTCGCCTCACCGGCGGGTCATAAACTCTCGGGCAAAGGCACGAACTTGGGGCCAGTCGGTAAACTCGATATCACGGCTGGTGTCCGTGCTCCCCCCGGTCAATTTCATGATGAGCTGAATGATCAGGGTCTGCCACCAGTTATAGCGAGAGTAGAGAAGGGCCCCGGCAAAGACAGCGAGCAATTTGGGTTTCCAGGGCGATTGGCGCAGGAACTTCTTCATATAAGCGTTGGTGGCCGGCGTCGCCTTCTCCGGCTTACGGGCCGTGAGGTTGACACAGAAGAAGGCCGCATTGGCTACCTCAAGCTGTTCCTGATGCGCATAGATGAAGCCCATCAAGCTGGGGTGGAAGTGGCCATAGCGAACAGAGGCACCAATGAGCACCTTGGCATACTTGCTCAAGTTGCACTTCGGCATGGCATGCAGATCCATCATAACCACTTCGTGGCCTGCCATCTCCTCGGCCATGACATCGACGATCTTTTTGGTTTGACCGTCCCGGGAAGAGTAAAGCACCAAAACCTTATCCATCAGCTACCTCAACTACGCCAGAATGCTGGAGTAAACAGTACCAGAAGCGTAAAAATTTCCAATCGGCCGAACAACATGGCCAGGATCATGATCCATTTTGCCGCAGCCGTACTCTCACCAAAGTGAAGCGCCACCTCGCCAAGACCCGGCCCCAGGTTATTGAGCGTGGCAGCGACCGCGGAGAAGGCGGTGAGTTCGCTCATACCGGTGGCGATCAGTCCCAACATGCAGAGCACGAAAATGGTGGCATAGGCGGCGAAGAAGCCCCAGACGGCCTCAATCACGCGCTCCGAGATCGCCTTATTGCCCAATTTAAGCCGATAAACGGCCCTGGGGTGAACCAGGCGCTTGAGCTCTCTCATCCCCTGCATGTGCAACAACATGATGCGCATCACCTTCATGCCCCCCCCTGTACTACCGGCACAACCACCGATAAACGAGGAGAACATCAGCAGCACAGGCAAGAACAGAGGCCATTCGGCATAGCTGGTGGTGCTGAAACCGGCCGTCGTCGAGATGGAGACCGATTGAAACAGCGCCTGGTCCAGAGCCTGCCCCGCCGATCCGTAGACATTGTGATCGACCAGGATCAGGAAACAGATGAGGGTCAACACCAGCTGCACCCCGAGGAAGACCTTTACTTCGGGATCCCGCCAATAGACTCCCAGCCGGGTTGGACCATGGGCAAAAGCCGCAAAGTGCAGGCTGAAGTTCACCCCGGCGATCAGCAGAAACACCACAGTAATAAGGTTGATCGCCGGGCTGTTGAAATAACCCATGCTGGCATCATGAGTGGAGAAACCACCGATCGCCACGGTAGAGAAGGAGTGGCAGATGGCATCAAACATATCCATGCCGGCAAGCCAGAATGCCAGGGCACAGAGGATGGTGATCAAGAGATAGATGTACCAAAGCGCCTTGGCGGTCTCGGCGATGCGTGGTGTCACCTTGTTATCTTTGACCGGTCCGGGTATCTCGGCCCGGTAGAGCTGCATGCCGCCGATCCCGAGCAGCGGCAGGATTGCTACTGCCAGCACGATAATGCCCATCCCTCCAAGCCACTGCAGCAGCTGCCGATAGAAGAGAAAGGCCTTGGGGAGGGTATCGAGCCCGGTCAACACGGTCGCCCCCGTGGTCGTCAGCCCCGAGAAGGATTCAAAAAAGGCCTCCGAGACCGTCATGGCCGGCACCTCTCCCAGCAGGAAGGGCAAGGCACCTATGCTGCCCAATACAGTCCAGAAGAGGACGACGATGAGAAAGCCCTCCTTGGCCCTCAACTCCCGCTTCTGATAGCGATTGGGGAACCAGAGCAGAAATCCGATGGCCAGAGAGAGGCAGAAGGCGAGCACAAACTCGATCCCTCCCCCATCACGATAGAGATAAGCCACCAGGGCCGGGAGCAGCATGGTGCTGCTAAAGATGCCGACCAGCAGACCGACGATACGGATCAGGCTCCGAAACTGCATTCGGGAAACATTCCTCCAGTGCGGTGACGATTCAGGATGAGGTGGTGAGGAGAAGCCGTCCCTGGCTGCGCTCAGTCAGTGAGACGACGACGTGAGGCAGGAGATCGTCGGGCCAGGCGAGCCGCAGGCTGACCCGGGCGCCGTAGTCGGCCACCTCGGTCACCCCGTCAAACTGCCCCTGTAGATACTCGATAAGCGCCATGTCTCCGTAATCACACACCAACGCCGTCGAGACCATGGCCCGTTTGAATGCTCTTGGCATCTGCCTCAGGGCCGCACCAACGCCGCCCCCATAGGCCTTGACCAGGCCGCCGGTACCGAGCAGAACGCCACCGTAGTAACGCACCACCACGGCGCAGACCTCCCCGACACCCGAGCCCATCAGCTGGGCCAGCATGGGCTTCCCGGCCGTGCCGGAGGGCTCGCCATCATCGCTGAAGCCATAGACCTGGCTGTCGTCGGGGGCTCCTGCAACATAGGCCCAGCAGTGGTGCCGGGCTACCGGATGGGCGGCCCGCACCTCGGCAATCCAGCTCCGAGCCGTGTCGATATCCGGAGTGTGGCGCAGCAGGGTAATAAAGCGACTCTTCTTGATCTCCTCGCTCCACTCCACCGCCTCCCCGGGTATGGGGTAGCCGCTCACAAGCCGGCCTGACGGGTCAGGTTCTCGGTCCCGTGTTCATGAAGCACCACGTTGTCCTCGATACGAATGCCGCCACACGGACGCAGGACCTCCACCCTGTCCCAGTTGATGGCACGACCGTGCTCGCCGGCCTGCAACGGGGCCAATAGAGAGTCGATGAAGTAGAGGCCGGGTTCGATGGTGAACACCTGGCGTGGCTCCATCACCCGGGTACAACGCAGGAAGGGGTGCGCCTCGGGGGCGGCCAGGTGAGTACCGCGCTCGTCTTGCATGAATCCACCCACATCGTGCACCTGCAGCCCCAGATGGTGGCCCAGCCCATGGGGGAAGAAGGCGGCCGTGATCCCGCTCTCCACCGCCCCTTCGGCCGACATCTCGACCAGCTCAAACTCCTTGAGCAGGCGGGCAATGCGTCTGTGCATCTGCAGATGCAGCTCGGTATAACGCAGACCGGCACGCATCTCACCGATGATCTCCTGCTGCTGCACCTCGAGGGCGGCGACCAGGTCGGCAAACAGACCGCGGCGCCAGGCCCAGGTGCGGGTGATGTCCGAGGCATAGCCGTGGAAGTCCACCCCGGCGTCGATGAGGAAGGAGTGGCGATCCACGTCGGCGATGCGCTGATGCGAGAGGTGGGTGTAATGGAGTACGGCCGCGTTTTCGTTGATGGCAACGATATTGCCGTAGGGGGCATCCAGGGCCCCCTGCCCGACCGCCTTCATATAGGCCAGATTGATCTCGAACTCGCAAGCTCCGGCCAGGAAGGCATCTCGCGCCGCCAAATGGCCGCGTACACCGATGCGGTTGGCCTCGCGCAGACATTCGAGCTCGTAGTCGGTCTTGTAGGCGCGATGATAGTGGAGATAGTTGAGCACGGCCTCCGGATTGGGCTGGCTAAACCCCAGCAGCTCGGCCACCTCCAGATGACCACCAAGATAAGCCCACTGTCCGCGCTGGGCCGGCAAGTGATCGGCGACCTGTTCGGGGCGCGTCAGGAAACGGATATCGAACTGCTCGACCCAGAAGGAGGTTGGCAGATCCGGTACCTTGTGCCAGAAGTCGACCGGTCGGTAGAAGAGCAGCACCGGCTTGCTGTGGCCATCGACCAGCAGCCAGCAGTGAGGGTTGTCCAGCACCGGCAGCCACGCCTTGAAGTGAGGGTTCACCTTGAAGGGGTAATCCTGATCATCGAGGAAGATGCGCAGGCACTGGCCGGAGTGGATGGCCAACCCCTCCAGACCCTGTTGGGCGAGGATGTCGCGGGTACGCCGCTGTAGGGTCTCGATATGTTGCGCATAGAGTTGGCTGTAGCTGCTCATGGATCGGGCTCCGGCTGGTTCAATCACACCAGCATAACATCTTGATGGCACAGGCTCGACCCGCCGCGCCACCGGTTCGTGATGTCACGCAAAGGTGACGCTTCCCGCCCCTGCGAAAAACCAGATTCATTAACAAATGAAAAACAAATCGATAAACTGCAGCCAGACCGTCGAGAAAGGGATCTCTCATGAACAGCGCCAGCCTGTGGCAACCGAGCCCGGAACGCATCCGCCACTCCAACATGTATCACTTCATGGAGCAGGTAAATCGCTTCCATGGACTCAATTTGAGTACTTATCCACAGTTGTGGCAGTGGTCAGTCGAGAAGACTACCCGCTTCTGGCCCCTGGTGTGGCAGCACTGCGGCGTGGTTGGGCGTCTGGGCAATACTGTCGCAGAGCACCGCCAGGAGATGAGCCGCACCCGCTGGTTTCCCGACAGCCGCCTCAACTTCGCCGAAAACCTGTTGCGTCGGGACGATGCCAGCCTGGCCATCATCAGCCGACTCGAGGATGGCTCCCGCCGTACCCTCAGCTGGCACCAGCTGCAGCAGGCGGTGGCACGTTTCGCCCACTGGCTACGGGCCGAGGGGGTGCAGCCCGGCGACGTAGTGGCCGGTTACCTGCCCAACATTCCCGAGACGGTGATCGCCATGCTGGCCAGCGCCAGCCTGGGTGCGGTGTGGACCTCCACCAGCCCGGACTTCGGGGCCGCCAGCGTCATCGAGCGCTTCGGCCAGACCCGACCCGTGGTGCTGATCGCCGGCGACGGCTACCGCTATGGCGGCAAGGCCATCGACATCCGCGACAAGGTAGCCGAGGTGGTCCGTGCCATCGACAGCGTGCGCCGGGTGGTGATGGTTCCCCTGCTGGGATTGAGTGAGTTCCCCCGGGAGTGGGTCGATTGGGATGCGCTGCAACAGGGAGAGGCTCCCCCGCTCACCTTCACCGAGCGCGCCTTCAACGATCCTCTCTATGTGCTCTACTCCTCCGGTACCACCGGCAAGCCCAAGTGTATCGTGCACGGCATCGGCGGCACCCTGCTGCAGCATCTCAAAGAACACCAGCTCCACTGCGACATCAAGCCGGGAGAACGGGTCTTCTACTTCACCACCTGCGGCTGGATGATGTGGAACTGGCTGGTGAGCGCACTCGCCTCCGGCGCCACCCTGGTGCTGTTTGACGGCTCTCCCTTCTACCCGGATGGCAAGGTGCTGTGGGATCTGGCCCGGGATGAAGAGGTCGCCCTGTTTGGTACCTCGGCCAAGTATCTTGATGCCCTGCACAAGCAGGGTTATGCCCCCATCCACACCCATGCCCTGCCCGCCCTGCGCCTCATCTGCAGCACCGGTTCGGTACTCTCTCCCGAGGGATTCGACTACGTCTATCAACAGCTCAAACAGGATGTGCAGCTCGCCTCCATCTCGGGGGGAACCGATATCTGCTCCTGCTTCGCCATCGGCAACCCCATGAGCCCGGTCTACCGGGGAGAGAGCCAGGGCCGTGGCCTCGGCCTCGCGGTTCAGGTTTTCAACGACGAGGGGCAGCCGGTACAGGGGGAGAAGGGGGAGCTGGTCTGTACCAAGCCCTTCCCGGCCCAACCCATCGGCTTCTGGGGAGATGAGAGCGGCGACAAGTATCGCGCCGCCTACTTCGAGCGCTTCGACAACGTCTGGTGTCACGGGGACTGGATCGAGCTGACCGAGCACGACGGCATCCTCTTCTATGGCCGCTCCGACGCCACCCTCAACCCGGGCGGCGTGCGCATCGGCACCAGCGAAATTTACCGCTACGTGGAGCAGCTCGACGAGGTGGAGGAGAGCATCGTCATTGGTCAACAGTGGCAGCAGGACGAGCGGGTGGTGCTGTTTGTGCGCCTGCGCGATGGCCTGATTCTGGACGATGCCCTGCGCGATCGCATCCGTCAGCAGGTGCGCAGCCATTGCACGGCGCGCCACGTGCCGGCCCGCATCGTCCAGGTAAGCGCCATTCCGCGCACAAAGTCGGGCAAGATAGTCGAGCTGGCGGTGCGGGAGGTGGTCCATCACAGGCCGGTGAAGAACACCCATGCCCTCGCCAACCCAGAGGTGCTGGATGAATACCGTGACCGCCAGGAGCTGGCCAGTTGATCCCGCTCACAATCTGATGACGGCGCCTGTGTGCGCCGTTTTTTTATGGGATCCGCACGACTAGAGCCTTTACACCAAACAGTGTTAAACGAATGTTTAAAATAGGTGTTGAAAATGTCGAGCATTGGATCAATATTGAGCTGCGTCCCCTCAGGGGGAGAACAAGGAGCCATCCCCGCAACCCGCCGGGAACAAGGAGACCCTCATGATCTACCAAGGCGAAACCCTGTCGGTCCGCTACCTGGAAGACGGCATTGCCGAACTCAGGTTCGACGCACCGGGTTCAGTCAACAAACTCGATCGCGCCACCCTGCTCTCCCTGAGCGAAGCGATCAGCGCACTACAGCAACAAACCGACTTGCGCGGCCTGATCCTCACCTCCGGCAAAGACGCTTTCATCGTCGGCGCCGACATCACCGAATTCCTCGAGCTGTTCGCCCTGCCGGATGAACAGCTGCTCGGCTGGCTGAAGAAGGCCAACGACATCTTCAACGCCATCGAGGATCTGCCGGTGCCGACCCTGTCAGCCATCAAGGGCCATGCCCTGGGCGGCGGTTGCGAGACCATCCTCTCCACCGACTTCCGCCTGGCCGACAGCACGGCCAAGATCGGCCTGCCCGAGACCAAGCTCGGCATCATGCCGGGCTTTGGCGGCACCGTGCGCCTGCCGCGGGTGATCGGCGCCGACAACGCCCTGGAGTGGATCACCACAGGTAAAGACTACCGCGCCGATGACGCCCTCAAGGTGGGCGCCGTAGACGCCGTGGTCGCCCCCGCCGCCCTGACCGCCGCGGCCATACAGATGATCAAGGACGCCGCCGACGGCAAGCTCGACTGGCAGGGCCGCCGCGCCGCCAAGAAGGCGCCCCTGCGCCTCTCCAGGCTGGAGGCCATGATGAGCTTCAGCACCGCCGCCGGCATGGTTGCCGCTGTGGCGGGCAAGCACTATCCGGCGCCGATGGCCGCCGTGAAGACGGTAGAGACCGCCGCCGGCATGGGCCGTGACGAGGCGCTGGCCGCCGAGGCCGCCACCTTCATCAAGCTGGCCAAGACCGACGTGGCCAAGGCCCTGGTCGGCATCTTCTTGAACGACCAGCACATCAAGGCTCTGGCCAAGCAGTCCGCCAAGAAGGCGAGCAAGGCCACCAACCACGCCGCCGTGCTCGGCGCCGGCATCATGGGGGGCGGTATCGCCTACCAGTCTGCCAGCAAGGGCATACCGGCAGTGATGAAGGACATTAACGAGAAGGCGCTGGCGCTGGGCATGGGTGAGGCCACCAAGCTGCTCAACGGCCAGCTCGAGAAGGGCCGCATCGACGGCATCAAGATGGGCCAGGTGCTCTCCGCCATCACCCCCACCCTCAGCTATGACAGCGTCAAGGGCGTGGATCTGGTGGTCGAGGCCGTGGTCGAGAATCCCAAGGTGAAGGCCGCCGTGCTGGGCGAAGTGGAAGCCGTTCTCGGTGACGACGCCGTGCTCGCCAGCAACACCTCCACCATCCCCATCTCCCTGCTGGCCAAGGGGCTCAAGCGCCCCGAGAACTTCTGCGGCATGCACTTCTTCAACCCGGTGCACCGCATGCCCCTGGTAGAGATCATCCGTGGCGAGCAGACATCGGACGAAACCATCGACCGTGTGGTGGCTTATGCCGCCGCCATGGGCAAGTCCCCTGTGGTGGTCAACGACTGCCCGGGCTTCTTCGTCAACCGGGTGCTGTTCCCCTACTTCTTCGGCTTCAACAAGCTGGTCGCCGACGGCGCCGACTTCGCCGCCGTCGACAAGGTGATGGAGAAAGAGTTCGGCTGGCCCATGGGCCCGGCCTACCTGCTGGACGTGGTCGGCATCGACACCGGTCACCATGCCGGTGATGTCATGGCCCAGGGCTTCCCGACCCGCATGACCAAGGATGGCCGTACCGCCATCGACGTCATGTACGAGGCAAGCCGCTTCGGTCAGAAGAACGGCAAGGGCTTCTATGCCTATGAGGCCGACAAGAAGGGCAAGCCGAAGAAGGTGGCCGACGCCGCGGCCTACGAGCTGCTGGCCCCCATCGCCAAGCCACAGCAGGCCTTCGACAAGGAGACCATCATCGCCCGCATGATGATCCCCATGATCAACGAGGTGGTGCTCTGCCTCGAAGAGGGGATCATCGCAACCCCGGCCGAGGCGGACATCGCCCTGGTCTACGGTCTGGGCTTCCCTCCCTTCCGCGGCGGCGTGTTCCGCTATCTGGACACCATGGGCCTGGATCGCTATGTGGCCATGGCCGACCAGTTCGCGGATCTGGGCCCCCTCTATCGCGTCAGCAACCAGCTGCGCGAGATGGCGGCCCAGGGCAAGACCTTCTACTGATTGCGGAAAGGAGACCCATTCATGAAAGACGTAGTCATTGTCGACTGTATCCGGACCCCCATGGGGCGGTCCAAGGGCGGGGCTTTTCGCAACGTGCGCGCCGAGGATCTCTCCGCGCATCTGATGAGCTCACTGCTCAAGCGTAACGGCGCCCTCGACCCCAACGAGATCGAGGACATCTACTGGGGCTGCGTACAGCAGACCCTGGAGCAGGGCTTCAACATCGCCCGTAACGCCGCCCTGCTGGCCGGCATTCCGAAGCAGGTCGGCGCGGTCACCGTCAACCGCCTGTGCGGATCCTCCATGCAGGCGCTGCACGACGCCTCTCGCGCCATCCAGGTGGGTGACGGCGACATCTTCATCATCGGCGGTGTCGAGCACATGGGCCACGTGCCCATGAGCCACGGGGTCGACTTCCACCCCGGCCTCGCCAAATCGGTGGCCAAGGCCTCCGGCATGATGGGGCTGACTGCCGAGCTGCTCGGCAAGCTGCACGGCATCAGCCGTGAGCAGCAAGACGCCTTCGCCGCTCGCTCCCACCAGCGTGCTCACGCCGCCACGGTGGAAGGGCGCTTTGCCAAGGAGATCGTCGGGCTGGAGGGGCACGATGCCAGCGGCGCCCGCTTCTTCTACGACTATGACGAGGTGATCCGCCCCGAGACCACCATCGAGACCCTGGGCCAGCTGCGCCCTGTGTTCGACCCGGCCAACGGCACCGTCACCGCCGGCAGCTCCTCGGCCCTGTCCGATGGCGCCGCCGCCATGCTGGTGATGAGCCTGGATCGCGCCCGTGCCCTCGGCCTCACCCCCCGCGCCCGCGTCCGTGCCATGGCGGTGGCCGGCTGTGACGCCGCCATCATGGGTTACGGCCCGGTACCGGCGACCCAGAAGGCCCTCAAGCGTGCCGGTCTGACCGTCGATGACATCGACCTGTTCGAGCTCAACGAGGCGTTCGCCGCCCAGTCCCTGCCCTGCGTCAAGGATCTCGGCCTGCTGGATCAGGTCGACGAGAAGGTGAACCTCAACGGCGGCGCCATCGCCCTGGGTCACCCCCTCGGCTGCTCCGGTGCCCGCATCTCCACCACCCTGATCAATCTGATGGAGGAGAAGGACGCCACCCTGGGGGTCGCCACCATGTGCATCGGCCTGGGTCAGGGGATCGCCACCGTGTTTGAGCGCATCTGAGTCATGTGCGGGGCAACACGGTGCCCCGACACAGTGGTGACACGCGGATCCATGCGCCTTATTGGCCGGTTTATCAACCGGCCTTTTTTATCGCCAATTTTACGGCTATACGCATAAGGAGTGCCCAGCGACTCACACTCGCACCCCCCTCTGCTTGCTTTTTGTGCCCCCGACGGGTTCAATCTGCACAAAAAAATGGATGCACACACCTATGTCACTGAGCAAACAGCTGCTGATCGTCGACGACGATCAGGAAATCCGTGAGCTGCTCAACGAGTACCTGACCCGCGCCGGGTTCGAGGTGCTCACCGCCGCCGAGGGCAACGAGATGCGTCGCCAGCTGGCCCAGCACAGCCCGGATCTCATTATCCTCGATATCATGATGCCGGGGGACGATGGCTTCACCCTGTGCCAACAGATCCGCCGCGACTCCCAGGTCCCCATCATCATGCTGACCGCCGCCTCCGACGAGACCGACAGGGTCATCGGCCTGGAGCTGGGTGCCGACGACTACATCGCCAAGCCATTCAGCCCGCGCGAGTTGCAGGCCCGCATCAAGGCGCTGCTACGCCGGGCCGAGTTCCGCCAGCCCGAGGTCAAGGAGAAGGAGCTGCCGCGCCGGCTGCGCTTCGCCGAGTGGACCCTGGACACCCTGAGCCACCAACTCACCCACGAGGATGGCAGCAAGCTCGATCTGTCGGGCAGCGACTTCATGCTGCTGGCCATGTTCCTGCAGCAGCCGGGGGCCGTGCTCGACCGCGATACCATCTCCGACGCCACCCGTGGCCGCGAGAGCCTGCCCATGGAGCGCGGCATCGACGTGCAGATCAGCCGACTGCGCCAGAAACTGGGCGACAACGGCAAGAGCCCGCGCATCATCAAGACCATTCGTGGCAGCGGCTATATGCTGATCGCCGAGGTGTTCGAGGACGCATGAACGCCAAACGGTGGTGGTCTCCTTTGGTACCGCGCTCCCTGCTGTCGCGCATGCTGCTGCTCCTGCTGCTGGCGATCCTGCTCTCCCAGACCATCCTCACCGGGATCTGGATGCAGCAGATCCAGAAGCGGGAGCTGGAGGGAATGCTCAGCACCACCCGCAACCTGGCCATGTCGGCAGCCTCCACCGTCAGCTTCTTCAAGTCGCTCCCCCTGCAGTACCGGCATATAGCGCTGGATCAGCTGCGCAACATGGGGGGCAGCCGCTTTTTCGTGTCGCTCAACGAGGAGGAGATCCGGGTCAACTCCATCCCCGACAGCGAGCGCAAGGCCGTCGTGCTCGGCGAGCTGCGCACCATACTGGACAGCAAGCTCACCGATACCATGGATATCAAGGTGGACTTCTCCCGCCCCGAGGAGCTGCACGTCTTCAACAACGATACCCTGCTGGCGGATCTCCCCTCCTCCTGGGCTCGCTACACCCTGTCGCTGGAGCCCATCAATCCACCGGTGCTGGTGATTCAGATCGAGATCAAGGAGGGGGAGTGGCTCTATCTGGCGGCCCTGCTGCCGGCCCCCTACATGACCCTGGACGACACCGTCATGCCCGCCAACCAGGTGCGCTTCATCGCCCTGATGACGGTCTTTCTCTGCTTCTTCACCTTCCTGCTGGTGCGCTGGCAGACCCGCCCCCTGCGCCGCCTCGCCAAGGCGGCCGCCAACCTGGGCAAGGACATCGACCAACCCTCCCTCAAGGAGGAGGGGGCCTCCGAGATAGTGGCGGCCACCCGGGCCTTCAACATCATGCAGCACCGGATCCGGCGCTATATCGACGATAGAGAGCGACTGTTCAGCTCCATATCTCACGATCTCAAGACCCCCATCACCCGACTGCGGCTGCGGGTCGAACTGCTCGACGACGAGGTGCAGATCACCAAGTTCAGCAAAGACCTCGACGAGCTGGAGCTGATGGTGAAGGGGGCACTGCAGACGGTGAAAGACACCGATATCCACGAGAACATCGAGCAGATCGACATCGACGGCATGCTCGATCAGCTGGCCGAGAGCCTTAACCTGCGCGAGGAGCGGCTCACCATAGAGGGACGCTGCAAACACGGCTACCGGGGCAAACCCCTGGCCCTCAAGCGCTGCATCGCCAACCTGATCGACAACGGCATCAAGTACGGCAAGAAGGTGCGCATCATCATCTTCGACGACGACGAGATGCTGATCCTCTTCATCATGGATGAGGGCCCCGGCCTGCCCGAGGAGCAGCTCGAACACATCTTCGAGCCCTACTACCGCTTCGATACCGAGCAACCGGGCAATGGCCTGGGGCTCGGCATCGCCCGCAACATAGCCCACGCCCACGGGGGCGATCTGGTGCTGGAAAATCGTCCCAACGGTGGCCTGCAGGCCACCCTCTCCCTGCCGCGACAATGATCATGAAGACGACCCTCACCCCCCTGCTGTGTGCCCTGCTCTCCCCCGTCGCCCTCGCCTCCCAGGTGGAGGTGCAGCACTGGTGGACATCGGGAGGCGAGGCGCGCGCCGTCGAGGTGCTCAAGTCCATGTGGAAGGCCGAGGGAAACCAGTGGCAGGACTTCGCCATCCAGGGGGGCGGTGGCAAGAGCGCCATGACGGTGCTCAAGAGTCGGGCCCTGGCGGCCAATCCGCCACAGGCCGCCCACCTCAAGGGGATAGAGCTGCGCGAGTGGGCCGGTCTTGGCTTCTTGCGCGACCTAGACCCCATGGCCGAACACTTGGGCTGGTATCAGGCCATGCCACCCGTGGTGCGCCAGACCCTGAGCCCGGGCGGCCAGCTGGTGGCGGTGCCCACCGGCATCCACAGGGTGAACTGGCTCTGGATCAACCACCGCCTCTTCGCCGCCCAGGGGCTCGCCGTGCCCGAGAGCTGGGGCGAGCTGGTCAGGGTGGCAGAGCAACTGAAGGAGAAGGGGATCACCCCGCTGGCCATCGGCAACGAACCCTGGCAACTGGCGGTACTGTTTGAATCGGTCGCCCTCGGCGAAGGGGGAGCGGACTTCTACCGCAAGGCCTTCCTCCAGCTCGACTCGGCAACCCTGACCGGACCCGAGATGATCCGGGTACTCAACCGCTTTCGCCAGCTGAGGGCCTTCGTCCCCTCCAGCTTCGTGACCCTCAAGTGGCATCAGGCCACCAACCTGCTGGAGACCGGTGGTGCCGCCATGCAGGTGATGGGAGACTGGGTGAAGGGAGAGCTGAGCGCCGGCAACTACCGCCCCGGCGAAGATATCCTCTGTCAGCCGGCCCCGGGCAGTCAGGGGCTCTTCAGCTACAACATCGACTCCATTGCCATGTTCAAGGTGCGCGATCCGGCACAGCTGCAGGCCCAGAGCGAACTGGCCGAGCTCATCATGCGCCCGGCGTTCCAGGCCCGCTTCAACCAGGCCAAGGGGTCGATCCCGGCGCTGGAGAAGGTGCCCATGCAGGGGTTCGACCGCTGTGCCATCCGCTCTCACCAGGATTTCCGGCAGGCGCAGCAGGAGGGCACCCTGCTTCCCAGCATCGCCGAGGGGATGGCCCTGCCCACCCCTCTGCAACAGGCCCTGATGGACGTGCTCTCCGCCTTCTTCAACGACCCGGCCGGTGATGCTGCGGCCACCGCCGCACGCCTCGGTCGCCTCATCCATTCGGCCAAGGGTTAATAAGCCCCTCTTCCCTGCGGCCACCAGCCGGGTATGCTGTCAGCAGACCGACCCCGAGATGGTGGCCCCATGCAACGCATCCTGTTTGTTGAAGACGACCCCGATATCGGTCAGCTGATCGCCGGCTGGCTCTCCCGTCACGAGATGGAGGTGATCCTCGAGCCACGCGGGGATCGGGCCCTGGCCAGAGTCGAGGAGGTGCAGCCCGACCTGGTGCTGCTCGACATCATGCTGCCCGGCTGCGACGGCCTCTCCCTGTGCCGGGACCTGCGCCCCCGCTTTGCCGGCCCTATCGTCATGCTCACCTCACTCGACAGCGACATGAACCAGATCCTGAGCCTGGAGCTGGGGGCCAACGACTACATCCTCAAGACCACGCCGCCCCCCGTGTTGCTGGCACGACTGAGGGTGCAGTTTCGCCAGCAGCAGAGGGCGCCGCAGGCACAGGCCCCCGTCACAGCCCCCCAACGGCTGCAACTGGGTGGCCTGACCATCGATGGTCAGGCCCGCTCCGTGACCCTGGACGGGGTGAGCGTCTCCCTCTCCACCAGCGACTTCGATCTCCTCTGGGAGTTGGCCTGCCACGCCGGGCAAATCATGGGACGCGACGCCCTGTTTCGTCGCCTGCGTGGCCGCGACTACGACGGGCTGGATCGCAGCATGGATGTGGCCATCTCCCGCTTGCGCCGCAAGCTGGGGGACGATCCGGCCGACCCGACCCGCATCAAGACGGTACGCCAGCGTGGCTATCTGCTGGTGCCCCAGGCCTGGGAGTGAGCCATGCGCCGCCTGTTTATCCAGTTCTACCTGCTGGTGATGGCCTGCTTCATGGTCGCGGTGCTGCTGGTCGGCCTCATCTACCAGCACACCACGGAGCGCGCCGGCAACCGCTATCTGGAGCGCCTGATGCAAGGCTCCCTCGCCCTGCTCACCAACGAGCTCTCCCGCACCCCGCCCTCGCTCTGGTCCGAGCGACTGAGGGAGCAGTCCCGCCAGCTCAAGCTGCCCCTGCGTCTCGATCCCCTGGCCAGCCAGCCCCTCGACAGTGAGGACCTGGCCCTGCTGCAGGGAGGGGAGCTGCTCATCGTCGAGGAGGATGACACCTTCCGCCAGCGCATTCCCGGCAGCGAGCAGGTGCTGATCGTCGGTCCCGTCCCCTACCTCTCCTATCTGCACGAGTTGCACTGGCTCGACATCGGCCTGTTGCTGCTGCTCGGCCTCTCCCTGGCCCTGCCCATTCTGATTTGGCTGCGCCCCCACTGGCGCGGGCTGCTCACCCTGGAGCAGACCGCACGCCGCCTGGGAAATGGTGAGCTGGATGCCCGCAGCCGCCTGCCCGCCGGCAGCAGCCTGGCGCGCATGGGCCAGACCCTGGACCGCATGGGCGAACAGCTGGAGGCGCTGATCAATGGCAAGAAGCAGCTCACCGACGCCATTGCCCACGAGCTGCGCACCCCTCTGGTGCGGCTGCACTATCGCCTCGCCATGCTCGAGCCACCGCCCCCCGAGGCGGATCGGCTGGCCCTGGAGCGGGACCTGGCCGCACTCGACACCCTGATCGACGAGATGCTCACCTACGCCCGTCTCGATCGCCCCGAGATGCCCCTGCAACCGGTCGAGCTGGAGCTCGGCGCCTGGGCCCGGCGCCATCTGGTGGACTGGCAGACCCTCTGCCCCCACAAGCCGATCACCCTGACGAGCCCGAGCGACCCCCTTCCCTGGCATGGGGACGAACGACTGTTGACCCGGGCGGTGGAGAACCTGGTGCGCAATGCCCAGCGCCACGCCAGAGAGGCGGTGCAACTGCACCTCTGTCTGACCCCGGAAGCCTGCCTGATTGAGGTGCAAGACGATGGTCCCGGCATCCCCATGGCGCAGGCGGGCCGCATCTTCGAGCCCTTCGTGCGCCTCGACGAGAGCCGCGATCGTCGCACCGGGGGCACCGGATTGGGACTCGCCATCGTGCGCAGCATAGCCCGCCACCACGGGGGCGAGGTGCACCTGGAAGAGAGCACGACGGGGGCCCTGTTTCGCCTCACTCTGCCGCGCACCTGAAGCGCGGACAACAAAAAGGGCCGCGGATGCGGCCCTTCTTCACGGGAGCGAACTCAACCCAGCATGTAGTCGGCCGGCAGCTCGATACGTGCCACACCGGACTCCACGGCGGCCAGGGCCACGGCGCGGGCAACCCGCGGCAGCAGACGGGCGTCCATGGGTTTGGGGATCACATAGTCGCGGCCAAACTCGAGGGCATCGACCCCGGCGGCACGCAGCACCTCGGCCGGTACCGGCTCCTTGGCCAGGGCGCGAATGGCATCGACCGCAGCCACCTTCATGGCATCGTTGATGCAGCTGGCGCGCGCGTCCAGGGCTCCGCGGAAGATGAAGGGGAAACAGAGCACATTGTTGATCTGGTTCGGGTAGTCGGAACGACCCGTACCCATGATGAGGTCATCGCGCACCGACTGCGCCAGCTCGGGTCTGATCTCGGGATCCGGGTTGGAGCAGGCGAAGATGACCGGGTTCGGCGCCATCAGGGCCACCGCCTCGGCCGGCAGCACATCCGGGCCGGAGACACCGACGAAGACATCGGCGCCCTTGATCGCCTCCTCGAGGGTGCGCATGTCGGTGTTGTTGGCAAACAACTTCTTGTACTCGTTGAGATCGTCACGACGGGTGTGGATCACGCCCTTGCGGTCGAGCATGTAGATCTTCTCGCGCATGGCACCGCACTTGATCAGCAACTCCATGCAGGCGATGGCGGCGGCACCGGCCCCCATGCAGACGATGCGGCTCTCCTCGATGCGCTTGCCCTGGATCTCGAGGGCATTGAGCAGGCCGGCGGCGGTGACGATGGCGGTGCCGTGCTGATCATCGTGGAACACAGGCACGCTGCAGCGCTCGATCAAGGCCTGCTCGATGGCGAAGCACTCGGGGGCCTTGATGTCTTCCAGGTTGATACCACCGAAGGTGTCGGCGATGGCAGCCACCGTGTTGATGAACTCTTCGTTGGTGCGGTGCTTCACCTCGATGTCGATGGCATCGATGCCGGCGAAGCGCTTGAACAGCAGGGCCTTGCCCTCCATCACCGGCTTGGAGGCGAGCGGCCCCAGATTGCCCAGCCCCAGGATGGCGGTGCCGTTGGAGATGACCGCCACCAGGTTACCCTTGGCGGTGTACTTGTAGGCATCATCCGGGTTGGCGGCGATCTCGCGCACCGGTTCGGCCACGCCCGGGCTGTAGGCCAGGGCCAGATCGCGGGCAGTCTCCGCCGGCTTGGTGAGTTCGATGGCGATCTTCCCGGGGACGGGAAGGGCGTGGTAGTCGAGAGCCTGTTGGCGCAGATCGGACATGGGATACCCCGATACGGTTGTTCACGTCATGATGATGGACTCCCCGCTTCAGGCGGGGGGAAATGATCATAAAGAAAAGGGGGGCCCTTTCCCAGAGGATAATATGGTTTAAAACGCTGGACGGAGCAGATGACCAGCGATTTCCACCACGCAAGAATACCAAGTTAGAGGTATATTTCAGTCCATCACCGGAATGCCGCTGTCGGCCTCCGCCTCACGCACGATCGCCTCCGTCATCCCCTGAAAGATAAAGAGGTGGAACGGCAGCATGGCGAGCCAGTAGCCGAGCCCCCAGGCCCCCTGAGGGTGCCAGTGAGCCGTCACCGTGAGGCGGGTCAACCCCGACTCCTCGGGCACGATAAGGAACTCGAGGCGCCCCACCCCCGGTGCCCGCATGTTAAACAACAGATCGAGCCGCCGTCCCTCCTCCACCCCCAGGATCTCCCAGGAGTCGATCCGATCGCCCTTGTTGAAACGGGTCGGATCGCTGCGGCCGTACTGGCGCGCCGGGCCCCCTATCAGGTGATCCATCCACTCGCGCACGCTCCACAGGCTGTTCATGTAGAAGTAGCGTCGCTCACCACCGAGCCCCTGCAACACCTGCCACAGGGCCTCGGGCGGGGCGAGGGAGAGGGCGGTGCCGCTCGCGGTGCGGTCATAGAAGCCGTACTCGGGGTGACGCCAGCGCAGACCGAGGGGGGTCTCCTCCCCGTGCTGCTCGGCCCCCAGTCGCTGCTCCAGGGTAAGGGCCTCGGCCAGCGCCTCGTCAAAATCGAGCAGGCGCTGGGGCAACAGGGCACGCAGCGGTCCGTCGTCGGCCGGGATGTCGTGCTTGAGCCCCCCCACCAGGGCCTTGGCGACCGGCTGGGGCACAGAGGTGGCAAACTGCAGCCACCAGGCCGACAGACGCGGGGTAAGCCAGGGGATGGGAAGGATGGGGCAGCGCTTGCCAATGTGGGCCGCGAAGCGCTCGAGCTGCTGCTGGTAGCTGAGCAGCTCGGGACCGGCGGCGTTGAGAATCCCCCCCTCGACCCCCTCGGCCTCCACCAGCCCCCCCAGGTAGTGAAGCAGGTTGGAGAGGGCGATGGGGGGCGTGCGCGAGCGCACCCACTTGGGTGTCACCATCATAGGCAGGTTGAACACCAGATCGCGCATCACCTCGAAGGCGGCCGAGCCCGGGCCTATGATGATGCCGGCGCGCAGCTCCACGGTCGGCACACCGGCGGCCCGAAACAGTTCACCACAGTGACGACGGGAGTTGAGATGACGGCTCTCGCACGCCTCGGGCTGGATCGCCCCCAGATAGATGAGACGGCGCACCCCGGCGGCGCGGGCGGCGGCGGCGAAGTTCTTCACCCCCTGCTGCTCGAGACGGTGGAAGCCGGCCCCGGCGCCCATGGCGTGCACCAGATAGAAGACGGTATCTATGCCCTCCAGGGCCGGCCCCAGGGTGGCGGGCCTGAGGCTGTCGGCGAGGCGAAACCCGACCCCTTCCGGCAACCGGCAGGGGCGCCGGGCGGCGGCCACCACTTCATAACCCTGTGCCTGCAGATAAGGCACCAGATAGGAGCCCACATAGCCGGCGGCTCCCATGACCAGACAGCGTCGCATCCCTGCTCTCCTTCTCGACTCCTCGCCCCACCTTAGGGGAAAGCCGGGCACAAAAAAAGCGCCCAATGGGCGCTTTTCTTCAAGCTTTCGGACTCGATTACTTCTTGGCAGTCAGAGAACCGAAACGCTTGTTGAACTTGTCTACGCGGCCGCCGCTAGAAACTTCTTTCTGCTTGCCGGTGTAGAAGGGGTGGCACTCGGAGCACACGTCCAGGTTCAGATCCTTGGAGACGGTGGAGCGAGTCTTGATGATGTTACCGCAAGAGCACTTGGCGGTGATTTCAACGTATTCCGGATGGATACCAGCTTTCATGGACAACCTCAAAGATATAGGCCGTGTCGCCATCCGAGCCTTGGGTCGGACACCACACGAATATTGAACACAGTTTCAAAGGCAGCGAATAATATAGGAAACGCCTGAGATCAGGCAAGTGGCCCCGCGGAAAAAATAGGCAATCTTTGGTGAATTCCTCCGACAAACTGGATCTGGTTCGTGTCGCCGTGCCGGTGCCCCTGCGCCGTCCTTTCGACTATCTCTGCCCCCTCCCCCTGCCGGCGCCCGGCTGCCGGGTCGAGGTGCCCTTCGGCCCGCAGACCCTGGTGGCGCTGGTGGTCGATCATCCGGCCGAAAGCACCCTGCCCAGGGAGAAGCTCAAGCCGATCAAACGGGTACTCGACGAACGCCCCGTGCTCGGCCCCGATATCCTGGCCCTGATGCAGTGGGGGGCGGGTTACTATCAGTACCCCCTCGGCGAGGTGCTGGCGGTGGCCTTGCCGGTGCTGGTGCGCAAGGGAGAGCCGGCCGCCTACCGGGAGCTGGAGTTCTGGTTCACCACCGAGGCCGGGCACGCCTGCGATCTCAACGAGCTCAGGCGCGCCCCCAAGCAGCAGCAGGCACTGGCCCTGCTGCGCCGGGGACCGCAGACCCCCTCGGCCCTGCGCCAGGAGGAGGTGCAATCCGCCGCGCTCACGGCGCTGGAGAAAAAAGCACTGATAGAGAGGCGCAGCCTGGAGCCCAGCCATCCCACCGACTGGGCCGAACACCTCCACTGCGACGGCGCCCTGCCTCTGAGCACAGAGCAGGCGCTGGCAGTCTCGGCGGTGACCAGCCAACGGGATCGCTTCAACGCCTTCCTGCTGGAGGGGATCACCGGCTCTGGCAAGACCGAGGTGTATTTGAGCATCCTCGAGCCCTTGCTGCGGGAGGGGAAACAGGCACTGGTGATGGTGCCAGAAATAGGCCTCACCCCGCAGACCATCAACCGCTTCAGGCGCCGCTTCAACGTGCCTGTGGTGGCCATGCACTCGGGGATGAACGACCGGGAACGGCTCGACGCCTGGCTCGCCTGCCGTGACGGGGGCGCCGCCATCCTGATTGGCACCCGCTCTACCGTCTTCACCCCGTTCAAGCGTCTCGGCGTCATCATCATCGACGAGGAGCACGACGCCTCGTTCAAGCAGCAGGAGGGCTTTCGCTACCACGCCCGGGATCTCGCCGTGATGCGCGCCCACCGGGCCGGCATCCCGATCCTGCTCGGCTCGGCCACCCCTTCGCTGGAGAGCCTGCACAACGCTCGCGGCGGCAAGTATCACCACCTGCGCCTGACCCGGCGCGCCGGCAACGCCACTACGGCGTGTCAGGTGATCCTCGACATCAAGAGCACCCGGCTGCAGGCGGGCCTCTCGCCCCAGCTGGAGCGGCTGATGGCCGAGCACCTGGCCGCCGGCAATCAGGTGATGCTGTTTCTCAACCGGCGCGGCTACGCGCCGGCCCTGATCTGCCACCAGTGCGGCTGGAGCGCCGCCTGCGAGCGGTGCGACGCCTGGTACACCTGGCACCAGGCCGGGCGACGGCTGCACTGCCATCACTGCGACAGCGTGCGGCCCCTCCCCCCCAGCTGCCCGGAGTGCGGCAGCCATGAGCTGATCGGCTCCGGGGTCGGCACCGAGCAGCTCGAGCAACTGCTGGCAACCCTGTTTCCCCACTATCCGGTGGTACGCATCGACCGGGACAGCACGGCCCGCAAGGGGGAGCTGGAGAGCCACCTGGAGGGGATCCGGAGCGGCCACTACAAGATCCTCATCGGCACCCAGATGCTGGCCAAGGGGCACCATTTCCCCGATGTCACCCTGGTCGGCCTCATCGATGTGGACGGCGCCCTCTTCTCGGCGGATTTTCGCGCCGCCGAGCGCCTCGCCCAGCTCTACACTCAGGTGGCCGGTCGCGCCGGGCGGGCCAGCAAGCCGGGGCTGGTGGTGCTGCAGAGCCACCATCCGGAGCACGCCCTGCTGCAGGATCTGACCCAGAACGGTTACGACCACTTCGCCGATACCGCCCTCAAGGAGCGCCGCCTGCTGAGCCTGCCCCCCTTCAGCCACCAGGCCCTGTTCAAGGCCGAGGCCACCGGCCAGAGCGAGGCACAACACTTCCTGACCCGCCTCGCCGACACCCTGCGCCTGGCCCGCCTGCCGGGGCTGCAGGTGATCGGCCCCCTGAGTGCCACCATGGAGCGCAAGGCGGGCAAGTTCCGGATGCAACTGATGGTGCAGGCCGCCGCCCGTGCCCCCCTGGCCCAGCTGCTGGAGTGGGCCATCGCCGAGCTGGAGGCCTGGCCCGAGACCAAGCGGGTACGCTGGGTGGTGGATGTCGATCCCATCGAGCTGGGGTAAACGAGAAGGGCCCCTTGCGGGGCCCCTCTGTGGGTCAATGCTCTGCCGATCCGGAGTCGCCACCGGGCTCGTCGTGGCGCTCGCGCTGCAGCTCGTCGACACGGGCCTGCCAGCGGTTTTCCGCCTGTTTCTGATGTTGCAACTCCTGCTCATGGCGCAGGGTGTCGATCTCGTGGTCAAGTTTGTCCATCACACTCTCCTTCCCTGAATGGGTGTCAGACTGGCCGACGGGATAACCCCTCACCAGTTTAGACAGCCGGGTCCGGGGATAGGGTCCATCAAAAAAACGATTGATGATTAAACACACAATCTAAAATGCCCATTAGCGTCATGGCCAGGCCCACGATGAAATCAGATGACCGCCTTCCCGGTCTTCTCTTGCGGGCCACCATCAGATGATGCGGGGCTGCTGGCCCACAGCCCCCAAGGAGGTCATCCATGTCCCATCCCGACTGGCATCAGGTGTTGCATTGGGCCAATCAGGGCAATCCCCGGCCCCCCGCCAGGGTCGAACACAGCGACCAGGAGTGGCGTGCCATCCTCACCCCGGAGCAGTACCGGATCACCCGTGAAAAGGGCACCGAACGCCCTCACAGCTCGGCCATGTGCAGCCTGTTTGAACCGGGGCGCTACCACTGCGTCTGCTGCGATACCCCGCTGTTCGATGCCGGCAACAAGTTTGAGAGCCACTCCGGCTGGCCCAGCTTCACCCGGCCCCTGCAAGAGGGGGTGGTGGCCTATCATCAGGATCGCTCCCACGGCATGCACCGCATCGAGGTTACCTGCCAGGTATGTGACGCCCACCTGGGTCATGTCTTTCCCGACGGACCACCGCCATCGGGGCTGCGCTACTGCATCAATGCCGTCGCCCTGAACCGTGCCGATTGAACTCACAGAAGGAGAATCCTATGCATCATCACGAGACCGCCATCCTGGCCGGAGGCTGCTTCTGGGGCATGCAGGAGCTGCTGCGCCACCATCCCGGGGTCATCTCGACCCGGGTCGGCTACAGTGGCGGCGAGGTGGAGCACGCCACCTACCGCCACCATGGTGACCACGCCGAGGCGATCGAGGTCATCTTCGATCCCGACCGGCTCAGCTACCGGGAGCTGCTTGCCTTCTTCTTCCAGATCCACGACCCCACCACCCGGGATCGTCAAGGTAACGACCGGGGCCGATCTTACCGCTCGGCCATCTACACCCTGAGCGAGGAGCAGGCCCTCGAGGCGCGCGAGACCATCGCCGACGTGGAGGCAAGCGGCCTCTGGCCGGGCCCGGTCGTGACCGAGGTGCTGCCCGCGGGCCCCTTCTGGGAGGCCGAGCCGGAGCATCAGGACTATTTGCAACGCTACCCGGAGGGTTATACCTGCCACTGGGTCAGGCCCGGCTGGGTACTGCCCCGTCGCCATCGATAACCCATGCCCGTCGACTGGCCTCTTGCCCCGTCGATGGGCTAACTTCCTCTAACGGATCGTCGATCCGATTTGTCACTCACGCCGTATAGAGTGGAGCCGTCCCCCCCATAAGGAGCCGTGCCCGTGACCCTTGCCCAACCTCTGCGTGCCGAGACCACCGGCCTGCCAAACCCGACCCGCACCCCCTACCTGCGGGGTGAGAACCCGGAGCAGAAGCGCCAGGAGCTGCTGGAGTACTTCACCCGAACCTTCGATCTCTACGACAGCCTGTTCGACTGCCTGGCCGACGAACGCGCCTGGTTTACCAAGGCCATCAACCTGCGCCATCCGCTCATCTTCTACTACGGCCACACCGCCGCCTTCTTCATCAACAAGCTGCTGGCCGGCCGCCTCATCGACGAGCGCATCGACCCCCCCATCGAAGCCATGGTGGCCATCGGCGTGGACGAGATGAGCTGGGACGACCTGGACGAACGCAACTACGACTGGCCGAGCGTGGGCGAGTTGCGCCGCTATCGCGCCCGGGTACGCGAGCGGGTGACTCGCTTCATCGCGCAGATGCCGCTTACCCTGCCCATCGATTGGGAGAGCCCGGCCTGGGCCATCCTGATGGGCATCGAACATGAGCGCATCCACCTCGAAACCTCGAGCGTGCTGATCCGCCAACTGCCGTTGGCCTGGGTACGCCCGCAACCCCACTGGCCCGCCTGCCCCCATGCCCGGCACGATCGCACCAGCGTGCCGGCCAACTCCCTGCAGGCGGTGGCCGGCGGCGAGGTGCGTCTCGGCAAGCAGGACGACACCTACGGCTGGGACAACGAATATGGCGAGCGGCGGGTCACCCTGGCCCCCTTCCAGGCGAGCCGGCTGCTGGTCAGCAATGCCGAGTTCTTCGAGTTTGTCGCCGCCGGCGGCTACGCCGAGCGCCGCTTCTGGGATGACGAGGGGTGGGGCTGGCGCGAATTCGCCCGTGCCGCCATGCCCACCTTCTGGGTCGGTGATCCGGGCGAACCCGATGCCCTGCGACTGAGGCTGATGACAGAGGAAGTGCCCATGCCATGGGACTGGCCGGTGGAGGTGAACCAGCTCGAGGCCGCCGCCTTCTGCCGCTGGAAGAGCGAGGCCACGGGTCTGCCGGTACAGCTGCCGAGCGAGGCCGAGTGGATGCACCTGCGTAGCCGCATCCCGGTGGATCAGCCGAACTGGCCCCGAGCCCCCGGCAACATCAACCTGGAGCAGTGGGCCTCCTCCTGCCCGGTCGATCATTTCGAGCAGGGGGCCTTCTGCGATCTGGTGGGCAACGTCTGGCAGTGGACCGGCACCCCCATCGACGGCTTCGAAGGGTTCAGGGTGCACCCCCTCTATGACGACTTCTCCACCCCCACCTTCGACGGCAAGCATACCCTGATGAAGGGGGGCAGCTGGATCAGCACCGGCAACGAGGCTATCGCCGCCTCGCGCTATGCGTTTCGTCGCCACTTCTTCCAGCACGCCGGCTTTCGCTATCTGGTGTCGCGCCATCAGGAGCAGAGACGGGTCAACCCCTACGAGACCGACACCCTGGTGGCCCAGTATCTCGACTTCCACTATGGACCGACCCACTTCGGGGTGCCCAACTACGGCCAGACCCTGGCCGGGCTGGCGGCCGAGCTCGCCCCCCATCACCAGCGGGCGCTCGACATCGGCTGCGCCGTGGGCCGTGCCAGCTTCGAGATGGCCCGCCACTTCCAGCACGTGGACGGGGTGGACTACTCGGCCCGCTTTATCGACGTGGCCCTGGCCATGACCCGGCAGGAGGGATTCCGTTACGCCGTGCCGCTGGAGGGGGAGCTGGTGGAGTATCGGGAGGCAAGGCTGTCCGATCACGATCTGGGTCCGGAGCAGGCGGCACGCATTCATTTCAGCCAGGGGGACGCCTGCAACCTCAAGCCCAAGTACGATCACTACGATCTGGTGCTGGCCTCGAATCTGATCGACCGGCTGCGCGAGCCCGCCCGCTTCCTGCAAGACATAGGCCGGCGCCTGCGCCCGGGCGGCATCTTGCTGCTCACCAGCCCCTACACCTGGCTCGAGGAGTACACCCCCAAGGGCAACTGGCTCGGCGGTGTGCGGGAGAACGGCGAGGCGCTGACCACCCATCAGGCCCTGCAACGGCTGCTGGCGACGGAGTTCGAAGAGGTGGGCACGCCGCGCGACCTGCCGTTCGTGATCCGCGAGACGGCCCGCAAGTACCAGCATACGGTGGCCCAGCTCACGGTCTGGCGCAGACGCAGTTAACGACGAGGGGCCGGCAGGCCCCTCTCCTTGTCCGCAAGCTGGAACGGTTATTGCTCTGACCACGCCGACGCAGTGACGAGGAGGATGAGTGATGAACCTGGGTGCGGTGCAATTTGGCTTGCTACAGCCCTCACTGACGGCTCGTCAGGGCACGGAGCCGTTTCGAGAGGCGCAGCGGCAGAGGCAAGGACTTGCCGAAGAGAGGGTGACCCTGAACGGAGGCAGCCGTGAGCCCTCCCCCACCTATGCCAATCCAGGACGTGCCCGCAAGGAGCCGGAGCAGAGCCTGACCCGGGTAGCCTGGGACAACCTGCTGGCCCAGCGGGTAGGCCTTAGCAAGGAGAAGCTCGACCGGCTCGAGCAGAGGAAGAAAGAGATCGCCGAAGACCCGACCCTCTCCGATGAAGAGAAGCAGAAGCTGCTGGAGGATCTCGACAAGCAGAGAGAGGAGCTTATCCAGGAGGCCGCCGAGCGACGCCGGCAGCGCGGAGATGAAGAGCGCCAGTCCAACCCCGTCCCCGGCAATCCACTCTGACCTCTATGGTCAGAGGGCGGCAACCCTTGCCGCCCCCTCACCCGCACTCAGTAGCTGAGCATGGTCACATCCTGGCAATGTCCGGCTTCATTCCAGACCGGTGCAGGCGTAGCCTAGTCGGGCAGTGTACGTTTCTTGCCCAATCAATACTCCCGCCTGCTGCCAACTGGCCAGGGTCTGTGGCCATGGGGGTGGACCGGGAATCGATGCCAAGGAGGCATGATGCTATCCCAATTGGCGGCGTTGGCTGCCCTGATCGGTCTGTTGCTGGCCCTGGTGGGCCTGTTTCGCCCCACCCTGCTGGGGCTGCGTAGTGGAATGAACGCCTGCTTTGCCGGCCTCTATGGTGCCGCCGTACTGTTCGGCCTCTCCGGTCTCGGCGGCCCCCCTCTCGTCACCTTTGCCCTGCTCACCGGGCTCTCTCTACTCCATGCCGCTCTGCTATTGATGGGCAGGGCCCGGGTCGTTCACCGCATGAGCAAGGTAGAGCGCACCCTGGCCAAGCAGGCCCCGCCCGGCCTGGCCAGCGCCCTGGTGGCAACCCTGCTGGTGGCCTCTCTGGTCGGCGTCTGGGTCTCACGCTAGCCAGGCACCAATAAAAAACGGACACCCTGGGGTGTCCGTTAACAAGCTTGTTAACACGGCAACGATCCATCATCACAGCTGGAATGAGGCACCGAAACCATGCCCCCTTGAAACCAGTCACCCAAAATGACAAGGGGGTGGCACGCTGGCCACCCCCTTTCCTGCTACGACTCAACTTTTATTAGTGTAGTGACCAGACAACGATCATCATGCTTGTTGGATAAGCTTCTCAAAGAAGGTATTGAACTCCAGTGTTTTACCTTGCATGAGCAATTCAGTGGACATCAGGTTAGGAGCCATCACAATCGCCAGGTTGGACGCAGTCATATGGTTCTCACCCTGATATTTAGCAACCTCTTTGGCAAGCATGATGGCATCCTGAGCCATCTCGGGCAGATCGCTAACCAAAGGCAGCTGATTATTATTTTGATAGTCCAAGAAGGTTTGTTCAAAAGCCTTCATATCTGCCGGAGAACAATGCTCACGAATATTCTTCTTAAACAGTGCCGCGAGCTCAACACCGGTGGCATCCTGCAAATCCTTCTTGCCAGCAGAGAGCAGATCAAGCTCTGTCTTTGCAGCAGAAATTCTCATGATTCCTTCAGTTTTTAGAAAATCATGATTCTGAAGAAAGATACCCATGATTTCTTTATTCTGGGCGACGACAGCTGCGTGCTTGTCCATCACTGGCGCTGCAGCGATCTCTATCGAGCCCTTTGTAGGTTCCGATGCCTTACTGAAGAAGTTAATGAATGCATCTCGAACACTGTTAAAGAAGTCCTTCACTGAAGACAGAAATGACTTTCTTCCCTCACCCACATGTTTGGCATCACACGAGGTTTCTACAACGCTAATGGTATGCATTTGGTTGCCGAGCTCAACATTGGCCACTCCTGCGGGGCTCTTCTCGCCCTTTAACTTCTCAGTCAGCTCCTGATGAACCTGGGGTGGCAGTATCTGAACCTGTGATGCAATGCTTGGCATGTCATAAATCCTTTAATAAAGTACTTTTCACTATTACTCATTGAAAAATATGGAATCCAATTAGCAGCGGATCCCGATATGCGGCGCCTTAATATCTAACGCCACAGAATCATTTCTCTGCTCGCCCTGAGCCATCAGGGTCTCAATCATATTATTGGCTGCCATCATTGCCTCCAACTGGGGAAGTACATTTTCATTACCAATTTCGCATACTTTCTGCCTGTTCCATATAAGGAATTTCTTGGCATTGACATCATACGCAAATACGGGTGAGTACTCCTCGTCGGAAAAATGATTCAAATTCATAATTCCGACAAGAGCCCTATCGACAATGTCACCCTCATTACCCACCAGAGAGTAGATAGTCAAATATCTCTCAGCATGGACTTTGAAATGATAAGTAAAGCGACCAATCTCAAGCGAGAACACATCGCGATTACCCATATCATCTGGAAGAGGAATTCCTAACTTACTCAGTAAAACTTGTAAATAACCTTCCAGCGTTAACATAACTACGACACCCAAAAACCTATAGAATCAGATGGCGCACATCTTATCGAGGCACCCATGCTGAAAATATAAGATATGGTCCTGATTTGTTAGCTCACAGGCGGCCCATGCCGAGGTTGCTACCCATCAGCCCGCAGCCAAGAACGCATCAGCCTGCAAGATATACCAAAGCAAAGAGAGGAGCCCTTGGGCTCCTCTCTGCTGATAAGGGCCTAGCCCGCTCTCGCCGGTCTGTTGCTGGCCTGCGCCCTGACGGCCTGACGCCGTTCGAAACGGGAGATCCACCAGTAGGCGAGGACCGAGAAGAGGGCGGTCATAAAGACGTTGATAAAGAAGGCGCGCATCAGATCGACTCCGGGCGGGAAGGCCGAGGCGGTCATGCTCACCACGAAGATGACGATCAACACAGAGACCACGCCCATCCCCACCTTGCGCGACCCCATGCGGAAGTCGCGGGGGGTGTCGTCATGTTTCCAGCGGAACACGAAGTAAGCCACCATGATGAAGATCGGCGGCAGCATGGCAGTCCCTGCAGTGAGATTGATGGCGGTGTTCATCATCTGTTGCACAGACTCGGAGCCAAAGCCGTTGACCACCAACATGGCGAAGACGAAGGCGAACTGCCACCAGGCGGCACGCACCGGCACCCCGTGCTCGTTGAGCTCAGTGGTCTTCTCCCCGTAGACTCCCTTGGGGATCTCGGAGAAGTGGATCTTCACCGGCGCCGAGGTCCACATCATCATGGAGCCGAACATGGCGATGAAGAGCACTATGCCCACGAAGCGACCCACCAGGGTCTCGGAGAGCTGGAAGTAGTGGGCCATGCCGGTGAAGATCTCCACCATGCCGCCGGCATAGGTGAGACTCTCGCGCGGCACGAACACATTCACCAGCAGAGAACCGATGGCATACATGGCACCGATGATGATACCTGCCGTGATGATCACCTTGACGAAAGACTTGTGCCCCCCCTTCACATCGTTGAGGTAGGCGGCGGCCGTCTCGGCTCCGCCGGCGGCCTGGAAGATCCAGCACATGATGCCCAGGGTGGCCCAGTTGACGGTGGGCGTCATGGCCGCCAGGGAGATGGGCTGGGCCGGCACATGGTCACCGCCGAGCGCCAGCAGGGCCCCCAGCACATAGATGGCAAACAGGGCAAACACGCCGTAGGCCACCAGCCCGGCAATCTTGCCGAGCCAGCTCGCCCCCTTGGTGGAGATATGAGTCGCCGCCGCGAAGAGCACGATGGAGATGACCGAGGTCAGCATGGGAGAGAAGCTGTACTCGTAGCCCAGCATGGCGTAGGAGGCATAGGCGATGACGTTGGGCAGCAGGGAGACAAACCAGAACAGGTTCACGAACCAGTAGAGAAACGAACCCAGATAGGCCATCCGGGTACCGAGCGGTTTCTTGAGCCAGTCGTACATGCCCGATTCCGAGCTTTTGTTGGCCGAGACGAACTCGGCGATGATGAAGACGAAGGGGATAAAGTAGACGACGGTCGCCAGCATGAAGATGGGCGCCGAACTGAGCCCCAGTTCGATGTTGTTGTTAACGATGTTGCGCACGTTGAAGACGGCAGCAAAGGTCATGGCCAGCAAGGCGAACTTGCCTATGGTGCCGCGCATGGATTGTGACATGGTTCCTCCTCCGGCGCGCTGCAGCGCGCCTGAGCGTCTCGATTGGGGGGCCAGGCCCCGGTCTGTCGTTCTGTTGTTGTTATCGCTTCACACTATGGGGGTGCCGGCGGGCATGGAGACCCTCGGCTGCAGCAGCACACTCTGGCTCTCGTCCGGCGTCTCGGCACAGAGCAGCATGCACTCGGAGCGCTCGCCGCGCATTCGGGTCGGCTTGAGGTTGGTCACCACCACCACCTCGCTGCCCGCCAGCTCATCCTCGCTGTAGTAGGGGACCAGGCTGGTGACTGTCTGCAGGGGACGCTCGCCACCCACATCGATCTGCACTATGTAGAGCTTGTCGGCGCCCGGATGGCGCACCACCTCCAGCACCCTGCCCACCTTCATCTCGACCCGCTTGAAGTCGGCAAACTCGATCGTCTCGCTCATTCTCTTCTCCTGTTTTGATGTGACGGTGAACGGGTGGCCAACGGCCACCCGGTTTGATAGGGGGAAAGGGGTCGCTCAGGGCGCCTGCATGGAGACCCGGGCCGCCGGCCCGGCCTCTCTCACCCGCGCCTCATGACTCAAGGAGGCCTCGTAACGGTTGTATTTCCACCAGGCGAAGCCGAGGAAGATGACGATCCCGCCGACGTTGTAGAAGAGGATGGTCATGATGTCGGCACCGGTCGGGAAGGTGGAGGCGAGGAAGCCCACCGAGAAGATGGCGATCAGCACCGAGACCACGGCAATGCCGGTGGTGCGCGACCCCATCCTGAACTCCCGCGGCAGGTGATCGAGCTTCAGGCGCAGATTGAGGTAGGCCAGCATGATGAAGAGCGGCGGTAGCATGGAGGCGGCGGCGGTCATGTTGATGACGGTGTTCATCAGATCCTGCGCCGTGTTGGAGCCCAACGTCGGCACCACCATCAGCGGCAGCACGATGAGGTACTGGATCCAGGCCGCGCGGGCGGGCACGCCGTTCTCGTTCAGCTCGACCGTCTTCTGGCCGAAGATGCCGGCCGGGATCTCGGAGAAGAAGATCTTCACCGGGGTGGCGGTCCACATCAGCAGGGAGCCGAACATGGCGGTGAAGGAGACCAGCCCCACGAAGCGGTTCATCAGGATCTCCGGCAGGCCGAAATGAGCCGCCAGCCCCTCGAACACCTGCACCGAGCCGCCGGTAAACTTCAGGGTGTCACTCGGCACGAAGACGTTGATCAACAGCGACGCGATGGAGTAGAGCACACCGATAAAGATGCCGGCGACGATGATCACCTTGACGAAGGATTTGGACCCCCCCTTCACGTCGTTGACGTAGACCGCCACCGACTCGGCCCCCCCGGCAGCCATGAAGATCCAGGTGGTGATGCCGAGGAAGGCCCAGCTGAAGTCGGGGATCATGGCCTCTACCGTGATGGGGTCTGCCGGTTGGACACCGCCCACCAGGGCCGAACCCGCCAGCAGGATGTAGGAGAGGGTCAGCAGCAGCATCAGGGACGAAGTCACCGAGGTGATGGGGCCCAGCATCCTGGCGCCGTTGGTGGAGACATAGGTGGCAAAGGCAAACAGCACCATGCTCAAGCAAGTGGTTGCCACCGGGGTGAGGATGTACTCGTAGCCGAGGAAGGCATAGGAGGCGTAGGCGATGACCCGCGGCAGCAAGGAGGTGAAGAAGAAGAGGTTCACGAACCAGTAGGTGTAGGCGGAGATAAAGGCCCAGCGCCCACCGAGGGAGCTCTTCACCCAGGCGTACACCCCCGCCTCGGAGTTTTTGTTCAGTGACACGAACTCCGCGATGATGAGGCAGAACGGAATGAAGTAAAAAAGGGTGGCCAGGAAGAACATGGGGGCCGAGGCCAGACCGATCTCGATGTTGTTGTTGATGACGTTGTTGAAGCTGAATACCGCCGCGAAGGTAAGCGACAGCAGACCAAACTTGCCGATCGTATTTCGTTTGGAATCAGACATGGTGCATCTCCAGACCTGTAGTTATTGCAGCGAAAGAGCGGGGCATTCGTTGTAGGGTGAGCCCCGCCCTTTCGGCTTTGTCGGTGCAAAACCGGCGGCTTGTTATTTGTTTTTGAAGTAGCCGCCTTCGACCGTGACCTTGATGATCACCTTGCGCACCGGAGCGTCCCCGCAGAAGCGGTAGGCCTTGTCGCTCTCGAAGAGCACCACCTGGCCATGGCCTACCCGGCAGCGTTGCTGCACCTCGCCCCCGAGTTGCTCCCGGTCGGTGCAGTCGTCATAGGCCTGCACCACGCCAAGATCGTCCTTGGCGGCCCACTCCACCGTCTCCTCCCCCTCCAGGTAGTAGTGCAGGTCCACATAACGGCGGGTCCCCTCGAAGGTCTCTTTGGCCGGGCTCACCCCCTCGAACAGCCGGTAGACCAGGGAGTCACCGATGGAGTGGAAGACCCCGGGGCGGATATTGGGCAGGTTGTCGATCGCCTCGATGCAGCGGTTCCACTTCTTGCCTTCGCGGTAGACCTGCTTGAACAGATCCAGACTTTCCAGGGTGATCATGCGAGGTTCCTCCCGCCCTTGATGGTGAGGTCCAGTCCGGCCAGGGTGGCCGGTGTCAGGTTGCCGCGCTCGATAGGCAGCAGGGTGAGGCCATACTCAAATGCCTCGAAGCGCACCCGGTGGGAGTCCAGCACCTCTGAGCCCCAGGAGTTGGAGCCCAGCCCCAGCACCTTGTGATCCAGGTTGAGGGTGATGTGGCCGCCGGGCTCGAGCTCGTTGATGTGCTGGGCCGCGTGGATATGCTCCCAGCTGTAGGGCCAGGCGCTCAGGTTGATGGGGGCGTCGGGGCGCACATAGAGGCCGCTGCCGTGACGGTCGGTCAGGCTGGCCCAGCGCACCTGCTGGCGATTGCCGTTGTCCTGGGGGAAGGGGTAGTGCTCCCACATCTCGGCCACCGTGCTCTTGAAGGTGCCGATCCAGTTGCTCTGGCGACTGTCGGAGTAGTTCTCGCCCGGACCCATGCCGTAGTAGTGCACCCGATCCAGATCCCCGCGCAGCCCCAACTCGACGCCGATCTTGGGAATGATGTCGTCGTAGCGGCCATAGGGAACGCCGCTCAGGGCCACATGCAGCTGGCCATTGGGGCTCAGGGTGTAGACGTAGCGGCAGCGCATGCCGAAGTCGAACACCGGCGGGGCTATGATGCTCTCCACCGTCACCTCGACCGCCTCACCCAGCTGGCGCCAACTCAAGGTGCGGAAGTGCTCCTGCATGATCTGCAGGTGGTTCGGGTGCCACAGGCTCTCGTACTCCTGCTTGTGGTTGTCGATCATCGCCTTGAAGAAGGTAAGGCGCGGGGCGCTCGCCAGCAGCTCGTCACCGGCCACCTGCCAGCTCTCCAGCTTGCCATCCAGACGGGAGAAACGCAGGGCGAAGCCGCTGCCCGTGATGGTGAGGGCCAGACGTCCCTCCTCCAGCTGCAGTTCGGTGGCGTTGGGATTCACCAGAGGGTAGAGGGTGCGGGTCGCCCCCTTGAGTTGGAACTGGTACTGACCCAGCTGATAGCCCGCCGGGCTATAGGCGGTGGCCTGTTCGCGCACCACCCGCACCTGCAGGAAGGTCTCCCGCTGATCCAGGGCCGGCAGGTCGAGGGCGACAGGCAAGGTCTCTCGCGGTGCCACGCCACACAGGGGCTGGCTCTCACTCCAGATCACCTCTCCTTCGGCCTGCAGCTCCCACTCCAGACGCAGCCCGTCCAGGGAAGAGAACCAGAAGCGATTCTCCAGCTCGAAGCGGCCGGCGGCGGCGTGACTGGCACGTACCTTGACCGGGCAGAGCACCTGCTTGTATTCGCGCAGGCCCGGCCCCGGGGTCTGATCCGGGTAGATGAGGCCATCCATGCAGAAGTTGTAGTTGTTGGGGTAGTCGCCATAGTCACCGCCGTACTGGTAGACGGGGCGCCCCTGCTCGTCGTGGGCCAGGATGCCGTGATCGCACCACTCCCAGATGTAGTGGCCCTGGATATGATCGTGGCGATCGAACACCTGCTGGTACTCGCTGAGGCCACCCGGGCCATTGCCCATGGCGTGAGCGTACTCACACAGGATGCGCGGCTTGTTCATGGGGTACTCGCCGAAGTGGTTCATCTGCTGAACCCGGGAGTACATGGTGCTCACCACGTCCACCACCTCGGCGTCCCTGTCCTCCTCGTAGTGGACCAGACGGGTCGGATCGATGGCCTTGCAGCTGTGGTACATGGCCCTGATGTTGCAGCCGTAGCCGGATTCATTGCCCAGGGACCAGATGATGATGGAGGGGTGATTCTTCTGGGCGTGTACGTGGCGCACGATGCGATCGACGAAGACGCTCTCCCAGGCCGGATCATCGGTGATGGCGCTGAGATCACCGACGCTGACGAAGCCGTGGGTCTCCACATCGGTCTCGGCCATCACAAACAGGCCATAGCGGTCGCACAGCTCGTAGAAGCGGGGGTCGTTGGGGTAGTGGGCGGTGCGCACCGAGTTAAGGTTGTGCTGCTTCATCAGGATGATGTCCTGCTCAACCCGATCCATGCCCACGGCGCGGCTCTTCAGATGATCGTTGTCATGGCGGTTGACCCCGTGCAGCTTGAGGTAGCGGCCGTTGACATGAAAAAGGCCGTCGCGCACGGCGATCTCGCGTACCCCGACCCGCTGGGGGATCACCTCCAGCAGGGTGCCGGCGGCATCGAAGTGGGCCAGCTCCAGGCGGTAGAGGTAGGGGTCTTCGGCACTCCAGAGGCGCGGCCGATCGAGGTCCAGGGTGAAGCGGGTGGTGAGGTTGCCATCGATGTGCAGATCCGTCTGCTCGCCACTCCCGACCTCTTGCTCGGCGTCAAGCAGGCGCCAGGCCAGACGATGGCCGCTGACCGGGCCGTCCAGGCTCTCGAATTGAAGATCGCAGCTCAGGGTGGCGCCGGTGCAGTCACCCGAGAGGCGGGTCTGAACGAAGAAGTCCTGCAGATGGGCGCGCGGCTTGCCGACCAGGTAGACGTCGCGGAAGATGCCCGCCATCCACCACATGTCCTGATCCTCGATATAGGTGGAGTCGGCCCACTGCATCACCCGCACCGAGAGCAGGTTCTCGCCCACCCGGGCAAAGGCACTGATATCGAACTCGGCGGTGAGGCGGCTGCCCTTGCTAAAGCCGGCGTAGTGACCGTTCACATAGACCTCGAAGTAGGTCTCGACCCCGTCAAATTTGATGATGACCTGCTCCCCGTCCCACGCCGGGCTCAGCGTGAAACTGCGCTGGTAGGCACCTGTGGGGTTGTTGGTCGGCACGAAGGGGACATCGATGGGGAAGGGAAAACCTTCATCCGTGTACTGGAGCCGGCCATGCCCCTCCATCTGCCACAGGTTGGGCACTGTGATCTGGCCCCACTCGGTCATGGGGCTGTGGTAGAAGGCTTCCGGCACCGCCAGGGGGTGATCGAAGTAGTGGAACTGCCAGCGGCCGCTCAAGGAGAGGAAGCGGCGGCTCAGTTCTCGCTGCATGGTGGCGGCGCTTGCCCTGTCGGCATAGGAGAAGAAGTAGGCGCGTGGCGCCAGACGATGCTCTCCCAACAGGGTGAAGTTTTCCCAGTTATTCACATGTCCTCCCGGAACAGGCTGAGTTGATGGGAAGACTTTAGTTAAAGTTTTACTTAATCACAGAGTTAAACAGGTAAAACTTTAACTGGATCACAGCTCACTTTCTGGACTGTGATCCGGATCCTGTTGGCGAGGTGGTGAGGCGCTCGTTGGCATAAAAATTGACCCGCATCGAGGGCATCGAGCGGGTCAGGGTCGGGTAAAGGGGAGTAAAACGGGTTCAGCGGGTGGTGCCGCGCAGCACCAACTGGCTCGGTACCAGCACCCGTAACGGGATGTCGCGCCCGTCGCGCTGCCGCTCCAGCAGCAGGTTGACCCCCTGCGAGCCCATCAGCTCGGAGTGGATGCGCACCGTGGAGAGCGGGGGGAAGGTGAACTTGGCGGTGGGGATGTCGTTGACACTGATAAGCTCCACCTGCTCGGGAATGCGCACCCCCCGCTCGTGCAGGGCACGCAACACCCCGATGGCAATGGAGTCGGAGGCGACGAAGAGGGCCGGCGGGCACTCATGCTCCAGCATCTGACAGGCCAGCCGGTAGCCGGAGGCACTGGAAAACTCGCCCCGGTAGAGATCCTCCTGCTGCACCACCCCGAGCCGCTCTCCGTAGGCGGCGAAGGCGATCTCGCGGGCGTCGGTTTCTCCATCCTGACCACCGATATAGCCAATGCGCCGGTGACCATGGGCGACGAAGTGATCGATCACCTGCTGACTGATACGGGCCAGATCCACGTCGACCGTGTCGTGCTCGAGAGCGCTGCTGTTGTCAACCGACACCAGGGGCACCCCGCGTTCCTGCAGCAGGCGGCAGAGGTCGGTTTCGACCCGCCCGACCAGAAGGGCACCGTCCAGGGTGGCAGGCAGCTCGCTCTGGGCTCCCGCCTCGTAGAGATGGCTCAGGCCGATGCCGAGGCGGGCACACTGGGCCTCGATGCCATAACGGATGGAGAGGTAAAAGGGATCGTTCACCTCCAGGCTCTGGGGATAGCCATAGAGGGCCAGAAACTGCTGCTTGCTCTTGTGCACCCCGCGTCGGTTCGCCTGCGGCCGATACTCCAGCCGCTCGGCGATCTCGAAGATACGCTGCCGGGTCTCATCCTTGACGCTCAGGGTGGGGTCCTCATTAAGGACACGGGAAACGGTGGCGAGCGAGACACCCGCCTCCTGCGCAATCTCTTTCAGGGTTGCCATCGAGACTCCTGTGGCCGGACAACGCCCCTCCGGGGCCGGAAGAGCAAGATTACCGAGCCAGACCGCGAGGGACCAGCAGATTTTTACTAAAACTCATCATGAAAGCGGTTGCGAGGAGATCTCCATGCTTGGGACTTACTCACCACTGCAGCCAGCCTGGCCTCAGGACAGAAACGGACAGATCAGCTGCGTGACGCCTTCCATGGCGTCGGATATCCCTGCTCGATTATCGACTCACACCTTGCCGCGAAAGAAGGCTTGCGCCTCTGCAAAGCTGGGCCGTACAGGCACCTGCCAATCGGGGTGGGCGTTAAAGTGGTAACCATTCTCCTTGATGCACTCGACGAACACATTGAAGTGCTGATCGTCCGTCACGACGCAGACCTCTGTGAAGTGCATCGACTCTCCCCCAGCCCTGTACTCCATGGCCCGGGGAAGGTAGAAAGTCGCCGGGAAGTTATCCCCCATGGAAGAGACAGGGCTGCCCGCATCATCGCTGTGATGAAACATCTCCTTATGCTCTCCACGTCCCAGCGAGTCATTAAGGGTATCCACCAACTGCCTGGTGCGCGACGTGATGTTGCCCCGGGTCGCATCTTCCCGGCCGTAGAAACTCTCCATGGTATGGGGATCATTAGGCAAAGGTTGGTACTTCACCGCCGTGTTAGGCCTGGCATCACAGCCACCACTGCCGTACTCCTCTACTGAGGGCGCCACCAGAAAGAGGTCATAGTCCGCCGTCATGGGCAGGCCACACTCTGGGTGGGCCAAGACCTGAATCGCCTCCTGCTCACCCTGTCGACTGATCCGGTAGAGGCCATCTTCCTCCTGCCGGGCGACAAACTCATAGGTGTTGCCACTGGGCCCCGTGGCACTCAGGTGGCGAACCGACCCAACCCCCTCTCCTTTGAGGCCAAAATCCTGGATCAGCTCACCGATACGCTGAGGGCTGATCCTGAGGTCGGCCTGGGTATAGGCACCGCCCTTCATCCCCTTTGCCACCGCCTGGGTGAGCTTGCCGATCTCGGCCGGGTCACGATTCTCCCGCTTGCTCAGCTTCTGATCGACACAAATAAAACCGGCCTGAGGACCCCAGTTAGCACTCTTCCCCTTGACCGAAAATCCCTTGGTCGGGTATCCCTCTTTGATCAGGGTGGTCACCATCCCCTCGACGGGACGAATGCCAAAGACTGTGTTGGTCTCTTTGGCAACCGCTTGCATACGCATGGCATGCTCAACCGGGATTCCCACCCCATGGTCGGTAAACAGATATTGCAGCGCCTGAGGAGTGAGCGCGGCTGGCTGTTTCCCCTCCGGTTGCCCCACATCTCTCGGCACTATTTCACGAACACCATCGATACGCATCCTGACTCTCCTCTACGAAACAGAGGTCAGTCTAAAAATCCATAAGGTGAGGGTATTGCAAAATCGGCCGCCATTTATTCACTTTCGCAATATTATATCGAATGGGATAGATCACTCTTGGAGTCGGTTCCTGGAAGCGGAAAAACTGAAGAACAGTAAAATTTACTCCACTCATTTTCTCGCAAGTACCCCATCATAAAGTGACAAAAACATTGGCAGAACAATAAACACACCTTGTTTTATCGCACTAAAAATGACAACCATCAATACCAAGTGAGTAGCAACATAGTCCACACATTAGATGCAACCTCTTTACATCAATAATATTGAACAACATCATCAACCAATTTCACTTCCCCTTCGAATAACCCCCTCATAGACCCCTGATATCACCTCAAATCATGGTGCGTAGAGATTTATACCTTTGTTCATATCACCGAATGTGGATAATGAAATAGATGATATAAACTCAGGGTGCAACCCATGTTGAATTTAAAGCAAAAATAAATAAAAACTACTTAAACACTCTGGATGCCAATGGATTTCAGATTGCTGTTAATTGATGGGAAGGATATTTAATTGATCTTGCCAAGCACTGGCCATCATGTGATAAATCATTACAGAACTTAATGTATGACTCACTCGAAGCCCGCCATTAGTAATCTGAACCAAGATTGTCACGTCATCAGCACGATGACAAAAGTATCCACAGCAGCACTCTGACCAATCACTTTCCTGGTGATAGTGACAAGCGAAGATACGCCTTGGATTGAGCATGAAAACCTCGTTGCATACCGCTTCATCACATATACAAGATAAGGAAAGGGATTGCATGAAACGTGAAAAGTATTTCATCCCACTGTCAATTAGTCTGTCATTAACTGGTGGTTTATATGCATTGCCTGCCATGGCAGTTGACGGAGAGGATGTCTTGGCTAACGATGCGCCATATATGGTCTATTTAAGAGGAGCGCATTGCTCTGGTGCTCTGATTGCACCAAAAACGGTTCTCACCGCACAACACTGTGTTTACTTAGGCGCCGGAAAAGGGGCTGATGCCTATCTTCTTCATTCGAGAGCACAGGCGCGTGACGAAAATGGCCGCATACCTCACCTTGGCATCAAGGTAAAAATAGTAGAGACCTATACGCCTGACCATATTTACAGGGTTAATAACAAGATAGTGGCTGATAAGTTTGATGATATAGCCATTTTGGAGCTTGAAAGCATGCCAGAGGGCGTGACGTTCTTGCCAGTCGCACATGAGGAAATTGACTTTGGTGCAGAGGTTTTCCCCATTGGATATTCAACCAGGAACCTTAAACGCATGCCAGTTCCCGCCATTGTTGCTGAGAAAGAACACTCTCCAGACTATGAGCGTGAAGTAGACATGTCTCGATGTCATAGCTCCAAGTACTTTTCAAACCAATACTTCACACAGAAATATCCACAAAGTGACCAAAATAGCTGTGAGATCGCTGAGGCCGACTATGAACGAAGAGCGAAAGCAGCCACCTATAAACCTAACCGCTACTCTATCACGGTTGAAAACCCACCGCTAAATATCTCTGACCCCAGATGGAGCACGAATGAGTTTGGAACTGTGATAACAAAATATTCAACATTCAAGGGCGATAGCGGTGGACCCCTTATCTACCAAGGAAAAATTTATGGCGTTGTCAGTACAGGAGCAAACGCACACTCTCAGCTACATAACCAGGCCACCTTTTATGCCGGATTCACAAGGCCAGGTGTGTTCAGCTGGATTGTTGATACGGTACGAAGGATTCAGAGTAACTCAGTAGTAACAGAGAATAACAACGCTGTATTGAACGCTCCAATCACCTTCTCGAAACCTAATACTGTGCTAGAAGAAAACAAATCTGTGCTAAATGCACCCATTGTTTTCCCCAAGCATTAAAAAGATAAGATGGGGCACTCAACACACATATATCACCACCGCTATAATCGAAACAAACCTCAGAGGTTGGATCGATCCATGGTGCAAGGGTAATGGGGAGTGTCCCAGAATGTCGGGTTAGATCAGAAGCAAGGTCAGAAGCGCCATCAGGGATGATGGCACAGCGGTCGAATGGGTGGGTTGGCCGCTCGATTGGTGACCTTTCTTTGACCAAAAGTCACTCGCCACGTCCCGCAGGGCGGGCGAAACCCCTTCGAGGGCAGCGGCCTAGCGCCCTATGCAGCAACACAGCCCCCCTTACCCCGGAGCAATGCGCTGCGCTTATTGCACTCTCCCCCTGCAACGCCGCCACATCGAAAAGCCGGGTCAGGAGCCGACCGAAAGCCTCCCTGCCGGCGGCAATAAATAAAATACCCTCCCCGTCCGGGGAGGGTCATAAACCCGCTTGTCGGGGCGTCGCCAGATGTCCCGCCGCTTAGCGGCTCAGGGAGACGAGCACCAGGGCCCCGTCCCGTTTCTCGGCGAAAAACTCGATGGCATCCCCGGTTTTAAGCCCCTCCAGCAGGGCAGGATCGGCCGCCTTGAAGATCATGGTCATGGGGGGCATCCCCAGGTTGGCGATCGCCTCGTGACGGATCCCCACCTTACCCGCCTCCAGATCGACCCTGGTGACCACCCCCTTGGTCATCACCTGGGCCCCCATCATGGGCTCGTCCATCTGGTGGCCTTCGTGGCCGGCCATCTCGTTGGCCAGGGCGGGCATGGTCAGGCTCAGGGAGCCCAGCAGCAACAGGGTCAGTGCACTTTTCATTTGTCTCTCCTCGTCAGATTGATACGCTCGGGCCAAGCAGTCCGAAGCTATTAAGCAATGGGTTATCACACAGGGCCAGCAAGAGGGTGTCCCCCACCGCCAGCGTCTCCAACAGCATCGGGTCACTGACCCGGACGCGCATTGTCATGGCCGGCATTCCCAGCCTGATTTCGGCCTCGTGGCGCACCGTAACGGCTGACGCCTCCCTGGCCACGACGACCCCCTTCACCAGCCAGGGCTCGGCGAGCGCCGACCCACTGAGCAACAGAGTAGCCAGTAGCCAACGCCTCACCCCTCCACCCGGATCTGGCCCACCATGCCCGCCTCCATATGACCTGGGAGCAGACAGGCGAAGTCGAGTTGGCCGGCCTTGGGGAAGTACCACACCAGTTCGCCGCTGGCACCGGGGGCCAGGCTCACCATACCGGGGTCGTCATGCTCCATCCCGGGGTGCTGGCGCATCATCTCGGCATGCTGGCGCAGGCTGTTCATCTCCCCCAGCACAAACTCGTGGGTCAACTTGCCCTGGTTGTGCAGCCGCAGCCGCACCGTCTCACCCGCCTCGACCCGGATGGCAGCCGGGCTGAAACGCATGGTGTCATCCAGGGTCACCGTCAGGGTGCGGTCGACGGGGCGTTGGGGGGCAGGTTCCCCCAGGCGGTGGCCCCCGTCGGCGTGGGCGGCAAAGGTCATGGCCAGCAGCAGGCCTGCAATCACTCTCATTGGGTCTTCTCCTCGGGTTGGCAAAGGGCGGCAAGCTGACGCCCGCGCCACAGGTAGTAGATGGCCGGCAGCACCAGCAGGGTGAGCACCAGGGCCGTCACCATGCCGCCTATCATGGGGGCGGCGATGCGCTGCATCACCTCGGATCCGGTTCCCTCGCTCCACATGATGGGGAGCAGGCCGACGATGATGGTCACCACCGTCATCATCTTGGGGCGCAGGCGCAGGGCGGCCCCCTCGATGACGGCGTCGTGCAGGCTGGCGCGATCGGGCTGGCCACGGGCCCAGAGATCCTCCCAGGCGTGGTTGAGGTAGACCAGCATCAGCACACCGGTCTCGACCGCCACCCCGGCCAGGGCGATAAAGCCCACCCCGACCGCCACCGAGAGGTTGAAGCCGAGCAGCCAGATGGCCCAGATCCCCCCCACCACGGCGAGCGGCAATGAACCCAGGATGATCAGCACCTCGCTCATGCGACGAAACGCCAGATAGAGCAGCAGCACTATGATGGCCAGGGTGAGCGGCACCACATAGGTGAGGCGCGCCTTGGCCCGCTCCATGTATTCGTATTGACCGGACCAGGTCAGGGAGTAGCCGGGATCGAGTTTAAGCTCCTGCTCCACCCTGGTCCGAGCCTCGGCCACGAAGGAGCCGATGTCGCGCCCGTCGATATCCACATAGACCCAGCCGTTGAGGCGGGCGTTCTCGCTGCGCAGCATGGGCGCCTCGTCGGAGAGGTAGACCCGCGCCACGTCGCCCAGCGCAATGCGTGCCCCGTCGGCGGTCACCAGGGGGAGCAGGGCCAGGGCCTCGGGGGAGTCGCGATAGTCCTGGGGATAACGCAGGTTGATGGGGTAACGCTCGCGCCCCTCTATGGTCTGGCCTATCTCCATGCCGCCGACGGCGGTGGCCAGCACCGCCTGCACGTCGGCCACGTTGAGGCCGTAGCGGGCGGCGCGGGCACGGTCGATATCCACCTTGACGTAGCGTCCGCCGGCGACCCGCTCGGCATAGACCGACGAGAGGCCCGGCACCGTCTTGAGGATCCCCTCGATGTCGCGGCCGATGCGTTCGATCACCTTGAGATCGGGGCCGGCTATCTTGATGCCGACCGGGGTCTTGATGCCGGTGGCCAGCATGTCGATACGGGTCTTGATGGGGGGCACCCAGGCATTGGTGAGACCGGGGAAGCGAATGAGGGCGTCGAGCTCCTCACGCAGCTTCTGTGGCGTTATGCCGGGGCGCCACTGGTCGCGGGGCTTGAGCTGGATGCTGGTCTCGAACATCACCAGGTCCGCCGGATCGGTGGCACTGTCGGCCCGTCCCGCCTTGCCGAACACATTCTGCACCTCGGGCACGGTGCGAATGAGCTTGTCGGTCTGCTGCAGCAGCTCGCGCGCCTTGCCCACCGAGAGGTTGGCGTAGGTGGTGGGCATGTACATCAGATCCCCCTCGTCGAGCTGGGGCACGAACTCCGAACCCAGGTGCTTGAGCGGGTAGAGCCCCCCCACAGTCACCAGCAGGGCCAGCGCCAGGGTGGTCTTGGGCCAGGCCAGTACCGTATTGAGCAAGGGGATGTAGGCGCGCGACAGGGTGCGGTTGAGGGGATTGGCCTGCTCGGCCAGCACCCGGCCGCGGATGAAGTAACCCATCAGCACAGGCACCAGGGTAATGGCCAGGGCCGAGGCCGCCGCCATGGCATAGGTCTTGGTGTAGGCGAGCGGGGCAAACATGCGCCCCTCCTGGGCCTCCAGGGTAAAGACCGGCAGGAAGCTCATGGTGATGATGAGCAGGGAGAAGAAGATGGCGGGCCCCACCTCTATGCTCGCCTGCTGGATCACCTGCCAGCGGTTCTGGTCGGTGAGGGTGGTGCGCTCCATGTGCTTGTGGACGTTCTCGATCATCACGATGGCGCCATCCACCATGGCGCCGATGGCGATGGCGATGCCGCCCAGCGACATGATGTTGGCGTTGATCCCCTGCAGGTGCATGACGATGAAGGCGACCAGGATGGCGATGGGCAGGCTCACCACCACCACCAGGGAGGAGCGCAGGTGGAACAGGAAGGCCAGGCAGACCAGCACCACCACCACGAACTCCTCCACCAGCTTGCCGGAGAGGTTGTCGATGGCGCGCTGGATGAGATCCGAACGGTCATAGACGGTGACCAGCTCCACCCCCTCGGGCAGGCTGGATGTCAGCTCGGCCAGGCGAGCCTTGACCCCGTCTATGGTCTGCTGGGCATTCTCGCCGTAGCGCATGACGATGATGCCGCCGACCACTTCCCCCTCGCCGTTGAGCTCGGCCACCCCGCGCCGCATCTGCGGGCCCGTGCCTATCTCGGCCACGTCCCCCAGGGTGAGGGGGGTGCCGCGCACCCGGGTGCCGAGCGGGATGAGGCGCAGGTCCTCCACCCCCTTGAGGTAGCCGTTGGAGCGCACCATGTACTCGGCCTCGGCCATCTCGATGACCGACGCCCCCGTCTCCTGGTTACCCGCCTCGATGGCGCTCTTGATCAGCGAGAGTGGCACCCCGTAGGCGCGCAGCTTGTCCGGGTCGACCCGAACCTGATACTGCTTGACCATGCCCCCGACGGTCGCCACCTCGGAGACACCGGGCACCGTCTGCAGCTCATACTTGAGAAACCAGTTCTGCAGCGAGGTGAGCTGGGCCAGATCGTGCTTGCCGCTCTTGTCGACCAGGGCGTATTGGTAGACCCAGCCCACCCCGGTGGCGTCGGGGCCGAGCTCGGGCTTGGCCTCGGGCGGCAGGCGCGAGGCCACCTGGCTCAGGTACTCCAGCACCCGGGCGCGGGCCCAGTAGAGATCGGTCTTGTCGTCGAACAGCACATAGACGAAGGAGTCGCCAAAAAACGAGTAGCCGCGCACCGTGGTGGCGCCGGGCACCGCCAGCAGCGCCGTGGTGAGGGGATAGGTGACCTGATCCTCGACCACCTGGGGCGCCTGCCCCGGGTAGCTGGTCTTGATGATCACCTGCACGTCCGAGAGATCCGGCAGGGCATCGACCGGGGTCTGGCGTACCGACCAGATGCCCCAGGCGGTCACCAGCAGGGCCACCAGCAGCACCAGAAAGCGGTTGCCCAGCGACCAGCGAATGATGGCTGCGATCATGCTCACTGCCCCCCGTGTCCAGTGGTGGTGGTCGCGGCGCCGTCCATCACATGGATGGCGGTGATGAGGTAGTCATCTCCCTGCTGGCGCATCTCGAAGTGCAGGGCTCCGCCCACCTTGAGGGCGCTGGCATCGACACCGTCGGCCAGCGCGAACTCCATCTCCATGGCGGGCCACTGCCACTCGGGCACCGCCTCATGGGAGAGCGTCACCCGCCCCTCACTCAGGGCGGTCACCGTACCCTGGCTCCAGACCGACTCGGGGCGAAACGCCGTCATGCGCTGGAAATCCGATCCCAGGCTCGACTCCGAGTCGATGAGGAACTGGGCCGAGCTGACCACCTTGTCCCCCGCCTCAACCCCCTCGAGGATCGCCTGACGCTCGCCGTCGCGCTCACCGAGGCGCACCGCCACCGACTTGAAGCGCCCGTCACCCAGCGCCAGCACTACCCGATCCTGGCGACCGGTGCGGATCACCGCCTCGGCCGGTACCTGCAATACGGGGGCACGGGCCTGCTCGATGCGAACGGCGGCAAACATGTTGGGCCTGAGGAAGCCGTCCGGGTTGGCAAAGCGCAGGCGCACCTTGAGGGTGCGGGTGGCCGCATCCAGGGTGGGATAGACGTAATCGACCCGCCCCTGCCAGCTGCGCCCGGGGGCATAGTCCAGGGTCATGGTGGCGGGCATGCCCGGCTGCACAGCGGCGGCCTGGCGCTCGAACAGCTCGGCGCTCACCCATACCTGATCGAGGGCGGCCAGGGAGAAGAGGGGGTTGGCCGGGTCGACATATTGCCCCTCACGCACCTTGAGATCGACCAGATAGCCGCTGCGCGGCGCCGGCACCCGTATGGTCTCCTGCACCCGGCGGCTCTGGCGCACCTGATCTATCTGGCTCTGGGGCACCTCGAGGGCGCGCAGCTTGCCCTCGGCGGCCTTGATAATCAGCGGGTTGCCACTGCCCAGGGCCAACAGATACTCCTTCTGGGCGTTGACCAGATCCGGGGAATAGAGGTCGAACAGGGGCTCGCCGGCACGCACCGTCTGCCCCTCGCTCTTGACGTAGAGACGACGGATCCAGCCGCTCAGGCGGGCGGTCACCGTCTCGAGGCGCTCCTCGTCATAGCCCACATAACCCACCGTATCGATGCGCTGCAACCAGGGGGCCCGGGTCACCTCGGCCAGACGCACCCCCATGTTCTGCTGGATCTCGGGGGCTATGGTGACGGTGCCGGGGGAGCCGTCCTGTTTCTCTTCATAGACGGGGATGAAGTCCATCCCCATGGAGTCCTTGGCGGGGCCCGGTCGCTTGTCGGCCGGGTCCATGGGGTTGACCCAGTAGAGGGGCTGCTTCTCGGCACTGGCCGGGGCGGCGTGATGACTCGCCAGCCAGTAGCCGGCGGCGGCGCTGCCGGCCAGGGCGGCCAGCAGCAAGATCCCCTTCAAGGGGTGCAGGGATGAGGTGTTGGATTCCATGATCACTCTCTTGCACGAAAACGAAGACACGCCGGCACGAGGCCGGCCGTTGACACGGCAAGGGAAAAATCAATGGCGCAGGACGCAGAGCTCCAGGTGTCGCCTTGGCCAGGAGGGTGGCGGGGCGCCCCGTTCACGACCGACCCGCCAGCCCGGGCGGGCGGCCAGCAGCAGGGGTGGGGCAAACAGGGTGAGGCAGAGTAGCAGTGGCAGCAGCAGCCAGGGCAGACCCGCCGCCAACTGGGCCAGGGAGCCGGCGAGGCCAGAAGGCATGGGGCAATCGCTGCCGGACTGGTTCTCTTCGGCGTGGCAGCCAAGGGCCATCTGGTCCACAGCGGCGTTGGCCTGATGAGCGGCGAGGCAGAAGGTCAGATTGCAGGCGAGCAGCAGCACCAGCATCAGCCGGGCTATCAGGCTCGTGGGCAATCTGTTTGCAAGCATGGGCTCTCCCTTCGCTGCCGGCAGGCAGTCCTGTCTCTCACCCTAAACCTTACCAGGATGGGAAGGTCAAGCAGGGGACTCCAACGAAAAAGGGGGAGCCGTTGGCTCCCCCCCTCTGACATCCCTTGGCTTAACCGCCGACGGCGATGCGCTTCATGTCCTTCATGTAACCGCGCAGCACCTGGCCGATGGCCTCGATGGGGTGGTTGCGGATCGCCTCGTTGGCGCGGATCAGGGCGGCGTTGTCCGCCTCGTTACCCGCCAGCAGCTGGCCCAGATCGCCTGCCTTGAGGGTCGGCATGAAGTGCTCGCGCAGCAGCGGTACGGCGGCGTTGGCGAACAGGTAGTTACCGTATTCGGCGGTGTCGGAGATGACCACGTTCATCTCGTACAGGCGCTTGCGGGCAACCGTGTTGGCGATGAGCGGCAACTCGTGCAGGGACTCGTAGTAGGCGGACTCTTCGTAGATGCCGGAGGCCACCATGGTTTCGAACGCCAGCTCGACCCCCGCCTTGACCATGGCCACCATGACCAGCCCCTTGTCGAAGTACTCCTGCTCGGCGATCTTGCCGTCGAACGCCGGGGCGTTCTCGAAGGCGGACTTGCCGGTCTCTTCGCGCCAGGTCAGCAGCTTGATGTCGTCTTCGGCCCAGTCGGCCATCATGCCGCGGGAGAAGTCGCCGGCGATGATGTCATCCATGTGCTTCTCGAACAGGGGGCGCATCAGCACCTTGAGCTGCTCGGAGAGCTCGAAGGCACGCAGCTTGGCCGGGTTGGACAGGCGGTCCATCATGTTGGTGATGCCACCCTGCTTGAGGGCCTCTGTGATGGTCTCCCAGCCGAACTGGATCAGCTTGCCGGCGTAACCGGCGTCGGTGCCTTCGGCCACCAGCTTGTCGTAGCAGAGCAGGGAGCCCGCCTGCAGCATGCCGCAGAGGATGGTTTGCTCGCCCATCAGGTCGGATTTCACCTCGGCCACGAAGGAGGACTCCAGCACCCCGGCGCGGTCGCCGCCGGTGGCGGAGGCCCACGCCTTGGCGATGGCCATGCCCTCGCCCCTGGGATCGTTCTCCGGGTGCACGGCGATCAGGGTCGGCACGCCGAAGCCGCGCTTGTACTCCTCGCGCACCTCGGTGCCCGGGCACTTGGGGGCCACCATGACGACCGTGATGTCGGCACGGATCTGCTGACCTTCCTCGACCACGTTGAAGCCGTGGGAGTAACCCAGGGCGGCGCCCTGTTTCATCAGCGGCATCACGGTCTTGACCACGTCCGAGTGCTGCTTGTCCGGGGTCAGGTTCAGCACCAGATCGGCGGTGGGGATCAGCTCTTCATAAGTGCCGACCACGAAGCCGTTGTCGGTGGCCTTCTTCCAGGAGGCGCGTTTCTCTTCGATGGCCGCCTTGCGCAGGGCGTAGGCGATATCCAGGCCGGAGTCACGCATGTTCAGACCCTGATTCAGACCCTGGGCACCACAGCCGACGATCACTACCTTCTTGCCCTTGAGCACGGCGCAGCCGTCACTGAACTCATCGCGCTTCATGAAACGGCACTTGCCCAGCTGGGCGAGCTGCTGACGCAGATTCAAGGTATTGAAATAGTTGGCCATGGTGATTGCTCCGTCCGGTTGATTCCATGCCGCGATGCGGCTCGATGTCGAACCACTATAGCGTGGGACAGGTATTGCCGTAACTGATATATTCGAAACATCGTATTGCGGATAATGAAATATGGACCTGCGCCACCTGGAGCTCTTTCTCCACCTCGCCGACAGCCTTCACTTCGGCAAGACCGCCGATGCCATGGCGGTCAGCCCCTCCACCTTAAGCCGCGCCATCCAGCGTCTGGAGCAAGAGACCGGCTGCGCCCTGTTCGAGCGGGACAACCGCAGCGTGCGCCTGACTCCGGCCGGGGAGAAGCTGCGCGAGTTTGGCGGCAGCCTGGTGCAGGAGTGGCGCCACCTGCGCCAGGAGCTGCGCCGCAGCGACGAGCCATTGCAGGGGCGACTGCGGGTCTTCTGCTCGGTCACCGCCAGCTACTTCCTGCTGCCCGAGGTGCTCGAGCGTTTTCGCCGTCGCCACCCGCGCCTCGAGATCAAACTCGAGACCGGCGACCCGGCCCTGGCAGTGGACAAGCTGCTGGGAGACGAGGCGGATCTCGCCATCGCCGCCCGCCCCGATGCCCTGCCCGCCAAGCTGGAGTTTGCCAGCCTGCGCCAGGTGCCCCTGGTGTTCATCGCCCCCCGGAGTGGCCCCCAGCTGGCCCAGTGGTTTCCGGGTGGCGAGCCGGATTGGGAGCGGCTACCGGTGATCCTCTCGGAGCAGGGGTTGGCCCGTAAACGCAGCGATCAATGGTTTCGCAACAAGGGCATCGCCCCCAACCTCTACGCCGAGGTGGCCGGTAACGAGGGCATAGTGGCCATGGTGGCCCTGGGCTGCGGGGTGGGACTGGTACCCGATGCGGTGATCGACCATAGCCCCATGGGGGAGAAGGTGCGCATCATCGATCTCGCACCGCCCTTCAAGCCCTTCGATGTGGGCGTGGCCGTGCTCAAGAAGCGGCTCGAGGAGCCGCTGGTACGCGCCTTCTGGGACACGGCCCGCAGCGGCCGCTAGGGACGCGGGAAGGTCAGGGCCGGATCGGCCAGCATCTGGCGACTGCGCTCGGGCAGGTCGGGATTTTCCAGCTCCAGTATGGTACGCCGCGCCAACCCCAGGCGGCGTATGGTGCCGCCAAAGCCCTGCTCAAACAGCCGTTCATAGGCGCCGTTGGCGCGTGCCCGCAGCAGGCCGGTCTCGATGCGACGCGCCAGCTCCGGTCGCGTCGGCGAGACGAAGAACATCAGGGCCAGGGGATAGCGAAAAATCAGGTGTGGCTCGATGACGAGATCCGGGTTGGCCTTCTGCTCATCCTCCACCTCGATCACCGAGCGCAGAAAGCAGTCGAAACGCCCCTTGCGCAGCATCCGAAATAACCCCTCATAGCGATGCCCCAACTCGACCCGCAGCTTGTTGGCCTGAAGCAGCGCGGTATCGGGCCAGGATTGGTGCTGCCCGATCAACAATCCGCTGGCCCGCCAGCGCGCCAGGCTGTCGATGGCCGCGAAGCGCCGCTCGTCGCCGGGGCGGATCAGGCAGACCCGCCACCCCAGCAACCCCCTGGCGAGCGGCACATAGACGCCGAGCAGGGTGCGCTCTCGCTCCCCATCGGGGGCAAACACCGCCACATCCATCTGCCCCGACTGCAGTTCCCGTACCGCCCGTCCCTGCTCCATCTCCACGCTGCGACTCAGGGTGTAGGGGCCGTAGTCCTCCACGGTGAGGTCGAGCGCCAGGCGCAGCAGACCGGCCACGGCGGGATTGGGGTGCTCGAGCAGCCGGTTCCAGACCACCAGCGGCGCCTCGGCAGCACGGGGCATACCGCACAACAGTAACAGGCACAGGGCCAGATGCCGCATCGCACGACTCCAACAGAGATTCCTCTCTACTATAACGCGACCCTCTACGGAGCAAAGGGGAGAGCGCCCGGTGTCAGATCTGACAATGGGCAGATGCCAAGGGAGCCGGGAGACTATGCTATTTACTCGTTACTCAGGAAAGATGGCCATGGATCCGCGTTTCATCGAGATAGGCAGCCCCGTATTGTTTGAGGAGTACCTTCGCAGCATGGGGGTCACCCACGCCCATCTGGGGCAAGAGGGGGAGATCTATCTGCAGGAGCGCCATCTGGCGGCCATACGACGGGTGCAGGGGGAGCTGCGCTACTACCTCAGGGCCAGCGCCCTGACCGAGGGGCAGAAACAGTGAAGACGGGCCAATGGCCCGTCTTCGTTACTGATCCCTGTCGTCCTCATCCTCGTCGAAATCGCTGATCTCGACCCAGAGTCCCAGCCCTATCATCACCAGGGCACCAAACCAGGTACCGGCATTGCCGATGGGCGCTCCCAGGGCCAACATGGAGAAGGCCAGAAAGCCCATGGCGGCATAGACCTTCAGTCTGTCGTATGACTGGATCATATTCACACCTCCTTGTTGAATATGGGTCTTTTTTTATATTACCCATGATAGGCGGACAGGAAAGCGAGATGAAACAATTTGGTTACATCTTCTGTCCGGCATCGACCCGATTTGATTATTTTTTGGTCGCGAGTATTATTGGCAGCCGAATTGGTTAGGGGTTTCAAGTTAATGAGTGATTTATTCTGCAGAGCAACCCATGAACTGGATGCCATTGGGCTCCGTTGTCCCGAGCCGGTGATGATGGTGCGCAAGATGGTGCGCAACATGGCCGACGGCGAGACCCTGCTGGTGCGTGCCGACGATCCCTCCACCACCCGGGATATCCCCAGCTTCTGTCGCTTCATGGACCACACCCTGGTGGCCTGCGAGACCGAGGCCACCCCCTATCGCTATCTGATCCGCAAGGGTCTGTAATCCGGAGCAACCCCATGTCACAGATCACCCGTATCGGCACCACGGCCCGTTGGTCCGACGTCGTCATCCACAACGGCACCCTCTATGTGGTGGAGGTTCCCGCCACCCTGGAGGCCGACCTCCAGTCCCAGACCCGCGAGGTGCTGACCAGCCTGACCCGCCTGTTGGAAGAGAACGGCTCCGGGGTCGACAAGATAGTGATGGCCACCATCTATCTGAAAGAGATCGGTGACATCGCCGCCTTCAACGAGCTGTGGGACGCCTGGTTGCCGGCCGGCACGGCCCCGGTGCGCTGCTGCGTGCAGGCCCGCCTCGCCCACGACGACTACAAGGTCGAGATCCAGCTCACCGCCGCAGTGTGACGGTCGCGAAATAAAAAAAGAGCGCCAAAGGGCGCTCTTTTTGTTGGGCGGTTTACGCCCTCTTGTCCACCTGCAGCAGGAAGGCGAACTCCAGGGCGATATCCTCATAGGCCTTGAAGCGTCCCGACTTGCCCCCGTGGCCCGATTCCATGTCGGTATTGAGCAGCAGCAGGTTGTGATCGGTCTTGAGTTCGCGCAGCTTGGCGACCCACTTGGCCGGCTCCCAGTACTGCACCTGGGAGTCGTGCAATCCTGTGGTCACCAGCAGGTTCGGATAGGCCTGAGCCTTGACCTGATCGTAGGGACTGTAGGACTTCATGTAGTCGTAGTAGGCCTTCTCGCCCGGGTTGCCCCACTCGTCGTACTCGCCGGTGGTGAGGGGGATCGACTCGTCGAGCATGGTGGTCACCACATCGACGAACGGCACCTGGGCCACCACACCGCGATAGAGCTCGGGGGCCTGGTTGATCACCGCTCCCATCAGCAGGCCGCCGGCGCTGCCTCCCATGGCATAAACCCGATCGGCGGCTGCGTACTTCTGCTCGACCAGGGCCCGGGTGACATCCACGAAGTCGTTGAAGCTGTTCTGCTTGTTGAGCAGCTTGCCCTGTTCATACCAGTCGCGCCCCAGCTCCTCGCCACCACGGATGTGGGCGATGGCATAGACGAAGCCGCGATCGAGCAGGCTCAGGCGGGCGCTGCCAAAGTCCGGATCCATGCTGGCGCCATACGAACCGTAGCCATAGACCAGCAGGGGGTTGCTGCCATCCTGTTTGAACTTGTCTTTGCGCCACACCAGCGAGACCGGCACCTTGACGCCATCACGGGCGCTCACCCAGAGCCGGGCACTGGCGTAATCCTCGCTCTTGAAGCCGGCCACCGCCTGCTGCTTGAGCCGGGTACGCTCGCCGCTGTCGAGGTTCACCTCGTAGGTGGTGCTCGGGGTGGTCAGTGACGAGTAGCCGTAGCGCAGGCGATCGGTGTCGGGCTCGGGGTTGTAGCCGAGCCAGGTGACGTAGGCGGGATCGTCGAAGGCGATCGCCTTCTGCTCCCCATCCTTCCAGCGGATCTGGCGCAGCCGGGTCAGCCCCCCTTCCCGCTCCTCCACCACCAGCCAGTCGCGCAGCAGGGTATAGTTTTCCAACAGGGTGTCGGGGCGCGGCGCCACCACCGACTTCCAGCGCGCCTCCGAGGCCTCGCGGGTCTCGTAGAGGCCGAAGTTCTTGCCGTCCTTGTTGGAGCGTACATAGAAGTAGCCGCGATAGTGATCGATGCCGTACTCGTGGTTCACCCGACGGGGCAGGAACACCTTGGGGGGACGCTCGGGGTGAAGGGGATCGATCAGCAGTGCCTCCCCCGTGGTGGTACTGGAGAGGCCGATGACGATGAACTCTTCCGAGGTGGTGGCGTAGAGGCTCACGTAGAAGGTGTCGTCCTTCTCCTCGTAAACCAGCACATCCTTGGCCGGATCCGTGCCCAGCACGTGGCGATAGACCTGGTAGGGCAGCAGGGTCTGGGGGTGCTTGCGCACATAGAAGAGGGTCTTGTTGTCGGCGGCCCAGACGATGTTGCCCGAGGTATTCGCGATGGTATCGGGCAACCACTGGCCGTGCTCGATATCGAAGAAGCGCACGTCATACTGGCGGCGCGATACCAGGTCTTCGCTCACCGCCAGCAGCCGGTTGTCGCGGCTCACCTCGAGCGCGCCGGTGGCGTAGTAGTCGTGCCCCTCGGCACGCCGGTTGCCATCCAGCAGCAGCTGGGAGGCGCCGCCTGCCACCGCCTCACGGCTGTAGATGGCGTACTCCTTGCCCGGCTCGTAGCGAGTCTGGTAGCGGTAGCCATTCTTGACGTAGGGCACTGACTCGTCCCGCTGGGGAATGCGCGCCACCATCTCCTTGTAGAGGGTATCGCGCAGCGCCCTGGAGGGGGCCAGCATGGTGGTGGTGTAGTCATTCTCGGCCTTGAGGTAGTCGAGCACGGCCGGATCGCGGCGCTCGTCATCCCGCAGCCAGTAGTAGTTGTCGATACGCTCATCCCCGTGACTCTTGAGCAGATGGGGATGGCGGGCGGCCTGGGGAGGCATGGGCTGGGTCATGGGGGCAATACTCGCGGCTTGGGCGGCCCCGGTCAGGAGTCCCAACCAGAGCAGCCAATGGGGTTTTAGCAACATGTCGCGTCCTTTGCGATCTTCTGTCGTTTCTCTCGAGCGGCCTGGGCCACTCTCCTGGCGGGACCAATCTGCCCCCATACGGGCCCGATGACAAGGCGATCTCCATAAAAAAACCGCCACCCAAGGGTGGCGGTCGACCGCTGCGGCGGCTCGGCAGTCTGCCAGGTGTGCCTCACATGGGATGAAAGGAGCGCACCACAGCGGTCTTGGGTCAGCCCGGGTAGGCGGACCAGCGGGCCGTCTTGCCCTCCTTGTCCATGCTCAGCACCTCATAGGGGTGGCCGGGAATGTCCATTCCCGGGGCGCTCTGGGGCATGCCGGGAATGGTCAGCCCCTGGATCGCCGGTTTCTCCTTGAGCAGGCGCTTGACGTCGGCGGCGGGGACATGCCCCTCCACCACATACCCTTCCACTATGCCGGTGTGGCAGGAGGAGAGCTCGGGACGGATGCCGTACCTGGCCTTGACGGTGGCGAGATCATTGGTCTCCACCACCTTCACGTCGAAGCCATTCTCCTCCATGTGTTTGACCCACCCCTTGCAGCAGCCGCAGTAGGGAGATTCATAAACGGTCATGCTCTGCCCCGCAACGGCGGAGAAGGCAGCCACACCGGCCATCATGGCCAGCAGACGGGATGCGAGTTTCATCGGGTTATCCTCGTTTGACTTAGGGTTGAGCCTTCCCCGGAAGGAAGACGGCGACGAGTCAGAGGAGGGAGATCGGAGGGCGCTCCAGCCGCTCCACCGGGGCGACAGGGACGAAACGGCTCGGCTCGGGGAAGCAGGGGGTATCGGGCACCGGACGGGCCACCCCCAACCAGGCATCCGCCACCACCGTCATGCTGAGGGCCGTGGTGAAGCTGCCGCAGGGCATCGCCTTCTCCAGGTTGCGCTCCATGGCGCCACAGTGGCTGGTGAAGGTACAGAGATCGGCCGCCGCCCTGGTCCCGAACGACATCAACACCAGCAGCAGACACCACAAGGGTATCCAGCGGCCGGCGCCGAGTCGGGAATGGGTTAGGGAGAGCATGGGAGACCTCATCGGGAACAGGGGCATATCCTAACCTTACCACCGGGGGCAGGGTCAAGGCGGGATCGACGGACTGGACGCCATCGACAACCCGGCCGAGAATGGGGCCCCTGTGACAGGACAAACCGAGGACCCCATGAAACGCATCCTGGTGCTGTTTGCCCACCCCGCCCTGCAGAAGTCGCGGGCCAACCGCAGTCTGCTGCAGGCCATCTCGGATCTGGAGGGGGTCACACTGCACGATCTCTATCAGACCTACCCGGATCAGCTGATCGATGTTAAACGGGAGCAAGCCCTGTTGGCCGAGCACGATCTCATCGTCTTTCAACACCCCTTCTACTGGTACTCCTGCCCCGCCATCCTCAAGGAGTGGTGCGATCTGGTGCTCGAGTACGGCTATGCCTATGGCCAGGAGGGCACCGCCTTGCACGGCAAACAGTGGCTCTCGGCCATCACCACAGGGGGGGCACCGGAGTCATACAGCGAGGCCGGCTACAACCACCGCCCCCTGCTCGACTTCCTGCTGCCGTTTCAACAGACGGCCCGGATGTGCGGCATGACCTGGCTGCCCCCCTTCGTGCTGCACTCCTTCCACAAGCTGAGCGAACCGGGAGCCTTCACCCGCTGCGGCCAGGAGTATCGCCGCCTGCTCGAGGCCCTGCGCGACGACCGCCTGGCGCAGGAGCAACTGGCCGGCCGCGACTACCTGCGCGATCTGCTGGAGGCGCTGTGATGGAACAGGGACTGCTGCACAACGCCCTCATCTATCTGGGGGCCGCCGTCATCGCGGTGCCGCTGGCCAAGCGCTTCGGCCTCGGCTCTGTGCTCGGCTACCTGCTGGCGGGTATCTTGATCGGCCCCTATCTGCTCGGCCTGGTGGGGGATCAGAAAGAGGTGATGCACTTTGCCGAATTCGGTGTGGTGCTGATGCTGTTTCTGGTGGGGCTGGAGCTCAAACCCGCCCTGCTGTGGCAACTCAAGGGACCCATCCTCGGCACGGGTGGTCTGCAGATGGTGCTCACCACGGTCGCCCTCACCGGGGTGGGGCTGCTCTTCTCCCTCGGTTGGCAGAGTGCGCTCGCCATCGGCCTGATCCTGGCCCTCTCCTCGACGGCCATCGCACTGCAGAGCCTGCAGGAGCGCCACCAGATGCAGAGCGAGAGCGGTCGCAGCGCATTCGCCGTGCTGCTGTTGCAGGATATCGCCGTCATCCCCATCCTCTCTCTGCTTCCCCTGCTGGCCCTGCAGCCCACCACCCTCGGCGAGAGCAGCGGTCTCAGTGGCTGGCAGCAGGGCATGGTGGTGGCCGCCGCCATCAGCGGCATAGTGTTGGGTGGCCACTACCTGATGCGTCCCATCTTTCGTGCCATCGCCCAGGCCCATCTGCGGGAGATCTTCGTCGCCGCCGCCCTGCTGCTGGTGGTGGGGATCGCCGTGTTGATGGAGTCGGTGGGCCTCTCGCCGGCGCTCGGCTCCTTCCTGGCCGGCGTAGTATTGGCCGAGAGCGAATACCGGCACGAGCTTGAGGCGGACATGGCCCCCTTCAAGGGGCTGTTGCTCGGCCTCTTCTTCATGTCGGTGGGGGCCGGTATCGACTTTAGCCTGTTTGCCGAGCATCCCCTGCTGATCCCCCTGCTGGTCATCGTGCTGGTGGCGGTGAAGTGGGCCGTGCTGATGGGACTGGGCCGGGTGCTGCGGATGAGCCCGAACCAGAACTGGACCTTCGCCCTGGCGCTGGCCCAGGGGGGGGAGTTTGCCTTCGTCCTCTTCTCCTTCGCCGGCCAGGCCCGGGTGCTCGATGGTGAGATCACCGACCTGCTCACCCTGGTGGTGACCCTCTCCATGGCGCTCGGTCCCCTGCTGCTGATCCTCAACGATCGCCTGATCCAGCCCCGCTTCGACTATCAGGCTACGGCCCGGGAGCACGCCAACCCCGAGCCCGCCGACAACCCGGTCATCATCGCCGGCTTCGGTCGCTTCGGGCAGATGGTGGGGCGTATGCTGCACGGTCACGGCATCGGTACCACCATACTCGAGCAGGACCCGAGCCAGATCGAGATGCTGCGCAAGTTCGGCTACCAGGTCTTCTACGGGGATGCGGCCAGGCTCGATCTGCTGCACGCGGCCGGGGCCCACCAGGCCAGGCTGCTGGTGGTGGCGGTCAACGATCCGGCCATGACCCTGGCCATCATAGAGACGGCGCACAAGCACTTCCCCCACCTGCGCATACTGGCCCGGGCCCAGGACCGTCCCCACGCCCACGCGCTGCTGCGTAACGGGGTCGAGAGGGTCTATCGCGAAACCCTGGGGTCGGCGGTCGATCTCGGGGTCGAGGCTCTGACCCAGCTCGGCTTTCGGGCCAACCAGGCGTGGCGCGCCGGCCAGACCTTCAAGCAGCACGACAATCGTCTGCTGCACGAGCAGCTCCACTATCTGGACGACGAATACACCTATATCAACAAGAGCCTGCAATACCGCGACATCCTGGCCGACTTGCTGCAAGATGACGAGGAGGAGCAGGAGCGCGCCCGTCATCACGACTGGGACAGCGGTTTGCCCGCCGATGAACACCCCAAGGAAGAGAGATGATCACCTACTACCCATTGATAAAGCACCTGCATATGCTGCTGGCCATGGTGAGCCTGCTGCTGTTTCTCGGCCGCTGGATACTGGCACTGATGGAGAGCCCGCTCTTGCAGCGCAAGTGGCTCAAGATAGCTCCCCACATCAACGACACCCTGCTGCTCGGGGCCGGCCTCTGGCTGGCGGTGCTGCTGCACCTCTCCCCCGGCAGCCAACCCTGGTTGCTGGCCAAGCTGATCGCCCTGGTCGGCTATATCGCCGCCGGCATGGTGGCCCTCAAGAGCCGGCGTCCGCTCCTGCGTACCCTCTCGGGGGTCAGCGCACTGGGTCTGTTTGGCTACATGGTGGGGGCCGCCCTCCTCAAGAGCCCCCTCTCCTGGCTGAACTAGGCAAGCAAAACCCACTGCGACAGAAACCTTCAGGGCCTCTAACGGGGCCCTTTGTTTTGTTAAAATCCATGATTTTCAGATAGATATGCCATTGTGTATGTAAATGGCGACACTTGTCGCAGCAAAAAATGCGACAGAAGCTGTCGCAACTTGTCTCTAGGATAGACTCATAGCCCATCAGCAAAGGCATTCACCATGAGCAAGAAGCTGTTAAGACAACTGACGCTGGCACGCTGCATTCCGCACCGTCCCTACAAGCTGACCGCCAGCCAACTGCAGGTGAAACTCGAGGAAGAGGGGATTCGTGTCAGCCTGCGTACCGTCCAGCGCGATCTGGAGGAGATGTCCGGCATGGGTCTGTTCGACCTCACCTCCGATGAGCGCAGCAAGCCCCATGGCTGGTGCTTCGAACGCAACGGCCTGAGCGACTTCGCCAATATCATGCCCCTCTCCCTGGCGGTGGCCCTGAAGACCTGGAGCGATCAGGCCAGTCAACTGCTGCCGGCGAGCGTGCTGACCGAACTCAACCCCCTGGTGGACAAGGCCTGCCAGGTGATCCAGGACAGCCAGAGCGAACCGGCCCAACGCTGGCTCGAGAGCGTTCACCAGTCGCCGCGCCCCTTCGCCGGCAACCCGGATATTCGCCGCAGCACCCTGATCCGCGACGCCCTGTGGCGTGGCCGCAAGTTCAGCGCCGACGTGCAGCGGGTGATCAAGGAGCGCACCGTCTGGCTGCGTTACGATCTGATCAACCCCCTCGGCATCCTGAATCAGGAGGAGGGCCCGGTGCTGCTCTGTACCCTCTCCGAGCTGGATCCCAAGGTCTACGGCATCGCCTTCGACCATATTCGCGAAATAGAGCTGACCAACCACAGCACCACCCAGCCGAAGGATTTCAACCTCCAGAAGCTGGTGCGCGAGCAGAGCTATCAGGATGCCAGCAGCACCATCCGCTTCGTCGGCCGTATCGACGAGAGCAGCCAGGCCCTGCGCGAGGGTGACATCCCCGGTCGCAACCAACGCATGACCCGCTATGACAAGCGCAGCGTGGTGGTAGAGACCGAGGTGGCCGACACCCCCGAGTTTCGCAGCTGGCTGCACAACATCGACGGTCAGGTCGAGGTGTTGGCCCCGGAGTTTCTCAAGAAGGTCTACCCCTCCCGTCTGAGCTGATGACAGCCTCAAGAAAAACGCCGCTCTCAGGAGCGGCGTTTGCATCTATGGCCCTTAGCGATCCGTCAGCAGCAGGGCGGCCAGATCGACCCGGTTGATGGGCCCCTCCCGTCCACCCGCATCGTTATAGGTCTCATTGGAGCTTAGATAGCTCATGTTATAGAAGTCGCTGACCCGGACGCTGTAACGACCGGCCGGCAGATCGACCGCCAATGGCGTCGACTCGCGCAGGGGCTTCTTCTCCCCCTCCTTCATGACATGGGGCATCTGCACCACACCGCTCGCCACCACGGCACCGCCCTGGCTCAGCACTTCGACCAGCTTGACCCCGTTGGTCACTCCCAGATTGATGGCGTGGTGACCGTTGAAATACTCGAGCCGGATCATCCGCTTGCCCTCGATGGGCAGATCCCCGATCAGCAGCTGCTCACCCGGCGCCCCCCAATCCTTGAGATAGGCGACCTCAATCCCCTCCCCCGTCACCAGGCTGCCATCGTGGCGAACCCTGGCGTCGGTGACCGGGATGCGCTCTCGCACCGCGTTCAGGCACAAGGGCTTGGCGTGATGGGAGCGATGGCCACTGGACCCATAGACCGCCTCGGCGCTGTAGCAGGCCCCGTCGGTCGCAGGCAGACCCGCATCCAGCCAACGCGGCTCGGTCAGGCCACTGGCCACCCGCTGTCCGTTGCGATAGAGGTTGTAGGTGACGCCGCCGCGGTTGGCCATGTCACTAAACTCGACGGCTACCCCGTCACCCTGGCGGGTCACGGCGACCATCTGCGGCTCCACGGGGGCAAAGACGTTGGAGTCATCCACCGAGCGGGGATCGACCCCCTCGATCAGGGTCACCGGCTGCTCGTCGCGCTGGGCGGCGCCAAACCGGATCTCGATGCGGTTGCTCCCCTGCAGCTGGCTGGCGTCGATCCGATCGCCGCTCACCTCGTTGCCGTTGAGGCGGATTCCCGCCACCGGATAGTAACCACCGACCGCCCCCTGTGCGGGCAGTTGCAGCACTATGCTGATCGTCTTGCCCCGATAGTTGAGCCCCGTCAGGGCCACGCTGTCACTGCCCCCCATGAGGCGGTGCAGCCTTGTGGTGACGAAGGGCGTGAGGCGTATGCCCCCCTCCTCCACCCGGTAGCCGAAGATGTCACTCGTCACCATGCCGAGGTACCCCCCCACGGACCAGAGTTGGCGCTGGGAGTTGATCACCGGGCCACTCAGCTCGGGGTGCTCCAGATCCATCAGGGAGGGTTGACCGGAGAGCCACTCCAGGTTCTCCATGTTGGAAAGGTTGAGGGCCGCGCCGCGCATCAGGGTGTCCACATGGCGATCAACTGCCGCCACGCTCTTCACCTGCACCGACGCCTTGAGGGCGTAGGCGGTGACGAAGGGCCAGATGGAGCGGTTGTGATAGACGGGCACATCGGGTTGCTGGGGGAAGTAGACGGGCGCCCCGAAGGGGCCGAAGGGGTAACGGCTGACGATCGACCTGGCCTGCTGCTCATCGGCGATGCCGCTGACGATGGCCAGGGCCTCCCCCAGCATGTCGAAGCGATAGCCCTGGCCGGCATCGGTCGCACCATAGATGAGGCTGGCATACATGCCCTGCTCCGGCATCCAGAAGCCCCGGTTGATGGCCAGCTTCAGATCCCGGGCCCACCCCTCATAGCGGCTGGCCGCCTCGCTCTCCCCCTGCTGGTCCGCCAGGCGGGCCGCCAGGCGCAGCGCCCGGTAGTGGTTCACGTTGGTCGAGAGGGCCTTGCTCATGGCGATATGGGCGATGTCCCCGGTAATCCACCTGGCATAGGTCTGTTCACGCCAGTCCAGGTAGGACTGCTCCCCCGTGTAGAGGCCGTCGGCCGGATCGAAGGCGGCCAGCCGGTCGCTCTCCAGGGTGGCCTTGAGCCCGCCATAAACCTGGCGAGCGAAGACGAGCCGCTCCGGCTCATCCAGGCTGCCCAGCACCGATTCGGCCCCCATGGCCCAGGTCACCCGATCCGTGCTGATGGGCCAGCTGCCGCCGGTCCCTGTGTCCTGCACTATCTGCGCCCCCTCGGGGATGCGGGGCGAGAGATCCCCCTGCAGGGATGCCCTGAACGGGGAGAGCTTGAACTGCAGCGAGTTGCGGGCGCGCAGGGGATCCAGGGTGCCGAGCCCCAGATCGGTGGCATAGGAGAGATCCCGGGTCCAGACATAATGCCACTTGGCCCCCGTCTCGAAGCAGTCGCACGGGATGGCCCGGCCACCGTTGTAGCTGCCATCCTTCACCTCTGCCACGCTGTTGAGGCGCATCTCATGGTTGGCCAGGGCAAACAGGGCATCGAAGGCCAGGCTGCCGGTGCGCACCCTGGGCAGATCGGCCTCCTCCCGGTAGGTCACATGATTTTCGACCGGGTCACGCAGCTCCTGGGTGGTGGATTGGGCGTATTGGCGCAGCTCGGCATCGCGCTTGAGCACCGAGAAGGTGACCTCCTCCTTCACCCCGGCTTGATAGGTATCGAAGGAGCGCTTCTCGACCGCCTCATGCCCCTGATGCGGGTTGACCAGGGTCAGATCCTCAGCGCTCGCCTCGCTCACCATCAGACGGGGGGCATCAGCCCGGCTCGCATCCAGCTCAAACTTGTAGAACCCTTCCTGAGCCAGGGTGAGATCGAACGGGCTGCAGGCGCCATCACAGCGCGCCAGCGGCAGGCTCTCGCTGGGTTTGGCCTGCGCACCCAGGCTCGACAGGCCCAGTTCGCCGCCGGCTGAGCCTATCTCCAGCCGGTGATCACCGGCCGCCAGGCGGGCCACGGTGACGTAGCGACCGTCTCCCAGATAGGTGAGGGAGAGGACCGGCTCGCGGCTCCCCTCGATGCCGAACAGATAGAGGGTTTGAGGGTACACAGGGTCATCCCGCTCCATGGTGAAGGTGATGCCGGGGGCCGCCAGATCGGCGCGATTCACCTCGACCTTGATGTCGAACAGCCCCTTGCGCTCTACCACCAGCCGGTTGTTTTGTCCCCCGTCCAGGTAGTACATAGGATAGGCTTGCCCCGGGTGAATGGCGGTCTCTTTCTGGGTGTCGGCGGCAAAGTCCGGATAGGTCCCCCACTCGGGGCCCGCCACCTTGAAGGGGGGCATGCCGCTGTTGAGACGCAGGTTATCCAGGTGATAGGCGCCGTCACGATAGACAAACTTGAACTTGTTATCGCGATTCCAGCCACTGAACTCCCCGACCATGTAGAGATCGAACGCCCAGGGGGCCTTCTGGGCCTCGGGGTTGGGCGGGGTTGTCGAGTCATTCTGGTTGCAGGCGCTGAGTAGCAGGCCGCCGCTGCAGAGGGCAACGGCCATGGCGACAGGATGGAGCTTCATGATTTTCCCTTTATTTTTTATAGGCAACGATGTGCCGCGCCATTCTAGGGAAGAGGATCATGGGGTTAGAAATAGCACAGGGCCTCACCACCGATAGAGGCCATCTATAACGCCCCCGAAAAGTGTGATCGGGTCACCGTTGAGAGGCCATAACCCGCTATTTCGATTCTCTGAAACTGTGATCGTGACGGGGCTCCCCGCACCGCCTTCCGCACCTTGCTACCCACACTCGGCGGGGATATGGTGGCCTCCCCTTGCCAAGCCCCCATCATCACAGTGAACCGACAGCTACAACAATTCATTCAGGTCGCCACCTGCCGTAACCTGAGCCAGGCGGCCCGACACCTCGGCGTGACCCAACCCACCCTCACCCACAACATGCGCCGTCTGGAGGAGAGGCTGGGGGTCACCCTCTACCAACGCAACAGCAGCGGCATCACCCTGACCGAGGCGGGACTCTGCCTGCTGGAGCAGGCCAGGGAGATAGAGGCGCTCTATCAACAGACTCACCAACGCCTGCAACGAATCCGGGATCGCCAGCACCACGCCCTGCGCATCGGCACCGGTCACGCCTGGTGGCACGGCCTGTTGCTGCCGGTCGTCAGCCGCTATTGTGATGCCCACCCGGCCGCCTCGCTCAACATCCAGGTGGGTAACCACCTGCGCCTGCTGGACCTGCTCGCCCATCATGAGATCGATCTCTTCATCGGCCACGAGATCCACGGGCTGGCCGAACAGAGCCAACTCCACTTCGAGCCCTTGCTGCAGGCCGAGGATGCCCTCTTCGTCCGCACTGGACACCCCCTGAGCCACACCCTCTGCAGCAAGCAGGACCTGGCCCGCTACCCGACCCTGCTGGTCACCCCCGATGAACATCGCTTCATCCGGCTGGTACACGACCTCTCCACCAAGCAGGCAGAGAAGCAACGCATGGGAATCGACGACAAATTCATCCACACCACCAACTCCATGATGGTGGCCATGGACCTGCTGCGGGGGAGCAACATGATCATGCCCTTCCCGCGTCAGATGGGGGAATACCTGGGCCGGCAGGGGCTGCTGCCCCTGCGGATGAGCGAGGAGTACAACAGGGGCATCATAGGTGTGTATTACCGGCAGGGGGAGGAGTGGACGACCATGCTCCGGTTACTGCAACAGGAGGCGGCCCGTCATCGGCAGGGCTGAAATGCAAAAAGGCCGCTCTATGAGCGGCCTTTTCAAATGTGGTCGGTGTGAGAGGATTCGAACCTCCGACCCCTTCGTCCCGAACGAAGTGCGCTACCAAGCTGCGCTACACACCGATGTCGACGGGGCGTGAATTTACCTAAACCCCCGCCCCGTGACAAGGTTTTTTTCACTTTTTTTTGGAAAAGCGGCGCGTTTGCTCACCGCCTGCCCGAAGCGCCGTTTTTTCAACCAGAAAGACCCTGGGGACCGAGCAGGCGATGGCGCCAGTCGGCGGCTTCCCCCCGCTCCAGCCACTGGCTGGCATGGTGTCGCCAGTTGGGGGAGAGGGTTGGATGCTCCGCCAGCAGACGCAGATCGGCCTCAACCAATGCCTGGTTGAAGAGGATATCCGCACAGCGCTTCACGCTTAGGGTCGAGGTACGATCGATCAGGGTCAGTTCGGCATCCGGCGCAACAGCGCCCTCCTCCACCACCCGCAGTAACCAGCCACAGCGACCGCTCAGCTGCATCATCAGGGAGAAGTCGGGGTAACCGAAGCGCAGGTTGAGCTTGAAACAGGGAGAACGGGGCTGACTCACCTGCACCAGTGCCTCACCCAGGCGAAAGAGGTCCCCGATATGAACCCCCTCCTCGGTCAGGCCAGTGCACGAGAGGTTCTCGCCGAAGGCGCCGGGCAACCAGGGAGTGGCGGGATCGGGTAACCCCAGGCTCTGCTGCCAGCTGCGCCAGAAGGCGTAGTGGTCGGCAGGATAGTGATGCAGGGCCCGTTCCGGGCCACCGTGATGGCGGGGATCGGCCTGCTCATCCCCCTCCAGCCCGGTTGCACCACACCAGAGCGAAGCCGTGGCCGGCCGCTTGGCGATGGCGGAATCAAGCTGGGGGGAGAGTGCAGCCCGGCTGCCGGTAAAGAGGGTAATCCGCATTCTCATCCTCCTGATTGACGAGAGAATGCGGATCTTATCATCACTGGGCGTCGACCACCGACTGCATCTGCAGCATGTGGGCAATCTCCGCCTTGCGACGCTTCTCTGCCTTGGCCATGAAGTACCAGCTAAAGAAGGTAAACAGGGAGACAGAGAGCAGGATCAGGCTGGCGATGGCGTTGATCTCCGGCTTCACACCGAGACGCACGGCGGAGAAGACCTCCATCGGCAAGGTGGTCGCGCCGGGGCCCGCCACGAAGCTGGCCAGTACCAGGTCATCCAGCGACAGGGCAAACGACATCATGCCACCGGCCGCCAGGGAGGGGGCGATCATCGGGATGGTGATAAGGAAGAACACCTTCCATGGGCGAGCCCCCAGATCCATGGCCGCCTCCTCGATGGAGAGATCCAGCTCGCGCAGGCGCGCCGACACCACGATCGCCACATAGGCCGAACAGAAGGTGGTGTGGGCGATCCAGATGGTCAGCATGCCCCGCTCCGCCGGCCAGCCCACCAGCTGGGCCATGGCCACGAACAGCAGCAGCAGGGAGAGACCCGTGATCACCTCGGGCATCACCAGCGGCGCCGTCACCATGCCACCGAACAGGGTCCGGCCACGGAAGCGGGGGATGCGGGTCAGCACGAAGGCCGCCAGGGTACCGAGCGCCACCGCCGCGATCGCCGTGTAGAAGGCGATCTCGAGGGAACGCAGCACAGAGTTGATGAGCTGGGTGTTCTTGAGCAGACCGAAATACCACTTGAGGGACCAGCCCCCCCACACGGTCACCAGCTTGGAGGCGTTGAAGGAGTAAATAACCATGATGACCATGGGCAGGTAGATGAAGGTCAGACCGGCCCAGAGCATGAAGCGGGAGAAGTTGTGCTGTTTCATACCTTGCCCTCCAGCTCCTTGGCCTGGTTACGGTTGAACAGGATGATGGGGATGATGAGGATCGCCAGCATCACCACCGCCAGGGCCGAGGCCACCGGCCAGTCGCGGTTGTTGAAGAACTCTTGCCACAGCACCTTGCCGATCATCAGGGTCTCTGGACCACCGAGCAGCTCGGGAATGACGAACTCCCCCACCACAGGGATGAACACCAGCATGCAGCCGGCGATGATGCCGTTCTTGGAGAGAGGCACGGTGATCTGCCAGAAACGGGTCAGGTTGCGCGCCCCCAGATCCGAGGCCGCCTCGAGCAGGCTGTGATCGTGCTTGGCCAGGTTGGCGTAGAGGGGCAGCACCATAAAGGGCAGATAGGAGTAAACGATGCCGATGTAGACGGCCACGTTGGTGTTGAGGATCTGCAGCGGCTGATCGATGAGGCCGATCCCCATCAAGACGCTGTTGAGCAGCCCATTGTTGCTGAGGATGCCCATCCAGGCGTAAACCCGGATCAGGATGGCGGTCCAGGTGGGCATCATGATGAGCAGCAGGTAGACGGTCTGCATATGCTTCTCGGCCCGTGAGATGGCGTAGGCCATGGGGTAGCCGATCAGCAGACAGAGCAGGGTGCTGATGAACGCCATCTTGAGCGAACCGAGATAGGCGGCCAGATAGAGTTCATCCTCGTCGAGCAGCAGGTAGTTGCCGAGGTTAAGCAGTATGGTGAGCTGGTTATCGGCCCAGGTCATCACATCCGTGTAGGGCGGAATGGCCACATCCGCCTCGGCGAAACTGATCTTCAGCACCATGATGAAGGGGAGCAGGAAGAACAGGAACAGCCAGAAGAAGGGCACACCGATGACCAACCGGCGGCCGATGGCAAGATTCATCGTCTTCATGATTGCAGCACCACGCCGCTGTCATCTTCCCAGTAGAGGAACACCTGGTCGTTCCAGGTGGGCCGCTTGCCGTGGCGTTCGGCATTGGCGATGAAGGCCTGAACCACCATGCCCGACGGCAGCTCGATGAAGTAGACGGAGTGGCCCCCCAGGTAGGCGATGTCGTACACCTTGCCCCAGGTGCCGTTATGGTTGGGATGCTCCAGGTCCTCCGGCTTCTGGGTGCTCATCAGCAGCTTCTCGGGACGCAGGGCATAGGTGACCTTCTTGTCCTCGGCCCGGGTACTGATGCCGTGGCCCACCATGATGGGCTGATCCAGATGGGGACAGGCGATCACCGCGTGGTCCAGCTCATCTTCCACCAGCACGCCGTCAAACAGGTTGACGTTGCCGATAAACTCGCACACCAGGCGGCTGGCCGGGGTCTCGTAGATGTCCATCGGGCTGCCGATCTGCTCGATGCACCCCAGGTGCATGATGGCGATACGCTCGGCCATGGTCATGGCCTCTTCCTGATCGTGGGTCACCATGACGCAGGTCACCCCGACCCGCTCGATGATCTCCACCAGCTCAAGCTGCATCTGGGAGCGCAGCTTCTTGTCGAGCGCCCCCATGGGCTCGTCGAGCAGCAGCAGCTTGGGGCGCTTGGCCAGAGATCGGGCCAAGGCCACCCGCTGCCGCTGACCACCGGAGAGCTGGTGCGGCTTGCGCTTGGCATATTGGGTCATCTGCACCAGCTTGAGCATCTCCTCGACCCTGGCATCGACCTCAGCCCTGGGCAGACCATCCTGCTTCAGACCGAAGGCGATATTCTGCGCCACTGTCATGTGCGGGAAGAGGGCGTAAGACTGGAACATCATGTTGATGGGGCGCTCGTAGGGGGGCATGTCGGTGATGTCCACCCCGTCGAGGAAGATGCGACCCTCGGTCGGACGCTCGAACCCCGCCAGCATCCGCAGCAGGGTCGATTTACCGGAGCCCGAGCCCCCCAGCAGGGCGAAGATCTCCCCCTTGTTGATGTTGAGGGAGACGTTATCGACCGCCAGGGTCTCGTCAAACTGCTTGCTCACCCTGTCGATCTTCACCAGCACCTCTTTCGGCTGCTGGCTCCCTTCTAGGGCTTTCTTGTAGGCACTGGAGGCTATTGCCATCACCAAACTCCCAAACAATGCACACTGCCCCTCACGGCCGTGTCCTGGCTACTGAGACGAAGGGGCGGGCCTGCCGGCCCGACCCCGCTTTTTGTTATTTTCCGGTCTTGACCCGGCTCCAGCTGCGCGTGAACTGTCGCTGGATCTTGGGGGTACGCTCGGCGGCGATGTAGAGCCGGCCGAGCACGTCTTTACTGGGGTAGATGCCCTGATCGGTGAGCATCCCCTCATCCATGTAGGGCACCGCCTTGGTATTGGGATTGGCGTACCCCACGTACTTGCTGACCCCGGCGATCACCTGGGGATCGAGCAGATAATTGATATAGGCGTGGGCCTCTTTGACATGCCTGGAGTCCACCGGAATCGCCATCATGTCAAACCAGAGGTTGCTCCCCTCCTTGGGGATGGAATAGGCGATCTCGATCCCCTTGCCCGCCTCTTCGGCACGGGCGGCGGCCTGCATCACATCGCCCGAATAACCGACCGCCACGCAGATGTCGCCGTTGGCCAGATCGCCGATGTACTTGGAGGAGTGGAAATAGGTGACATAGGGGCGGATCTCCATCAGGCGGGCCTCGGCCTTCTTGAAGGTCTCCGGGTCCTTGCTGTTGGGATCGAGCCCAAGGTAGAGGGCCGCCAGAGGCAGCATCTCATCCCCTGAATCGAGCAGGGCGACGCCGCATTTGGCGAGCTTCTGGATATTCTGCGGCTCGAAGATGACGGCCCAGGAGTCGATGTGATCCACCCCCAGCACTGCCTTCACCTTCTCGACGTTGTAGCCGATGCCGTTGGTCCCCCACAGGTAGGGCACCGCGTACTGGTTGCCGGGATCGTTGACCTCCAGCTGTTTGAGCAGCATGGGGTCCAGATTGTTCCAGTTGGGCAGCAGGCTGCGGTCGAGCTTCTGGAAGGCGCCCGCCTTGATCTGCTTGCCGAGGAAGTTGTTGGAAGGCACCACAACGTCATAACCGGTATTACCGGTGAGCAGCTTCCCTTCCAGGGTCTCGTTGGAATCGAACACGTCATAGACGGGCCGAATGCCGGTGACCTTCTGGAAAGAGGGCAGCGTCTCTTCGCCGATATAATCGGACCAGTTATAGATGTGTACGGTCGGAGCAGCCTGGAGCAGGGAAGAGGCTCCCAACAACAGGGTCGCGGTCAACAGTTTGCTATGCACAGAATCCATCCTCGTATCTTGGGTTAGAGAACCTGAACCCCTCACACTCCGGCGAATTCCCCTCCGGCGAACCGGAGGGGCGATACGGCATTACTTACCGGACTTGATCTTGGTCCAGCTACGGGTCATGGCCCGCTGCACCTTGGCCGGAAGATCCGGGAAGGTGTAGATCTTCTTGAGGGTCTCCGCCGTCGGGTAGATACCCGGGTCGGTGCGGATCGCCTCATCCACCAGCGGCGTGGCCGCCTTGTTACCGTTCGGGAACTGAACGGCATTGGTGATCTCGGCAATGATCTCCGGCTTCATCAGGAAGTTGAGGAAGGCGTGGGCCTCCTCCACATTCTTGGCGTCGGCCGGCACGGCCAGCATGTCAAAGAAGCTGCCCGCCCCCTCCTTGGGAATGGTGTAAACGATGTTCACCCCATTGTTCGCCTCGACGGCACGGGACTTGGACTGCTGCAGATCACCGGAGTAACCCACGGCGACACAGAGGTTGCCGTTGGCCAGATCACCGATGTACTTGGAAGAGTGGAAATAGGCGGTATAGGGACGGATGGAGAGGAACAGCTCCTCGGCCTTCTTCAGATCCGCCGGCTTCTCCGAGTTGCTGGGCAGCCCCTGATAGTGCATGGCAGCCGGCAGCATCTCGGTCGGAGAGTCCAGGAAGGAGACGCCGCACTCCTTGAGCTTGGCCATGTTCTCCGGCTTGAAGACCAGATCCCAGGAATCGACCGGGGCCTTGTCCCCCAGCACGGCCTTGACCTTGTCCACGTTGTAGGCGTAACCGATAGTGCCCCACATGTAGGGCAGGGAGTACTGGTTACCCGGATCGCTCGGCTCCAGCGCCTTGAGCAGATCGGTGTCCAGATTCTTCCAGTTGGGCAGCTTGGACTTGTCCAGCTTCTGGAAGACACCGGCCTTGATCTGCTTGGCCAGGAAGGGGTTGGAAGGCACCACCACGTCATAGCCCGACTTGCCCGCCAACAACTTGGCTTCCAGCACCTCGTTACTGTCGAACACGTCGTACACCACCTTGATGCCCGTCTCTTTCTCGAACTTGGCGATGGTGTCCGGGGCGATATAGTCGGACCAGTTGTAAACATGCAGCTTCTTGTCTGCGGCTACCGCATTCGTGGCCAGCATGGCAGAAACCACGCAGGCAGCGAGCACACCCTTCTTAAAAGACATCATCCTTGTCTCCTTCAAGTTTGCATACGGCAACCGGGCCTCAGACTCAGCCGAGCAGGCTATCGGCGGTCAGCTCCAGACTCCGTCTGGCCAGGTTGACCAAGTTATCCACCTCCGTCTCGGTGATGACCAAGGGGGGGGATATGATCATCGTATCCCCTACCGCCCGCATCACCAAGCCATTGTTAAAGCAGAACTCACGGCACGTCAGACCCGCTTTTGACGAGGCCGGGAAGCGACGTTTGTCCTGCTTGTTTTGCACTATCTCGAGCGCCGCCACCATCCCCTTGCCCCGGGTCTCCCCGACGATGGGCAGGTCAGAGAGCTCCGACCAGCGCTGCTGAAGATAGGGGGCGATTCTATCATGCACGCGACTAACTATGCTCTCTTTTTGCATAAGCTTAATGTTAGCGATCGCTACGGCGCAAGCCACCGGATGGCCTGAATAGGTGAATCCATGAGCGAACTCTCCCCCCTTCTCCACCACACGTGCGACCCGATCGCTTACCATCACGGCACCGAGCGGCACATAACCCGAGGTGATCCCCTTGGCCAGGCACATGAAGTCGGGACGGATGCCGAAGGTGTCGCTGCCAAACCAGGCGCCGGTACGGCCGAAACCACAGATCACCTCGTCGGCGATGAGCAGAATGCCGTAGTCATCGCAGATGCGCTGGATCTCTGGCCAGTAGCTCTCGGGAGGGATGATGACGCCACCGGCCCCCTGGATCGGCTCGCCGATGAAGGCGGCGACCTTCTCCGGCCCCACCTCGAGGATCTTCTTCTCGAGCTGTCGGGCCCGCTCCAGACCGAACTCGTGAGGAGTCATGCCACTCCCTTCACCGAAGTGATAGGGCTGATCGATGTGGACGATACCCGGGATCGGCAAGGAGCCCTGTTCGTGCATCCCGCTCATACCACCCAGGCTGGCACCAGCCACGGTGGAACCGTGATAGGCGTTGTGGCGGCTGATGATCACCTGGCGCTCCGGCTTGCCCTGACTGGCCCAGTAGTGGCGCACCATGCGCAGCACAGTGTCGTTGCACTCGGAGCCCGAACCGGTGAAGAAGACCTGGTTCAGGCCGGCCGGGGTCACCTCGGCCAGCAAGCTGGCCAGCTCGATGGCGGGTGGATGGGCGGTCTGGAAGAAGAGGTTGTAGTAGGGAAGCTCGCGCATCTGGCGCTCGGCCGCGTCGATCAGCTCCTCACGACCATAACCCATGTTGACGCACCACAGACCGGCCATGCCGTCGAGGATGCGCTTCCCCTCGGAATCGATCAGGTAGACCCCCTCACCCCGGGTGATGATACGGGATCCCTTCTGGCGCAGCGGCTGGTGATCGGTAAAGGGGTGCAGGTGGTGGCTCGCATCCAGACGCTGCCACTCACGGGTATCGAATTGCATCTTTCGCTCCTTGCGCGGACGGACTGGCCGCCCTCCAGTTGAAGCGGGCCGCCGGGCGGCCCGCCGGGATCAGACGTTGAGCAGCAGGAACTCCCGCTCCCAGGAACTGATGACACCGAAATAGGTCTCGTACTCCTTGCGCTTGACCGCCACGAAGGCCCGCACGAAGCGCTCTCCCAACAGCTCCTTGATGGGCTCGCACTGCTCGAGGTGGCTCAGGGCCTCTTCCAGGGTGCGCGGCAGGCTGTAGGGCAGGTCGTAGGCGCTGTGTTTCATCTCGGGCAGCGGCTCCAGCTTCTCCTGGATGCCGAGGAAGCCGCACGCCAGGGTGGCGGCCAGGGCCAGATAGGGGTTGGCATCGGCCCCGGCGAAGCGGTTCTCGACGCGGCGGGCAGAGGCATCGGAGTGGGGCACCCGCAGACCACAGGTGCGGTTCTCCACCCCCCACTGCACGTTACGCGGCGCGCTCTCGCCGAAGGTGAGGCGACGATAGGAGTTGACGTTGGGGGCCAGCAGGGCGGTCACCGCCGGGGTGTACTTCTGCAGTCCGGCGATGAAGTGCATGAAGAGCTGGGTATGCCCCCCATCCTCGGTGCCAAACAGGTTGCGCCCCTCGCTATCCTCCAGACTCTGGTGGATATGCATGGCCGAACCGGGTTCGTTGCTCATGGGTTTGGCCATAAAGGTGGCGTAGATGCCGTGACGGTGGGCGGCCTCACGCATGGTGCGCTTGAACAGAAACACCTGATCGGCCAGGTCGATGGCATCCCCGTGCAGGAAGTTGATCTCCATCTGGGCGGCACCGGACTCATGGATCAGGGTATCCACCTCCAGCTCCTGGGCCTCGCAGTAGTCGTACATGTCCTCGAAGATGGGGTCGAACTCGTTGACCGCATCGATACTGAACGACTGGCGGGCGGTCTCGGGACGCCCGTTGCGCCCGATGGGCGGCTCCAGCGGGTAGTCGGCATCCTCGTTGCGCTTGACCAGATAGAACTCCAGCTCGGGGGCCACCACCGGTTTCCACCCCTGCTTCTCATAGAAGGAGAGGACCCTACGCAGCACGGAGCGGGGGGCGATATCCACCAGCTGACCGTGAGAGTCGAAGCAGTCGTGGATCACCTGGGCAGTGGGCTCCAGAGCCCAGGGCACGAAGCGAATGGTGTTGGGGTCGGGGTAGAGCAGCATGTCCCGCTCCAGGGGATCGACCATGCTCTCGTCCTCCGGGTAGTCCCCGGTGACGGTCTGGATGAAGATGACCTCGGGCAGTCGCATTCCCCCCTCGCGCAGAAACTTGCTGGCGGGAAGAATCTTGCCCCTGGCGTTACCGGTGAAGTCCGGAATCAGGCACTCCACCTCTGTGATGCGGTTGGCGTCCATCCAACCCTTGATGCGATCCATGTTAACCCCGACTGTGAATCTGCCCCGTCTGGAGCGATGTTACCGAAATGTAACTTGTCACCATCTAAGCCGGTTATAGGATCCACTGTCAAGGGAGGGTGTTTAAAAAAATAAAAAGATTCACCCCAAAAACAGCTTTACGGACGCAAATATTAAACACCTTGACCCAAGGCCGGATCCAGGTGCCATGAGGCCGAAATCGACGCAAAAACTCACTCGGAACCCATCTTTTCCCGAAGAAGTGCACAAAATAGCGACGCCCCCCTTTGCTAGCCGGAAAAGATCTGATAAAAGGCCCGCCCTGATTTCGTGCTCACGCACGAGTTCAGAGCACCGGGAATTGGTCTGGTCACAGACCGCCCCTATCCATACTGATAATTCGGGTTTGAATACACGGGTAGTAACACATGTGTGACTTTATGACTGAAGACCAACTGAGCTTCTACAAGGGCCAAATCGAGGCCCAGATCGTCGAGATCGAGGAGCGTCTCAACTCCCAGGCCAGTCAGGCGATTGCCACCGACACCAACGAGATGGCTGACGAGATCGATCGCGCCAGCGTCGAAGAGGCACGCCGCCTCGAGCTCAACCGCATCGAGCACGACAAACTCCATCTGCGCAAGCTCAAGGCTGCCCTCAAGCGCATCTCCGAAGGGGATTTCGGTTACTGTGAGTCCTGTGGCGACGAGATCGCCATCAAGCGTCTGCAAGCACGCCCCGAGTCGCGCTTCTGCGTCGAGTGTCAGAGCACCAAGGAGTTCAACGACACCCACGTCTATCGCCGCGTCGCCTGACATTTCTGTTAGAATCGGGCCAGTTTCCATACGGAGTCCGATTCGATGAAATGGTTTGGTTGGTTGTGCCTGTACCTTCCTCTGCTGGTACAGGCACAGACCCTCACGGTCCGAGTCCCCCGCCTGCCGGTCAACCAGATGGCCGAACAGTACCAGTTGCCCCTGCTCAGGCTGGCCCTGGAGAAGTCGGGCATTCCCTTCGAGATCACCGAAGTTCCCACCACACTCACCCAGGATTCCATCAGCCGCGAGCTCGAGAAGGGCAAGCAGTTCAACCTCTTCTGGATGGGAACCTCAAGCGATCTGGAGCAGCGCCTCACCCCCATACCGGTTCCCCTGTTTCGAGGGCTGGAAGGGGTGCGGGTCGCCATCATCCACCGCGACGCCCAGGAGACCTTCGCCCGCATCAACAATCTCGATGAGCTAAGGCAGCACAAGGCGGTCCAGGGGGTGGGCTGGGGCGACAACCGGATTCTGGAGGCTGCCGGCATTCCCACCTATGCGGGGCGCTTTCACACCCTGTTCCACCTCATCAATGACCATCAGGAGGTCGACTTCTTTCCAAGGGCTCTGGTCGAAGCCTATTCCGAGCGTCGTGAACTGGCCGAGCAGTACCCCAATCTGATGATCGACACTCACCTGCAAGTGCGTTATCCCTATGCCCAGTTCTTCTTCGTCGGCCACGATGAGACCGAATTGGCCAAGGCCCTGCAGACGGGTCTGGAGCGGCTCTACGCCGATGGTAGTTTTCTGCGCTTCTTTCGGGGTAATCCCCTGGTGCGCGATGCACTGGCCCGGGCCAATCTGGGCCAGCGTGTCACCATCGATCTGGCCAACCCGGACATGACCCCCACTCTCAGGGCCGTTCCTGCCGCCTATTGGGAGTGGCCACAGCCCTGACCAACCGGCTCAAGGAGGAGCCCGATGAAAGACCTGACCACCTGGTTTTCCCTCTATGGAGAGAGCCACCGGCACCCGCTCAACCAGGCGATACACAGGGTGGCGGTGCCCGGCATCTACCTCTGTTCCATTGGCCTGCTGCGAGAGCTGCCCTGGGCGCCGGCCAGGCTGGACTGGGCCCTGCTCATGGCCATCCCGGTCCTGCTCTTCTACCTGTACCTCTCCTTTCGCCTCTTTCTCGGCATGGGATTGCTGACCGCGGCCGGCCTGTGGAGCTGGCAGCAACTGGGGGCAGGAGGCTACGCCTGGCCCCTGGCGCTGCTGCTGTTTGCCCTCTTCTGGGTGGCCCAGTTTATCGGGCACCGGCACGAGGGGCGTCGTCCGGCCTTTCTCACCGACCTGCAGTTCCTGCTGATCGGCCCCCTCTGGGTGCTGGCAGGCCTCTATCGCCGACTGCACATCCCCTACTGACAGGAGGTTTTAATGAAATATCCGCTGCTGTTCACTCTACCCCTGCTGACGGCCTTCGCCCAGGGGGCCGACGCCGATCGGGTCGGCGAGGTGAGCACCGCCTTCAAGCTGTTTGGCCCCAACCACAAGATAGTGATCGAGGCGTTCGACGACCCGCGAATCCAGGGGGTCACCTGCTATCTGGCACGCCCCAAGACCGGCGGCATCAAGGGCGGTCTGGGGCTGGCCGAGGACCCCTCTCACGCCACCCTCTCCTGCCATCAGGTCGGCCCCATCCAGGTGCCGGCCACCCTCAAGGAGGGGGAGGAGGTATTCGACGTCAGCACCTCCCTGGTCTTCAAAGAGCAGAAGGTGGTCCGCTTCTACGACCAGAAGCGTAATGCCCTGGTCTACCTCACCTACAGCACCCGGCTGGTCGATGGATCCTACAAGAGTGCGGTGAGCGCCGTACCCATCATGCCGTGGGGCTAATACCCCTGCCTCGGCACGGGTGATAGGGATCACACTTTGGTGTAAGGTGTGGCCACGCATCCTCGGGAGTCCACACCATGAAAATCGCCCTCTTCAGCAGCAAGAATTACGACAAGGAGTACTTTCAGCAGGCGAACGCCGGCTACGGCTTCGAGCTGGAGTTCTTCGATGTCCGGCTGGAGGCCAAGACCCTGCGGCTGGCCCACGGCTTCCCCGTGGTCTGCCTGTTCGTCAACGACGAGGCCGACCGCACCATACTGACCGAGCTGGCCGAGAATGGCACCCGGGTCATCGCCTTGCGCTGCGCCGGTTACAATAACGTGGATCTGGTGGCCGCCAGGGAGCTGGGGCTCAAGGTGGTGCGGGTACCCGCCTACTCGCCAGAGGCGGTGGCCGAGCACGCGGTGGGGCTGATGATGACCCTCAACCGCCGCATCCATAAGGCCTACCAGCGCACCCGCGACGCCAACTTCTCCCTCGAGGGTCTGGTCGGCTTCAACATGTACGGTCGCACCGCCGGCGTTATCGGCACCGGCAAGATAGGTATCGCCACCCTGCGCATCCTCAAGGGGTTCGGCATGCGCCTGCTGGTAAGCGACCCTTACCCGAACCAGGCAGCCCTGGATCTCGGGGCCGAGTACGTGGACCTCGACACCCTCTATCGCGAGTCCGATGTCATCTCCCTGCACTGCCCCCTGCTTCAGGAGAACTACCACCTGCTCAACGGTGAAGCCTTCGCCAGGATGAAGAACGGGGTGATGATCATCAACACCAGCCGGGGCGGCCTGCTCGACGCCAACGCCGCCATCGAGGCACTCAAGAGCGGTCGCATCGGCGCCCTGGGCCTCGACGTCTACGAGGAGGAAGAAGAGCTCTTCTTCGAGGACAAGTCCAACGAGGTGATCACCGACGACGTGTTCCGCCGCCTGTCAGCCTGCCACAACGTGCTCTTTACCGGTCACCAGGCCTTCCTGACCCGCGAGGCCCTGCACGCCATCGCCGATACCACCCTGGCCAACGTCAAGGCGGTACGCGAGGGACGCGTGAGCGGCAACGAAGTGGAATAACGCAGCCCCTTGAGACGGGCCGACGCTTTGGGTAGGCTCTCCCTTTTTGCCGGGAGAACCTGCCCATGTTTGTCGGATTCGATTATGGCACCTCCAACTGCGCCATCGCCGTGATGGAGCAGGGAGCGCCACGCCTGTTACCCCTGGGCCAGGGTAGCTATCTCCCCTCCACCCTGCACTCACCCCATCGTGATGCCATCCCGGGCCTGCTCGCCGAGCTGCTGCCCGAGACCCGGCGGGCCCGCTATCTGACCCTGCGCGGCCCCCAGGTGCAACGGGCCCAGAGCCTGCGCCGCGAGCTGCGCGAAGAGGGGCTCGACGATGCCCTCGCCATCGGCGAGGCGGCCCTCAGCGCCTATCTGGAGGAGCCGGAAGAGGGGTACTACATCAAGTCCCCCAAGTCCTTCCTCGGTGCCTATGGGCTCAAGCCGCCCCAGATCGCCCTGTTCGAAGACATCGTCTGCGCCATGATGCTGCTGGTGAAGCGGCGTGCCGAGGCGCTCACCGGGGTCCCCATCGACCGGGCGGTGATCGGCCGACCGGTCAACTTCCAGGGGCTGGCCGGGGAAGAGAGCAACCGCCAGGCGATCGCCATCCTGACCGAGGCAGCCAGCCTGGCCGGCTTCGAGCGGGTGGAGTTCCTCTATGAGCCGGTGGCCGCCGGTTTCGAGTTCGAGGCGCGCCTCGATGCGGACTGCACCGTGCTGGTGGTGGACATCGGCGGCGGTACGACCGACTGCTCCATGCTGCGCATGGGACCGAGCTACCGCGCCCGGCTCGATCGCAGCGCCCAGATGCTGGGGCACAGTGGCCAGCGTATCGGCGGCAACGACTTCGACATCCGCCTGACGGTGGAGGGCATCATGCCCCTGCTCGGCATGCATGAACGACTCAAGAGCGGCAAGCCCCTGCCCCACCCCCTGTTCTGGGACGCCGCCGCCATCAACGATGTGGCCGCCCAGAGCCGCTTCTACAGCCTGACCACGGGGCGCGAGCTGCAAGACATGCTGCTCGACTGCCCGAGCGGCAGCCACCTCGCCCGACTCATCCGCCTGCGCGAGCACAAGCTGAGCCATCAGGTGGTGTGGCGTGCCGAGCAGGGCAAGATCGCCCTCTCCAGCCAGGAGAGCGCGCTCCAGCCCCTCGGCGAACTGGAGCGGGAGCTGGTCGTGACCCTGACCCGCGCCCAGCTCGCCGACTCTTCCGCTCCCCTGCTCGGGAAGATCGGTGAGCTGATGGACGAGGCCATCGCCCAGGCCGGTTGCCAACCCGATCGCATCTTCATCACCGGGGGTAGCGCCAAGTCCCCCCTGATCGGCCAGTTCATCCGCACTCGCCTGCCCGGGGTGCCGCTGGAGGGGGGCGACGACCTCGGCTCGGTGGCCTCGGGACTCGCTCGCTACGCCGAGCGTCTGTTCGCCTGAGCGAAGCGACAGGGGCGGTCGGTTGGCCGCCACCGCCCCCTGTCACCCCGTCTCGCCTCACTCTATCCTTGAGCCCTACCAAGGAGCCACAGTGATGAACCGCCCTGCCATGACCCTCGCCAGCCTCTTGCTGCTGACCGCCTGCAGCACCACCTGTCCTACCCAGACCGATCTGATGCACCACCACTGGGTGCTGGAGAGCCTGGATGGCCAAGCCGTTCGTGCCGAGCGCGGGCAGGAGCCGGATCTGGAGATTGGGGAGAATTTCACGGTCAACGGCATCGCCGGCTGCAACCGCTACTTCGGCATGGGCAATCTGGATCGGGGACGTTTCTGGGTCACCAGTCTGGGGAACACCGAGATGGCCTGTACCGTCCCTCTCGATACGGTGGAGCAGGCGGTACTCACCACCCTGCAGGAGGGGGCCAGCCTGACCCTCGAGCCCGAGCAGTTGATCCTGAAGGGAAAGCGGCACACCCTGCACTACCGGCTGGAAGACTGGAAATAAAAAAACCGGCTACGAGAGCCGGTTAAAAGAAACAACAGGTGTTCCACACAGTGCTGAGAGAGCGTGAGCTCTACTGGGTAGCAGGATGGCACCGCCACCTTGAACCCCTTATGAACACAAGGGGCATATTTGCAGGCATCCCCACCGCCCCTGTGGCACAATAAACAGGAGTAAGGACCAGGGAGGCCACCACTGCCATGTCGATGGATCGTCTGTTTGACAAGATTAAGCAGCTCCCCACCATCCCCCAGCTATTGCACGAGCTGATGGAGAGCTTCAACGACGAGAATGCCCGCATCGACGAGATCGCCCGCAAGATCGCGATGGATCAGGTGATCAGCGTCAAGGTGCTGCGCATGGCCAACTCGGCGGCCTTCCGACGGGGGCAGGATGTTACCTCCATCGAGCAGGCGGTGATCCGGCTCGGCTTCAACCGGTTGCGCTCCGTGGTGGTGGCCTCCGGCATCATTGGCAGCTTCAAGGCGCCCCCCAGCTTCGACAAAAACAAGTTCTGGACCGAAACCTTTCAGGTGGCGACCATCGCCAAGACCCTTGCCCAGCAGTGCGGCACGGTCGACCCGGAGACCGCCTTCACCTGCGCCCTGATCCACAACATCGGTGAGCTGCTCATCCAGAGCACACTGCCGGAAGAGGCCGAGCTCATCAGCCTGGCCATGGCCAAGGGGGCAAGCCGGGTCGAGGCCCAGCGGGAGATGCTGGGCTACGACTACGCCCAGCTCGGCGCCGAGCTGGCTCGCCGCTGGAACCTGGCCGATGCCTTCATCACCGCCATTGCCCAGCAACTCGACCCGCTGGAACACGAACCGGTGAGCAAGGAGGCAGTACTGATCCGACTCGCCATGTTTGTCTCGTTTGCCTGGAACGCCGGCGTCCCGGCCCAGGCTATCATTGCCCGCTTCCCCAAACCCCTGGCGACCCACCTCGGCCTGCAGCCGGAGAAACTCGCCAACCAACTGGAATCCCTGCACGAACAGGGCAACGCCCTGGCCGAGATCCTGACCGGATAAAGATGACCCCCTTTCTGTTTCATCCCCAAGCGTCGCCCTGGTTCAGGGCGACCAACGACACATTACTGCTCACCCTCTTTGTCGATCGCGCCGCCAACCTGAATCAGGTGCTGCTGCGCATCGAACCCGACAACGAGGAAGAGCTGCACCCCATGACTCTGGTCGAGGTACGCGATCGCCTGCAGATCTGGCAACTCACCCTGCCCTTGTCCCCTCATCAGGATCAGCACCTCTACTGCTTCAAGGGGTTGACCGATGAAAGCCAATGGTGGTTGCACGGAGGCGGCATCGATCCCGCCATGCCCCCACGCGCCACCCATTTTCGCTACAACGCCCGGCACCAACCACCGGCCTGGGTGCAGGATCAGGTCTTCTACCAGATCTTCCCGGACCGCTTCTGCAACGGAGATCCCAGCCTGAACGTACAGGAGGGAGAGTACGACTACCGCGGTCGTCCGGTACTGAGCAAGGCCTGGGGTGAACCGGTCAGCCTGCCGGGCAGCGGTGACGAGGCGAGCGAGTTCTACGGCGGCGATCTGGCCGGCATCGACCAGAAGCTCCACTACCTGCACTCCCTGGGAGTGACGGCCCTCTACCTCAACCCCATCTTCGCCTCGCCGAGCAACCACAAGTACGACACCCAGGACTACTACCGGATCGATCCCCACTTCGGCAGCAACGAGCAGTTCGCCCAGCTGACCCGCAACCTGCGTCAGCGCGGCATGCGCATCGTGCTCGATGCGGTGGTCAACCACACCTCTACCGAGCACCCCTGGTTTGCTCCCCCCGAGGGTGCACACGGTAACCCGGACTCCCCCTGGCGCAGCTTCTACACCTTCGCTGAAGACGGGGACTACGTGAGCTGGAAGGGGATCCGCAGCCTGCCCAAGCTCGACTTCGCCAGCGAGCGGGTACAGGACGTCATCTACCGGGCCGACGACGCCATAGTGCGCCACTGGATGCGCCCCCCCTACCAGATCGACGGCTGGCGCTTCGACGTCATCCACATGCTGGGAGAGCAGGGCTCGGCCAGCGGTAACCGCCACCATGTGCGGGCCCTGCGCGGTGCAGTCAAACAGGAGAACCCGGACGCCTACGTGCTCGGCGAGCACTTCTTCGAGGCCAGCCAGTGGCTGCAGGGGGATCAGGAGGATGGCGCCATGAACTACTACGGCTTCGCCCACCCGATCCGCGCCTTCCTCGCCGGCAAGGACATCGCCTATCAACCGATCCGGATCAGCGCCGCCGAGCTGGATCGTTGGCTGCGGTTGGCCCGCGCCCACATCCCCTTTGCCAACCAGCTGGCCCAGTTCAACCTGCTCGACAGCCACGATACCGCCCGCTTCCTCGAGCTGCTGGGGGGAGACCGGGAACGGATGGCCCTGGCCGTCACCCTGCTGATGACCTATATCGGTGCCCCTTGCGTCTATTACGGTGACGAGGTGGGGATGCGGGGGGGCAATGATCCGGATTGTCGCCGCTGCTTCCCCTGGGAGAGCACCCGCTGGGATCACGCCCTGCACGATCTCTACCGCCGCCTGATCCGGCTGCGCCGCCAGCGACCGGCCCTGCGTCGGGGCGATCTGCAGACCCTCTATGCCGGGGAGCACACGCTAGCCTATGCCCGCACCCTGGAGCGGGATCAGGTGGTGGTGGCCTGTAACCGCCACCCGGACAATCCGCGCAGCCTCACCCTGCCCCTGTGGCAGACCGGCGCACCGGTCAGCCGCTTCTGTGATGCCCTCACCGGCGAGCGTTTCGAGCTGGTGCAAGGGGAACTGCAACTGACCCTGCCCCCCGGCGGCAGCCGGGTACTTATCGCCACCTGAGCCGGGCCGGTGCTGGCGCCGGCCCTCTCACCTCACTAGAATGGAGCCCCTGCACTCCCCGATGGAAAGACCCATGAAACCGACCCTGGCCGCCGTGCTCATCGTCAAGAACGAGGCCGAAAACCTGAGAGCCTGCTTGGCCACCCTGCAGGGAGTGGTCGACGAGATTGTCATCCTCGACTCCGGCAGCCAGGATGAGACCGCCGCCATCGCCGCCGAGTTTGGCGCCCGCTTCTTCGTTAACAACCAATGGCCCGGGTTTGGTCGCCAGCGTCAGCTGGCCCAGTCTCACGTACAATCCGACTGGGTGCTGTGGCTGGACGCCGACGAGCGCCTCACCCCCGAGCTGGCTCAAAGCATCCGCACCGTGCTGGAGAACCCGCCAGCCGATACCCTCTACACCTTGCCGCGCCTCTCCTGGGTGTTTGGCCGTTTCATCCGCCACAGCGGCTGGTACCCGGATCGGGTGCTGCGTCTCTACCCCAGGGCGCTGACCGGTTACAACGACGCCCTGGTCCACGAAAAGGTAGAAGTGCGCGCCAACATGAAGGTGGTGGACCTCAGCGGCGACCTGCTCCACTACACCTATCGGGATCTCGAACACTATCTGGTGAAATCGGCCGGCTATGGCCGCGCCTGGGCCGACCAGCGTCAGGCCCGCGGCAAGAAGAGCTCCCTCGGCCAGGGGCTGCTGCATGCGATCGGCTGCTTCATGAAGATGTACCTGCTCAAGGCGGGTTTCCTCGACGGACGGCAGGGACTGCTGCTGGCCATCCTCTCGGCTCACTCGACCTTCATCAAGTACGCCGACCTCTGGATCCGCCACCAGCCACAACGCCCCGAATAACCACAAGGCCCCTCACGGGGCCTTGTTCATTCAGGAGGCTTGCCAGAATGGCGGAGCCCACTCGGCGATGGCGGCCGCCACCACCCTGGGCTCGATCTGGCTCATGTCTTCGGGATGGTCGCTATCTTCTGGTGGGCTGAATGCCAGGTGGCGTCCCTCCCCGTTGAGCGGACGCCAGCGCAGGGGCGTGGCCGAACGACGCATGGGGAAGAAGCCGACCGTGGGCACGTCCAGGGCGGCGGCGATATGCAGGGGCCCTGTGCTGCCGGCCATGAAGAGGGCGGCGTTGGCGATCACCTGGCAGAACAGGGGAAGTCCCCCCTCGGAGCGGTAGATCCAGCCATTCCCCCCGTGGGCCAGCAGCTCGGCGGCCAGCTGCTCGGCCATCTTCTCCTCGCCGGGACCGGCGGTGAGGATGCATTGCAGCTCGGGACGAGCCTGGTTCAGCTTGATAATGATACGGGCATACTGCTCGATGGAGAGGTTGTTGGCCGAACCACCGCTGCCGGCATGTACCAGCAGCCAGGGGCGGTTGGCATCGACCCGCAAGCGGGCGGCCACCTGCTCGCGTACCCGTGCCAGCACCTCGCCCGGGAAGCGCAGGAAAGGCGCCACGGGCTCGACCGGCGTCACCCCCTGATCCGCCAGGAAGCGACGTATCAGGTCGAGGTTGTATTCGTACTCGGGCTTCTCGGAGCGGGAACGACGCTGGGTCAGGCGCTGGTTGTAGAGCACCTGGGCCAGCTTGGTGGCCGGTGCCAGCCGATAGGGAATGCCCGCCTTCCACACCAGCATGGCATTGCGGGAGTTGGAGAAGAGGCAGATGGCCGCATCGAAAGCCTGCTCGCGGATGGCGCCGAGCAGCCCCTGCTGTTTCTCCTTGTCGGCCCCCTTGCCCGGATCGATCAACACCTCGTCGATCCAGGGACAGAGCCTGGCCAGCGGCGCCGTATAGGACGGCACCAGGGCGGTCACATGACAGGGCAGTGACTGCTTGAGCATGGCGAAGCTTGGCCATGCCAACATGAAGTCACCGATCTTGTCGTTGCGCACCACCAGAATACGTTTCATCACAACCTCATCCTGTGCCCCGACCACTATGGTGGGGACGATCGTTACCTGTGGTGCGCTATTCTTGCCCGACCGACTGCACTTCTCAAGGTGTGGTCGTATAATGCGCCCTATTTCGATCCCAGGAGAGAACATCATGAGCCATCGGGTCATCTATCCGGGCACCTTCGATCCCATCACCAATGGCCATACGGATCTCATCGGCCGGGCCGCCAGCCTCTTCGACGAGGTGATCGTCGGTGTCGCCGCCAGCCCGAGCAAACGCCCCCTGTTCGAGCTGGACGAACGGGTCGAGCTGGCCCGCGAGGTCACCTCACACCTGCCCAACGTCACCGTGGTGGGTTTCTGTGGCCTGCTGGTGGACTTTGCCAAGGCTCACCAGGCCAATGTGTTGATCCGTGGCCTGCGTGCCGTCTCCGACTTCGAGTATGAGTTTCAGCTGGCCAACATGAATCGCCGCCTGATGCCGGAGCTCGAGAGCGTCTTCCTCACCCCGGCGGAGGAGAACTCCTTTATCTCCTCCACCCTGGTCAAGGAGGTGGCCCTGCACGGGGGCGACATCGGTCAGTTTGTCGACCCCAGAGTCGGCAAGGCGATCGCCGCCAAGCTGGCCCAGCGTCAGCCGAACACCTGATCCAGCCGGCGGGCCAACTCGTCCAGCCAGTCGTAACGACGGCGATACATGGCCCGCTTCTTGGACGCTATCTCCTCGAGGGGTTTACGCTCCAGGGGGGCCAGGGTCACGAAGTTGGCGTCCAGCACCCGGGCGCCAAACTCCCCCCACAGCTCGTCATAGTCCGCCTGCAGGCACTCCTTCTTCTTCTTGCTGTAGCGCTTGGCCTGGAAGATGTGGGCACACTTGCGGATAGCACTCACCCGGCTGGCCCCCACACTCTCTGCCAGCATCAGCACCAGCATCACCACCAACGACTTGGGACGCAGGCCATGGCACTGCTTGGTCAGTAACCGGACCCGCTCCTGGGGAGCCTCGACCGAGGGCTCAGGCCCCTGTACCGAACCGATCACCAGCCCCAGCGAGCCACCACAACGCTCCAGAGAGAAGGCACAGCTGTAGAGACGTTTGCCCTCTCCATCCAGCAGGGAGAGGGAGAGCTCGGCCTCACGGCGGAAGGTGCCGTCGTGACGCAGCACCAGGCGCACTTCGGAGTCAGGGATCCGCCCCACCTCGACCCCTTGCTCCAGATAGAGGGGAACGATGAGTGACGGGAAGCGCTCCAGCATCAGTCGATAGTGCTCCTCCACCATGGCGGCGCGCTGGTGAGCACTGGAGCTGGCGAAACGATAGGGGCGCATCGGCTTGTCGAGCAGCTCGGGATAACGGGTCGGCAGCTCGCACAGGGGCGCCTCGCAGAAGAGGCGATAGACCCGGCTGAGCGGCTTGCGGTAGAGCAGACTACGCAACACAAACTTGGTGCGGTTGAAGGTACAGCGGGCACTCCCCTCGGGATAGAGGTAGCGAGCCATGGCAGAGGCGCGATAGCGCTCCTGCCGGGCCAGGTCGGCCCAACATGCGTGTGAAGTTGTCATTGTTGTTTATCTCGTGTACAGCCTGAACGGACGAGATACTAAGGAAGGAGCGACCACCAGGACAAGCCCCTGCAACACTCTCTTACAAGATGAGAAGGGATCTCAATGCTGGCAGTGGGGGCAGAAGAAGGTGTTGCGCTGCCCCAGGCGCAGGGAATGGATCTCGCTGCCACAGGTGTGGCAGGGCTCCCCGGCACGCCCGTAAACCTGCAGCCGCTGCACGAAGTAGCCCGGCTTGCCATCGGCACTGGTGAAGTCCTTGAGGGTGGTCCCCCCCTGGGCGATGGCCTCGGTCAGCACCCGTTTGATCTCCTCAACCAGTCGCCCCAGCCGCTCCCGGCTGATGTTGCCGGCCGCCCGCTTGGGATGAATACCGGCGGCAAACAGGGCCTCGTTGGCGTAGATGTTGCCGACCCCGACCACCACCTGATTGTCCATCAAAAACTGCTTGATGGCGGTGCTGCGCCCCTTGGCACGCTGGGCCAGATAATCGGCGCTGAAGGCGTCGGTCAGCGGCTCCGGGCCCAGCCTGGCGAGCAGGGCATGTGCCTCGGCGGGGTCCCGGGTCCACAGCAGGGCGCCGAAGCGACGGGGATCGTTGAGGCGTAGCAGCTTGCCGTTGGCAAACTCTATGTCCACGTGATCGTGCTTCCCGGCCGGGGTGCCTATGGGCAGCACCCGCAGGCTGCCCGACATCCCCAGATGCAGGATGGCGGTGCCAAAATCGGTCTCCAGCAACAGGTACTTGGCACGCCGGGCGACCCGGCGAAGGGTGAGCCCGGCCAGCTCCTGGATCTCCCCGGGCACCGGCCAGCGCAGGCGGCCGTCGCGCACCACGATGCGGGTCACTGCGATACCGGTGAGCCAGGGGGCAATCCCCTGCCGACTCACCTCGACTTCGGGCAGTTCTGGCATGTGTTCCCTTACTTGGCAGGGGTGGGAGAGAGCAGGGCCTGATACTGCTCGGCCGTGAGGGCAAGCCAGCGATCCGGCGGCAACAGGGCCCCGTAGCGACCGTTATCCTGGTAGAGGCCAACCTCGACCGGATCGTCGCTGGCCGCCAGCCAGACCCGGATCAGGGTCGGCGCACCACGCAGTGGCTCGGTGGGAGGAAGCAGCCACTGGCTCCACTGGCTCACCAGCCCTCCCAGCGCCGCACTGTCGAGACCAAGGTCGGGCTGGCTGCGCCACCCCTGGCCAATCCGCTCGATCTGCCAGGTGGGCCCCTGCCAGGTGAGCACCACGGCATCGGCCGGCAGCAGGGTACGCTGACGATTCTGGCTGTTGATCTCCTGCATCTGCTCCATGCGATGCAACAGGGTGATGGCGGCCAGGACCCCGACAATGATGACGTTGTTCCAGCCCCGACGGGAGAGTCTGAACATGCTTTCCTCCTGAAAAGGGAGGACAGTGTACTGTGGATCGCGGCCATAAAAAAACCCGGCCTAAGCCGGGTTTTTGGGAGAGCAAGATCAAGTAATTACTTGATTTTGCCTTCCTTGTAGATCACATGCTGGCGAACGACCGGATCAAATTTCTTGATCTCCATCTTTTCGGGCATGGTGCGCTTGTTCTTGGTAGTGGTATAGAAGTGACCAGTACCGGCGCTGGAGTTCAGGCGAATCTTCTCGCGAATACCTTTAGCCATGATTTAGTCCTTATACCTTCTCACCGCGGGCGCGCAGTTCAGCCAGAACGACTTCTACGCCACGCTTGTCGATGATACGCATGCCCTTGGCGGAAACACGCAGGCTTACGAAGCGCTTTTCACTCTCAACCCAAAAACGGTGAGTGTGCAGGTTCGGCAGGAAACGACGCTTGGTAGCGTTGTTAGCGTGCGAACGGTTGTTACCAACAGCCGGACGCTTGCCGGTTACTTGGCATACTCTAGACATGTCAGTCTCTCCAAATCTTACTTCTTGCTCGAGCAAATATTTGCCCCGCTGGCCTTCGATTGCGGGGCAAACAGAAGGCGGCATTTTATACAGCATCTGTGATCAAAGATCAACTAAAACGGGGCCCAGCGCCATGGTTGTCAGAGCCAACCGCGCTCGGCGAAGGAAACCGTGATGCCGTCACCGATCACCAGATGATCCAGGACTCGCACATCGATCAGGGCCAGTGCGGCCAGGATCCGTTCCGTCAACTGGCGATCGGCCCGGCTGGGCTCGGCCACGCCGGACGGGTGATTATGCGCCAGAATCACGGCGGCTGCATTATGTTTGATCGCGATCCGCACAATTTCTCTCGGCCAGACGCTGGCACTGCCCAGGGTTCCCTGAAACAACTCTTCGTCATGGATCACCCTGTGCTGATTATCGAGCAGGAGGATCGCGAAGATCTCCCGCTCACGATCCCTGAGCCTGGCCTGCAGATAGTCGCGGGTCAGCTGGGGGCTGGTGAGGGCCTCCCCCCGCTCCAGCCGCTCGGCCAGATGGCGCCGGGCCATCTCGAGGACCGCCTGCAACTGGACAAACTTGGCCTCACCGAGACCACGGCCACGACAAAAGGCCTGCCGCTCGGCCCCCATCAGGGCGCGCAGGGAGCCAAACTCCCCCAACAGGTTGCGCGCCAGGGTCACCGCGTCCGTCCCGCTCACTCCGGTGCGCAGAAAAATCGCCAGCAGCTCGGCATCCGATAACGCCTGTGCCCCCCTGGCCAGCAGCTTCTCCCGTGGGCGCTCGTCCCGGGGCCAATCTTTGATAGCCATTTGTCACCCTCCCTGTGGGATGAGACAACCTTAGCCCGTCCCCCTCTTCCCTGCTCACCCATGAACTTGACCTTGCCCCCTGTCCCGAACAGAGGGGTGTGATATCTTAGCCGACCAGTGACTGAGACGACCGGAACGAGATCCATGAGATTGGCCGACAAACGCATCCTGCTGGGCATCAGCGGGGGGATCGCCGCCTACAAAAGTGCCGAGCTGGTGCGCCGCCTGAAAGATCAGGGGGCCGAGGTGCGGGTGGTGATGACCCGCTCCGCCAAGGAGTTCATCACCCCCCTGACCCTGCAGGCGGTATCGGGCCATCCGGTGGCCGACAGCTTGCTCGACCCGGCCGCCGAGGCTGGCATGGGCCATATCGAGCTGGCCAAGTGGGCCGATCTGGTCCTGATCGCCCCGGCCAGTGCCAACCTGATGGCCCGTATGGCCGCCGGCATGGCCGACGAACTGCTCACCACCCTCTGCCTGGCCACCCCGGCCACCGTCGCCCTGGCCCCGGCCATGAACCAGCAGATGTATCTCAACCCCGCCACCCAGGCCAACCTCAAGACCCTGGCCAGCCGCGGTATCCTGTTGTGGGGGCCCGACTCGGGCAGCCAGGCATGCGGCGATGTGGGACCGGGTCGCATGCTCGACCCGCTCGAGTTGGTGGAGCGCTGCGTGACCCGGCTGCAGGGAGAACGCCCCCTGGCCGGTTGTCGTCTGCTGCTGACCGCCGGCCCGACCCGGGAAGCCCTCGACCCGGTGCGCTACATCAGCAACCACAGCTCGGGCAAGATGGGATTCGCCCTGGCCCGTGCGGCGGTCGAGCTGGGGGCCGAGGTGACCCTGGTGAGTGGACCTGTGGCCCTGGCCACCCCGGCAGGCGTCACCCGCATCGACGTGGAGAGCGCCGGGCAGATGCATGCGGCCGTGATGGCCCGGGTGGCCGGCAGCGACATCTTTATCGGCTGCGCCGCCGTGGCGGACTACCGGCCGGCCGAGATCCACCCTCAGAAGATCAAGAAAACGGTCGATAAAGAGGAGATGGTGCTGACCCTGGTGAAGAACCCGGACATCATCGCCTCGGTTGGCGCCCTCGAGGATAAACCCTTCACCGTTGGGTTTGCCGCCGAAACCGTGGATGTGGAACAATACGCCCTCGACAAGCTGCAACGGAAGCGGCTCGACATGATCGCCGCCAACGACGTGTCCCGCGCCGGCCAAGGATTCAATGCCGATGACAACGCCCTTACCCTGTTTTGGCAGGGGGGACGCCACGAGTTGCCACTGGCCGACAAGCTGTCGATCGCCCGGCACCTGCTCACCCTGGTGGCGGAACACTATCTGCGCCGCCGCGCCCAAGATAACAAGCACTCATGACGACACAGATTGAACTGAAAATCCTCGATGACCGCATCGGCCGCGAATTTCCGCTGCCCGCCTACGCGACCCCGGGTTCTGCCGGCATGGACCTGCGCGCCCTGCTGGACGAGAGCATCACCCTGGCCCCCGGAGAGACGACGCTCGTCCCCACCGGCCTGGCCATCCATATCCAGGATCCGGGCCTGTGCGCCACCATCTTGCCCCGCTCCGGCCTCGGCCATAAGCACGGCATCGTGCTCGGCAACCTGGTGGGCCTCATCGATTCCGACTATCAAGGCCAGCTGATGGTCTCGGTCTGGAATCGCGGCAAGGAGAGCTTCACCATGCAACCGGGCGAGCGCATCGCCCAGCTGGTGATCCTGCCCGTGGTACAGGCCAGTTTTACCCTGGTCGACGAGTTTGATCAGAGCGAGCGCGGCGAGGGGGGCTTTGGCTCCTCCGGACGCCAGTAACGCCGCCGGCAGACACACCCGGGCAGCGCCAAATAATAAAGACAAGGCATTGTTTTTGTAGGGGATTTTATGGCAAGCAGTCAACTCAAGCAGAGCCGTCGGGAGCAGATCCTGCAGGCTCTCGCCCATATGCTGGAAACCAGTCCTGGGCAGCGCATCACCACGGCCCGCCTGGCCGCCGAGGTCGGGGTATCGGAGGCAGCCCTGTACCGGCACTTCCCCAGCAAGGCGCGCATGTTCGAGGGATTGATCGACTTCATCGAGGACTCCCTGCTCTCCCGGGTGAACCTGATCCTGACCGAGGAGAAGGACACCATGGCGCGCTGCCGCCACATACTGCAACTGCTGCTGGTGTTTGCCGAGCGCAACCCGGGCATCACCCGTATCCTCAACGGCGATGCTCTACTGGGGGAAAACGACCGGCTGCGGGATCGCATCGGCCTGCTGTTCGACAAGCTGGAGACCCAGCTCAAGCAGGTGCTGCGCGAGAAGCGACTGCGCGAGGGGCAGGGATTCCAGCTCGACGAGACCATGCTGGCCAACCTGCTGCTCGCCTACGCCGAGGGACGTATCAGTCAGTTTGTTCGCTCCGAGTTCAAGCTCAAGCCCACCGCCGGCTTTGAGGAGCAGTGGCACTTCATTCGCAGCCAGCTGCTGCAGAGCTGATTGCCAAGGGGGAGACCAGAGGTCTCCCCCTTTTCTTTGTCTGTTTCATATGCGACCGTAGTCGTCGCACCCTTGTGCTCTAATCCACCCCTTTGCCCATCACCATCACGGACAGGAGACCCTATGGAACCCGAGATCCTCAACGAGGCCCAGACCTGGTTGCAGAACAATCAGACCCTGATCATCGAATATGGCGTCAATATCGCGGCCGCCCTGCTTACCCTGCTGCTGGGTTACTTCGCGGCCAACATCATCAGCGGTGGCGTGACCCGGGTGATGAAGGCCCGCCAGCTGGATATCACCATTACCGAATTCGTTGGCAGCATCCTCAAATACGCCATCCTGATATTCGTGGTGATCGCGGCGCTGGGCCGGGTCGGAGTGCAGACCGCCTCCTTCGTGGCCATCATAGGTGCCGCCGGTCTGGCCATCGGCCTGGCACTGCAAGGGTCGCTCTCCAACTTTGCCGCCGGTTTCCTGCTCATCATCTTCCGTCCCATCAAGGCGGGGGAGTTTATCGAGGTCGCCGGCACCAGTGGTGTGGTACAGGCGGTGCAACTCTTCACCACCACCCTTAACTCCGCCGATAACAAGATGGTGGTGGTCCCCAACTCCGCCATCCTCAACGGCACCATAGTGAACTACTCGCGCATGGAGACCCGCCGGGTCGACATGACCTTCGGCATCGGCTATGGCTCCGACCTGCGCAAGGCCAAGCAGATCCTCGAGCGCCTGGTTCATGAAGAGCCGCGCATCCTGAAAGATCCGGCCGTCACCATCGCCGTCGCCGCCCTGGCCGACTCCTCGGTCAATATCGTGGTGCGCCCCTGGGTCAAGACCGCCGACTACTGGGGGGTCTGGTTCGACTTCCACGAGAGGGTGAAGATGGCCTTCGACGCCGAGGGTATCGAGATCCCCTTCCCCCAGCGTGTGGTGCATATGAAGTCTGAATAACACCTCACCATGAAAAAAGAGAGGCCGCCCCACGTGGGGCGGCCTCTTTCATTGCTGCTTGGTTTATTGCTTGAGCAGGTTGGGATCACTCACCTGCACAGCCCCGCCGGCGGTCACGAAGAAGCTGGCAAACTCCTTCTGGATCTCGGCAGTCACAGCCCCGGTGTCATCACCCCCGTCCGGCGCCAGCAGCGAACTGTGGCCCCCGTCGACGAAGCGTGCCACATGGCGGATGGGTCCGGCCTGGGTGCCGGTCAGTGGCTGCAGCCCCAACACCTTGAGCAGAGGCTCGGTGCCGCCCAGGGGAGCGCTCGCGATACTGTTGGGGATCACCTGATCCGGCAGCTTGAGGGCACCATCGCCCACGATCTCGGTGGCAAACAGCTTGAGGTCGCTCTTGATGCCCGCCCCCAGATTGATGGGATCGGCCGAGTCGAGCACCGACTGGGCGGCGAAGCTGTAACTGGCCAGGGTCGAGGTGGCGGCAGCCCGGGTCGCCGCATCCTGTTTCGGCAGGAACTCGTTGACGAAGCAGGCAGGATCCGGTGCCTTCTGGCAGCTCGGGGCATAGGCAGCGAAGCCATTCTTGAGTGCGGCAGAGCTGCTGGTCAATATCCCGTACTGGATGGTCGGCCCGAAGGTCGGTGAGTTGAGCAGCAGGGGGGCTATGCCACCACCGGGCATGGCCAGGCCGCCGGTGTCGAACTTGAACAGAGGATCGACTTGAGGGTTAAGCTCCGCATTCGCCACCGCCAGCAGATTGGTGCCGGTGATGGCCCCCAGGGAGTGACCCAGGAAGTGCACCTTGAGCCCGACACCACCGATCACTCCCTTGCTGTTGGCCAGCCCCACCGCCAGGCGCAGCCCGAGCAGGTCGGCGACGCTCTGTTTGAGGTTGTCGCGGGCCACGGTCAGGTAGCTGAGGTTGAGGTAGGGGGTCGGGTTGCTGCTGGTGGTGACCGTATCCATGCTGCCGCTCAGGGCGTAACCACGCTCACCGTGCAGCGGGTGGTCGATCACCACGATGGCTACATTCTTGGCACTGGGCAGAGCCTGCAGGCCGGTACCGATCTGGCTCAGGGCCAGGGCGTAGGCGTTCTCCTTCACCGAGGTGACGCCATGCTGGTAGATGATCACATCGGTCACGGCACTCAGGGGCGCCGCGGCGAAGATGCGCATCGGCACCGACTGCACCTCACTCAGGGCCGGCAGCGGGTTGAAGCGACCTATGTTGTGCTGGGTATCGATGGGCTTGCCACCCGAGGTGAGGGTCACCCCGATCAACTTGCTCGCCTCGGCCAGCAGTTCGGCCGAGCGGCCGGGATCGGCCAGCAACTCGGCCAGCTCGGCGGGGTTGACACCTGCGCCCACCAGACCGTCAATCACCTCCTTGTCGCCCGCCTTGAGGGCGTTGGCGATGGCGTAGAGGCTGTCGACAGCCCCGTGCCAGGATTGTCCCTTGGCCTTGTCCCAGGAGCCCGCCAGGGCCGGGGTGGAGAGGAAATAGGGGAGTCTGACGGTGCCGCTATAGACCTTGGTCGCTGCCGCCAAACCGGAGAGAGTCGGGTCGGCACCAATCACCTGGGCCAACTGATCACGCGAGGCCTGGGGCAGGAAGGTTTCACCGGCCAGCTTGGTCAGAAACGCCGTACCGCCATCGATCTGGTTGATGGTGTAGGTCCCCGGCAGGCTGGTATTGCCGCTGGCATCCTGCTTCCACAGAGCGGCGGCGTCCAGGGTGGCGGAATTTGCCAGGATGCTGGCTGCCGCACCCTTGACGGCGGTCAGCACATCGGCGCCGGATTGGGTGGCAAACCAGTCGGAGAAGATCACCTTGTCTGAGGTAATGCCGGTCTTCTGCAGGAACAGCCCCTCCTGCAGGGCGATCAGGTTGTGCAGCTTCTGCTCGGTGGCGCTGCTGCCCGCATTGGCTCTCAGGTTGGCGTAGTCATCGCCGGCGCGCAGGGCACTGCCACGGCTGTCCTTGAGGGTGCTGGTGGCCACCGTCATGTAGTAAGAGGAGGGATTGAAGGGCTTGAGCGGTACCAGGGCCAGCTTGCCGCCACTCTCGGCCACGACGAAGTCGGAGCCATAGACGAGTTGCTTCTTGATCCCCTTGGGCGCCATGGTGCTGCTGTCAAAATCCAGCTCGAACAGATAGAGGGGGGCCACCGCAGCGGCAAAATCGGCGCCGGAAGGAGCCGGCACACCCACCCCTTCGACCCCGATGGGGACCAGGGTCACCGGCTGGGTGGTGGACCATCCATCCAGAGTGGAGAGAGCGGATACCGGGTTGGAGAGATCCGTCGTTTCGGTAGAGAACTTGAGGGTCCCGTCACCGTCGCGGGGAGCCAGCACACTGGCACGCAGACCCGTGGAGCCGGTCAGCAGATAATCGAGAGAGGAGGAGGTATCCCCCTTGTTGTCGTCACCACCGCCACAGGCGGTCAGCAGCGCAGTGGCCACCGCAACAAAGATCAGCTTCTTCTTCATATCCATGTCTCATTATTGTGAATGTGTCCTGACGAGGCGGGTACGGCTCCAACCCGCACCCAGGCACATTAACATAAAAGCAACAGCTCAGAAGCTACTGGTCCGTCATCGGATCTCAACTCTTGCTTAAAAATGCGACGCACCCCTCATCGGGAGGAGGCGCAGACTAGCACACCCCGCATTGGCTCCCGCTCCGACCAGGCCCATCAAACAGGCTCGGCAGCTGGGGCCATTAGCGGTAGAATGCTGACCAGCAACAAGGAGACAGCCATGATTGACCCGAAAAAATTGGAAGAGATCGCCAAGCAGATCCATAACGCCATGCCCCCTGGCATGAAGAGCGTTGGGGAAGAGGTAGAGAAGAAGATTCGTCAGGTTCTGCAGGCTCAGCTCGGCAAGCTCGACCTGGTGAGCCGCGAAGAGTTTGACGTGCAAACCAAGGTGTTGCTGCGCACTCGCGAGAAGTTGGCCACGCTGGAAGCCAAGCTGGAACAGCTCGAGCAGCAGCTGGGCCAGAAGGGGGAGTAATTCCCGGGGCAGGCCGTCACAGGTAGAGTTGATGCCAACGCTGCTTGCCCCTCTCCTTGGCCAGGTACATGGCCCGGTCCGCCGCCTCCAGCGCCAGCCTAAAAGGGGGGCGCTCCGCCTCCCAACGGGCGATGCCGATACTCATCCCCAGCGTCAGGCGACTGCCCGGATCGGGCAGATAGTCGCTCACCTGTGCCAGTAATCGCTCGGCCAGCGGACCCGGCGACACCCCCTCCGGCAGACAGACCACAAACTCATCCCCGCCGTAACGCCCGCACGGGGCCGATTCGGGCATGATGTCACGCAGCCAGCCGGCTATCTGTTGCAATACCCGATCACCACAGGCATGCCCCAGACTGTCATTCACCAGCTTGAAGTCATCGAGGTCGATAAAGAGCAGCGCCGCCAGCGACGGCGTCTCACTGAAGGCATGAGCCAACCCCTGGCGGTTGAGCAGATCGGTCAGGGCATCGCGACGGGCCTGGCGAGCCAGACGCTGCTCGTTCTCCTTGCGATGGGTGATATCGATATGAGAGCCGAGGATCCGCAGCGGCTTGCCGTCCCCATCCCACTCCACCACCCGCCCCCGGTCCCACAGCCAGGTCACCCGACCATCGGGAGCCAGGGTGCGGTACTCGGCCTCGTAGAAGGGCGTCTCTCCCGACAGGTGATCGAAGTAGCGGGTGAGGGCCAGCTCACTGTCTTCGGGATGGAGCTTGGCGCGCCACTGGTCGAAGTGAGGTGCCATCTCACCAGCCTTAAAGTGCTGTAGATTGAAGACCTTAAGCTCACCGGTCGGGATCAACCCCTGCCACAGACAGAGGCCGGTACCATCCAGGGCAGCATTGAGGCGCTCCTGCAGGATACGATTTTCCTGCTCCAATTGACGCACTGCCTGACGCAGTTGGCGTAGCTCATCTTCCTCAACCTGGGCCAGGGTCAGCCATTCCGAACCCTCCGTCACCGCCGCCTCCCTGCTCTGAACTCTGCTCCAAGTGAGACACAATAGTGTTGATTATCAATAGAATGCAAGCGGATAACGCATAGGGAGAGAAAGGCATCACAGGGAGAAAAGAAGAAGGGGCCGTTCGGCCCCATTCAAACAGATACATTGGCGTCACCGGGATCACCCCCAGCCACCCTGATTCAGATAAACTCGTAGGCATCACCGAAGATGCGCTCCGGCTCGGCGCCGAGCAGCTTGAACTCCTCGCGCGCAGCACCGGCCATCTCGAAGCGCCCCGCCACATAGATGTCGTAGTCGTGCAGACTGACGAAGTCATCCATGATCGCCTTGTGCACCAGTCCGGTGCGGCCCTGCCACTGCGGATCGGGCTCCTGTACCACGGGGATAAAGGTGAGCGGCGCATAACGCTGCTCGAGGGAGCGCATCTCGTCGAGTTCATAGAGCCAGTGGGCCTGACGCACCCCCCAGTAAACGAACACGGGACGCTGGCTGCCGCCGTCGATCAGTTGTTGCAATATACTGCGCACATAGGAATAACCGGTACCGCCCGCCATCAGCAGCAGGGGGCGGGGCGACTCTTCCCGCAGGAAGGCCTTGCCCGCTGCCAGCTCGACCTCGATCTCCCCCTGCTCGCGCATGCGAGCCAGTACCTGACCGGCATAGGCATTTTCCGGGGTGGCACCGATCTGCAGCTCGAGGCCAGGACGGCCCGGCCCATTGGCGATGGAGAAGGGGCGCTTGTCCGAGTCGCTCATCACCACCAGCAGATACTGGCCCGGCTTGAAGGTGATCGCGTCGGCAGGTGTCAGGCCCACCTGCCAGATGGTCTCTACCACTTCGCGTAACTCGGTTACGCGGCACTTGATTCGTTGCATTCGTTTCCTTTCTCGGTGGCACTCGCCACCCTGGCTCATGTCGTCATTATGATGACCGGTCGATTCCCGGTTGGGCTATTAGTCGAGAATACCCAATTCGTCCCAGATCGCATCGATCTTTTGCTTCACCACCGGGTCTTGCACTATGGGCGCCCCCCACTCGCGGTTGGTCTCTCCCGGCCACTTGTTGGTGGCATCCAGCCCCATCTTGGAGCCGAGCCCCGAAACCGGCGAGGCGAAGTCCAGGTAGTCGATCGGCGTGTGCTCGATCAGGGTGGTGTCGCGGGCCGGGTCCATCCGGGTGGTGATGGCCCAGATCACATCCTTCCAGTCGCGGGCATTGATGTCGTCATCGCACACCACCACGAACTTGGTGTACATGAACTGGCGCAGGAAGGACCAGACCCCCAGCATCACCCGCTTGGCGTGGCCCGGGTAGCGCTTCTTGATGGTCACCACCGCCATCCGGTAGGAGCACCCCTCCGGCGGCAGGTAGAAGTCAACGATCTCGGGAAACTGCTTCTGCAACAGGGGCACGAACACCTCGTTGAGCGCCACCCCGAGCACCGCCGGCTCATCGGGTGGACGGCCGGTGTAGGTGCTGTGGTAGATGGCATCCTTACGCAGGGTCATGTGGGTGATGGTGAAGACCGGGAACTCGTCCACCTCGTTGTAGTAGCCGGTGTGATCCCCATAGGGACCTTCCGGCGCCAGCTCGCCCGGTTCGATATAGCCCTCCAGCACGATCTCGGCGCTCGCCGGCACCTCCAGCTCACAGCTGACAGCCTTGACCACCTCGGTACGGCTGCCGCGCAGCAGACCGGCAAAGGCGTATTCGGAGAGGGTGTCGGGCACCGGCGTCACGGCACCGAGTATGGTCGCGGGATCGGCACCGAGCGCCACCACCACCGGGAATTGCTCACCCGGGTGCGCCTCCTGCCACTCGCGAAAATCGATAGCCCCACCGCGATGATCCAGCCAACGCATGATGAGCTTGTTCTTGCCGATCTTCTGCTGGCGGTAAATGCCGAGGTTCTGCCGCTTCTTGTAGGGGCCGCGGGTGATGGTGAGTCCCCAGGTGACCAGGGGCGCCACATCCCCCGGCCAGCAGTGCTGGATGGGGATACGGTCGAGATCGACCTCGTCGCCGGTCAGCACCTGCTCCTGGCAGGGGGCCGAGGAGAGGCGCTTGGTCGGCATGTTGAGCACCTGCTTGAAGATGGGCAGCTTATCCATCAGCTCCCTGAATCCCTTGGGTGGCTCCGGCTCCTTGAGGTAGGAGAGCCAGGTGCCCACCTGGCGCAGGGCGCCGACGTCCGGCTGGCCCATGCCCATGGCGACCCGATCCGGGGTGCCGAACAGATTGGCCAGCACCGGCATCTGATACCCCTTGGGGTTTTCGAACAGCAGGGCGGGGCCACCGGCACGCAGGGTACGGTCGCAAATCTCGGTCATCTCGAGATAAGGATCGATCTCGCGGCCGATCCGCTTGAGCTGGCCCCGCGTTTCGAGCTGCGCGATAAAGTCGCGCAAATCCTTGTATTTCATAAGGCTACCGCGTTGGATTCAGGGGTTGACAGTATACCCTGACGGGGGCTCAGGGGCGACCCGGCTCGACACCGGCCTGCCCCGACTTCTGCTCCTGCAACAGGCGATCGGCCAGCAGGATCAGTTGCAAGGACTCCGCCCTGGGCTGCAACAGCTTGGCCAGTGCGACGCCGTTGTCACTGATGCCGAGCTCCCGGTTGAGATAATCGCGAATGGCATCGGGCAGCGGGCGCAGGGCACCGAGCGCCAGCATGGCCTGGCCGTTGAGAGAGGGGAGCTGGGCGGCGGCCAGCAGCAGGGAGCCGGCGTCCCGTCCCTGATAGAAGCGGCTCACCAGGGAGAGGGCCCGCAATGAGCTCTCATCCACCGGACGCCGCCAGAGGGCCAGAAACAGGGCCCGGTTACCGGTGCGGGAGAGGAGGTCGTAGGCCAGCCTGTTGTCGGGGAGATAGAGTGCTTCTTGCGCCAGTTCGGTGGCCAGACGGATCACCTCACCGGCGGGAGCCTTGTTCAGCGCCGCCAACAGGGCCGCCTGCTGCCACTCCACCTCGGGGTTGTTGAGGCGATAGAGGGAGCGAAGCTCGAAGCGGCCTGCGGTCAGCTCGGCCTCAAACTGGGCCTGCCAGTCCAGCTGGCGCCAGGCATGTTGCAGATAGCGGGCGCGGGCCGGGTAGTCATAGCGGGGAAGCGACACCAGGAAACCGTCGCGGGTCTGCTCTGCCAGCGTCAGGGGTACCCGTTCGGCCTGCCGGTCCACCCAATGACGGATCGGTGCCGCGGGACGCATGCTCCCCTCCATGGCACCGAGCAGTTGCCAACGCAGTTGTTCACTCTGCTCAACGGGCAGGGTGACCAGCAGACTCTCGACCGCCTCCTCCTGCCCCTGCTGCAGGCGCGCCTGCAGATAGGAGAGATGATCTCCCGGCACCACCTCACTCACCGCCATGGCCATCAGGCTGACCAGCCACAGCAGGACTCCTGCCCCGATCCTTTTCATCCGTGCCACTCCCTGGTCTGTCGCCCCTATAGTGCGATGCCACTCCTCCATGGGCAAATAAAAAACCGCGGCACTGGGGCCGCGGCTTGTCATCGAGACGGGTTATTTCTGCTGACGCTTCATGGCGTCGAAGAACTCGTCGTTGGTCTTGGTCATCGCCAGCTTGTCGATGAGGAACTCGATGCCGTCGATCTCGCCCATGGGGTGCACAATCTTGCGCAGGATCCACATCTTCTGCAGCTCTTCCGGGGTGGTGAGCAGCTCTTCCTTCCGGGTACCGGAGCGGGTGATGTCGATGGCCGGATAGACACGCTTCTCGGCTATCTTGCGCGAGAGGTGCAGCTCCATGTTGCCGGTGCCCTTGAACTCCTCGTAGATCACCTCGTCCATCTTGGAGCCGGTGTCGATGAGGGCGGTGGCGATGATGGTCAGGCTGCCGCCTTCTTCAACGTTACGCGCGGCACCGAAGAAGCGCTTCGGACGGTGCAGGGCGTTGGCGTCTACACCACCGGTCAGTACCTTGCCGGAGGAGGGGATGACGGTGTTGTAGGCGCGGGCCAGACGGGTGATGGAGTCGAGCAGGATGACCACATCCTTCTTGTGTTCGACCAGGCGCTTGGCCTTCTCGATCACCATCTCGGCAACCTGTACGTGGCGTGCAGCCGGCTCGTCGAAGGTGGAGGCGATCACCTCACCCTTGACCATGCGCTGCATCTCGGTCACTTCTTCGGGACGTTCGTCGATGAGCAGCACGATCAGCTCACAGTCCGGGTGGTTGTAAGCAATGCTCTGGGCGATGTTCTGCAGCAGCATGGTCTTACCGGCCTTGGGCGGAGCGACGATGAGGCCACGCTGGCCCTTACCGATCGGAGAGGCCAGATCCAGCACACGGGCGGTGATATCCTCGGTGGAGCCGTTACCGCGCTCCATACGCAGACGCTCGTTGGCGTGCAGCGGGGTGAGGTTCTCAAACAGGATCTTGTTACGGGCGTTTTCCGGGCGGTCGTAGTTGATGTTGTCGACCTTGAGCAGGGCAAAGTAACGCTCGCCTTCTTTCGGCGGGCGGATCTTGCCGGCAATGGTGTCACCGGTACGCAGGTTGAAGCGGCGGATCTGGCTCGGGGAGACATAGATGTCATCCGGGCCGGCCAGGTAAGAGCCGTCGGCACTGCGCAGGAAGCCAAAGCCGTCGGTCAGGATTTCGAGTACGCCGTCACCGAAGATATCTTCCCCACCCTTGGCATGGGCCTTGAGGATGGCAAAGATGATGTCTTTTTTGTGTGCCCGAGCCAGGTTTTCCAGCCCCATGGACTCGCCCAGCTTGATGAGCTCGGACACAGGGGTGTTCTTTAATTCGGTCAGATTCATAGCAATGAAGGTCTGTAAGAAGGGTTTTAAGATGTGGGGAAAGTCTGCTGGGTAGCTACTGATTGGACTGGATTGCAGAGGCGGTTAGCAAACGAACAATAAACTAGCACCAATCGGGGTGAGCGTCTACAGGCAGAAACGGAAGGAGCGCATTATTGCAATGCGCTCCTTGTCTATCTCATCAGATGTTGGCGTCCAGGAACTCTTTCAATTGAGTCTTGGACAGCGCACCCACCTTGGTCGCGGCCACTTCGCCGTTTTTGAACAACAGCAGGGTCGGAATACCGCGAATACCAAATTTGGGCGGGGTATCTGCGTTGTGATCGATGTTCAGTTTGGCGACGGTCACACGGCCTTCATATTCCTGAGCAACTTCGTCCAGGATAGGGGCGATCATTTTGCACGGACCGCACCATTCTGCCCAAAAATCAACCAGAACGGGGCCAGCAGCCTTGAGAACATCTGCCTCGAAGCTGGCATCGCTCAGCTGAACAATTTTGTCACTCATTTCCAACTCCAGTCAGTAAATAAGGCTTTATTGAGAGGCCAATAAAGGCCATAGTTGCCCTATTTGAAATGATCCTGTTTATTAATGCAAGCCTAACCTGATAACCTACCGCCATGAGCAAAACACACCTAACTGACGAAAAATTCGCCCAAATGGGCCTCGAGCCGGAAGTGCTGGCCGGTCTGGAAACCAAGGGTTTTCACTACTGTACACCGATCCAGGCACTCTCCCTGCCTCTGCTGGTAGAAGGCCATGATATTGCCGGCCAGGCTCAGACAGGTACAGGCAAAACCATCGCTTTCCTCGCCGCCACCTTCAATTATCTGCTGACCCATCCCCTGACCAAGCCCCGCCTCATCAACCAACCGCGCGCCATCATCATGGCCCCGACTCGCGAGCTGGCGGTGCAGATCCACAAGGATGCCGAAAGCATCTCCGCCAGCACCGGCCTCAAACTGGGTCTGGCCTATGGCGGTGAAGGGTATGACAAGCAGCTGGCCGTACTGGAGCAGGGTGTCGACATTCTGATCGGTACCACGGGTCGCATCATCGACTACTACAAGTCCAAGGTGATCGATCTGGCCAACATCCAGGTGGTGGTACTGGACGAAGCGGATCGCATGTTCGATCTCGGCTTCATCAAGGACATCCGCTTCCTGTTCCGTCGTATGCCGGCCGCCGCCGACCGCCTCAACATGCTGTTCTCCGCCACCCTCTCCCTGCGGGTGCAGGAGCTGGCCTACGAACACATGACCAACCCGCGTCATGTGCAGGTAGAGCCGGAGCAGATGACGGGGGTGCGCATCAAGGAGGAGCTCTTCTACCCCTCCAACGAAGACAAGATGCTGCTGCTGCTCACCCTTATAGAGGAGGAGTGGCCGGATAAAGCGATCGTCTTCGCCAACACCAAGCACTGCTGTGAAGATGTGCACGCCTGGCTGGAATCCGATGGCCATCGGGTCGGTCTGCTGACCGGTGACGTGCCGCAGAAGAAGCGCCTCAAGATCCTGGAAGAGTTCACCCAGGGCAAGCTGGATATCCTGGTTGCCACCGACGTGGCCGCCCGTGGCCTGCACATCCCGGATGTGACCCACGTCTTCAACTACGACCTGCCCGACGACTGCGAGGACTACGTCCACCGCATCGGCCGTACCGGCCGTGCCGGCAAGAGCGGTCACTCCATCAGCCTGGCCTGTGAAGACTATGCCTTCAACCTGCCGGCCATCGAGGAGTACATCCGTCACCCGATCCCGGTCAGCAAGTATGACCGCGAGGCCCTGCTGGGTGACGTGACCCCGCCGCGCCGGGTACAACGCAACCGTCCGCCGGTGAACCGCAACATGCGCGATCGCCAGGGAGGCGGTGGCAACCGTCGCCGTCCGCCCAAGCGTCACTGAGACTGGCAGTGAGCAGTACCCCCCTCTACGCAGCCATCGACCTCGGCTCCAACAGCTTCCATATGCTGGTGGTGCGCGAGGTCGCCGGCGCCCTGCGTACCGTGGCCAAGGTCAAGCGCAAGGTGCGCCTGGCCTCCGGCCTCGACGAGCATTTTCGCCTCAGCCGAACCGCCATGGAGCGTGGTTGGGATTGCCTGCGCCTCTTCTCCGAACAGTTACAGGACATCCCGCCCGAGAATATTCGCGTGGTCGGCACCGCCACCCTGCGGCTCGCCACCAACGTGGAGGAGTTTCTCGCCGAGGCGGAGCGGGTGCTTAACCACGGCATCGAGATCATCTCGGGTGAGGAGGAGGCCAAGACCATCTATGAGGGGGTCTCCTGGACATCGGCCGGGGAGGGTAACCGCCTGGTCATCGACATCGGCGGTGCCAGCACCGAGCTGGTGATCGGCGAGCAGAGCGAGGCCAAGCTGCTGAGCAGCCTGCACATGGGCTGCGTCACCTGGCTGAGCAACCACTTCGGCGACGGCCAGCTCTCCACAGAGCGCTTCGCCCAGGCCATCGATGCCGCCAAGGCGGTGCTCACCGAGGTGGCCCATGACTATCGCCTGCTGGGGTGGAAGAGCTGTGTCGGTGCCTCCGGCACGGTGCAGGCCCTGCAGGAGATCATGCTGGCCCAGGGCAAGAGCGAGCGAGTCACCCTGCCCAAGCTGCAGGAGCTGATGCAGCAGGCGATCGCCTGTGGCCGTCTCGACCAACTGCAGCTGGAGGGACTCACCGCCGAACGCCTCACCGTGTTCCCCTCCGGGCTCGCCATCCTGATCGCCCTGTTCGAGGTGCTCGGCATCGAGAGCATGACGCTCGCCGGCGGTGCCCTGCGCGAGGGACTTATCTACGGTCTGCTCGGCAACAGCCACGACTGTGATGCCCGGGATCGTACCGCCAACAGCCTGATCAACCGCTACCAGCTCGATCGGGAACACGCCGAACGAGTGCGCGACACCGCTGTCGAGGCCTTCGCCCAGGTACAGAGTGCCTGGCGCCTGTCGCGCCGCTACGGCCGCCCTATCCTGCGCTACGCCGCCCTGCTGCATGAGATCGGCCTCTGTATCGAGTACAAGAAGGCCCCCCAGCACGCCGCCTATATCATCGACAACATCGACATGCCCGGCTTTACCCCGGCCCAGAAGAAGTTGCTGTCGGCCCTGCTGCTCAACCAGCGCGACGACTTCAAGATGGAGCCGCTGGAGAGACAGGGTGCCGTCACCGCCCGCCAGGCGATCCGGCTGGCTCGGCTGCTGCGCCTCTCGCTCATTCTCTGCATGCGCCGCACTCAAGGGACGGTTCCCACCTTCACCCTGCAGGCCGAAGAGGATGCCCTGACCCTGGCCCTGCCCAAGGGCTGGCTCGATGTGCACTACCTGCGCGCCAGCGAGTTGCGCATGGAAGTAGAGCGCCAGCAGAAGATGGGCTGGCCAACCCGACTGATCGAACGGGAGGCATGACGCCTCCCGATTCTTTACCCTCTCCGTCAAACCCCTTCGCATTACCGGCCGGGTTCATAAGACGCCACTGCTTGCAAAATCAATGTATTGCTTCTGGATGTGGCTCCCCACTCTGACGACCGCCTCCTGACAAGCCACCGCCTTCGTCTAGAGTGGAACAGATGCCCCCAACAAGGATGACCCCCATGAAGCGTCTGTTACTCCTCGGCCTCACCACCGCACTGACCGCCTGCGGCGGCGGTGACGGCGGCTCCTCCGGCTCAACTTCCGATGCCAGGTTCTCCCTCGCCTTCTCCGATGCACCGGTCGATTCGGCCAAGCGGGTCTGCATCGCGGTGAGCCGGATCAGCATCCATCCAATCGCCGGCGGCGAGACCGCCTGGAGTAGCCAGAGTATCCTCAACGCCGCCCAGGATGACGGCTGCACCCCGCTCGGTGAGAGCATTCCCCTCAACACCGACGGCTCGCCCCGGTTCGTCTACATCGATCTGCTCAAGTATCAGGGCTCGGCCAGCCGTAACCTGCTCGCCGGCCAGAGCGTCAGTGCCGGGGAGTACAGCCAGATGCGTCTGACCGTGCTCGATGGTCGTGAGGCGGCCAACCAGTTTGACGATGGCACTCCCTACTCCTACGTGCAGCAGGATGACGACACCATCAAGCCCCTCGAGGTGCCAAGCAGCGAGCTGAAACTCGATGCCTTCACCATTGCCGCCAACGGCACCAGCAGCTTCACCACCGAGTTCGACCTGCGCCACTCCATGGTGCTGCCGGGCCATCTGCAGTACTACAAGCTCAAGCCCCGCGGCGTTCGGCTGGTCAACAACAGCGAGGCAGCGACCCTGAGCGGCAGCATTGCCGGCGGCCTGTGCGGCGGCCTGCTGGCCGACAAGGGGGCGGTTTACCTCTACGCCCCGCGCAGCGACGACAACTACCCCGACATGGCGGATGCCGACAATGGCTTCTATGCCAGCGCCCCCGTGGTGAGTGACGGGGCAGGCGGCTTCCGCTACGAGCTGGGCTTCGTCGCCGTGGGCAGCTATGACCTGGCCCTGGTGTGCAACAGCGATCAGGATGACCCTGAGGGATCCGGCGATGTACTGTATCTGGGGCCCGTACTCAAGGCTCAGGCGGTGGCAGCGCCAACGACGACGATCAATCTGGAGTAACCAGAGGGGCCACACAGGCCCCTCTCTTGTCAGGGATGACGGGCGAACGGAACCAGGCGAGGGGCGGCGATGCGCCGGTAGTCCTCGGTGGCGAGGATGAGGGAGCGCTCCAGCACGCCGGCGTTGAAGGCCAGCTCGTCGAAGCGATCGAACAGGAGTGGATCGGCCACCAGCCGCAGATCGTCGTGAAAGCTGAAAGGCGGGATGGCGCCGAACACACAGTCGGTCAGAGCAGCCACCTCGGCGGGGCTGGCCAGTGACGCCCGGCTGCCGCCCAGCCCCTTGGCGAGGGTCGCCAGATCGGCCTGACAGTCGGCCGGCAGCACCGCCAGCACATGGCACCGGATGCCGTTCCCCTTGACGTGGCACACCAGCGCCTTGGCCCCCTGGCCGTGAGCGGTGCCGCGCACCCTGGCTACCTCCTCGGTCTTGCCGGCGCTCGAATGATGCACCACCCGGTAGCGGGCCTGGTGGGCGTCGAGCAGCCGGATCAGGCGCTCGAAGGTGTGCAGAGACATGAGGGCTCCTTGGAACAAACAAGACGGGGCGCCACAGCGCCCCTCATCATACAGGGTTAAGAGGCCCAACCGGGCCGTCCGATCAGATGCCGTACTGGGCGCGGTAGGCGCGCATGGCGGCCAGCTGTTCGGCCATCTCCGGCTTCTCTTCCAGGTACTTGATAAGATCCGCCAGCTGGACGATGGCGATGACATGGGCGCCGTAGTCACGCTCCACCTCCTGGATGGCGGAGAGCTCGCCCTTGCCCTTCTCCTGGCGATCCAGGGCGATCAGCACCCCGGCCAGGGAGGCGCCGTTGGCCTGGATCAGATCCATCGACTCACGGATGGCAGTGCCGGCGGTGATCACATCGTCCACCAGCATAATGCGTCCCTGCAACGGGCTGCCCACCAGGTTGCCGCCCTCGCCGTGGTCTTTGGCCTCCTTGCGGTTGAAGCACCAGGGGGTGTCCACGTCGTGTTGCTCGGCCAACTGCACCGCGGTGGCGGAGGCGATGGGGATTCCCTTGTAGGCCGGTCCGAACAGGACATCAAACTCGATGCCGGCATCCATCAGGGCGGCGGCGTAGAAGCGGCCGAGGCGGGCCAGATCACGCCCGGTGGAGAAGAGGCCGGCGTTGAAGAAGTAGGGGCTCTTGCGACCGGATTTCAGGGTGAACTCACCGAATTTCAGGACCTGTTTCTCCAGGGCAAACTCGATAAATTGACGCTGATAGGCTTTCATCATGGCTCCTTGATTGCTGCTTGTGGGGGATAAACGTCAGATACAAAAAACGCGGCCAATGCCGCGTTTTGAAAATCACTTCAGGGATGCCTTCTGCATCTCGATCAACTGACCGATGCCGTCTTTGGCGAGTGCCAGCATGGCCAGCAGCTCCTCGTGGGTGAAGGGCTCACCCTCGGCGGTGCCCTGCACCTCGATCATGCGACCGTCCTCGGTCATCACCACGTTCATGTCGGTCTCGGCGGCCGAGTCCTCCACATATTCCAGATCGCAGATGGCCTGGCCTTCGTGAATGCCGACCGACACGGCGGCCACCATCTGTTTGAGCGGGCTCTGCTTGAGCATGCCTTTGCCGACCATCCAGTTCAGGGCATCGACCAGGGCCACGCAGGCGCCGGTGATGGAGGCGGTACGGGTGCCGCCGTCGGCCTGCAGCACGTCGCAGTCAACCGTGATGGTGTGCTCACCCAGGGCGGTCAGATCGACTGCAGCACGCAGGGAGCGGGCAATCAGGCGCTGGATCTCGAGGGTGCGACCCCCCTGTTTGCCGGAGGCGGCCTCGCGGTTCATGCGCGAGTGGGTGGAGCGCGGCAGCATGCCGTACTCGGCGGTCACCCAGCCCTGACCCTTGCCCTTGAGAAAACGCGGCACGCTGGTGTCGACGCTGGCGGTACACAGCACCCGGGTGTTGCCGAACTCGACCAGCACAGAGCCTTCGGCGTGCTTGGTGAAGTGGCGGGTAATGGTGACCGGACGGACGTCGGCAGGCGCGCGATCGTTGGGACGGGACATGATGACCTCTGGGCTGGCGTGAATTGGCGGAGGAGTATACGTGATCGGACGACAAATATCAGCCTGGTGCCCAATGCGGCTGACGCCTCGCCCGCCGCCGGTTATAATCGGCGCACTTTTCATCAGATGGGACACACCCATGATCCACAGCATGACCGCCTACGCCCGCAAGGAGATCAAGGGCGACTGGGGCACCGCCGTCTGGGAGATCCGTTCGGTCAACCAGCGCTACCTCGAGACCTACATCCGTATGCCGGAGCAACTGCGCGGCCTCGAGCCGGTGCTGCGCGAGCGCTTTCGCAATGCCCTGCAGCGCGGCAAGGTGGAGTGCAACCTGCGCTTCGAAGCGGCCCAGGCCGGTGCCGGCCAGCTGCACATCAACGAAGAGCTGGCCAGGCTCATCATCGACAGCGCCAACTGGGTGATGAAGGAGGCCGGCCAGGGCCAACTCAACCCGGTCGACGTGCTGCGCTGGCCCGGGGTCATGGCCGCCGCCGAGCAGGACATGGACGCCGTCAACGCCGCTTTGATGGTCGGATTTGACGAAACCCTGACCGACTTCATCGCCGCCCGCGCCAGCGAAGGGGCCAACCTCAAGGCCCTGATTGAGCAGCGCCTCGACGGCATCGGCGTCGAGGTGGTCAAGGTACGTGGCCAACTGCCCCAGATCATCGAGTGGCAGCGCCAGAAGCTCACCGACCGCCTGGCCGAGGCCAAGGTGGAGCTGGATCCGGCCCGCCTCGAACAGGAGATGGTGCTGCTGGCCCAGAAGATCGACGTGGCCGAAGAGCTCGACCGCCTCGAGATGCACATGGGCGAGACCCGCAAGATCCTGAAAAAAGGGGGCGCCTGTGGACGTCGTCTCGACTTCATGATGCAGGAGTTCAACCGCGAGTCGAACACCCTTGGCTCCAAGTCGATCAACGCCGAGGTGACCCAGTCCGCCGTCGAGCTGAAGGTCCTCATCGAGCAGATGCGCGAGCAGATCCAAAACATCGAGTAATCTTCCGACCCCTCCTCAGCGATGAGTGAGGGGCCTTTTCCCTGCTCAATACACGCGGCACGCCCTTCGTTACATGGGCAGCCACTCCTGCTAACCTGCTCCCAACCTTTCTCTGGCGGAGTGACCAGGTGCAACACACACCCCTGATTTGGCTGGTGGAAGACGAGTCCAGCATCGCCGATACCCTGATCTACACCCTGCAAACCGAGGGGTTTGCGGTGGAGTGGTTTCCCCTCGGCCGCCCCATGCTGGAGCGGCTGGCCGGGATGACACCCGATTTTCTTATTCTCGATGTGGGGCTACCCGATATCAGTGGCTTCGAGCTGTGCAAGGCGGTGCGCGCCGTCAGCCAGGTGCCGCTGATGTTCCTCACCGCCCGCAGCGAGGAGATGGATCGCCTGATCGGCCTCGAGATCGGGGCCGACGACTATGTGGCCAAACCCTTCTCGCCGCGCGAGGTCTCGGCCCGGGTGCGGGTGATACTGAGGCGCAGCCAGGGGAGTACACCCACCCCCGCGGCGGGTCTGCAACTGGACGAGGAGCGGGCCCGCATCACCCTGCATGGCCAGCCGCTGGCGCTGACCCGTTACGAGTACCTGCTGCTCAAGACCCTGATGCAGGCACCGGGGCGGGTCTTCTCACGCCAGCAACTGATGGAACGGGTGTGGCAAGACGCCGAGGAGAGCCTGGATCGCACCGTCGATACCCATATCAAGACCCTGCGCGCCAAACTGCGCGAGCAGGCCCCCGACTTCAACCCCATCCTGACCCACAGGGGTCTGGGCTATAGCCTGGAGGGGTAATGCGGCTCTGGCAACAGCTCCTGGCGGGGCTCCTGCTTATCTTCGCCCTCGGCGCCTGGTTCGTGCTCGAGATCTTCGTGCAGGAGATCAAGCCGGGCGTGCGCAGTGCCACCGAAGACACCCTGGTGGATATGGCCCAACTGCTGGCGCCCCTGGCGCTGGAGGATCTGCAGCGTGGCAACATGACCGACGGCAACCTTGCCAAGGCCTATGCCCGCCTCAACCAGGCACCGATCAATGCCCTCATCGACGGGCATCTCAAGGAGCAGGTGGAGTACCGCATCTATGTCACCGATCGCCTGGGCAGGGTGATCTACGACTCGGACGGTGCGGCCCTCGGCCAGGACTATTCACGCTGGAACGACGTCTACCTCACCCTGCGCGGTGAGTATGGGGCCCGCAGCACCCGCAGCGATCCGGACGATCCCGCCACCTCGGTGATGCATGTGGCGGCCCCCCTGCGGGATGGGGAGGCGATCATCGGTGTGCTCACCGTGGCCAAACCCAATCGGGCCCTGATGCCGGCCATCGAGCGCAGCGAACGGCGGCTGCTGAGGGCCGCCGGCCAACTGCTGCTCATCGCCCTGCTGATCGGCGCCCTGCTGGTGTGGTGGATGAACCGTGCCATCGGCAAGCTGGAGCACTACGCCGGCGCCGTGACCCGGGGGGAAGCAGCCCCCCTGCCACGCCTCTACACCCCCGAACTGGACCGCCTAGGCCGGGCCCTCGAGACCATGCGCCGCCAGCTCGACGGCAAGCACTATGTCGAGCGCTACGTACACGGGCTCACCCATGAGCTCAAGAGTCCCCTGGCCGCCATTCGCGGTGCCGGCGAGATACTGGCCGAGTCACCGCCCCCCGAGGTGGCGGCGCGCTTTCTTGCCAACATCAGTGAGCAGGGCACCCGCATGCAGCAACTCATCGACCGCATGCTACAGCTGGCTCGTCTCGAATCGGGGCAGGGGATAGAGCGCCAGCCGGTCGCCCCCGCCGCACTGGGCGAGCGGGTGGCCGCCATCAAGGCCCCCCAGGCCGCCTCACGACAGGTCCACCTCGTCCTGAGCCTGGCCGACGCAGCTCCCCTGCGTTGGGATCCTCTGCTGGTGGAGCAGGCCCTCGGCAATCTGCTCGACAACGCCCTCGACTTTGCCCCCGCCGGCAGCACCGTCACCCTGGAGGGAGGCCCGACCCAGAGCGGTTACCGCTTCCTGGTCGAGGATCAGGGCCCAGGCATCCCCGATTACGCCCTGGATCGCATCTTCGAGCGCTTCTACTCGCTGCCGCGTCCGGACAAGGGAAAGAGCAGCGGCCTCGGACTCAGCTTCGCCCGGGAAGTCGCCCACCAGCATGGCGGCGATCTGGTTCTGGCCAATCGTCCGGATGGGGGAGCCAGGGCCGAACTGGTGCTCGCTTCACACTGACCACACAGGGGAGGGGTAGTGTCGGGCTTTTCCCCATAAGGAGTCCTCATGCCCTCACCCTTACTGAGTACCGCCCTGGCCGTGAGCCTGTTGTGCGCCCTGCCTGCCTCGGCGGCAGGCTGCTTCCTGTGGGCCGATGGTCACGGCAACCCCATCGAACAGGAGGGAGGCTGCGATCGGCGCCTGCCCCCCGCCTCGACCTTCAAGATCCCGCTCGCCCTGATGGGTTACGAGAGCGGTTACCTGACCGATGAGGAGCACCCGGCCCTGCCATACCAGCCCCAATACGATGGCTGGCTGCCCGCCTGGCGCGAAACCACCACCCCGAGACGCTGGGAGACCTACTCCGTGGTCTGGTATTCCCAGCGCCTCACCGAGTGGCTGGGCATGCAGCGATTCCAGCGCTACGTCGATCGCTTCGACTACGGCAACCGGGATCTGTCCGGCAATCCCGGCAAGCAGGACGGTCTGACCCAGGCCTGGCTCAGTGCCAGCCTGGCCATCAGCCCGCAGGAGCAGGCCCGCTTCCTCGGCCGTATGCTCGACGGCCGTCTTGGCCTCGCCCCCGAGACCCTGCGCCACAGTGCGAACATCCTGAAGGTGGCCGAGATCGATGGCTGGCAGATCCACGGCAAGACGGGCATGGGGTATCCCAAGCGCGCCGATGGCAGTCTCGACAAGGGGCAACAGATCGGCTGGTTTGTCGGCTGGGCGAGCAAGGGATCACAGCATCGCATCTTCGTGCGCACCCGGATCCAGCCCCCTGGCAAGCAGTTTGCCTCTGTTCAGGCGAAAGAGGAGGTGATGGCAGCCCTGCCGGCCCGTCTCGGCAAGGAGTAGCACGACCGGCCCGACGGGCCGGTTTTTTCATGGCTTCACCCTCTCTTCACACGGCCTCATGCCCGCTTCACTCCCCCCGCCTAAAGTGCTCCCATCTCAAGGAGGGATTGTCATGGTGAAACAGATACTGACTCATAAAACGACCGTCTTGTTGCTGCTTGGCCTGCTGCTGATGTTGCCGATGCAGTGGATCCTGGATCTGAACCAGGAGCGTCAGGCCTATCGGCGAGAGGCGATAGAGAAGATCATGGGCAGCGCCAGTGGTCCCCAGCGCCTGATAGGCCCGGTGCTGGTGCAGCCCTTCGTGCGCGAAGTCACGTTGCACGATGGTAAGGAAGTGAAGCGCTATCAGGAGCGCCTGCTGCGCTATCGCCTGCCCCAGCGCCTCGACGCCCATATCGGCATGGAGGTCACCCCGCGCACTCTGGGTATCTATCAGGCCCAGGTCTATCAGGCCAAAGTGACCCTGAGCGGAACCTTGGATGCCGATCCAGATTGGCAGGTACCGGCCGATGCGGTGGCCGAGACCCCCTATCTCAGCCTGGCACTCTCCGATGCCCGAGGCATCAGCCAGATCCCGACCCTCACCCTGGGGGGCAAGTCCCTGGAGGTGCTGCCCGGGGCTCGCCTCGGTCAGCTGGCAGGGGTTCACGCCCCTCTGACGACGGATGCCGGGGGGCGCTTCGAGGTAGAGCTGACCCTGCAGGGGATGGAGAGGCTGGCTCTGGTGCCGGTCGGCCGCGACAGCAGCCTCACCCTGGCGGGGAACTGGCCACACCCCAATTTCCTCGGCGACTTCCTGCCCACCAGCCGCGAGGTCACCCAGGAGGGCTTCAACGCCCGCTGGCAGACCAGCTGGTTTGCGACCGACATGGAGAGCCGCCTGCCAGACCTTATTGAGGAGCACAGCGATACACTGCCGGCCTTTGCCACCAGCCTGGTGCAACCGGTGGATCACTATCAGCAGAACGAGCGCAGCGCCAAGTATGCCCTGCTCTTTATCGGGCTCACCTTCCTGGCCGTGGTGATGGGAGAGTTGCTGCGCGGGCTGCGCATCCACCCCATCCAGTACGCCCTGGTCGGCATGAGCCTGGTGATCTTCTATCTGGTGCTGCTGGCCCTGACCGAGCAGATCGGCTTCACCCCGGCCTATCTGCTGGCCAGCCTGGCGTGTGTGCTGCTCAACGCTGTCTACCTGAGCCAGGCACTGGGCGGGCCTCGTGCAGGCCTCGCCTTCGCCGGCCTGCAGGCACTGCTCTACACCGTACTCTACGGTCTGCTGCAGGCCGAGGATCTCGCCCTGCTGCTGGGTGCCCTGTTGCTGCTGCTGATCCTGGCTCTGGTGATGATGCTGACCCGCACGTTTGACTGGTACGCCCTGAACAGGGGAGAGTGAAACGAAAGAGGGCGCCTGCGGGCGCCCTCTGCTTATGGTTGATCGGTTATCACTTCTTCTTCACCGGGCGGGCCCAGTTCTTGATGTGGCGCTGGGGCACCCGGGTGATGACCAGCTCGTTCTCGGCCACGTCCTTGGTGATGGTGGAGCCGGCACCCAGGGTCGCCCCCTTGCCGATGCGCACCGGTGCCACCAGCTGGGTATCGGAGCCGACGAAGACATCATCCTCGATGATGGTCTGGAACTTGTTCACCCCGTCGTAATTACAAGTAATGGTACCGGCGCCTATGTTCACCTTGGCGCCGACTTCCGCATCCCCGAGATAGGTCAAATGACCACACTTGGAGCCAACCCCGAGGCGCGCCTTCTTCATCTCGACGAAGTTACCCACGTGAGCGTCCTGCTCCAGCACAGCCCCCGGGCGCAGACGGGCAAACGGACCGACCGAGCACTGATCGGCCACCCGGGCCCCTTCCACCACCGAGTAGGGTTTGATCTCGGTGTCGTCACCGATCTCGCAATCCTTGAGGATGGCTCCGGCACCCACCACCACCCGGTTACCCAGGGTGACCCTGCCCTCGATGATGACATTGACGTCGATCACCACCTCTTCCCCGACGCTCAGCTCGCCGCGCAGATCGAAGCGGGCCGGATCCATCATGCTCACTCCGGCGATCATCAGGCGCTCGGCCTGCATCTGCTGGTAGCTGCGCTCGAGCGCCGCCAGCTGCACCCGGTTGTTGGCCCCCTCTACCTCGGCGGCACGCTCCGGATGCACGGCAGCGATAGGGCAACCGTCGGCGTGGGCCATGGCGATAACGTCGGTAAGATAAAACTCCCCCTGGGCGTTCTTGTTATCCAGCCGCGACAGCCAACCTCGCAGCTGGCCACCATTGGCTACCAGCACCCCCGTGTTCACCTCACGAATGGCGAGCTGCCCGGCGCTGGCATCCTTCTGCTCGACGATGCCGACCACCTGGCCGTTTTCCCGCACGATGCGACCATAGCCGGTGGGGTTGTCGAGCACCACGGTCAGCAGCGCCATACCATCGCTTGCCTTGGCGGCCAGCAGCCGCTGCAGGGTCTCGGGCTGGATCAGCGGGGTGTCGCCGTACAGCACCAGCACGTCATCTTCATCGCTCCAGAACGGGATGGCCTGTGCCACCGCATGACCGGTCCCCAACTGCTGGGCCTGCAACACCCAGTTCAGGTCGTCTGCCTGGATCCGCTCCTTGAGCAGCTCGCCACCATGACCGTACACCAGATGCACCTTGCCGGCGCCCACCTGGCGAGCGGTATCGATCACATGGGAGACCATGGCCTTGCCGGCGACCGGATGGAGCACCTTGGGCAGGGGAGAACGCATGCGGGTGCCTTTGCCCGCGGCCAGGATGACGACATTGAGAGACATGATTTCAGCCTTGAATTCGTGTGGAAATACCCGGCGGAGTCTATCCAAGGGGCAAAAAAAAAGCGACCCGAAGGTCGCTTTTTGCATCACCGTTATCAGCGATAGTTCTTCTTGACGATGTCGATGACCCGCAGCTGGGCCAGTGCCTTGGCCAGCTCGGCAGAGGCCTGGGCATAGTCGATATCGCCGTGGGAGCTGTGGATCCGCTCTTCGGCACGACGCTTGGCCTCGAGGGCTTTCGCCTCGTCCAGGTCGTCGGCACGGATGGCGGTGTCCGCCAGCACGGTCACGGTTTCCGGCTGTACTTCCAGCATACCGCCGGAGATGTACATCACCTCTTCGCCACCCTGTTGCTTCACCAGCCGGACCAGGCCCGGCTTGATGGAGGTCAGCAGCGGCGTGTGACCATGATGAATACCCAGCTCACCTTCCGCACCTGTCACCGCGACACTCTGAACGCGACCGGAGAACAGCTTGCCTTCGGCGCTTACGACGTCCAGGTGAAAGGATATCTCAGCCATGAGCCCTCCTATCGAGGCTTACAGTTTCTTGGACTTCTCGACGACTTCGTCGATGCCGCCAACCATGTAGAACGCCTGCTCGGGCAGATCGTCATACTCGCCTTTCAGGATGCCCTGGAAGCCACGAATGGTCTCCTTCAGCGGCACGTACTTGCCCGGGGAACCGGTAAATACTTCGGCCACGAAGAAGGGCTGGGACAGGAAACGCTCGATCTTACGGGCACGGGCAACGGTCAGCTTGTCTTCTTCTGACAGTTCATCCATACCCAGGATGGCGATGATGTCCTTCAGCTCCTTGTAGCGCTGCAGAACGGTCTGCACGCCACGAGCGGTCTCGTAGTGCTCCTTGCCAACCACCAGCGGATCCAGCTGACGGGAGGTGGAGTCCAGCGGATCAACGGCCGGGTAGATACCCAGGGCGGCGATCTGACGGGACAGAACCACGGTCGCGTCCAGGTGGGCGAAGGTGGTCGCCGGGGACGGGTCGGTCAAGTCATCCGCAGGCACGTATACGGCCTGTACGGAGGTGATGGAGCCGGTCTTGGTGGAGGTGATACGCTCCTGCAGAACGCCCATCTCCTCGGCCAGGGTCGGCTGGTAACCTACTGCGGAGGGCATACGGCCCAGCAGTGCGGATACCTCGGTACCGGCCAGGGTGTAACGATAGATGTTGTCGACGAACAGCAGAACGTCTTTACCCTCGTCACGGAACTTCTCGGCCATGGTCAGACCGGTCAGTGCCACGCGCAGACGGTTTCCGGGCGGCTCGTTCATCTGACCGTATACCAGGGCAACCTTGTCCAGTACGTTGGAGTCCTTCATCTCGTGGTAGAAGTCGTTACCCTCACGAGTACGCTCACCCACGCCCGCAAACACGGAGTAACCGGAGTGCTCGATCGCGATGTTACGGATCAGCTCCATCATGTTGACGGTCTTGCCTACACCGGCACCACCGAACAGACCGACCTTACCACCCTTGGCAAACGGGCATACCAGGTCGATAACCTTGATACCCGTCTCCAGCAGGTCGGTAGAGCCAGACTGCTCTTCGTAGCTCGGCGCTTCGCGGTGGATAGCCCAACGCTCGTCTTCGCCGATGGGACCGGCTTCGTCAACCGGCTCGCCCAGCACGTTCATGATACGGCCCAGGGTGGCCTTGCCAACCGGAACCTGAATCGGGTTGCCGGTGTTGACTACTTCCATCCCACGGCGCAGACCGTCGGAGGAACCCATGGCGATACAGCGAACGATCCCGCCACCGATCTGCTGCTGAACTTCCAGCACCAGACCCTGGCCTTGACCCTCGCTGACGATTTTCAGTGCATCGTACACTTGGGGCACGGCATTCTGCGGGAACTCGATGTCCACCACAGCGCCGATGATTTGGACGATGAAACCGTTACTCATGTCAAATCCTCTAAACCTTTGGGTAACCCTTGCCTTACACCGCGGCAGCACCGGACACGATCTCGTTGAGCTCCTGGGTGATACTGGCCTGACGGGCCTTGTTGTACACCAGTTGCAGATCGTTAATCAGGTTGCCGGCGTTGTCAGTCGCGGCTTTCATGGCAACCATTCGGGCTGCCTGTTCACTTGCCAAGTTTTCCACTACGCCCTGGTACACCTGAGATTCGACATAGCGAACCAGCAGGGTGTTGAGCAGTTGCTTGGGATCCGGCTCATAGAGGTAATCCCAGTGGTGTTTCTTGGCGAGCTTGCTGTCTTCGGTAATGGGCAAAGGCAGCAGTTGATCGACCTTGGGCTGTTGCACCATGGTGTTCACAAACTTGTTGTACACCAGGTACAGACGGTCAATCTCACCGTTGTCATAGGCCTTCAGCATGACCTTCACGGAACCGATCAGGTCATTGACACTCGGGGCATCCCCGAGGCCGGACACTTGGGCAACGACCTTGGCGCCATACTTCTGGAAGAAGCCGTTCGCCTTGTTGCCAATCAGGGCCAGATCAATCTTGGCGCCCTTTTGGCTCCATTGCTTCATGTCATTGATGGCGGCCTTGAACAGGTTAATGTTCAGACCACCACACAGGCCACGGTCGGTGGAGATGACGATGTAGCCCACACGCTTGACCTCACGCTCGATGAGGTAGGGGTGCTTGTATTCCAGGTTCCCCTGAGCGATGTGGCCGATCACCTTGCGCATGGTTTCAGCGTATGGACGGCTAGCAGACATGCGATCCTGCGCACGGCGCATCTTGCTCGCTGCCACCATTTCCATAGCGCTGGTGATCTTCTGAGTGTTCTTCACACTCCCGATCTTGGTACGTATCTCTTTTGCGCCGGCCATCTCTATTCTCCATCAGGTGGCAGCCCGGGGCTGCCACACACGCTTACCAGGTCTGGGTTGCTTTGAAGGTATCGAGCAACGCAGTCAGCTTGCCAACGATCGCGTCGTTGTAGTCGGCCTTGGCATTGATTTCAGCCATCAGCTCGCCATGCTGGGTATTGGCGTAGGAGACCAGAGCGGCTTCGAAGTCGACCACTTTGTTCAGGTCAACGTCGTTGAGGTAACCCTTCTCGGCCGCAAACAGCACCAGTGCCTGGTGAGCAACGCTCATCGGGGCATACTGCTTCTGCTTCATCAGCTCGGTTACCTTCTGGCCGTGATCCAGCTGCTTGCGGGTCGCATCATCCAGATCGGAAGAGAACTGGGCGAAGGCGGCCAGTTCGCGATACTGGGCCAGAGCGGTACGGATACCACCGGACAGCTTCTTGATGATCTTGGTCTGAGCCGCACCACCTACACGGGATACGGAGATACCCGGGTCAACGGCCGGACGAATACCGGAGTTGAACAGCTGGGTAGTCAGGAAGATCTGGCCGTCGGTGATGGAGATCACGTTGGTCGGAACGAATGCGGATACGTCGCCGGCCTGAGTTTCGATGATCGGCAGGGCGGTCAGAGAACCGGTCTGGCCTTTCACTTCGCCCTTGGTGTACTTCTCAACGTACTCTTCGTTGACGCGAGCGGCACGCTCGAGCAGACGGGAGTGCAGATAGAAGACGTCACCCGGGTAGGCTTCACGTCCAGGCGGACGGCGCAGCAGCAGGGAGATCTGACGGTAGGCAACGGCCTGCTTGGAGAGGTCGTCATAGATGATCAGGGCATCTTCGCCACGGTCACGGAAGTACTCACCCATGGAGCAACCGGCATAGGGAGCCAGGAACTGCAGGGCAGCCGCTTCGGAGGCAGAAGCCACGACCACGACGGTGTTGGCCAGCGCGCCGTGCTCTTCCAGCTTGCGTACCACGTTGGCGATGGTGGAGGCCTTCTGACCTACCGCCACGTAGACACACTTAATGCCGGAGTCTTTCTGGTTGATGATGGTGTCGATGGCGATGGCGGTCTTACCCACCTGACGGTCACCGATGATCAGCTCACGCTGGCCACGACCGATGGGGATCATGGCGTCGATGGCTTTCAGACCGGTCTGGACAGGCTGGTCAACAGACTTACGCTCGATAACACCCGGGGCGATCACTTCTACCGGAGAGAAGCCATCGTGCTCAACCGGGCCCTTACCGTCGATCGGTTGACCCAGGGTGTTGACCACCCGGCCCAGCAGACCACGGCCAACCGGCACTTCCAGGATACGACCGGTACCCTTGACCTTCATCCCTTCGGCCAGATCGGCGTAGGGACCCATGACCACGGCACCAACGGAGTCACGCTCCAGGTTCAATGCCAGAGCGTAGCGGTTGCCCGGCAGCTCGATCATCTCACCCTGCATGGCGTCGGCCAAGCCGTGGATACGAATGATACCGTCGCTCACAGAGACGATGGTACCTTCGTTGTGCGCCTCGCTCTTGATCTCAAACTGCGCAATGCGCTGCTTGATCAGCTCGGCGATTTCAGTGGAATTCAGTTGCATGCTCTAATACCCCAATCAAGATTGCAGCGCGTCGGCCATCCGATCCAGTTTACCGCGGAGGGAACCGTCGATAACCAGGTCGCCGGCTCTGATGAGCACTCCGGCCATCAAGGACGCATCTGTGCTGCAATTCAGCTTCACTTTGCGCGCGAGACGTTTTTCCAGAGAAGCCTGAATGTCGGCTTTCTGCTGTTCGGTCAGCTCGACCGCCGATACCACCTCGGCCTCGACACTCTTCTCGTGTTCGGCCTTGAGCAGGTGGAATTCGACAGCCACAGCCGGCAGTACACTCAAACGACCATTCTCGGCCATCACCCGGATCAGGTTTTGGCCGTGCTCGTTGAGTTGCTCACCGCAGACACCGACAAACACGTTTGCCAGCTGGTCGGCAGCCATGGCGCCGCTAATCAGGGCAGCGACGGTGTCGTTCTCGGCCACCTGGGCCGCAAACTCCAGCATCTCCTGCCACTGGGCGATCGCCTGTTGCTCGACGGCAAAGTCGAAAGCAGCCTTGGCGTAGGGGCGAGCAATGGTAGTCAGTTCAGACATGGCCCCATTCCCGTTACAGTTCCGCTACCAGCTTGTCGACGATGTCGTTGTTGGCAGCCTGGTCGATGTGACGCTCCAGGATCTTCTCTGCGCCGGCGATGGCGAGGGCAGCAACCTGCTTGCGCAGCTCTTCTTTAGCACGATGACGTTCGGCTTCGATCTCGGCACGGCCTTGAGTCAGGATTTTCTCCCGCTCGGCCTGGGCAGCAGTGGTCGCTTCATCAATGATCTGGGCCTTACGCTTGTTGGCCTGCTCAATGATTTCGGAAGCCTGCTGTTTGGCCTCTTTCAGACGATCGGAAGCATTAGCCTGGGCCAGTTCCAGATCCTTCTTCGCGCGTTCTGCAGAAGAGAGGCCGTCAGCAATAGCTTTCTGGCGAGCCTCGATGGCAGCCATCAGCGGCGGCCATACAAACTTCATGCAGCACCAGACGAAGATGATAAAGGCGACTGTCTGGCCAAGGAGGGTGGCGTTGATATCCACAACCAGTTCCTCTCTATGTGAAGTTCAAAAAAAGTGGTGTTCGCTGAACAGTCACTCGAGAGTTAGGCGGAAACACCGAAGATCAGGTACAGACCCATACCCACGACGATCATCGGGATAGCGTCAACCAGACCCATAACGATGAAGAAGTTGGTACGCAGGATCGGCATCAGATCCGGCTGACGCGCAGCACCTTCCAGGAACTTGCCACCCAGCAGGGAGATGCCGATAGCGGCACCAACAGCGGCCATACCCAGCATGATTGCAGCGGCGAAGTAAATCATTTCCATCTTTAAGATCTCCAAACAGAGGCAGTTGCTAAAAAGTTAGTTAAATCAATGATCTTCACTGGCCATCGAGAGGTATACGATGGTCAGAACCATGAAGATAAAGGCTTGCAGAGTAATTACCAGAATGTGGAACAGCGCCCAAGGCACACTAAGGAGCCATTGGGACCACCACGGCAGCAGGCCGGCGATCAGGATAAAGACCAGTTCACCAGCATACATGTTACCGAACAGTCGCAGACCCAGAGAGATGGGCTTGGACAGCAGGGTAACCAACTCCAGCGCGAGGTTAACGGGGATCAGTGCCCAGTGGTTGAAGGGTTGAAGAGTCAACTCCTTCACAAACCCGGAAACGCCCTTCATCTTGATGCTGTAGATGATGATCAAGGCGAAGACACCCAGGGCCATGGACATGGTGATGTTAACGTCGGCGGAAGGAACTACTCGCAAGTAGGGGATACCCAACGCTTGTGCTGTGTAGGGCAGATAGTCGACCGGGATGAGGTCCATCAGGTTCATCAGGAATACCCAGACGAACACAGTCAGGGCCAGAGGGGCAATCATACGGCTCTTGCCGTGAAAGATCCCTTTGACGGTTCCATCCACAAACTCGACAACCATCTCTACAAAACACTGCAGCTTACCCGGTACACCGCTGGAGGCCGAAACGGCAACCTTGCGGAAGATCCAGATAAACAGCGCGCCGAGGACAACGGAAAATATCATGGAGTCGATATTTACCGCCCAGAACCCCGAACCCACTTGCAGATGGTGCAGGTGGTGGGAGATGTACCCCTGAGCAGTCAGGGCTTCTCCGGTTGCAGCCATGAGTTTTCCTAGTAGCGGTTATTGAGAATGATCGTAATGACCCATTGGAAAAACAGGGATAGGGCATAGGTGACGTAGAGAGGGAGGTGATCCGTCTCCAATTCAACCAGCACCATGACAAACAGCATCACGGTGCAGAGAAGCTTAATCCCTGCTCCAACGTAGAAGTCCCACAACACCACGCCCGGGCTGGTTCGAGACGCATCCCGTCCCAAAACCCAGAGGCTGTAGAGCAACTGCGGGAACCAGAATATCCCCCCCCCAACGAGGGCGGAATACCCGGCGAGCAGCCCCGAAAGTTGGTACCAGACGGCACCGCTCACCAGTATCAGGAAGAGATGGACCACAAGGAGGACCAAGCCAAGGCGTAGCCCCTGCCAGGTCTGTTTTACTGCAACCATCAGACTCCCCAAATGTAGCTAAACTGTAAAAAAAGGAGGTTAAACCCCCGATTCACACAGCTTAAACGCCGGTCAAATTATACCCGTGAAAAGGGCCATTGCAACACGACAGAAAGCCTTATTTTCTGCGGCGTTGGAGCGCATATTCAGCTTCCTTTCATATGCAATGTAATGCATGTTTTATTACTACAAAAAGCGCAAAAATTACGATTCTGATACGCCAAAATGGACCAATATCTTGTCCAATTCCGTCAAGCTCCCGTAACTTATCACTAACTTGCCGCTATCCTTTTTGCCTGTCTGGATCTGCACCCGGGAGCCGATCACGTCAGCCAGGCGACGCTCCAGATACTCGACCTGAGGGTCGGCGGCGACGGCGACTTTTGGCTCTTCCGGCTCTTGGCTCTTCTGCACCAGACGCTCGGTCTCACGCACCGTCAACCCCTTCTGCACCACGCTGCGAGCCAGCTCAGACTGCGCCTCGCCGCTCAGCGCCAGCAGGGCCCGGGCATGGCCCATGTCGAGGTCTCCGTGCTCCACCAGGCGCTTCACATCATCGTTGAGCTGGTTCAGACGCAGCAGGTTGGTGACCGTGGTACGCGACTTGCCCACCGCCTCGGCCACCTGTTGATGAGTCAGTTCGAACTCGGTCAACAGCCGCTGCAGAGCCACGGCTTCTTCGATGGCATTGAGATCCTCGCGCTGAATGTTCTCGATGAGGGCGATGGCCACGGCCGCCTCATCGGGAACCTCACGGATCAGACAGGGGACCACCTCGAGACGGGCCAGTTGGGCGGCACGCCAACGGCGCTCACCGGCGATGATCTCGAAACGCTGTTCGGACAGAGAGCGTACCACAATAGGCTGAATCACCCCTTGCGCACGAATTGAACTGGCCAGCTCTTCGAGCGCCTCCTGGGACATATCTTTGCGCGGCTGATACTTACCGGACTGCAGCCACTCCACCGGCAACTTGCGCAACTCCCCCTGGGGGATAACCGGCTGCATCGCCTGTTCGGTGCGCATGTCACTCTGAACCTGTTTCTGCCGGGCCGCAGAACTGGTGCTCAGCAGGGCATCGAGGCCCTTGCCGAGGCCACGTTTCTTCGGGGTCATAGGGTTTCTCGTTCTATGGCAGCGGCCTGTCGCTCTTGCTCCTGACGGCGCAGCATCTCGCCGGCCAGCGCCAGGTAGGCCTTGGCCCCTACCGAAGATTTGTCATAGTGCATGGCCGGCGCACCGAAGCTGGGGGCCTCGGCCAACCGGACGTTGCGGGGGATGATGGTGCGGTAAACCTTGTCGCCAAAGTGCTGTTTCAGCTGATCGGACACATCATTGGCCAGGCGGTTACGGTGGTCGAACATGGTGCGCAGCACTCCTTCGATCCGCAACTCGGGATTGACCACGGCAGCCAGCTTGCTGATGGTATCGACCAGAGCCGTCAGCCCCTCCAGGGCATAGTACTCACACTGCATGGGCACCAGCACCGAATCGGCGGCGGCCATGGCATTGACGGTGAGCATGTTGAGGGAGGGAGGACAGTCGATGAAGATGTAATCGTACTTGTCCCGTACCGGGGCCAGGGCGTTACGCAGACGGATCTCGCGAGCGAAAAACTCCATCAGGCGGATCTCGGCCGCGGTGACATCCGCATTGGCGGCGATCAGGTGGTAACCCCCCGTAGTCTCGGGAATGATCACCTCGCCAACCGGCGCCTCTTCGATCAACAGCTCATAGGCAGTGCGCTCGACCTCGTACTTGTCGACCCCGCTGCCCATGGTGGCATTACCCTGGGGATCCAGGTCGATCACCAGCACCTTGCGCTTGGTGGCCGCCAGGGAGGCAGCCAGGTTGACACAGGTGGTCGTCTTGCCGACTCCACCCTTCTGGTTGGCTATGGCGATGACTTTTCCCACGCTCTCCCCTAACTCGATAGTGTGCCCACTAGGGCCGGGTAACATTCAACTCCAGCAGGTGGCGCTCCCCCTCCAGCTCAGGCACCTTGAGGGCATGAGAGGCGATGAGAGAGACGCCGGCTGGCAGAGTGGCCAACTCCTCGGCAGGGTAGACCCCTTTGAGTGCCAGGAAGCGACCGTCGGTGGCGGGCAGATGATGACACCAGGTCAACATGTCCTCGAGGGAGGCGAAGGCACGGCTCAGCACTCCGTCGAATCCCTGTTCGGGATGGTAATCTTCAACCCGGGACTGGACTGGCGTGACATTGGTCAACCCCAGCTCCAGGATCACCTGGCGAATGAAGCGAATCCGCTTGCCCAGGCTGTCGAGCAGTACAAACTGCTTGTCCGGATTGATGATAGCCAGCGGCAGCCCGGGTAATCCCGGACCCGTTCCCACATCGATGAAACGCTCCCCCTGCAGATAGGGGCTGACCACCAGACTGTCCATGATGTGCTTGACCAGCATGGCCTGCGGCTCGCGCACCGAGGTCAGATTGTAAGCCTTGTTCCACTTGTGCAGCAACTCAACCAACTGAACCAGTTGGCTCTTCTGTTGATCGGTAATAACAATACCGGCCTGCGCGAGCAGGCCGTTCAATCTTTCCAGCATGTTTTCCAACCGTATGAATCCTCAGGCGCTCTTGCGCAGCAGGCCGTGTTTTTTCAGGTGTACCAGCAGAATCGAGATGGCCGCCGGTGTGATGCCGGATATGCGCGAGGCCTGACCTATGGTCTGGGGCTTGGCATCGTTGAGCTTGGCCACCACCTCGTTGGAGAGACCGTTGACGTCGCGATAATCGAGATCCAGCGGCAGCAGGGTGTGCTCGTTGCGCAACTGCTTCTCCACCTCGTCCTGCTGACGCTCGATGTAGCCGGCGTATTTGATCTGAATCTCCACCTGCTCGGCGGCCTGGGCGTGCTCCAGGCCGGGGCCAACCCCCTCGATCCCCATCAACGCCTCATAGGTCACTTCAGGGCGACGGATCAACTCCTCGAGAGAGTGCTCACGGGAGAGGGGAGTGGTGACCAGCTCGTTGATGGCGGGCAGGGAGGGATGCTGGGGATGGATCCAGCTACTGCGCAGACGCTGACGCTCCTGCTCGATAAGCTCCAGCTTCTGGTTGAACTTGCCCCAGCGCTCGTCATCGACCAGGCCCAGCTCGCGGCCGGCAGGGGTGAGGCGCAGATCCGCGTTGTCTTCACGCAGCAGCAGGCGGTACTCGGCACGGCTGGTGAACATGCGATAGGGTTCGCGGGTTCCCAGGGTGGAGAGATCGTCCATCATCACGCCCATGTAGGCCTGATCCCGGCGCGGATGCCAGGGATCCTTCTCCTGGGCGCGCAGGGCGGCGTTGAGCCCCGCCAGCAGCCCCTGGGCACCGGCCTCTTCGTAGCCGGTGGTACCGTTGATCTGGCCGGCAAAGAAGAGATTCGGCACGAACTTGCTCTCCATGTTGGCCTTGAGATCCCTGGGATCGAAGAAGTCGTACTCGATGGCGTAGCCGGGGCGAGTGATATGGGCATTCTCGAAGCCGCGGATCGAGCGGACGATCTGCACCTGTACATCAAACGGCAAACTGGTGGAGATGCCGTTCGGATAGAGTTCGTGGGTAGTCAGCCCCTCGGGCTCGACGAAGATCTGGTGCGACGTCTTGTCGGCAAAACGCATGATCTTGTCTTCGATGGAGGGGCAGTAGCGTGGACCGATCCCCTCGATCACCCCGGCGTACATGGGGCTGCGATCCAGGTTACCGCGGATCACATCATGGGTGCGCTCATTGGTATGGGTCACGAAGCAGGAGATCTGGCGCGGGTGGTGGCTGGCCTCGCCGATGAAGGAGAAGAGCGGTGTCGGCGTATCTCCCGGCTGTTCCTGCATCACGGAGAAGTCGACGCTGCGGGCATCGATGCGGGGCGGAGTCCCCGTCTTGAGACGATCGATACGAAGAGGCAGCTCACGCAGCCGTTGGGCCAGGGCGATCGAGGGCGGATCCCCGGCGCGACCACCCCGGTAGTTCTCGAGACCGACGTGGATCAGCCCGTTGAGGAAGGTCCCCACGGTCAGCACGACCGCCTTGGCGCTGAAGCGGATCCCGGTTTGGGTCACGACACCGACGACCTTGTCACCATCCATGACGAGATCGTCACACGCCTGCTGGAAGATCTTCAGGTTTGGCTGATTCTCCAGCATCTGGCGTACGACCGCCTTGTAGAGCAGGCGATCGGCCTGGGCACGAGTCGCTCGTACTGCAGGCCCTTTGGAAGAGTTGAGGGTGCGGAACTGGATCCCCCCATGATCGATGGCGCGCGCCATGATCCCGCCCAGTGCATCGATCTCTTTAACCAGATGTCCTTTTCCGATCCCACCGATGGCCGGGTTGCACGACATATGCCCCAGCGTATCGATATTGTGGGTCAGCAGCAGGGTGTTCATCCCCATACGAGCCGCTGCCGTGGCCGCTTCGGTACCGGCGTGACCGCCACCGACGACGATCACATCAAATTGTTCATGGTATTGCATCTGGATCACCTTGATCGGAACGCCTGAAGATCTCTGTTTGCCTGGGCGTAAAAAGGCGGAACATTCTATCCGTTTAAGGGCAGGAGGGGAACGTCTACTTAACGTCCAATATAGATCCAGGATCCGCTAAATAGATCTTAAGGATCTTTAGATCGATCTTCTGTTGGATCTTTTATTAGATCCGGCGAGATCTGTTGATAAGCACTTTTTGATCAGAAAGATCATGGCGTTAAGCTCGATCGTCAGCTGTGGAAAAGCTTGGATCCGGGGGGCAGAAGCCGGGGGACAACTGGCCTACTTATGCACAAACTAAATCCGAGTCATGGGTTGTTATTAGGATAACTATAGGTTTTTAAGAGGTTTGAAGGGTGTTTATCCACATGGATGGATAGGTGTGTGGGTAAGCGTGTGAAAAGTGATCCGGAGCGGATCTGTTGATAAGTGAGTGGACAGGGGATCGCGCCGTGGTCGAAGGCGATCGGCCCGGTGGGCGCGATCCATGACTACTGATCATCCGATCAGGGGTATCCACTCCTGGATCCAGAGCTCGGCGGCATCTTCCGGGATCTCGTGGCGAGTCACGTCGATCTCGAGGCGCTCACCGATCCGGCTGGCCCCAAGTTCGCAAAGTTGTTGATCCAGCTGCTTTCCGGCGCCGCAAAAGGTGTCGTAGTTGCTGTCACCGAGTGCGATCACGCCGTAGCGTCGACCTGCAAGATCCGGTTTTTTAAGGGAAAGATCCGAAGAGAAGGGCAGCAGGTTGTCGGGCACGTCACCCGCACCATGAGTGGAGGTGACCACCAGGAGAATACCGTCGGGATCGGCAAGAACCTCGTCGAGACGCGCCGGATTGTGCTCGGTGGCCTGGTGCCCGGCTTGCTCCAGCAGGCCGGCGACGTGTTCGGCAACATACTCGGCAGCTCCCAGCATGGAGCCGATCACCAGATGGACGTGAGCCATGGATAGATCCTGTTTACAGTGAGTGTGGGCGGATTCTACTCCCAACTCATGTGGATAAATATGGCTAAACCGTGGGGATAAGGAGATCGTTCAACGATCCACCCCCCTGGCTGGTGTTTGGGGGCGGGGAGGAAAAAGAAGAGGGGCTGGCGCCCCTCATTCATCATTTTCCGATGCAGAAACTCGAGAATATACGTCCCAGCAGATCGTCGGAGCTGAACTCTCCGGTGATCTCACTGAGGGATTCCTGGGCCAGGCGCAGCTCCTCGGCCACCAGCTCGCCGGCGACGAACACCTCGAGCTGCTCCTTGGCCACCAGCAGGCGCTCGGCCGCACGCTCCAGGGCGTCCAGGTGGCGGCGACGGGCCATGAAGCCCCCCTCGGTGTTGCTCTGGAAACCCATGATCCCCTTGAGGTGTTCGCGCAGGGCGGGCAGCCCCAGCTCGGTCTTGGCGGAGATGCGGTAGACGGGGTGGCCCTGCTCCTCGCCAGGAGCCAGATCCTCACCGGTCAGGTCGGCCTTGTTGCGGATCACCGTGAGGCCAATGTGGCGCGGCAGTCGATCCACAAAATCCGGCCAGATCTCGCGCGGGTCCACCGCGTCGGTGGTGGTGCCATCGACCATGAAGAGCACCCGGTCTGCCTGCTCTATCTCGGCCCAGGCGCGCTCTATGCCAATTCGTTCCACCTGGTCATCTGTCTCGCGCAGACCGGCGGTGTCGATGATGTGCAGCGGCATGCCATCGATGTGGATGTGCTCGCGCAGCACGTCACGGGTGGTACCGGCGATCTCGGTGACGATGGCCGATTCGCGTCCGGCCAGGGCGTTGAGCAGGCTCGATTTGCCGGCGTTGGGACGGCCGGCGATCACCACCTTCATCCCCTCACGCAGCAGGGCACCCTGCTTGGCTTGTGAGCGCACACTCTCGAGATCGTCCATGATGGCGTAGAGATCTCCTGCCACCTTGCCGTCGGAGAGGAAGTCGATCTCTTCGTCGGGGAAGTCGATGGCCGCTTCCACATAGATGCGCAGGCGGATCAGACTCTCCACCAGCCGGTGGATACGGTTTGAGAACTCCCCCTGCAGGGAGTGCATGGCGCTGCGGGCGGCTTGCTCGCTGGAGGCTTCGATGAGGTCGGCGATCGCCTCGGCCTGGGCCAGGTCCAGCTTGTCGTTCATGAAGGCGCGCTCGCTGAACTCGCCGGGGCGTGCCGGGCGAACCCCGTCAATCTGCAGAATGCGGCGCATCAGCATGTCGAGAATGACGGGGCCGCCATGCCCCTGCAGCTCCAGCACATCTTCGCCGGTGAAGCTGTTGGGGGCCTTGAACAGCAGGGCTATGCCCTGATCCAGCACCTCGCCGCCGCTATCGCGAAAGGGGAGGTATTCGGCATAGCGCACCCGGGGAAGGCGGCCCAGCACCTGCTCGGCGACCCGTTCGGCCAGTGGGCCCGAGACGCGCAATATGCCGACGCCACCACGGCCGGGAGGGGTGGCCTGGGCCACAATAGTCTCTGTACTCATCAATCTTCACTCCGTCCTGATGGGGCTCATTGTAATAAAAAAGGCGGCCACAAGGCCGCCTTTTGTCATCGGATTCAGGGTTAGCTGCGGGTATGCAGGCCCTTCTTCTCCAGCTGACGGTAGATGATTGTCTGCTGGGTGATGGAGATGACGTTGCTCACCAGCCAGTAGAGGGTCAGACCGGCCGGGAACCAGAGGAACATGAAGGTGAAGATGATCGGCATGAAGTTCATCACCTTCTGTTGCATCGGGTCTGTGATGGTGGTCGGGCTCATCTTCTGCAGGAACCACATGGAGGCACCCATCAGCAGCGGCAGCACGAAGTAGGGGTCCTTGACCGACAGGTCGTGGATCCACAGGGCGAACGGTGCATGGCGCAGCTCGACCGATTCCATCAGTGCCCAGTAGAGGGCGATGAAGATGGGCATCTGGATCAGGATGGGCAGACAGCCGCCGAGCGGGTTGACCTTCTCCTTCTTGTAGAGCTCCATCATGCCCTGAGACATCTTCTGGCGATCGTCACCGAAGCGCTCGCGCAGGGCGGCCAGCTTGGGCTGCAGCATGCGCATCTTGGCCATGGAGGTGTACTGGGCCTTGGTCAGCGGGAACATGATGCCGCGCACCAGCAGGGTCAGCATGATGATGGCCAGACCCCAGTTTTGTACCAGGCCGTGGAACACGGTCAGCAGCCAGTGCAGGGGTTGGGCGATGAACCAGAGCCAGCCGTAGTCGACGGTCAGATCAAGGTGGTTGGCTACCTTGGCCATCTGATCCTGCAGCTTGGGACCGATCCACAGCTTGCCGTCCACTTCAGCGGTAGCGCCGGCGGCGATGTCGACCACAGGAGCCTTATAGCCGATGATGGCCTGCTGGTTGTTGTCGACCACGCGGGTATAGAAGGTGTTGCTCTGATCGGCCTGGGGAGCCCAAGCGGTCACGAAGTAGTGTTGCAGCATGGCAACCCAACCACCCTGGGTGCTCTTCTCCAGGTTGGCTTCCTTCATCTCGTCGAAGGAGTACTTCTTGTAGCGGGTGTCCGCGGTGGAGAAGGCACCACCACGGTAGGCGCTGGCCACCATGGCGTGACCCTGCTGACCTTCGGGGGTCGCAATGGTCTGCTTCAGCTGGCCATAGAACTGCACCTGTACCGGTTGCTCGCTCTTGTTGTCGATCTTGAAGTCGACGCCAACGGCGTAGTCACCACGCTTGAGTACGAACTCCTTGGTGAAGGTGACGCCCTTGTCGTTGGTCCAGCTCATGGGCACCACCACGCTCTCCTGGCCATCGGCCAGGGTATAGCTGGTTTGCTCGGTGCTGTAGGTGGGGCGGCCTTCCGGACGGGTATCCGGGCCATCACGACCGATCAGGCCACTCTGGGCGATGTAGAGGTGCTTGCCGGTTTCCAGCAGTACGAACGGCTGATCCTTGCCTTGCTCTAGGCTGTGAGCCAGCAGCTCGGCCTTGACGATGTCGCCACCCTGGGTGTCCAGGGTCAGCTTGAGGACGTCGGAGGAGACGGTGATCAGCTTGCGGGCGGCGTTGGCCTGCTCGGCAACCTGGGGGACGTCAGCGGACTGACCGGCAGGGACAAAGTGCTCGGCCTGGGCCGCGACAGTGGGCACCGGCTTCGGCGCCTTGTCGGCTTCCCACTGTTGCCAGAGCAGAAAGCTCACGAACAGCAGGCCGATCAGAAGTAGATTGCGTTGAGATTCCATAGTCGTCAGTTTCTTCGCTTGGGTTGCGGAACCGGGTCATAACCACCCTCGGATAAGGGGTGGCATTTTAATAGACGTTTACCGCCTAACCAAATGCCAGTTATGAAACCGTGAAGTCGGATTGCTTCTATCGCGTATTGAGAACAAGTCGGGGTAAAGCGACAACGGGGTCCCAGCAGGGGGCTGATCACCAGTTGATACAGACGTATCAGCTTGATGGCTACCCATTGCAACGGCGTGACAGGGTGCGCCATAGCTTTTCCAGTAACTTGAACAGTTCCTCGTTATCCATCTCGCGTACACCACCCTTGGCGATCACGACGATGTCGATGGCCGGCAGTTGATGCTGCTTGAGACGGAAACTCTCGCGAACGACTCGTTTGACACGGTTGCGCCAGACGGCACGCTTGAGCGCCTTTTTGGGCACGGCAAGACCGAGTCGGGGATGGTCGAGAGAATTGGGAACAGCGAGGAGGGTTAATTGCGGTGAAGCGGCCCGGACAGGCTCTGCGAATACACGCTTGAAATGATCGGGAGTTAACAGACGTAACTCCCGGGGGAAGGTGTGCGTTGGCATTAAACTACCAGGCGAGCACGACCCTTGGCACGACGAGCGGCCAGAACTTTACGACCGTTGGCAGTGGCCATACGAGCGCGGAAACCGTGAGTGCGCTTGCGCTTCAGGTTGGAGGGTTGGAAAGTACGTTTCATGATTTTCTACCGTCTTACTGTACAGTTTTGATTGTCACACTTTAGCCGACGCGCCAGCTAACAGCGTGTGACGACTAGCAAAAGAGGCCGAATTCTAAACAGAGTTCGGCTTTTAGTCAATCCGCCGGGGATTGCCGACATCACCTTGCGGCTCTGCCAACGCACGATCCCGGTGGATCGCGGGCACCGGATTATACTGGCTGCCCGCACAGGCACAAGGATCCTCTGCGAAAAAAGGCGGCTTTCGCCGCCAAACACAGAGTCTACTTGAGTACTTTACGCAGGAAGGTGCGGGTTCTGGGATCCTTGGGGTCGACCAGGATCTCGCCGGGAGGTCCCTGTTCGACGATGCGGCCCCCTTCCATAAAGATCACCCGATCCGCCACTTCCCGGGCAAATTCGATCTCGTGGGTCACCACCACCATGGTCTGGTGACGACGCGCCAGCTGTTTCATCAGCCCGAGTACCTCGTCGACCCACTCGGGGTCGAGGGCCGAGGTGGGCTCGTCGAACAGGATCACCTTGGAGTGGGCCGCCATGGCCCGCCCTATGCCCACGCGCTGCTGTTGGCCCCCGGAGAGGGAAGAGGGGTAGGCATCCTTCTTCTCCTCGAGGCCGATGTCGCGCAGGATCCCGAGCGCGGTGGCATTGGCCTCGGCGCGTGGCTGCTTCCACACGGTCACCAGCCCCTCGGCGATATTCTCCTGGGCTGTCTTGTTGGCAAACAGGGCGTAGTTTTGGAACACGAACGAGGCGCGCTTGCGCAGCTCGATGGCCTGGCGATCGCTGGCCCTGGCCAAATCCATATTGAGATCGTCGATGGCCAGTTGGCCTGCATCCGGCGTCTCCAGCAGGTTGAGGCAGCGCAGCAGGGTGGACTTGCCGGTCCCGGAGGGACCTATGATGACCACAATCTCGCCCTTGCCTACCTCCAGATCGATGCCGTCGAGTACCGTCTTGCCGTCATAAGCCTTGCGCAGGCCGGTCAGTTTAATCATGGCGGCCTCCTCAATAAGCCCGGTTGAGACGCAGCTCCAGCAGGTGCTGCAGGCGAGTGAAGACGATCACCACCACCCAGTAAATGAGTGCCACCGCCATGAAGCTCTCGAAGAAGCGGAAGGAGGAAGAGGCCTCCATCTGCGCCTTGCCCATCAGCTCGGCCACCCCGAAGGTGAAGGCGAGCGAGGTACTCTTGATCATGTCGATGAAGTAGTTCATCAGAGACGGCGACGCGATGCGGGCCGCCTGGGGCAATATGATGCGTTGCATCGCCTGTAGCCGGCTCATGCCGATGCTGAGAGCTGCCTCCATCTGGCTCTTGTGGATGCCGAGGATGGCGGCGCGGATCGATTCGGCCATGTAGGCGGCGAAGTGCAGGGTGAGGCCCACCACGGCGGCCGTGAAGGCATCCATCCCGACGAAGATCGGGAAGACTTGGGGCAGGCCATAGTAGAGCAGAAACAGCTGGACCAGCAGCGGTGTCCCCCGGAAGAAGGAGATATAGAGCATGGCCAGCCAGTGGATCAGGGGAACGCGAAACACCCGTACAATCGCCAGGATCAGCGACAGTACGAGTGCCATAGCGAACCCCCACAGGGCCATCTCCATCGTGGTGCCCAGATACTTGAGCAGGATGGGAAACAGCCCCAGGGTGTAGTCGACGTCAAATTCCATCATTTATTTGCTGGTAATGTCGGCGTCAAACCACTTCTCGGAGATCTGGCGCAGGGTGCCGTCGGCACGCATGGCAGTCAGGGCGCCGTCGACCTTCTTCAGCAGTGCCTCCTGCTCCGGGTTCTTCAGGAAGGGGAGGGCGTTCTCTATGGTCTCGAACGGCTGACCGGCCTGCTGCAGGGGGAGTTTGGACTCCTTGATCAGCTGGGCGGTGGAGACGCGGTCCATCACGAAGGCGTCGATTCGGCCCAGGGCAACATCCTGCTCGAAGGCGGAGTCATAGGTGCGGATGTCGATCTTCTTCTCGGGATCGTTCTTGCGCAGCAGTTGCTCGAAGTTGGACCCCAGGTTCACCGCCACCTTCTTGCCGGCCAGATCGGTCAACCCGTGGATGGTATCGTTGCCCTTGCGCACCACGATCTGGGCGCCGTCGTAGACGTAGGGCTGGGAGAAGGCGTACTTGGCCTTGCGCTCGTCGGTGATGGTGATCTGGTTGGAAATGGTGTCGATCTTGCCGGTTTCCAGCATACCAAACAGGCCGGAGAAGCTGGCGGTCACAAACTCGACCTGGTCGCCGGTTCGCTTGCCGATCTCGTTCCACATGTCGATCTCGAACCCTTGCAGCTTGTCTTGCTTGACGAAGGTGAACGGGAAGTACTTGCCGGACATGCCGACCTTGATGGTCTCGGCATGAACACCGGTGGAAAGAGCGGCCAGCAGGATGGCGGCGCCGGAAATCAGCTTGATGGACATGGAATTACCTCTCTGTGTCTGATTTGTTGTTATGTCGTGCGGTTGGTGGCCATGCTATTGGAATAAACGTCTTTCTATAAAGACGCCTTGGTTATATAACATAACCATTTTTTCAGGATCGTGAGTCTGATCTTCCTGTGGGTAACTTTGGGGATGAATCCCGATTCGGGGGGCGTGGATCCTTGAAAGTCAAGGATCTTATTTGCTGGATCCCGGAGGCGATCGCTGGAGATCCCCCCCCCGAAAACGTACAATAGCCGGTCTTTGGTTCAACACTTTTACGGGAGTTTAGAGTGACTGCTTCGCTATGGCAGCAGTGCCTTAACCGGCTGCAAGATGAGTTGCCCTCGGCAGAATTCAGCATGTGGATCCGGCCGCTACAAGCGGAGTTGAGTGAAGATACTCTGACCCTGTATGCCCCGAATCGCTTCGTGCTCGACTGGGTACGAGACAAGTATCTGATCCGCGTTAACGGCATCATCAAGGAGCTGTGTGGCGTCGATGGCCCGGCCCTGCGCTTCGACATCGGCAGTCGTACCAATCCCGTGGTAGCCCGTGCCCCGGTACGGGGTAGTGCCCCTGTGCATAACCCGCAAAAGAGCTGGGATAACAAGCCGGAAGCCAAACCCGAACCGAATCACAAGAGCAACACCAACGTGAACTATACCTTCGACAACTTCGTCGAGGGTAAGTCGAACCAGCTGGCCCGCGCGGCGGCCCGTCAGGTGGCCGATAACCCCGGTGGGGCCTACAACCCGCTCTTCCTCTACGGCGGTACCGGTCTCGGTAAGACTCACCTGCTCCATGCGGTGGGTAATGCCATCAAAGACCGCAAGCAGGATGCCAAGGTTATCTACATGCACTCCGAGCGGTTCGTGCAGGACATGGTGAAGGCGCTGCAGAACAACGCCATCGAGGAGTTCAAGCGTTACTACCGTAGCGTGGATGCCCTGCTCATCGATGACATCCAGTTTTTCGCCAACAAGGAGCGCTCCCAGGAGGAGTTCTTCCACACCTTCAACGCCCTGCTCGAAGGCAATCAGCAGATCATCCTCACCTCGGATCGTTATCCCAAGGAGATCGACGGGGTGGAGGACAGACTCAAGTCCCGCTTCGGCTGGGGCCTGACCGTGGCGATCGAGCCCCCTGAGCTGGAGACCCGGGTCGCGATCCTGATGCGCAAGGCGGAAGAGAACAAGATCCATCTTCCCGACGAGGTGGCCTTCTTCATCGCCAAGCGCCTGCGCTCCAACGTGCGCGAACTGGAAGGGGCCCTCAACCGGGTCATCGCCAACGCCAACTTCACCGGCCGTGCCATCAACATCGACTTCGTGCGCGAGGCCCTGCGCGATCTGCTGGCCCTGCAGGAGAAGCTGGTTACCATCGACAACATCCAGAAGACGGTGGCCGAGTACTACAAGATCAAGGTGGCGGATCTGCTCTCGAAGCGCCGTTCTCGTTCCGTGGCGCGCCCGCGTCAGCTCGCCATGGCCCTGGCCAAGGAGCTGACCAACCACAGCCTGCCCGAGATTGGCGACGCCTTCGGTGGCCGTGACCACACCACAGTGCTGCACGCCTGTCGCAAGATAGAGCAGCTGCGCGAGGAGAGTCACGACATCAAGGAAGACTACTCCAACCTGATCCGCACCCTCTCTTCCTGATAACGGAGAACACAGATGCAGCTCGAAATCAGCCGCGAGGCCCTGTTACGTCCCCTGCAACTGGTGTCCGGCGCCCTCGGTGGCCGACCGACCTTGCCCATTCTCGGCAACGTGTTGATCGACGTGAGTAATGGCTCACTGTCGCTGACCGGCACGGATCTTGAAGTCGAAATGGTCGGTCAGGTCCCCCTGATTGGCGCGAGTCAAGACGGCCGCACCACGGTACCGGCCCGCAAGCTATTGGATATCTGCCGTGGCCTGCCGGAAGGGGCCGACATCCACCTCACCACTGAAGGGGAGCGCCTCATCATCCGTTCCGGCCGCTCCCGCTTTAACCTCTCTACCCTGCCGGCCAGCGAATATCCGAATATCGAGGACTGGGAGTCCGTGCTCGAGTTCGACATCAGCCAGCTGGAGCTCAAGCGGCTCATCGAGGCGACCCAGTTCTCCATGGCCAGCCAGGATGTGCGCTACTACCTCAACGGCATGTTGTTCGAGACCGAGGGGCTGGGGCTGCGCACCGTCGCCACCGATGGCCACCGTCTGGCCACCTGTCGGCGTGAGGTGGTGCAGGATGCGCTGCCCGATCATCAGGTCATACTGCCGCGCAAAGGGGTGCTGGAGCTGGTACGCCTGCTCGAGGCCGAAGAGAAGCCGGTTCGCCTGCAGGTTGGTCGCAGCAATCTGCGCGCCGTGCTGGATGGCTTTATCTACACCTCAAAACTGGTGGACGGCCGTTTCCCCGATTGGCGTCGGGTTATCCCGCGCGGTAACGACAAGGCGCTCATCTCGGGTCGTGAAGATCTGCGTCAGGCCTTTGCCCGTGCCGCCATCCTCTCCAACGAAAAGTTCCGGGGCGTGCGTCTGAACCTGCAGGAGAACCTGCTGCGCATCACCGCCAACAACCCGGAGCAGGAGGAGGCCGAGGAGCTGCTCGACGTCCAGTATGCGGCGGGTGAGCTGGAGATCGGCTTCAACGTCTCTTATGTGCTCGACGTGCTGAATACGTTAAAATGCGAGCAGATTCGGATCAGCCTGGGCGACTCCATCAGCAGCGCCATCATCGAGGATCTGGAGAGTCAGGACGCCCAGTACATCGTCATGCCGATGCGGATCTAGTCGTGACCCTCTCCCGGCTGCAGATTGGCCAGTTCCGTAATATCGAACAGGCCGCTCTGGATCTGGCGCCCGGTCTCAATGTGTTGATCGGGCGCAACGGTAGTGGCAAGACCAGCGTGCTGGAGGCGATCCACTACCTGGGGTTGGGACGCTCGTTTCGCACCCACCTCACCGGTCGGGTGATCCGCCAGGGAGAGAAGGCCTTCACCCTGTTTGCCCGCATGGAGCGGGAGGATGAGGCGATACCGGTCGGTCTCTCCAAGGACAAGAGCGGGGAGACCCAGCTCAGGATCGACGGGGCACCGGCCAAGGCATTGGCCGAGCTGGCCGAGTTGATGCCGGTGCAGCTTATCCACCCCGACGGATTCAATCTGCTGACCGGTGGACCACCGCCACGGCGAGCCTGGCTCGACTGGGGTCTGTTTCACAGTGAACCCGGTTTCCTGAGCCTGTGGGGGCGGGTCAAGCGACTGCTCAAGCAGCGCAATGCCCTGCTGCGTACCGCCACTCAGTACCGCCAACTGGCATTCTGGGATCAGGAGTTGGCTCGCCTCGGCGATGAACTGGCCCAGCTACGCGCCAACTACTGTCAGGCCATTTCTCCCCTGATCCGGGAGATGACGGCAGATTTTCTGCCCGAATTTGAGATCAGCCTCGGCTTCTACCGGGGTTGGGAAAAAGAGACGCCGCTGGACGAACTGCTGGTGGCGGGATTTGAGCGGGACAGAGCGCTCGGCTATACCGGCGTGGGTCCCCAGAAGGCGGATGTTCGCCTCAAGGCCAATGGTGTGCCTGCCCAGGATATTCTCTCCCGTGGCCAGCTCAAGCTGCTGGTGTGTGCCATGCGTCTGGCACAGGGAGTATTCCTGCGCGAGCAGAGTGGCCGTGGCTGCATTTTTTTAATTGACGATTTTGCCTCGGAGCTGGATGTCGAGAAGCGTCGCCTGCTGGCGGCCCGGCTGAGGGAGTGTGCCTCCCAGGTGTTTATCACCACCATCGACATCGAGCAGCTGGCCGACATGATGGACGCCGGCGAGTGCAAGTTGTTCCACGTGGAACAAGGCAAGATCTCCGAACCCAAGAAGGCAGAGAGTAAGCTATGAGTGAGAACACTTACGACTCCTCGAGTATCAAGGTACTGAAGGGCCTGGATGCGGTCCGCAAGCGCCCGGGGATGTATATCGGCGACACGGACGATGGCTCGGGCCTGCACCACATGGTGTTCGAAGTGGTCGACAACTCCATCGATGAGGCTCTGGCCGGCTACTGCAGCGAGATTCAGGTCAAGATTCACTCCGACGGTTCCGTCTCGGTGCGCGACAACGGTCGTGGCATTCCGGTCGACATCCACCCGGAAGAGGGTCGCTCCGCCGCCGAGGTCATCATGACCGTGCTGCACGCGGGCGGTAAGTTCGACGACAACTCTTACAAGGTTTCTGGCGGTCTGCACGGGGTCGGTGTCTCGGTTGTTAACGCCCTCTCCGACACCCTCAAGCTGACCATCCGCCGTCAGGGCCATGTCTACGAGCAGACCTACAAGCTGGGCGAGCCGCAGGCGCCCCTCAAGCAGATCGGCGATGCCACCACCACGGGTACCGAGGTGCGCTTCTGGCCGAGCCCGACCATCTTCAGTGATACCCTGTTCCACTACGAGATCCTGGCCAAGCGTCTGCGCGAGCTCTCCTTCCTCAACTCCGGTGTCTCCATCCTGCTGACCGACGAGCGTGATGGCCGTGAGGTGCACTTCTGCTACGAGGGCGGTATCAAGGCCTTCGTCGAGTACCTGAACCAGAGCAAGACCCCGATCCATCAGAAGGTGTTCCACTTCAGCGCCGACCAGGATGGCATCGGTGTCGAAGTCGCCATGCAGTGGAACGACGGCTATCAGGAAGGGGTGTACTGCTTCACCAACAACATCCCGCAGCGTGACGGTGGTACCCACCTGGCCGGCTTCCGTGCCGCCCTGACCCGTACCCTGAACAGTTACATGGACAAGGAAGACTACAGCAAGAAGGCCAAGACCTCCGCCAGCGGCGACGACGTGCGCGAAGGCCTGGTGGCGGTCATTTCGGTCAAGGTGCCGGATCCCAAGTTCTCCTCCCAGACCAAGGACAAGCTGGTCTCCTCGGAGGTGAAGACCGCCGTCGAGCAGGCCATGGCCGACAAGCTGGCCGACTTCCTGCTGGAAAACCCGGGCGACGCCAAGATCGTGGTCAACAAGATAATCGACGCGGCCCGTGCCCGTGAGGCGGCCCGCAAGGCGCGCGAGATGACTCGTCGCAAGGGTGCCCTGGACATCGCCGGCCTGCCCGGCAAGCTGGCCGACTGCCAGGAAAAAGATCCGGCGCTCTCTGAACTTTACATCGTCGAGGGTGACTCTGCGGGCGGTTCCGCCAAGCAGGGTCGTAACCGGAAGAACCAGGCCATCCTGCCGCTCAAGGGCAAGATCCTGAACGTGGAGAAGGCGCGCTTCGACAAGATGATCTCCTCTCAGGAGGTCGGCACCCTGATCACCGCACTCGGCTGCGGCATCGGCCGCGACGAGTACAATCCGGACAAGATGCGCTACCACAACGTCATCATCATGACCGATGCGGACGTCGATGGTGCCCACATCCGGACCCTGCTGCTGACTTTCTTCTATCGTCAGATGCCCGAGATCATCGAGCGTGGCTACGTCTATATCGCCCAGCCGCCGCTCTACAAGGTCAAGAAGGGTAAGCAGGAGCAGTACCTGAAAGACGAAGACGCCCTGCTGCAATACCAGACCACCATGGCGCTGGACGAGGCGAGCCTGCACGTCAACGAGTCGGCCCCGGCCATCTCGGGTAGCGCGCTGGAACGTCTGGTCAATCAGTATCGCTCCGTGACCAGTCTGATCGGCCGCATGTCACGCCGTGCCCCCGAGGCGGTACTGGATCAGCTGATCTATCACCCGGCCCTGAGCGACGAGCTGCTGGTCGATGAGGCCGCCCTCAAGGCATGGTGTGATGCCGTCAACCTCAAGCTGAACGAGAGCACCAACGGCGTGCAGTACAACCTGGTGCCGCGCCGTGACGAGGAGCGCAGCCTCTTCATCCCGGTCGCCCTGGTTCGCCAGCACGGTATCGAGCGCGAGTTCCCGCTCAGCCACGACTTCCTGCAATCCCCGGAGTACCAACAGCTGGTTGCCCTGGGCAAGGAGATCGCCAACCTCATCGAGGAAGGCGGCTTCGTGAAGCGTGGCGAGAAGGTCAAGCCGGTCACCAGCTTCGTCGAGGCGGTCGAGTGGCTGATGGGTGAAGGCAAGCGCGGCATCTATATCCAGCGTTATAAGGGACTGGGTGAGATGAACCCGGAGCAGCTGTGGGAAACCACCATGGATCCGGAGACTCGCCGCATGCTGCGTGTCACCATCGAAGACGCCGTCGGCGCCGACCAGCTCTTCTCCACCCTGATGGGTGACGCCGTTGAGCCGCGTCGTGACTTCATCGAGACCAACGCCCTGCGGGTTGCCAACCTCGACGTCTAATCGTCCGATACGCCAAGCATGAGAAAGCCGGTCCCTGTGACCGGCTTTTGTTTTTGGTGGGCACGTTCCACGTGAAACATGGGGCAGGCAACGGGTTGCGACCAAAGTCGGCTGTTGGAAGGTGTGCTTTTACATTAACTTAACATGGCACCTTATACGCCAGCCGTGCAGTAGGCATCTTTCTACCCAGGCAAGGAGCCAACATGACAATGCTCAGCTATCGAAAGGGGGGCGAGGAGATGCCCCTCATCGACCTCACCCTCGGCGAGCAGCTCGTCGACATCGCCCGCCGTTATCCCGACCGCCCCGCCGTGGTAGTGCGCCACCAGCAGATCCGCTGGAGCTGGCGCGACTACCTGAGCGAGGTCGACCGGGTTGCTCACGGCCTGCTCGCCATCGGTATCCGCCCCGGCGACCGGGTGGGGATCTGGTCCCCCAATAACATCGAGTGGTGCCTGGTGCAGTACGCCACCGCGCGTATCGGCGCCATCATGGTTTGTATCAACCCGGCCTATCGGCGCAGTGAGCTGGAGTTCGCCATCAACAACGTGGGCTGCCGTGCCCTCATCTGTGCCGAGGGGTTTAAGGGCAGCGACTATCTGGCCATGTTGCAGACCCTGGCCCCCGAGCTGGAACAGTGTGCCCCCGGGGCCCTGTGCTCTGCCCTGTTGCCGAGCCTGGAGTGGGTGATCCGGTTGGGGAGTGGCGCCACGGCGGGCATGCTCAATTTCGCCGATCTGCAGGCACGTGGCGATGCTACACCCCGGACCGAGCTGGAGCGGGTGGCCGCGACGCTCACCGCGAGCGACCCCATCAATATCCAGTTTACCTCGGGCACCACGGGCAACCCCAAGGGAGCGACCCTGACTCACAGCAACATCCTCAACAATGCCAGGCTGGTGGCCGCCGGCATGGCTTTTAGCGAGCAAGATCGCCTCTGCATCCCGGTGCCGCTCTACCACTGTTTCGGCATGGTGCTCGGCAACCTGGTCTGCCTCAGCGTCGGCGCCTGCGCCCTGTTCCCGGCCGAGTCGTTCGATGCAGCCGAGACCCTCGCCATGGTGAGTGAGGAGCGCTGCACCGCCCTGCACGGGGTGCCGACCATGTTCATCGCCGAGCTGGCGCTGCCCGACTTCGAGCGTTATGACCTCTCCTCCCTGCGCACCGGCATCATGGCCGGCGCCCTCTGCCCGGAGCACCTGATGCGCAAGGTGCAGAGCCTGCTGCACATGACCGAGGTGACCATCGCCTACGGCCAGACCGAGTGCAGCCCGATCAACCACATGACCGCCATCGACGCGCCACTGGAGAAGCGGGTGACCACGGTGGGCCGGGTGCTGCCCCACACCGAGATCAAACTGGTGGACCTGGAGGGCAACACAGTGCCGGTGGGCCAACGGGGGGAGATCTGCTGTCGCGGTTACAACGTCATGCTGGGCTACTGGGAAGACCCGGCCAAGACGGCGGCCACCATAGATGATGAGGGGTGGCTGCACTCGGGGGATCTCGGCCTGATGGACGAGGAGGGTTACGTGCAGGTGGTGGGCCGCCTCAAGGAGCTGATCATCCGCGGTGGCGAGAACATCTACCCCAAGGAGATCGAGGATCGCATCTACACCCACCCGGACGTGCAAGATGCCGCCGTGTTCGGTGTCGACAGCGATCGCTACGGGGAGGAGGTGTGCGCCTGGGTACGTCTCAAGGCCGGCGCCTTGCTCGACGAGGGGGCACTGCGCGCCTATCTGGAGGAGCGCATCGCCTACTTCAAGGTGCCCAAATACATTCGCTTCGTCGAGGAGTACCCCATGACGGTGACCGGCAAGCTGCAGAAGTTTCGCATGAAGGAGATGATGGACGCCGAACTGATGACCCGCTGAAGGACGAGAGAGGGCTGCGGCCCTCTTTTGCATTCTCCCCTTGAAAGCCGATGAGGACATCCCTACATAGGTGATAAGGCCGAAATGCCCGACAGGGGTTTCGACCAGTTAGCCCGTCCAACCGGAGGGCCATCATCCGTTATCGCTCACATGAGGGTAATAGCATGCGTAATTTCGACTTTTCTCCGCTCTATCGTTCCGCCATCGGTTTTGACCGTCTCGCCAGCCTGATTGAATCGGCCGCGAGCAACGGCAACGGTGGCTATCCCCCGTATAACATCGAGCTGCTCGGCGAGCACGACTACCGCATCACCATGGCGGTGGCCGGCTTCACCCAGGAGGAGCTCGAGATCAGCTTCCAGGAAAACCTGCTCACCGTGAAGGGGAGCAAGCAGGCCGACAGCGGCCGCAACTACCTCTATCAGGGCATCGCCGAGCGTGGCTTCGAGCGCCGCTTTCAGTTGGCCGACTATGTCCGCGTCAAGGGCGCCGACCTCAAGAACGGCCTGCTGCACGTCGACCTGGTGCGCGAAGTGCCCGAGGCGATGAAACCCCGCCGTATCGACATCAACGGCTGATTATCACGACATGAACCGGCCGGGCGCTGCGGGCCCGGCCACCCCGACTATTGCTTGAATGAGGATAGTGACATGCGTATCGACTTTTCTTCCCTGTATCCCAATGTGGTTGGCTTCGAGCGGATGGCCCGCGAACTGGAAGGGCTGTTCGAACAGAAGAGCGCCGGATGTCCCCCCTATAACATCGAGAAGCTGGAGCAAGAGCGTTACCTGATCACAGTGGCGGTGGCGGGCTTCGAGCGCGACGAGCTGCAGATCGAGACTAAGCAAGGCACCCTGAGCATCAAGGGACTCAAGCGCCCGGCCCAGGAGGAACGCCGCTTCCTCCACCAGGGCATCGCCGAGCGGGACTTCACCCTGTCGTTCAAGTTGAGCCAGCACGTAGAGGTGCAGGGAGCACGCCTCGAACATGGCCTGCTGCAGATCGAACTGGCCCGTGAGCTGCCCGAACACCTCAAGCCGCGCCAGATTGCCATCGGCAAGCCCGAGCCCCTGGCATTGCCCGCTGGCGAGTGATCGGCGTGAAAAGAGAAAGGCCTGCAACAGCAGGCCTTTTTTGTGTCAGCGTCCGGCGTAGAGGGCGTTGATTTCGTCAGCCAGGATGGCGATGCCGCGGCGCACCAGGTCTTCGTTCTGGGCGTAGTTGAGGCGAATACACTCCTGACTGTGACGCCAGTCGGGATCGTCGATGCCGGGGAAGAAGTAGTGACCGGGGACGATCAACAGATTCTTCTCCTTGAGGCGCTGGTAGAGCTCGGCGCAGTGAATGGGCAAGTCTTCGAACCAGAGCCAGAGGAACAGTGCACCTTCAGGCTTGTGAATGTGGAAGCGCGGATCGGGGATCGCCTCACGCAGTAGCTTCACTGCCAGCTCTGCCCGCTCCCGGTAGAAGGGCTTCACCACCTGCTCGCTCAGGGTGATGATGTCACCGCTCTCGATCATCGGAATTGCCATGGCCGGCCCCAGGCTGCCCGGTGCCAGGTTGATGATGCCGCTCAGGTTGGTGATGGCCTGGATGATGGGCTCCTGGGCGATGACGATGCCGCAGCGGGTGCCCGGTAGTCCCAGCTTGGAGAGGCTCATGCAGAGAATGGTGTTGGCGTTCCAGAACGGCTTCACGTCGCTGAAGATGATGCCGGGGAAGGGGACCCCGTAGGCGTTGTCGAGGAGCAGTGGAATCCCTTTGGCACGGGCGATCTGATCCAGGTGCTCGATCTCCTCGTCGGTCAGCACGTTGCCGGTGGGGTTGGTGGGGCGCGACACGCAGATGACGCCGATGTCATCGCCCACCTCCAGGTGCTCGAAGTCAACGTGGTACTTGAACTGCCCCTCGGGCAGTTTCTCGATGGTCGGCTTGTAGGCGACGAAGTGGTCTTCGCTCAGGGCCGAGTCGGCATAGCCGATGTACTCGGGGGCCAAAGGGAAGAGCACCTTCTTCTTGCGGCCATCCGGAAATTCGCCAGCCAGCAGGTTGAAGAGGTAGAAGAACGCGTTCTGGCTGCCGTTGGTCAGGGCGATGTTGCGCGCCGTGATCTCCCATCCCAGTTCGCGGCGTAGCAGGTCGGCCAGGGCGCGGATGAAGCGATCTTTCCCCTGCGGGCCGTCGTAGTTGGCCATGGCTCGCACCAGATCGCCGCTCTCCAGCAGCGCCTGCGCCTGTTGCTGGAACTGCTCCAGCATGGCGGGGATGGGGGCCGGGTTGCCGCCACCGAGCATGATGGCGTCGGGGTTGGTCAGCCCCTGGTTGAGGTCATCCATCAACTGGGTGATGCCGGCGTGGCGGGTAAATTTCTCGCCGAAGCTGGAGAAGTCCATGGTGTAGGGGTCCGTCCTGTGTGTCGTCTGCTTTGTTATGAAGGAGATCCACCTTATCCCAGCGGTGGGGCGGGTGTCGACGGGCAAGATGAACGTTCCACGTGGAACATAAACTGTGAGGTGGTGAAAAAAACCACTCTGTGGTTAATGGTTGACCAAGGTGATGGGTTGTGGAACGGGTTTTGAGATAAAATTGAATCAAATCAATGTGTTAATTTTTGGCACGGGACTTGGAATAGACATAGGGTAATCAACCCAATGGAGATATCCAATATGAAGACCCTGATCGCCGCCCTGTTTACCACCATGGCTCTGACCGCTAACGCCAATGAGACTGGGGATAGACCGACTCTGGATTTGGCAAGCTTGCATCAGGAAGTAAAGAGTGAGGTAGCAGAAGCCAGTGCGGCCGTGGTAGCCGAGGCCATGGAGAACCTGCGTCCGTTGGAGCCCAGTGTGATGCTGACCGAGGTCAGCGCCGCGGAGGAGCCCCGTGGTTAAGGTAGCGCAACGGGGTCTGTCCCGTGTGCTGGCGAAAGAAAGCGATAAAGGCGCTGTCGCTGGCAAAATCGAGGGCTTGGGCTGTGTCGCTCAGGTTGCCCGATTCGGCCAGCAGCTCCATCGCCCGCAGCAATCGCCACTGCTGACGCCAGGCCTGATACGACATGCCGGTCTCGCGCAAGAAGATGCGCCCCAGGGTGCGCTCGCTGGCCGCCACCCGGCTGGCCAGCTGAGCCAATCGCTCCGGCAGCGCGCCGCCACGTACCCCGTCCAGCCAGGTTGCCAGCCGCGCATCGCGCGGGAAGGGTAGCTGCCACACCTGGCGCGGGGCAGCCAGCAACTCCTCCTCGCACACCGTCAGTAGGCTCTGTTGCGCCTGCGCCGTCATATCCCAGGGCCAGAAGGCCATCCGTTCGATCACCTCCCGCAGCAAGGGGTTTACCTCCAGTACCCCGAGGGGCAGGGTGGGCGCCGCCGTCTGCGCGAAATAGAGCGAGCGGTATGCTACCACGCCACGCATCATGGCGCGGTGCACAGTGCCGGCCGGGATCCAGGCCGCCCGGGTTGGGGGCAGTACGCACAGGGTGTCGGCCAGCTCTATGGTGATGCAGCCCTGATTGGCAAACAGCAGTTGATGGCGGGCGTGGTGATGGCGTCCCGAGTCGTGCTGGCCCAGATCGGCGGCGATGCCGATGACCGGAGCTGACTGGTCGTCGGGGTTAAATGAACTATGCGCGGTGATAAAGGCCATGTGTCGTGCTTTTGATGTTTAATGTCTTCAGTATTGTAATGCGACACAGAAGCCTTCCCTAGACTGAGCGCCTTTCTGTTATATAGAGGTGAGGTGTCATCATGACTCGACAGCATTGCCCACCTGTGTGGCTCATTATTCTGTTGATGATGTTTCCCCTGGTGGCAGGGCGAGATCGCGAACGCTTTTTGAGCGAACCATTGGGTTTGACCGCCGTCCCGGGCTGTGATCTTATGCTCTCTTTTCGGAGAGCCACTTCATGTCCATCGACGCCTTCTCTAAGCACTTTGCCGAGCTCCAAGACCCAAGGCAAACCGCCAAAGTGGCTTATCCCTTATTTGATGTGCTGTTTCTGACGCTCTGTGCTGTTATCGGTGGTGCTGAAGGATGGCAAGATATTGAGGACTTTGGTGACGCCCATCTAGACTGGTTCCAGAAGCGCCAGCTCTTCCTCAATGGCATGCCGGTTGATGACACGATTGCCCACGTCATTTCCCGTCTCGACCCATTGCAGTTTCAGCATTGTTTTCTCAGTTGGATGACATCGGTAAGTCAGCGCAGTAACGGCGACGTTATCGCCTTGGACGGAAAGGTGTTGCGAGGCTCCTATCACCGTGATGACAGGGCTTCAGCCATCCATATGGTCAGTGCGTTTGCCTGTGCCAATGGTGTCGTGCTAGGCCAGGTGAAAACCGATGCTAAATCCAATGAGATCACAGCAATCCCGGCGTTGTTGTCGTTGTTGGATATCAATAATTGCCTGATATCGATTGATGCGATGGGCTGCCAGACAGCCATTGCGGCTCAGATTATCGAGCAAGGCGGTGATTACTTGTTGGCCGTCAAAGGTAATCAAGAGCGTTTGTCGAATGCGGTGCGTGAGGCGTTCAAGCCAGTGTTGGCAGAGCAGCATATCGCCAGTATCGAGCAAAACCGGGGAAGAGTTGAAGTGCGGCAATATCATGTGATGCCGGCCGAGGAGGTAGCCCGCCATTTTCCTGAGTGGAAAGGGTTGCGAGCGCTGGGGGTCGCCGTTGGCTACCAGCAAAAAAGCAAGGGAGAGGTGTCATTGGAGCATCGTTACTACATCAGCTCAGCCCCTTTGGAGCGAGCCACTTTTGCGAATGCGGTACGCAGCCACTGGGGGATAGAAAACCAGTTGCACTGGGTCTTGGATGTCACCATGAAAGAAGATGCCTGCTCTATTTATCGGGGTGATGCCGCCGAGATACTGGCCACAGCAAGGCATATGGCACTGAACATGCTCAGAGCAGAAGAAGGAAAGCGAGCCAGCATCCGCCGTAAGCAGAAGATAGCCGCCATGAACAGCGACTATCTCGAACAAGTAATTTTGTCAGGGGTAAGAGCGGCGAACAAAGAGTGACCACTCATGCTCTTGCCCTGCCCCTGGTGGTTGAAACCATCTACAGCCCGGCGCTGACCAGCATCGCCCGCCACTTCGATGAGAGGGGGGGCTTTCAGGCCGACGCTTTATTGGGTCTGAACATGATCGCGAATTGAATCTGTGGGTAATTCTGTGCAAAAGCTGTTGGTCTGTTGGTGGTTTAAGCGAACGGTACAAAAGTGTGGTTTTTTCGCTGTTTTTCCCTTGCCATCCCGGCGTGCCTCCCTATAATGCGCCCTCACCAGCACGGCGGATGACGCCGGATGGTCAGCGAGTTGGCAACGCCAACCCGGCTGCGAAAGAAAAGCGATA
>NZ_CDDB01000020.1 GCF_000820105.1 Aeromonas schubertii | reverse complement strand
GATGCCCTCTTCGGTCGGCTGCGCTTCGGTCAGGACTTGTTTGATAACTACGGCGCCATCATACCGCCGCTCGAGGGCAAGCTGGCGCGCCTGCGCTTTGGCGGTGATGCTCCCAGGCTCAAGAAGGGCGGGGCCCTGGAGAGCCGGGTCGAGATCCTGGCCATGTGGAGCGGTGAGCTCGCCTTCGATGACAGAGGCGAGGCGACGGTGACCCTCAACCTGCCCCGCTTCAACGGCGAGCTGGCCCTGATGGCGCTCGGCTGGAACCAGGCGCAGGTGGGTCAGGCCGATGGGGCGGTCAAGGTGGTGGCGCCACTGGTGGCCGAGATCGGCTGGCCGCGCTTTGCCGCCACCGGCGACGGGAGCCGCGCCCTGGTACAGCTGCGTAACATGAGCGGGCGCGATCAGAGCCTGACCCTCGACTGGCAGTGGCAGGGGGGCATAGTGCCCACCGGACCGGCCCCGACGCGCCTCTCCCTCAAGCAGGGTGAGGAGCAGTGGCTGACGCTCCCCTTCACCGTGACCGGCCAAAGCGGTGTCGCCGCCTTGACCCTCAAGGCCGAGGGGCAGGGGTTGTCGCTCAGTCGCAGTTGGTCGCTGCCCCTGCGCTCCCCCTGGCCGGCCGAGCAGCGCCGGGCGGTGGCGGTGTTGGCTCCTGGCAAGCTGTGGCAGCCCGATGCCGCTCTGGTGGCGGGAATGCTGCCCGATAACCTGCAGGGGAGCCTGTCGCTCTCGGGCACCCCCCCCTGGGAGCCCAAGGCGCAGTGGCAGGCCCTCGCCGATTACCCTTATGCCTGCCTCGAGCAGACCCTGTCGCGGACCTGGCCCTATGCCTTCACCAGCGCGGAGCAGCGCCGCGACTGGTCACGGCCATTGCCGGCCGGGCACAAGCCGCCGGACGAGGAGGCCCTGCAAGGGGCGCTGACCCAGCGATTGCAACGGTTACAGCTGCCAAGCGGCGGCTTTGGCCTGTGGAATGCACGCTCTTCCGAGGAGCCCTGGCTCACCGCCTACGCCGCCGACTACCTGCTAAGCCGCAAGGAGGCGGGGCAGACGGTGTCGGACCCCATGCTTCAGGCGGCGCTCAAGCGCCTCGAGCAGTACCTGGGCGATGGCGGCCTCTACACCGGCTACAGCGAGGCCCCCGAGCACGCCCGTCTGGCCTACCAGGCCTACAGCGCCTGGGTGCTGTCGCGCCTTGGCCGTGCGCCGCTCTCGACCCTGCGCCTGATGTGGGAGCAGCAGGCGAGCCAGGCTCGCCTGCTGCACCTCTCACTGGCCCTCGGCCGGATGGGAGACAGTGCCCGCGCCGGGGAGGCGCTCACCAGGGCGCTGGCCACCGCGCGCGAGGAGGCCTATCTGGGGGACTACGGCTCGCCCCTGCGCGATGACGCCGCCATGCTGGCGCTGGTGCGCGCCGAGCTGCCCGGCTCTGCCCCCATCGCCGAGCGCCTCACGCTGCGGGTGATGGACGCGCTGGCCCATCGCAACTGGCTCAGCACCCAGGAGCAACTGGCCCTGCTGCGCCTCG
>NZ_CDDB01000019.1 GCF_000820105.1 Aeromonas schubertii | reverse complement strand
TCCCCCCTCCCCCTGGCTCACCAGCCGCCAGGTCCCCAAGGGGTTCGATGTGGCCGACCATCTGATCGCCACCTCTGTGGTGCCGGGGGATCTGGTGATCACCGCCGACATTCCCTTGGCCGATCTGGTGATCGATGCCAGCGGCGAAGCCCTCAACCCGCGCGGGGAGATCTACACCAAAGAGACCATCAAGGCGCGCCTTGGCATGCGCAACTTCATGGAGGAGCTGCGTTCGGCCGGCGTCCAGACCGGTGGACCTGCGCCCCTCAACCAGGCCGATCGGCAGCGCTTCGCCAACGCCCTCGACCGCTGGTTGCAGCGGGGCAAGCTCGGCTAATCCCGTCACGGCGGCGAGAGCCCGGCTGAAAGGGGATGACAGGCGACGGGCGGCTGCTATCATACGCCGCCCATTTCCAAGCCCGTTTCATCCTCCCTATGACTGCCCGCGGACACCTGCTGTTTGCCGTCGGCTGTACCCTGCTGGTCCGCCACACCGAACTGCTCCCCTCCCTGACGACAACGCCACTCTGGCAGTTGCTGCCCCTTGCCCTGCTCGGCGGTCTGCTGCCGGATCTCGACCACCCCAGGTCGCTGCTGGGACAGTGGCTCCCCTTTCTCTCGCGCCCTCTGGCCCGTCTGTGTGGCCACCGGGGTTTCACCCATAGCCTGCTCGCCACCGGCCTGGGTATCTGGGGGCTCCAGGCCAGCCTGCCCGGCATGCCGGATGGCCTCAAGGATGCCCTGCTGATCGGCTATCTCAGCCACTTGCTCGGGGATCTGCTCACCCCCGCCGGTATCCCCCTGCTGTGGCCCCTGCGCCGTCGCTTTGCCCTGCCCCTGCTGCAACCCCGCCACGGCCCCCTGCCCGAGACCCTGGTCGGCCTGGCTCTGCTGGCCATCAATGGCTGGTGGCGCGGCTGGTTGTAATAAAAAGGCCCCGGACCAGAGGCCGGGGCCAAGGGTGCAGGCGCACCTAGAGGATCACAGCATCACGCCGGCGATGATGGCAGAGAGCAGGCTCACCAGGGTGGAGCCATAGACCAGCTTGAGGCCAAAGCGGGAGACCATGTTGCCCTTCTCTTCGTTCAGCGCCTTCACCGCCCCGGCAATGATGCCGATGGAGCTGAAATTGGCGAATGACACCATGAAGATGGAGAGCATGCCAACGGTGCGCGGGGAGAGCCCGGCGGCGATCTTGCCGAGATCCATCATGGCCACAAACTCGTTGGTCACCAGCTTGGTTGCCATCACACTGCCCGCCTGCAACGCCTCACCGGCCGGGATACCGATCACCCAGGCGACGGGGTAGAAGAGGTAGCCCATCACATGCTGGAAATTGATGCCGAAGGCCAGCTCGAACAGGTAGTTAATCATGGCGATCAGGGCGATGAAGCCAACCAGCATGGCCCCCACGATCACCGCCACGGTGAAGCCGGCCATGATGTACTCGCCCAGCATCTCGAAGAAGTTCTCTCTCTTCGGGGTATGGTGCTCATCGCCCTCGGCCAGCGCCTTGGCGTCGGTGACCGTATTATCCGGCTCGTAGGGATTGATAAGAGAGAGCACGATGAAGGTGCTGAACATGTTGAGGATCAGGGCCGCGACCACATAGCGCGGCTCTATCATCTGCATGTAGGCGCCCACGATGGACATGGAGACGGTGGACATGGCGGTCGCGGCCAGGGTGTACATCTGCTTCTCGTTGAGGTGCGGCAGTATGTTCTTGAGCGCAATAAAGTTCTCGGACTGACCGACGATCATGGCGCTGATGGCGTTGAAGGACTCCAATTTGCCCATGCCGTTGATCCTGGCCAATACACTGCCGATACCGCGGATGATGAGAGGCAGCAGGCGGATGTACTGGAGGATGCCGATCAGCACCGAGATGAAGACGATGGGCATCAGCACCATGAGAAAGAAGCTGAAGGCCCCTTCGTTCATCAGGCCACCAAACACGAAATCGGTCCCCTGCTTGGCGAACTCCAGCAGCTTGCTGAAGCCGGCGGCAAACCCGCCGATGATGGCGAGCCCCGCCGAGGAGTTCAGCATAAACCAGGCCAGGGCCAATTCGACGACCAGCAACTGAACGATATAACGTGCCTTTATCTTGCGCCAGCCATGCCGATTGATCGCCAACGAGAGGGCCAGCACCAGGGCCAGGCCGAGGATGAAGTGTAGGTATTGCATAATTTGAACTGCCTGTGAGTATGAATTTTAACTGGCGCCATCATAGGCAGTGAAAAAATAAAAAAGAGGAGCAGCGTCACATTCCATTTTTTAAAATTCAGATTAAAAAATGCAAACGTTTCAGTGATTAACACAAAAAGCCAAACGTGGAACCCTATTTCATCATCTCGACATAACGACCAAGAATCGCGTTAAAAACGGGTAATTTACATATGGTAGCCCGTGAAGAAAATCGTTATTAAAATCGGCCAGCACTCTGTGGATACATTAAATAATTAATATGAAATCGTTTCGTGTTTAATTGGAAAAATAAGAAGACCCGATGATCCGGGTCCTGGTCAGAGGGAGAGCTGGAACGCCTGTCGCAGGCGGCGGATGAAATCGGCATCCCGACACAGGGTCTTGCCGGCACTGTCGGAGATCTTGGCGACCGGGCCACCGTTGCACTCCACCAGCTTGAAGACGATGTTCATGGGGGAAACCCCGGGCAGGTCGCAGGTGAGTTGGGTACCGATGCCAAAACTGGTGTTGATGCGGCCACGGAAGTGGCGCAAGAGGGCCACTGCCCGTGGCAGATCGAGCCCGTCGGAGAAGACCAGCGTCTTGCCACGGGGATCGATGCCGAGGCGCTGGTAGTGGGCGATCGCCTTCTCTCCCCAGACGACGGGATCCCCCGAGTCGTGACGCAATCCCTGATAGCGGCTGGCCAGTTCGAAGTCGAAGTCGCGCAGGAAGGCATCCATGGTGATGCAGTCGGTCAATGCGATACCTAGATGATCGTCGAACTCCTCGAGCCAGGTGAGCAAGGCAGCCCGCTGGCTCTGGGCGAGGGGAAAACCGAGCTGCTGGTGTGCCTGGAACCACTCATGAGCCTGGGTACCGACCGCCGGCAGACCGAGGCGATGGGCCAGCCGGTAGTTGCTGGTGCCGCGAAACGCCGGCAACCGCTCCTGCAGTCGGGTGACGACGGCCTCCTGCACGGCGCGAGAGAAGCGCCGCCGGGTGCCAAAATCCACCAGGCTGAACCCCTCCATCTCCTCGGCACTGAGCTCGCCACTGAGCCAATCGAGCTTCTGATCGAGCCGCGCGACCGCCTCGCTCACCCCCAGCTGGGGATAACGGAAGCGGTTACGCATCTCGCTGATGATGGCGAGGATCGGGATCTCCCACAGGATCACATCCTGCCACAGGCCACTGACTCGCACCGCCAGCCGCCCCTCCCGCTCATGCACCTCGAGCAAAGAGGCATCGAGCGGCTTGTGACTCAGGTGGTCGATGTAGTCCTGGCTGAGGAAGGGACGTTGGGCCAGGTAGCGCCCCTCTTCCAAAGAGAGGCGCAGACGACCGGCCTGACGCAGCTGCTCCTCGATCTGTCCCATCAGGGGCAGCAGGTCCTCGTCATTACGACTGTGGAATTCGGCCACCACCTCCGCATCCGGGTAGTGATGGAACACCGCTTGCTGCATGTGCAGCTTGTAGGCATCGGTATCGAGCAGACTCTCCAGAATCGGCATATCAGGACCCCAGCAGGCGACGCACTTCGTGCAGATCGGCGGCCAGTTCGACCCCCACCTCTGTCATCGCCACCAGGGCTGCAGAGACGGTTTGCGCCCCTATGCCACGGCAGGCGGCCAGATGGAGGATGACGCGAAGGCCTGCACGGCGCAGTTGCAGTGCACTGGTCTTGACGCAGTAGTCGGTCGCCAGCCCACCGACGATCACCGTATCCACCCCGCGCGCCTGCAGGAACTCCAGCAGGCCCGTGCTGCGGCGCTCCGCCAGATCGTGGTAGCAGGCCCCGTAAGGGTGCAGGTCTGGCTCGACCCCCTTCCAGATGAAGAAATCGTAATCGATGGGAGCCGGCAAGCCGTCAAGCAGCTCGAAGCCGGTCGTGCCGGGCACACAGTGGGCCGGCCAGGTGAGATCGGCATTGGGCAGATTGAGGGGCAACAGCATCTCGCTCGGACTGTTCACCACCCAGCTGGCGTTGGCCGGATGGGCATCCTTGCTGCCGATGCGCAGGGCCGCCAGGGTCGCCTGGGCATTGAGGGCAGCGGCTATCTCGTCACCTCCCGGTACCGGCAGCTCCTGCGGGCAGAGGGGGGTAAACCCTTTCTGCGCATCGATGTCCAGACTGGCGATGATTCCCATGTTCGCTCCTGCAATACATATTATCCGTGTGATATTATCTACCAAACACTTATGGAAGGCGAGCGGAGCGAGCGAGATGCTGAGGATGAGTCTGGATGTGGTGGTGTTGCGGCTGCGGGAGGAGCAGATCGAGTTGCTTCTCGAGCGACGCGATCGCCCCCCCTGTCTCGATGCCCTGCAGTTGCCCGCCCTGCGCATCGACGAAGGGCGTGACCGGGATCTGGAGTCCGCCCTGGACCGCCTGCTGCAGGAGTGGGGGCTCGGCAACAGCTATCGGGAGCAGGTATGCAGCCTGGGCAGCCGGGATCGGGACCCCCGTGGCTGGTCCACCACCCTGGTCTACCTCAGCCTGGTCTCACCGACCACCGAGCTGGCCCGTGGCCGGTGGTATCCCCTGCAGAGCCTGCCCACCCTGAGGCTGGCCTTCGATCACGTCCAGCTGATCGCCCGCGCCCTCGAGCGGCTGAGGGTCAAGAGCCGCTACAGCACCCTGCCGGTGCATCTGCTGGGAGAGGAGTTCACCCTCTCCGAGCTACAACGGGCCTACGAGATCATCTTGCAAACCCCCATGAACACGGCCGCCTTTCGCAAACGCATCCATCGCGCCGACATCCTCTGCGACACGGGGCGCAAACGCACCGGCAAACAGAGGCCGGCCATCCTCTACCGTATCGAGAGCCCCTGCTGCGTCATGTTTGATCAGGTCATGAATGGAGCGGAAGGATGAAGATACTGGTGAGCGCCTGCCTGCTCGGCATGCCGGTACGCTACGACGGGCGCAGTAAGGGGCTGGTGAGCGACTGGCTGAGTCATCTCGGTGCCGAGGGGGTCCTGCTTCCCTTCTGTCCCGAGGTGGCCGGTGGCCTGCCGACCCCGCGCCCCCCCGCCGAGCGGCGGGGCGAACGGGTGGTGACCGAGGCGGGGCTCGATGTGACCGCCGAGTTTGATCGGGGCGCCGAGCTGGCGTTGGCCCTCTGCCGGCGGGAGGAGATCCGGATCGCCCTGCTCAAAGAGGGGAGCCCCTCTTGCGGCAGCGGCCGCATCTACAGCGGCCGCTTCGACGGCATCTCCCAGCCGGGCGAGGGGAAGACGGCGCAGTTACTGCGTCGCCACGGCATCACAGTCTTCAGTGAAGATCAGCTCGGAGAGCTCGCCTCGCTGCTGGCGACGGCAGGCTGATCGGTCTGCTCCCAGGCCGTCAGGCGCGCATCCTTCTGGGCCCACAGGCCGTTGAGCCACTGCTGGAAACGGCGCTTGAACTGCTTGTCGTTAAAGTAGTCACCCACCATGTCCCCCTCGATGGGCAGCTCCTCCAGATGCACCCGGATCCGGGTCATGCGCCCCATCATAAAGTCCTTGAACGGAGTCTCGCGGTTATCCGGATAGCTCAGGGTCACGTTGATCATCTTGTCAAACTGCTCCCCCATGGCCGCCAGGGTAAAGGCAAGCCCGGCTGCCTTGGGCGCCATCAGATGGCGATAGGGAGAACGGCTCTGCACCCGCTTGTCACCGGTAGAGCGAGTCCCCTCCACGAAGTTGATGACAGTGGTCGGGATATGGCGAAACTTCTCGCAGGCAGTGCGGGTCGTCTCGATATCCTTACCGCGCAGATGCGGGTTTCTTAGGAGGAACTCTCTCGAATAGCGCCGCATAAAGGGCATGTCGAGTCCCCAGCAGGCGAGCCCCAACAATGGGATATAGATGAGCTCGTGCTTCATGAAGAACTTGGGCACCGGGATACGTTCGCGGAACAGATGGCCGAGAACGACGATGTCGGTCCAGCTCAGGTGGTTGCACACCACCAGATACCACCCCTCCTTGCGCAATTGGGTGTTGTCCTCGATTTCCCACTCGATGCGATTGGTCAGGCGCATGATCAGGGTGTTGCACTCCAGCCAGCCGCGCATCAGCAGGTTATTGATACGACTGCACAGGCGCGACAGGGCCGGCACGGGCAGCAACAACTTCAGCAGGGAGAAGCAGAGGATCAGCGTCGCCCAGAAGGCGGTCTGGGTGATGGTCAGCAGGGCGCTGAGCAGGAAGACAAGCGGGCCGGGCAGAAAAGTGAGCATGATTCTCTTACTGTCCAGGTGCGCTCAGGCTGGCGAGGGTCTGATCCTTCTCCGACCACAGGCCATTGAGCCACTGCTGGAACGTCTGTTGAAACTCGGGGTTATTGGAGTAATCGCCGATCAACCTCCTGTCGATAGGCAGCACCCGCACCTTGACCCGCACCTCCCCCAGGCGGCCACACATGTAGTCCCAGAAACTGGGGATACCGCCGGGGTAACAGATGGTGACATCCACCAGCCTGTGCAACTGATCTCCCATGGCCGCCAGGGTAAAGGCGATACCGCCGGCCCTGGGTGTCAGCAGGTGGCGATAGGGAGATCCCTGCTTCCGGTGCTTGGCCGGGGTGAAGCGAGTCCCTTCGACGAAGTTCATCACACTCACCGGCATATGACGGAAGCGGGCACAGGCTTTACGGGTCGTATCTATGTCTTTTCCCCTCAGATGAGGGTGTTTTTCCAGAAATTTACGGGAATATCGCCGCATGAAGGGAAAGTCGAGCGCCCACCATGCCAGCCCAAGAAAAGGCACCCAAATCAGCTCTTTCTTCAGGAAAAACTTCAGAAAGGGGATTTTGCGGTTGAATATCCGCTGAAGCACCAGAATGTCGACCCAGGACTGGTGGTTGGCAACCACCATATACCACTCGTTCGGGGTCACTTTGTCCACTCCGACCACGTCCATTCGGGTGCCACACAGGTATTTCTGAACCAAATTGTTAAAGCCGATCCAGCAAGTCGCACAGGCATCCGTGATGCGGCTGCAACCGGCACGCAAGAGCGGCAGAGGCAGCAGCTTGACCAGACCAAAGAAGAAGACAGGGACAAACCAGAACAGGGTGTTGAGGAAGATGAGCAGGGTCGAGCAGAGACCGCGCAGGCGCTCAAGCAGTTTGGATGGCATCACGGGCTCCCGGTTCGATGCTGGTCAGACCTGGCCATGATACCAGCCGAATCCCTCCTCGCCTATGTGTTACGAAGACGTAACAGCAGGCGGTCCATGGCTCGATAGCCCAGCGCCTCCACCAGATGGCGCCGCTCGATGGCCTCGTCCCCGGCCAGATCCGCTATGGTGCGGGCCACTCGCAGCAAGCGATGCCAGGCCCGAATGCTGAGCCCCAGTTTTTGGATAGCCCCCTCCAAAAAATCGGCATCTTGCTGCGATAATCGACAAATATCTTCGATTTCACGACTATCGAGTCGATGATTAAGCTTGCCACTTCGTGCCAGCATGCGCTCCCTGGCGATCATCACGCGATCGCGCACCGCAGCGCTGCACTCCCCCCGTTGGGCCGGGCCGCTGAGACTCCCCCTCGGCAGGAGAGGCACCTCCACCGTGAGGTCGAAACGATCGAGGAACGGGCCGGAGAGTCGCCCCAGATAGCGCAGTATCTGATCCGGCGTTGAGCGGGTCTGACCATCCCCATAGTGACCACAAGGGCTCGGATTCATGGCCGCCACCAGCTGGAAACGGGCGGGAAAATCCACCTGACGGGCGGCCCGGCTGATGGTGATGTGGCCGGTTTCGAGCGGCTCACGCAGGTTGTCGAGCACCTTGCGCTCGAACTCGGGCAACTCGTCCAGGAAGAGCACGCCATTGTGGGCCAGCGAGATTTCGCCGGGTCTGGGGTCGCTGCCCCCCCCCACCAGGGCCACCGCCGAGGCGCTGTGATGAGGGGTACGAAAAGGGCGGCGATGCCAGTTTCGTCTGTGCTGACCGCCGATGGAGTGAATGGCCGCGCTCTCCTGTGCCTCGGCTTCGCTCAAGGGAGGAAGGATACCGGGCAGCCGACTCGCCAGCATGCTCTTGCCGGTCCCGGGAGGCCCGATGAAGAGCAGATGATGGCTGCCGGCGGCGGCGATCTCCAGCGCCCGTTTGGCCTGGGCCTGCCCGATCACGTCCAGCAGGTCGGGCCCCTCTTCGGACGGCGGCTCCTCACCGGGCTCGGGAAAGGGGAGTTCGAGCTGACCCGAGAGCCAGGCGGTCACCGCCAGCAACTGATGGGCGCAGCGTACCCTGGCATCGCGGATCAGGGCGGCCTCAACCCCGTTTTCTCGCGCCACCACCAGGGTTCGCCCCGCATCACGACAGGCCAGCACCGCCGGCAGCACACCAAGCACGGAGCGCAGCTCACCCGTCAGGGCCAACTCCCCTAAAAACTCGTGATCGAGCAGGCTTTTTGCGGGTATCTGCTGCGAAGCAGCGAGAATACCGAGGGCGATGGCCAGATCGAAGCGCCCCCCCTCCTTTGGCAGATCCGCCGGCGCCAGGTTGACCGTGATACGCCGTGCCGGAAACTCGAAGTTGCCGTTAAGCAGGGCGCTGCGAACCCGATCCCGCGACTCCTTCACCGAGGTCTCGGGTAACCCGACGATGTTGAAGGCCGGCAGACCGTTTGAGAGGTGAACCTCCACCGTGACCAGCGGCGCCGCGACACCCAGGCTGGCCCGGCTGTAAACCACAGCTAATGACATGATCTTTATCCCGTTTGTTATTTTTAACTGATAAGGCATCCACTCTCAGTCATATCCTCTGGTTTCGCCCGATGATGACCGGAGAAGACAGAAACTTGTCACGAAAAAAAGTCTTGCCCACAAAATCTGCCCGTGCTAGTTCTAATAGCCATTCGCGGTTAAACCGCACCTTTTAACGAATTTTCACTGGATTTTGTCATGAGCCTGGTCTCCCGTTTCGTCAGCATTATCGTGGTCCTAGTGGTGGTGATTATTACACCGCTCGGGGCTCGTTTGGCTGCACGGAACAAGGGATAGACCCACACCGGCAGAACCAACAAGACGACCCCCGAGCCCAAAAAGCTCGGGGGTTTTTCTTTGGCCGTTTGCCGGCGATAGCGAAAGGGATAGGAAGTATGCAGATGAATGGCGCGCAGTATCTGGTTTCGGCCCTCAAACAACAGGGGGTCACCCAGGTGTTTGGTTACCCGGGCGGCGCCATCATGCCGGTCTATGATGCCCTCTACGACGGTGGCCTGGCCCACCAACTCTGTCGCCACGAGCAGGGGGCCGCCATGGCTGCCATCGGCTATGCACGGGCCAGCGGCCGGGTCGGCGTCTGCATCGCCACCTCGGGCCCGGGCGCCACCAACCTGGTGACTGGCCTGGCCGAGGCGCTGCTCGACTCCATCCCCATGGTGGCCATCTCTGGCCAGGTGCCCTGCGCCGCCATCGGTACCGATGCCTTTCAGGAAGTGGACGTGCTCGGTATGTCCCTCTCCTGCACCAAGCACTCCTTCATGGTGACCGACGTGGAGGAGCTGCCCCAGGTGATCGCCGAGGCCTTCGCCATCGCCACCGAGGGACGCCCGGGCCCTGTGCTCATCGATCTGCCCAAGGATGTACAGCTCGCCGCCTTCACGGCGCGCCCCCCTCTCACTGCCGTGGCCCGCAGCGAGCCGCTACCGAATGCAGCGCTGGAGCAGGCCCGAGCCCTGCTGGCCGCCGCCGAGCGCCCCCTGCTCTACGTCGGCGGCGGGGTCGGGATGGCGAATGCCGAGGCGGCCCTGCGCAAGTTCGCCGCCGTCACCGGCATGCCGGGCGTCACCACGCTCAAGGGGATCGGCACCCTGGATGCCGACTCACCGCTCTTCCTCGGCATGCTGGGCATGCACGGCACCAAGGCCGCCAACTTCGCGGTACAACTGTGTGACCTGCTGGTCGTCGTCGGCGCCCGCTTCGACGACAGAGTGACCGGCAAGCTCGACGAGTTTGCCCCCAACGCTCGCGTCATCCACCTCGATGTGGACGCCGCCGAGCTCGGTAAACGCCGTGCCGCCGATGTGGGTATCTGCACGGATCTCAACGCCGTGCTGCCGGCGCTGGCCATGCCGCTGACCCTGGGCCCCTGGCGTGCTCACTGCGCCGCCATGGCCCGCGACTACGCCTTTCGCTACGACCATCCGGGCCAGGCCATCTATGCCCCGGCCCTGCTCAAGCAGTTGAGCGAACGGCTGCCGGATGAGGCTGTGGTCACCTGCGACGTGGGCCAGCACCAGATGTGGGTGGCCCAACACATGCGCTTTACCAGCCCGCGCAACCACCTCTCCAGCGCCGGCCTCGGCACCATGGGCTTCGGCTTGCCCGCCGCCATCGGCGCCAAGATGGCCCGCCCTGATGATGAGGTGGTACTGGTGAGCGGCGATGGCTCCTTCATGATGAACGTGCAAGAGCTCGGCACCCTTCGCCGCGCCCAACTCAAGGTGAAGATGGTGCTGCTCGACAACCAGCGTCTCGGCATGGTGCGCCAGTGGCAGGAGCTCTTCTTCGACGGCCGCTACAGCGAGACCAACCTCTCCGACAACCCCGATTTCGTCGCCCTGGCCGCCGCCTTCGGCATCCAGGGTGAGACCATCACATGCAAGGAGCAGATAGCCGGCGCCCTCGATCGCCTGCTGGCAAGCGAGAGCGCCTACCTGCTGCATGTGACCATTTCAGAGGAAGAAAATGTCTGGCCCCTGGTTCCACCGGGAGTCGCCAACCACAAGATGATGGAGCAACGCCCATGAACCAGCACACCCTGCATATCCACGCCCAGCCCAAGCCCGAAGTCATGGAGCGCGTCCTGCGCGTCGTTCGTCACCGTGGCTTCAACCTCTGCGCTCTCACGATGGAGACAAAAGCGGAGCAGGATTGCCAACAACTGTGGATCACGGTTACTGTCGAGTCGGGACGTCCCATCCAGCAGTTGTGGAGCCAGCTGGTGAAACTGGTGGATGTCTCTCGCGTCGACGGCTGCCATGCGGGCAGCGAGGAACCTCTGTCGAGCCTCCGAGCATAAGGAAAACGCCATGTCACATCCCCAATTCATCTGGTTCAATGGCCAGCTGGTCCCCTGGCAGAGCGCCCAGGTTCACGTGATGAGCCACGCCCTCCACTACGGTTCGTCCGTGTTCGAAGGGGTGCGCGCCTATGACACCCCCAAGGGCACCGCTATCTTCCGTCTGCAGGAGCACACCCGCCGCCTGTTCGACTCCGCCAAAATTTACTGGCTGGAGATCCCTTACAGCCAGGCCGAGATCAATGAGGCATGCCGCAGCGTGGTACGCGACAACGGCCTCAAGAGCGGTTATCTGCGCCCCCTGGCCTTTATGGGCGATGTGGGTCTGGGGCTTCACCCCCCCAAGGATGCCAAGGCCGACGTCATGATCGCCGCCATCCCCTGGGGAGCCTACCTCGGTGAAGAGGGACTGAAGAACGGGGTGGATGTGTGTGTTACCTCCTGGCACCGGCTCGCTCCCAACACCATCCCGACCGGCGCCAAGGCGGGCGGTAACTACCTCTCGTCCCAGCTCATCAGCCGTGAGGCCAAGCGTAACGGCTTCGCCGAGGGGCTGGCGCTGGACGTCAACGGCTACCTGAGCGAGGGAGCCGGCGAGAACCTCTTCCTGGTCAAAAACGGCGTGCTGTTCACTCCGCCCGCCACCGCCGCCATCCTGCCCGGCATCACCCGCGACACCATCATGACCCTGGCCCGTGACCTGGGGTATGAGGTACGCGAACAGGCCCTGCCGCGCGAGGCACTCTACGTGGCGGACGAGATCTTCATGACCGGCACGGCGGCCGAGGTGACCCCGGTGCGCTCGGTAGACCGCATGACCATAGGTGCCGGTCGCCGTGGTCCTGTGACCGAGCAGCTGCAGGCGGCCTTCTTTGGCCTGTTCAACGGCCAGACCGAGGACAAGTGGGGCTGGCTGACGCCGGTCGCCGACTGACGAACACGGGGAGGTGGCGACACCTCCCCGAGTCGCTCCGGGTGAGGGATCACCCTGACCCGGACCGATTCCACCATATAGATAGCAAGCCCTAGCAGGGTATTCAGGGAGTAGAGACAATGCCGAAGCTGAGATCCGCCACCACCACCCACGGCCGCAACATGGCCGGTGCCCGCGCCCTGTGGCGTGCCACCGGCATGAAGGAGGACGACTTCGGCAAACCCATCATCGCCGTGGTCAACTCCTTCACCCAGTTTGTGCCGGGCCACGTTCACCTCAAGGATCTCGGCCAGCTGGTGGCCCGCGAGATCGAGGCCGCCGGCGGGGTCGCCAAGGAGTTCAACACCATCGCCGTGGATGACGGCATCGCCATGGGCCACGGCGGCATGCTCTACTCCCTGCCGTCGCGCGAACTCATCGCCGACTCGGTGGAGTACATGGTCAACGCCCACTGTGCCGACGCCATGGTCTGTATCTCCAACTGTGACAAGATCACCCCGGGCATGCTGATGGCCGCCCTGCGCCTCAACATCCCGGTCATCTTCGTCTCCGGCGGCCCCATGGAGGCCGGCAAGACCAAGCTGTCGGATCAGATTATCAAGCTGGACCTGGTGGACGCCATGATCCAGGGCGCCGACCCCAAGGTCTCCGATGCCCAGAGCGAACAAGTCGAGCGCAGTGCCTGCCCCACCTGTGGCTCCTGCTCCGGCATGTTCACCGCCAACTCCATGAACTGCCTGACCGAGGCCCTGGGTCTCTCCCAGCCGGGCAACGGGTCGCTGTTGGCCACCCACGCCGATCGCGAGCAGCTGTTCAAGCTGGCCGGTCAGCGCATCGTGGCCCTGACCAAGCGCTGGTACGAACAGGAAGACCCCACCGCCCTGCCGCGCAACATCGCCAACAAGGCGGCGTTCGAGAACGCCATGGCACTCGATATCGCCATGGGCGGCTCCACCAATACCGTGCTGCACCTGCTGGCCGCGGCTCAGGAGGCGGGTGTCGACTTCACCATGGATGACATCGACCGCCTGTCGCGCAAGGTTCCCCAGCTGTGCAAGGTGGCCCCCTCGACCCAGAAGTACCACATGGAAGACGTGCACCGCGCCGGTGGCGTGGTCGCCATCCTGGGCCAGCTGGAAAGAGCCGGCCTGGTGCACAGCGACACCCGCAACGTGCTCGGCCTCTCCCTCGCCGAGCTGTTGGCTCAATACGATGTGAGCCGCAGCGATGCGCAAGCGGTTCACGACTTCTACCGCGCCGGTCCGGCCGGCATCCGCACCACCCGCGCCTTCAGTCAGGATTGCCGCTGGGAGACCCTGGATCTGGACCGTGCCGAGGGGTGCATCCGCTCTCGCGAGCATGCCTACAGCCAGGATGGTGGCCTTGCGGTACTGACCGGCAACGTCGCCCTCAAGGGGGCCATCGTCAAGACCGCCGGGGTGGATGAGGAGAACCTCACCTTCCGCGGCCCGGCCCGGGTATTCGAGAGCCAGGAGGATGCCGTCGCCGCCATCCTCGACGGTACCGTACAGGCCGGCGAAGTGGTGGTGATCCGCTACGAAGGGCCCAAGGGGGGTCCCGGCATGCAGGAGATGCTCTACCCCACCTCTTACCTGAAATCCATGGGGCTCGGCAAGGCGTGCGCTCTCATCACCGACGGCCGCTTCTCCGGTGGCACCTCGGGCCTCTCTATCGGCCACGTCTCCCCTGAGGCAGCGGCTGGAGGCACTATAGGCCTGGTGGAGAACGGCGACATCATCCGCATCAACATCCCGACCCGTGAGCTGGTGCTGGAAGTGGCCGACGAGGTGCTGGCGAGCCGCCGCACCGCCATGGAGGCGCGCGGCGCCAAGGCGTGGAAACCGGTGAGCCGTGAGCGCGCCGTGTCGTTCGCCCTGCGCGCCTACGCCATGCTGGCCACCAGTGCCGATCAGGGCGCGGTGCGCGATCGCAGCAAGCTGGAGGAGTAAGCACCATGGTCTCAGCGGCGGAATACCTGCGCAAAATCCTGCTCTCCCCCGTCTACGAGGCGGCGCGCATCACCCCCCTGCAACCCCTCAAGAAGCTCTCTGAGCGGCTCGGCAACCAGGTCGCGCTCAAGCGCGAGGATCTGCAGCCGGTCCACTCCTTCAAGCTGCGCGGCGCCTACCACAAGATCGCCACCCTGAGCAGTGAACAGAAGGAGCGCGGCGTCATCGCCGCCTCCGCCGGCAACCATGCCCAGGGGGTCGCCCTGTCGGCGGCCAGGCTCGGCATCAGGGCGCTGATCGTGATGCCGACCACCACCCCGGATATCAAGGTCGATGCGGTGCGCCGCCACGGCGGTAACGTGCTGCTGCACGGCAACAACTTCGACGAGGCCTACACCGAGAGCCGCCGCCTTGCCGAGCTTGAGGGCTACACCCTGATCCCGCCGTTCGACGATGTGGAGGTGATCGCGGGCCAGGGCACCATCGGCAAGGAGCTGCTGGAGCAGGACACCCACCTCACCCACGTCTTCGTGCCGGTGGGCGGCGGTGGGCTGGCCGCCGGGGTGGCGGTCTACCTCAAGCAACTGCTGCCCGACATCAAGGTGATCGGCGTCGAGGCCGACGGCTCGGCCTGCCTCAAGGCCGCCATGACCGCCGGCAAGCCGGTATCGCTGGATCGGGTCTCCCTGTTCGCCGACGGGGTGGCGGTGCGTCGCATCGGTGAGGAGACCTTCCGCCTGTGCGATCAGTACCTCGACGAGGTGATCACCGTCTCCAACGATCAGATCTGTGCGGCGCTTAAAGACATCTTCGATGACTGCCGCGCCATCGCCGAACCCTCCGGTGCCCTCTCGCTGGCAGGCCTCAAGGCCTACTGCGAGCGCGAGCAGGTCAAAGGGGGGCGAATGGCGGCCATCCTGTCGGGGGCCAACGTCAACTTTCACAACCTGCGCTACGTATCGGAGCGCTGCGAGATCGGCGAGAAGCGGGAAGGGATGCTGGCCATCACCATCCCGGAGCGCAAGGGGGCCTTCCTCGACTTTTGCCGCAACCTGGGGCCACGCATGGTCACCGAGTTCAACTACCGTTACTCGGACGCCGAGCAGGCCGCCCTGTTTGTCTCGGTACGCCTCACCGGTGGTGAGCAGGAGCTCGGCCAGATCATCGAGGAGCTCGGTGGCAACGGTTACCCGGTGGTCAACATGACCGAGAGCGAGCTGGCCAAGAATCACGTGCGCTACATGATTGGCGGCCGCCCGGCGCGGGCTCTGCACGAACGGCTCTACAGCTTCAAGTTTCCGGAGCAGCCTGGCGCCCTGATGCGCTTCCTCGAGACCCTGGGCTGCCGCTGGAACATCAGCCTGTTCCACTATCGCAACCACGGCGCCGACTACGGCCGGGTGCTGTGTGCCTTCGAGCTGCCGGACGAAGACGTGAGCGCCTTCCACGACTATCTGCGGGAGATTGGCTACGCCTGGAAGGAGGTGAGCGAGGACCCGGCCTACCGACTGTTCCTGGCCAGCGGCCGTTAACAGAGGGGAGGCCTAGGCCTCCCTGCTTATTTTCCACTGCCGTGCCCTGTGATAGCTCCGGCTGAGCAGCCACAACAGTAAGGCCCCCGGCAGCACCGTCTGCCACAGGAAGGGCCAGGACTGGCCGGTCATCAGCACCAGCAGCGGGTTGGCCCCGGCCGGCGGGTGGATAAGACCAAGCCCCTGCATCAGGCCAATGCCGAGCCCCACCGCCAATGCCATCTGCACCTCGGGAGGTAGGGGCAAAGCCTGCAGCGCCAGGCCCACACAGGCCGTCAGCAGGTGCCCGCCCACCAGGTTACGCGGCTGCGCCAACGGACTCTGGGGCAGGGAGAAGAGCAGCACGCAGCTCGCTCCGAACGGCGCCATCAGGAGCGCCTGCCGTAACCCCAGATCGAGCCCGCCCAGCACTCCGATGGCCAACGCCGCCCCTATCCCTGCCACACCCGCCTCTTTCCACGCCATGATCATCTCCTCGTTGTGTTTCTTGGCTCGAGAGAGGATGCTAGGTAGACAGATCGGTGTACTTCAAGAGGGATCATCATGAGCGACAAGCGCCAACAGCTGCTCGACACCGCCTATCGACTCTTCAACCGCCACGGCTTTCATGCCACCGGCATCGATCGTATCTGGCGCGAGGCAGGCAGCACCAAGCGCACCCTCTATCGCCACTTTCCCACCAAGGACGCCTTGATTGAAGCGGTGCTGACCGCCCGCGATCGGGAATTCTTCGCCCTGATCGAGGACAGGATCCGCCCCTGCACTACGCAATCCGAACGGGCGCAGGCACTGTTCGACGGCTTTGCCGAGTGGTTTGGACGGAACGACTTCTACGGCTGCAACTTCATCAATGCCAGCGCCGAATTTGGCGACCCGCGCCACCCGGTACGGCGCCTGGTTGCCACCCACAAGCATGAACTGCAACGGCTTATTGGCGAATGGCTCGGCATCGATGCGGCGCTGGCAACCCGCATATGCCTGCTGCTCGAAGGTGCCATCGTCATGGCGCACAGTTACCAGCAGCCCACCGCCCTGGAAGAGGCCCGCCGGCTCAGCCTCGGGTGGCTGGAGGAGCATGAGAGAGAACTTCTCGCAGGGTGACAACAGCCAGAATGTTGCCCGGGTCACAGCCAGGGAGAGACGGTCATTTGAGCCCCAGACGCTTTGGGGTAGGCTAGGGAAGGAAGACAAGCCTCTGTCGCAAGGATGACACCATGAATCGATATCACCTCTCTCTACTGCTCAGCCTTCTGCTGGCCGGGGGAACACACGCCGCTCCCGATGATCAGAGCTGGTATATCGGAGCCAAGGTCGGTTGGTCCAACTACTTCGATGCCGATACCCAGCGGCTAGTCGAAGAGATCAATGGCCGCCTGCAATCCCGCCAAGAGAGCGGTGACGGCCTGGGGGCCGGTCTGTTTGCCGGCTACCAACTCAATCGAAATGTGGGGTTTGAGCTGGGTTATGACTGGCTGGGCCGCTACAAGACGGAAGGGGCCCTCGACGGTCTTCTCTTAAGCGGCGAGGTCAAGGGGCAGATGCTTCAGGGAACGGTGAAGATCGGCGGGGCATTCAACGAGCGACTCGATCTCTACACTCGCATGGGGGGGGCCTATGCCTGGGCCGACGCGACCGCGACGGCTCACTATGGCGGCCGTTCCGTCAGTGAAACGGGCAAGGAACACAGCGCTGCCTTCGTGGCTGCTCTGGGGGCTGAGTATGCCCTAAACCCGAGTTGGGCCCTGCGCCTTGAGTATCAATACACGACCCCGATCGGTGATGCCTCCTGGGATCGTACTGCCATCGAGCTCGATAACGGGTTGCTGGCCCTGGGTCTTGTTTACCGTTTGGGTCAGTGGCAGAGCACCATACCCGCCACTTCCCCTCCTGCCGAGATCCCTCCCGCCAGGGTCATCATCAACCAGCGCTTCAGCCTGAATTCGGATGTGCTATTCGAGTTCAACCAGAGCGGTCTGAAATCAGAGGCTCATCAAGCGCTTGATCGACTGTTTGCCCAGATCGAAGCCAATCGCCCCAGAGATGGCATGGTGACCGTCATTGGCCATACCGATCGTCTTGGCAGGGATGACTACAATCTCGGCCTCTCCCAGAGGCGGGCCCAGAGTGTCGCTAATTACCTGATTGGGAAGGGCATACCTGCCAACAAGATCTATACGGAGGGGCGTGGCCAGCATGAGTCTGTCACCGGCGCGCAATGTAATGGCCACGAGCGTCGCCGCTTAATCTCCTGCCTGGCTCCGGATCGCAGGGTCGAGATACTGGTAGAAGGGGTCAGACCCGCTCTCTGACCCTTATATCTGTGCTCACTGCCAGAGATTGGGCATATAGCTATTCACAGTTAATCAGTCACCTCCCCACGGTCGATAACAGGACGATCGACAAGGAGGTGAATCATGCGCATAGAGAGCGCCCAGAGCATGGCACGCATCGACTATCAACACGCGAGCGAGCAGCAGCGTGTCGTGCGCCCTGCGGCCCAGCCAGTGCCTCAAGCCAGTCCCCCCCAGAGCAACGCGAAGCAGGAAGAGAGCGAGTGGGAAAGTGATGGGCTCAATAACCGAACCCGTCTCATCAAGTTGATGATCGAAGCCATGCTGGGGCACGAGATAGAGATACCCGACCCCATCGATCGCGATAAAATCCCCTCCCAGCCTCTTCAGGAGAACAGCGATCCGGCTCAGGTGGTCGATGTGACCGACCTCAGACTGGATCAGGAGACTCTGCAAGTCCTCACGCGGGCGAGCATCCAGACGCAGGAGGGGGAAACGTTCGACATCAGCCTGGCCTTCGCCCTCGACTGGCGCGAATTATCAGTGGAGCAGCGACGTACCACGCTGGGCAAACTCAAGGATCCGCTGGTTCTCACGCTCGATGGAAAAATAGCCGACTTCAGTACGGCAAAATTTGAGTTCGATCTGGACGGTGATGGCCAGAATGAGAAGCTACCTGGCCTCGCCGGGGCGAGCGGGTTTCTTGCGCTGGATCGGAATGGTAACGGTACTGTCGATGACGGCAGCGAGCTGTTAGGAGCCCAAAGCGGTAACGGCTTCGCGGAACTTGCCGCTCTCGATGAGGATGGCAACCAGTGGCTTGACGAGAGAGACAAGGGGCTATCACAACTACTCTGGTGGCAACCAGAGCGGACCCCCATCGCTTTGGTGACCCTGGGTATCGGAGCGATACAGCTCACCCCTCTCGATACCCCATTTCAGCGTCTGGGAGATGAAAAAGGTGTGCTTCGTCAGAGCGGCATATATCTGATGGAATCCGGAGAGGGGGGTTGGGTGCAACAGGTAGACCTGAGAGTATAAATGCAAAAAGGCCTTCCCGAGTGGGAAGGCCTTCACTTATATGGTGCTGATACCCAGAATCGAACTGGGGACCTCATCCTTACCAAGGATGCGCTCTACCGACTGAGCCATATCAGCACAAAACCGGTCGAAACAACGCCTCGCGTCATCTCTGAATTGGG
>NZ_CDDB01000018.1 GCF_000820105.1 Aeromonas schubertii | reverse complement strand
CCTCGGCGAATCAGAGGGGGAGCCAATACCCTGCCCACCTGCGATTGTGTTGGCCGCGACAAGGCGCTCAGAAAGGTGGGTGTCCCATTTTATTTTTCAAACTTACCTCTCAAGCACATAACGCTCTGTTAAGGTGTGAGCAACGCAATACCGAAGCTACAGCACACCACCTTAATCACTAAAATCAACGCATGGTAAAAATGCCACGCGTTGCGAATCACTCTTAAACAGTTTGTTAGCATGTTGTTTCCGCTACAAACTCATTCACTTGAGAGCGTGTAGTGAAACGTACTTTAGTACCATGAAAATCTCTGAACAATTGCTGATGGAACTGCCGCGAACTTTTGGATTCGCGAACCGAGTATTCAGAAGCCCATTTTAATAATTCACGAAAATTCTTCTCCGCCTGTTCCTCATTAAGTTGCTTCGAGCTCTCCGAACCACGAGCATAAAGAGAACTTTCACATTCAGACCATTCCAAATCCAAAAGCAACAGCATGTCAGCAGAAAAAATAAGCTGTTCGGCTAAAGCACCAAATACTCCCTCAACAACCCAGTTACATTGAGGCTTTATACTAGCAATTTCATTTTTGATTGCTCCGGTGGAGCGTTTTTGATTATAGCCACCTGACTCCCATGCAATCGAGTCCAAGTTAACTTCCTGCAACTGAAGTTTTCGGGATAACTGTTTCGACAACCAACTCTTGCCTGAGCCAGAATTACCGATGATGAGAATTTTCTTCATATTACTCCCGCATGCTAACGCCGCAAGCAGCGGCGAGCGTTAGCGAGTCCAGCACCGAAGGTGCGATGCTGACTTGCCTTGTTAAGTGCATTATCTGCTAGGGTCAAAATAGTCGAAGCTATCATTCGGAATCATTTCACCCTTAAAAAATCCTTCAAAAACTAGCTGCACTCTTTCTCTGCGGTTAAATACCTGTTCAGAATCCAAGTCTTTGATGGCGAAAAAGTCATTTTTGTTGTGGTGTGCTTCAAATACCATCATTAGATAGCTAAAAATTCTAGCTATCGGCCAAGCAATCTCTCTAGGTATGCAATCATCGTCGCCATATTTTATTGCAAGGTCGTAGATGGCGTTATCTAGTTTCCAGTATTCATCATCGTCCCATATGTGAAACTCATGAAGTTTTGATATGAAAGATTGCTCATCAAACAACTCGCTTGATACCCAATTTCTAAACAGATCTTCGATAATATAATCTCCTGAGCACTTAACGCCGCGTTAAGGGGTGCAGGCACGCAATACGAAAGCTACCGCACAGCGCCGTAACCACTGAACCCAACGCAAATTGAAAATGCCACGCGTGCCAAATCCCGCTTAAACGCTTTGTTATAAGGCTTACAGTTGCGCCTTATTCTGAGTCTGCAAATCAGCAATTGGCTTAGCTCTACGATACATTGCCATCAACATTTTTAGTTCCACTAATTGATCACCTTTTGATATTTTGGAAAGGCTCACTACTTGTTGGGGAGATAAATTTAACTGCTCATGTAACTCAAGAACAGAGTTTCTTACAAAGTTCTTATCTTCCTGATTTTCTAACTCTCGCATTTTCTTTTGCGCTAGTTGTCTCGAACGATACTGAGAATGAATCACATGATAAGTCGTCGCAATCGTACCCACAGTAGAACAAATAGCGAAAACCAGATTTTTTATGTCATCAGCAACTTCAATAAGTACTGATAACTCCATAAATCCCGGAGACGCATATTGTATTTTCTGAACATTGGGCAATAAGTCTGGGTGAATATGATTTTTCATACCAGTGAAAAAATGGACAACACTAGCTCCACCTAGCCAAGGCATGCGCTCAAATTCCATTGTTGAGTCGGTTTCCGACAGCGTTCTCAAAGCAAAGAAGAAACCATAAACCTGAATATATTGATTAGAAAAGACCGAGAAATCCTCAAGACTCCAACGCTCATCTAAATTTATTATTACTGAACCTTTATTCATGACCTCATTCCTGCCTTATAACGCCGAGGTAACCGGCGCGCGTCAGCGCGTCCGGCGAAGGCCCGTAGGGCCGGAGTGTAGTTGACCGCCGTGTTAGAACGAATTTTATTCAACTTTAATGTACGCATTACCATAGCTTTCAGTTTTTAAATCTTTCTCTATGACCTTCAGTGCTTGGTAGAAAGCCCCATTACGTAGTTTTTTTATTTTTGAAGTGTTTATAAATTGAATTTCACAACCGGCTTCATCGCCGGGGAAGCCAGGACCACCTGCTGAGAGCGCATCCCAAAACGCATCTAGATTGCGACCAAAATATTGCGAGCCATCGGATTTGACTAAGTGAATATAGGCAGCCCAAAACTCCTGCTCGGATTCAATATTTTTGCAATCGATTACGTAGAGTTCCATAGATAACCAGCACTGCGTTCTAACAGTGATTAGATGGAAGGCGGTACTAATCCGTTAGCAGAGAATTCCATCTAACTCCGTAACATTTCAATCGCCGCCAAGTATAAATCATCATTAAATCATAATGTTATCCGTTTGCTTCTTATGCTGGGTGTATTCGCGTGACTTCCTCTTTTTGCGCCACCATGACGGCTGTGTAAAAAAACAGTACATGGGTTGCTCATTGAAAGCGCCGCCAAACCACGCCAACGTGAACAGCTCAGAAATAAACATAAGGCCCGTCATCACCTTGGGTGGACCCAGTGGGCAGCTCTTGCTGATCCATGCCATTCGGCAAGGCTACCGCCCCTGAATGACAGCCTCCAGTCTGCTGCTTTTTACCTGCGATCTTGCCTTGGCCTGGCGCATGGGTGACTCCGGTGAGTCGGTTGCCAAACGGCTATGTTAGCGAGTGGAGCGGGGGAGGGAAGCAGGAGACGATGGTTTCCTGAGCAAGATCAATAAATTGATCCATTATAGTAATTGTGATGTAATTGTGGACACCCACCATTTTGGTTAATCCGCTCTCTGGTTCATCCAACCAAGGCGGCTTGAATGAATAGAGCTAACAACAATCAAGAATGCAGTCCGAATTGAGCTGATTTCTCAGAACATGCTGGTTTGTACAAAGCCAACAACTTGGCGAACGTAACCACCATACAACTTCAAGTACTTTATCGGGGCGAATTCAGTCAGCTGGCTGATGACACCGTCGCTGCCCGCAGTGGTTGGCGTAACGCTCTCGCGCCGCACCGTGACCGATGGCCCGAATGCCGCTTCGTTTGAACAGCCTCACCTGCTTGAGCCAGTCGTCAGCGTCGAGTTGCAACCGTTGCAAGATGGGAGAAAGCTCCTCGGGGATATGGCCCCGCTTGTCTTCGCGGATGGCACGGCCAGTCCAGTCAACCAGCGCCAGATAGTCGCTGAAGGTGTAGGGGAGTGACTCGGGTTCACCCTTCTGAGCGAAAGGGAGCAGCAGGGGTGGCAACTCGGTGGTCTGGGCGCTTCCCAGGCGCTGGCTGATGCTGGTGTAGTCACTCTTCTCGGGTCGGTCGGCGAGTTTGGCGCGGATAGGATTGAGCTCCACATAGGCCATGCAGGCGAGCAGCGCCGACTC
>NZ_CDDB01000017.1 GCF_000820105.1 Aeromonas schubertii | reverse complement strand
GGCCACGCAAAGAAAAGTCACTCGCCAAAGCCCGCAGGGCGGGCGAAACCCCCATGCGGCGCAGCCGCATCAAGATGCCTGACACAGGTGAAGGAGCTTGGCTGAGCTCCCCCAAGTGGGCGGGCGAAACCCCTATGCGGCAGCGCCGCATCAAGATGCTTGATACAGGTGAAGGAGCTTGGCCGAGCGCCTCCCGATTGGGAGGCTAAATCAGGGCGTTGAGCCCCACCATCAGGGTCGCCAGCGGCAAGATGGGCAACTTGAGCACCCGCAGGGCAAACAGTCCCATGGTGGCCAGGGCGAGCTGGGCCGGCCCCTGCACCGCGCTGGTGAAGACCGGCTGGTAGAGGGCCGCCAGCAGCAGTCCCACCACGGCGGCGTTGAGGCCGGCCGCGGCCGCCTGCCAGCGGGGGCGGGCCAGCAGGGCCTGCCACAGGGGGGTGAGGGCCAGCAGCAGCAAGAAGCCGGGCAGGAAGATGCCCAGGGTGGCGAGCAGGGCTCCCGGCAGCGGCGCCTCGGGCATGCTTAACGCGCCGAGATAGCTGGCCAGGGTAAACATGGGGCCGGGTACCAGCTGGGCCAGGGCATAGCCGCCGAGGAACTGGCTCTCCCCCAGGCTCGCCCCCACCGTCTGTTGCAGCAGGGGCAGCACCACATGACCGCCACCAAACACCAGGGATCCGGCCAGATAGAAGTCGGCGAAGTGTTGCATGCCGAGCAGGGGAGGGGCGATCAGCAGCAGCAAGAAGGCGGTCAGCCAGCCCCAGCCCGGCCGGGCCAGGGGGGCGCGCCCTTGAGTCGGCTCCTCGCGCCAGGCGGCGATGGTGGCGGCCAGCAGCAGTACGGCGAACTGGGTGATCAGATGGGGCAGCAGCCAGAGGGCGGCGGCACTGCCCACCATCAGCCCCTGACGCAGGGGCGTGGTGCAGAACTGGCGTCCCATGGCGAGCACGGCGTCGGCCACCACCACCAGGGCCAGCAGCTTGAGCCCCTGCAGCAAGAGTGGAAACCAGGCCCGATCCAGCAGGTGGCCACCGAGCAGGGCCAGGGCCGTCATCAGGGCAAACGAGGGGAGGGTGAAGCCGACAAAGGCGGCCAGGGCCCCCGGCAGTCTCGCCCTGTGGTAGCCGATGGCAAAGCCAAGCTGGCTCGAGGCCGGGCCGGGCAGGAATTGGCACAGGGCCAGGCGCTCGGCAAACTCGCCCTGGCTCAGCCAGCCCAGGCGCTCGACGAAGGTCTGGCGAAACAGGCCGATGTGGGCGGCCGGCCCGCCGAAGCCGAGACAGCCCAGGGTGAGAAAACGGATAAAGAGGGTCAGCATGGGGCCTCCTGAGGATGGGGGCCCATCCTATGACAGTTCGATGACAGTTCGATTACGCCCCCGGCAGGTAGTGGGCCCCGGCCAGCCAGGCGGCCACCCCCTGACGGCAGGCGTCGAACAGGGGCTCGGGCAGGGCGCGCGGATCGCACCAGCACCACCCCTCGCACTTGTCCGGCTCGCGCAGCTCGGGCTCACCGTCCACCCTGGCATGCAGGATCACCGAGATATAGTGCAGGCCGCTCTCGCGCCAGGTCTCCAGGTTGTTGGTCAGCGCCACCACCCGGGGGGCCTCGATGCGAAACCCGGTCTCTTCCTCTGTTTCGCGCAGCGCCGCCGTCTCGAAGGTCTCGCCGCACTCCAGATGACCGCCGGGAATCGACCAGTAGGGGGCGTGACTTCCCTTGCGTCGCCCCATCAGGATCAATCCGGACGGGCTCTCCAGGATCACCCCGACCCCGACTCTTGGGTACTCCATCTTCTTCTCCTCTGTGGTGGCGCGGCTATGCTACCCCCGTGGCGGGAGCGGGCCAAGGGGCTCTGCGGCCTCTGGCGAGGGGGCAGTGCTGGGGCGACGCCGGGTGCCATGCAGGCCGGGCACGGCCGCCCCGGCGACCCCTGGTCCCAAAATTCGCGGCTCTCAGTGATATATGCGGCGCCGGATTTCATCAATCATGGATGGCGTTAACCACCCAACCGACCACCAGATTGAAGGGACCCTGCATGACCACTACCGCCGTCACCGGCCTGTTTCAAGAGATAGCGCACCAGCTGGGGCTGGAGGCGCTAAGCCAGGATGAGCACGGCCTGTGCGAGCTGATCCTCAATGATCGCATCGTCATCATGCTAAGGGCGGATGAGTCATTGCAGCGGCTGACGCTGCTCGGGCCTGTCTCGGGAATGAGCGGTCCCGAGGCGAAAGAGGCCGCCTGCCGTCTGTGGATGGGTCACAGCATCGCCGCCCTGACCCATGATGCCCCCCATCTCGCCTGGAGTGAGGAGCAGGGGCTGATCGCCTTTTGCCACCTTGCGCTTCACGGCCTCAATGCCGAACGGGTCTGCCAGGCCCTGGCCGGCCTGTTCGAGTGGCTGAGTCAGGCTGCCGGCGAGGAGCGCGCACTGGATGGGCAACAAGCCCAGGTAACATCGGCAAGCTGGGTGTAATTCATCATGAAGATCATCGGAACCGCCACCCCCTCCATCACCCTTTCCCAGGCTCACGAGCGAGTGGCCAACCACGGCCAGCATCCCGTCGGCGAGCTCAACATAGAGGGAAAGCGATACAGGATCGTCGATAACCAGGTGCTGCGCCTCAATCCCCACGGCGGTATCGCCCGCTTTCGGGAGGGGGTGGGCAAGCTCTTCTCGGGGCAGGCACCGGACACCTCGTATGCTCGCGCCCTCACCGAGACGCTCCATGCCGCCCGCAAGGCAGCGCCAAAGAGCCCGGGGGGGGAGGCCCCCCAGGGGATCGGCGGCCTGTTTGGCCTCAAGCCGCAGACCAGGTTGCCGCTCGGCTGGAAGGGGGAGCCCCTGCCCGGGGCCCCGAGTCTGGAGGGGATGCGGGTGGCCGAGACCGACAAGTTTGCCGAAGGGGAGAGCCACATCAGCATAGTGGAGACCCGCGACAAGCAGCGGCTGGTGGCCAAGATTGAACGCTCGGTCGCCGAGGGGCACCTGCAGGGGGAGCTGGAGGCCTATCAGCACATCTACCAGAGTGCGGGCAAGCATCCCAACCTCGGCAACGTGCACGGCATGGCCGTGGTGCCCTATGGCAGCCGCAAGGAGGAGGCGCTGCTGATGGACGAGGTGGATGGCTGGCGCGGCTCCGACACCATGCGGACCCTCACCGACAACTGGAAGCAGGGGAAGGTGAGTAGCGAGGAGTATTGGGGAACGGTCAAGTTTATCGCCCACCGGCTGCTCGATGTGACCGGCCACCTCGCCAAGGCCGGGATAGTCCACAACGACATCAAGCCGGGTAACGTGGTCTTCGACAAGCACAGCGGCGAGCCTGTGGTCATCGATCTGGGGCTGCACTCACGCCCCGGGGAGCAGCCCAAGGGGTTTACCGACTCCTTCAAGGCGCCGGAGCTGGCGGTCGGCAGCCCCTCGGCGTCAGAGAAGAGCGACGTCTTCCTCGTGGTCTCGACCCTGCTGCACGGCATCGAAGGCTTCGAGCGGGATCTGGAGAGAAAGCCCAACCAAGGGTTGAGTCTCACCAGGGGGGCGGCTCATGGGCTCGATGAGCGGGGCAATCCGGTGCATCGGCCCGGTGTGGCCGGCGTCGAGACCGCCTACACCCGCTTCGTCGACCAGATTATCGGTGCCCCGGCCGAGCTGCGACCCGACTCCGCAGAGGCCAGGCTGCACGAGTTCCTGAGCGACGGCGCCATTGACGAGGGGCGGGCCAGGCAGATCCTCAAAGAGACCCTCTCGGGCGAGCTGGCCGCCTCTCCTGCCGATGCGCGGCGGGTGACGCCGAGGAAGATCCGCGAGCTCTCCGACACCCTGCGGCTACATCTGAGCAGCGCCTCGACCCGGCAGCTCAATGTGGGCATGGCCCTGTCGGATCTCGCCGCCATGTCGGCGGTGCTCGACAAGGCCGAGCGTCAGGAGTTTGCCGATCAGGGTCAGCTCAAGAGTTTCAACAGCCTCATTCTGAAGGGATACGGGGTGATCGCCCGCTATGTGAAAGGGGAGCTGGGTGAGAGCAAGACCCCTCAGGGGGAGCCTTCGCCCCAGCTGCGCGGCAATATCATGAAGTCGGTTGCCGAGCCCACGCTCAAGCAGATCCAGGGGCAGTTGGCCCAGCGCCACGGCCTCGTTGATATCGCCACCCTGGAGCGCTCCCACCACCATCTGGAGACCCTGCTGACGGTGCTGGTCCCCTCTTCCCCCCAGGAGAAGGTGTCGCCCGAGGCGTATGACTTCCTCAACCGGGTGGCCGAGGTCAAGGGCTCTCTCGGCGCACGGCTCGATGACCTCAAGGGGCAGCAGCAGAGGGCGCACGGCGAGCTGTCTACCCTGATGCGTGCTGCCACCGCCTGGGCCGGCGACGCCCGTCAGGCGCTGCAGCGTTTCGATAGCATTCGCCCGGTCGTGAAGTTTGGCTCGGATCAGGATACGGCCGTTCACCGCAGCATGATCGCGGCCCATGCGGCCACCACCTTGCAGGAGGTAGCGGGCTTTGCCGGCGAGATGCGCCACTTTGCCGCCGCGGCCACCCCCCTGTTGACCCAGTTGGGACGCAGCACCCTGGCAGACGAGGGGCTGACCTTCCAGCGCGAGCAGCTGCGCGAACTGGCGACCGTCGCCGAGCGGCTCACCCGCCTCTCCCAGGAGTGGATCCGCTAGTCGATGCCCACAGACCCCTCTGCCAGGAGGGGTCTTTCATCGGGCACACCCCGATGGCCCTCATCCCCCCGCTTGGGCACGCCTGATGCACAAACCCTTGAGCTTGTTAACAGTCACGGATGAATAGGCTCCGTATGATGTCTGGAAAACGAGCAAGAAAGGATGTCATACGCAGATGAAACATATCTCTATCAGGGCCAAGACCCTGACTCTGGCCATCGTGCCCATCTTGATGATGGCGCTGCTGCTCAACGTCGGGATCTGGTGGCGTGAACAGCAGACGCTGACGGCCCAGCTCGATCGTTACCGCGCCACGGCCCTCGAGCAGAAGAAGGCGGCCCTGGCCGAACACGTGCTGATGGCCAGGACCGCCATCGCCCATCTGCTCAACCAGGAGGGCCCCGAGGCCCGCGAGCAGGCCAAGGGGATACTGCGCGCCCTGCGTTATGCCGAGGACGGCTACTTCTACGTCTATGACACCCGGGGGGTCAACGTCGCCCACGGCATCAAGCCGGCCCTGGAGGGCAAGGATCTCTCCGCCATGACCGACAGCGAGGGGAACCGGGTGATCCTCGATATCATCAAGGCGGCCCAGAGCGGCGACGGCTACTCCCGATTTATCTGGGACAAGCCCTCCAAGGGGAGCGAGCAGCCCAAGCTGGGGTACGCCGTGCTGCTGCCCCAGTGGGGTTGGGTGCTCGGCACCGGCTTCTATATCGACGACATCGACGATGCGGTGGCCAAGGCCCGCGCGGCGGGGGAGGCCGAGCTGGTCACCACCATGGGCGACACCCTGCTCACCTCGCTGCTGCTCACCCTGCTCGCCATCGTCGGCGGTCTCTGGGTATCGCGCTCTATCACCCGTCCCATTCAGACCCTGGTTGAGAGCTTTCACGATCTCGCCCACGGCGAGGGGGATCTCACCCGCCGGATCCGGCTCGATCAGGGGGATGAGCTCGGCGATCTTGCCCACAGCTTCAACGGCTTTATCGAGAAGATTCATCAGCTGGTGGAGCAGGTGAGCACCGCCTCGGATCGGGTCTATCAGTCGGTCGAGACCCTGCAGCGCCAGTCCGGCGACTACCTCAGCCGCATGGGCTCTCACCACAGGGAGACCGAGCAGGTGGTGGCCGCCATGACCGAGATGAGCTCTACCGCCCACAGCGTGGCCGGCAATGCGGGGGATGCGGCCGCCGCCACCGGCAATGCCGACCATCTGTCGCGCCAGACCCGGGTGGTGATCACCCGGGCCATGGACGGCATCGACACCCTGATCACCGACCTTAACGCCATCCACGATCAGATTGGCACCCTGACCCGGGAGACGGATCAGATCCAGAACGTGGTGGGGGTCATCTCGGGGATCGCCGAGCAGACCAACCTGCTGGCACTCAATGCCGCCATCGAGGCGGCGCGGGCCGGGGAGCAGGGGCGCGGCTTTGCGGTGGTGGCCGACGAGGTGCGCCAGCTCGCCTCGCGCACCCAGCAGAGCACGGTGGAGATAGGCACCATGTTGCAGCGGTTGCAGCAGATAGTGGCCGCCGCCGGCACCCTGATGGGCGATAGCCAGGCCCGCCACAGCAATACCCTGGCCGAGACCGGCGCCCTGGTGACCAACCTCGACCAGATGAGCAGCGCCATCACCACCATCAATGACATGAACCTGCAGATCGCCAGCGCCGCCGAGCAGCAGCATGCGGTGACCGAGGAGATCAACCGCAACCTGGTGGCCATTCAGCAGATCGTGACCGAGCTCAGCCAGGGGGCCGATGCCACTCGCCACACCTGTGAGGAGCTGGCCGATTCCGGCAGGACCCTGCACCGGTTGGTGGAGCGGTTTCAGATCTAGGGGCCCGGCCTTGCGGGGGAGCTCAGCCAAGCTCCTGGCCTATGGCAAGTACCTTGATGCGGCTGCGCCGCATAGGATGCGAGGACTTTGTCCTCGAAGGGGTTTCGCCCGCCCTGCGGGCTGTGGCGAGTGACTTTGGAAAGACCCAAAGTCACCAAAGGTCTTCTCCCCCGGCAAGCCGTCCGCTGCGCGGATGCCCTCGGCTCGCTGAGCGGGTCGGACGTACCGCCGCACACGGCACATCCCTGTGCCGCCTGCGGCTGCGCCGTCATCCCTGACGGCGCTACTGACTCGCTCAACTCACCTCGGCGGCTTGCAGGGGGCTGCAATACCGTGCCCGACGGTGACTGGGGTGGCAGATTGCGGCACTGTTGGCCGCTACGCGGTGCTCAAAATGGTGGGTGGCCCAACTTCGCCTTTTGATAGCTTCGTTGTTTTTGATGACGAATATAATGGTGAGTTGAATATAAGCTCCAAGCACAAAAAGTGGTGGAGACATGATCCTGTCTCCATTTGACTCAAGGGGATGAATTGCTAGTGGGCTCGGTGTATGAAAACTAAAATAAAGGATTTTTTGAGGGGGCTGTTGTGGCGCAGCCAGATGTCACATCCTCCTCAGATTCGGGACGTATTTAGAGGCTCTGGATTCACCATAGCTCCAGACCCAGCATACAGTCGATACCCCAAACCATTGCCAGCAGATCCGGAGACTGAAGCGTACATCGTTCGGTTTCTGGTATCAGAGGATGACAGAGATACCCTGATGCAATTGCTTGCTGGTTTAAGCTATGAGGTCCTTTCTGAGTTACCAACTCAGGTAGTGAGGCGCTCTGCGGATGAGACCGGTCGAAAGTTGATGTTGTTTCTACATCCTTCTTTCTCTGGAACGGTCGTCTCGATTGCAAGTGATGACCTAGATGTATTGGCGCTATTGCAAACAACAAAGCTATATCCGCCTCTTCCTGGTGACTCCTTTCCCTGGATAGATCCTGAAGTAATGGGTGCTCTACAAGGGGAGATCGAATACTGGTGGGATCAATTTTGGTTACCATTCTGGGGCTCGTTAAGCCAAGACGAGCAATCGGCCTTAGATCTAGAACCTGAGTGGCGAGAGTTCATTGTTAACCACCAGCCGACATGGGTTACAGAATCTGCTGGTTGAATACCCATCAACTCAGGATTAGCATCATCCTAATGATGGCCAGAGTCTTACCGACCCTGGACTTTTTGTTTCTAGCCCGCCTTGTGCGGGCTTTGCCGTTTCTGGGCAACATGGTGGGTGTCCCAACTTCGCCCTCCCAACTTCGCCCGAAGGGGTTTCGCCCGCTCTGCGGGCTGTGGCGAGTGACTTTGGAAAGACCCAAAGTCACCAAAGGTCTTCTCCCCCGGCAAGCCGTCCGCTGCGCCGTCATCCCTGACGGCGCTACTGACTCGCTCAACTCACCTCGGCGGCTTGCAGGGGGGTTGCAATACCGTGCCCGAGAGTGACTGGGGTGGCAGATTGCGGCGCTGTTGGCCGCTCCGCGGCGCTCAAAACGGTGGGTGTCGAATTTTTGTATTCTGTTGCTCATTGGATGGGAGAGCCCATTACTTATTACAGCTCCCGAGGCGAAGCTGATAGCCTTCAAGGCGCTTTTCGAGCATGGCTCTACGCATCTTCTGTTTTTCTTCCCAATGTTCATCGTTATTAAAAACGACAATGCCTCCAGTACTGTTTATCTCAACCAGGGTTGCACGTATTTGCTCATGAATAAACTTGCAATTATCTGTCTGATTGAGTGAAACAATCAGGTTGGATATTTTCTCATCCTTCTGTTTAACAATACTCTCTAACGCCTTATTTTCTTTGTGCAATTGTGCATTTTCACTGACAAGTGACCCAACCTGCGAGTGTGCAACTTCCAATTTGGTCTGTAGTTGGGTAAGCGCGCCTTTTAGCTCGCTTTGTTGTAAAAGCGATTGGGCCTCTGTGAGTTTTTGGCCGACCCAAAATGCACCGCCAGCAATAGTGGATAGAACAATAAACATGCCTGAGATTGCAGCTTTCCAGTGAGTAGATGTAAAGCTGCCAAAGAGTTGGGATGTCGTGATGCGTTCAGGAGTCATGAGTAAACAGCGCGCTTGGCAGGGTAACCACAGATGGCGTCGTGGCTACCCATGGAGTTACTGATAAAGCCCGGAGACGTAGGCGTTAGTGGGGTCGGGAAGCAGATCTTGCGGGTGATCGCCTCCGAAAGTCGCCCACTTGCTTCTACCGGTATAAGAGGAATTGGCCAATTCTTTTTTGGTGATGGCATCATAAATAACTAATTGGATCTCGATGCGATCTGGCTTTCCTGACCACTCGGTCGCTCGCTCTTCCCAGTGCAGTATGGTGGGCTTTACGAAGTAGCCATACCGGGTGGTGTCAATGCTTTCAAGACACTGGTTGCTCTTGCAGCTATTGGTGATATCAACGCTGCGTGCCTTTTTGGCAAAGGCTGCTCTCACGGCATTTGCCGTCATCATGCCGGAATTCGCGTATGTCTGTGTTTCGTAAAAGCCATCATCCGGTATCGAAATCAAGACACCAAGGTTTGCATCAAGCCTTTTTGCCGGTGTTTGGAGTGCTGTGTGATGATAGGTTGATGAACATCCGGCAACGGCGAGCATGGTGGTGGCGGTTAATATCTTTTTTATCATTATCTTCCTCGTTTCTTGGTATTGTTGTGCAGCTGACAAGGTACACGCTTTATGCAGGCGCGTACGTGGGTATTATCCATTTTTTTAGCATCGGCACCAAGTGTACGGGGATGTTTGATGAGCCATATGATCACTCATAAAAGATCCCTCCTGTCTGTGGCGATGAAGATGGGCATGATCTCACTGGTTATATTTTCATTTAACGTAACCTGAACAATCAGAGTTATTGAGCTGAACCGAGGTTATGTATGCTCCATTCTTATCGTTGTAAATATAAGAGAGGGTCGCACCGCCTTGTAGAAATGTTAAGGTGGTGCTGTCAGCACAGGCTGAACGAACTATATTATGACGAAGGTTTTGTTGTAGAGTATGGGCGTTGATATCACTGACACTATAGTTTAAAAGCGAGTGATAGTGTTGGAGATTGTTAGCGTCAGCGTAAACAGAGTCCAATTGGGTTTCTGAGTCTAATATCCTGGGTAGATTCTTATTGATGGTCATTGAGAACAGTATCAGTTTATCCTCAATCGTCATGTTTTCCGGCTTGTATTTTATTTTGTTTAAATATGAGGAGTAACCAATAAAAAATATGCTAATTATAGTGAGAAAAGAAATGACCATCTTCTTCGCATCATATTCCTCTATAAATGTATTCTTTACCCGGTGTGACATTAACATATAGGGAATCCAAATTAAAGCAGATATGAAAGCAATACAAATACTCTTAATGGCCTCCCCGTTAAATAAAGTGGTCTGAGGAAAAAGAAGATGAGTCAAGTAGATGTTAATCGTGATATATAGCAAACTCGCCGTCACAAAAGCTATATATGCTTTTGGAAAGATCTTCTTTTTTAAGAAAAAAAGAAAATTTAAGTAGATGACACCTGAAAACAAAATAAGGTTGAATGCTATTTCTGAGCAAAGTAACAACGCAAACCATTCTACATATTTTTCCGAGTCGGGATTGGTGAGTACGTACCATCCACCACTCTCGAACACTCCTGGGTATACCGACAGTCTTGTCAAGTACAGCATTAATGGTGAGGCAACCAGGCCAATGGCCACCAGCATTAACCAACCAGATATACCTTTTTTATTTGAAGAACGCATACATACCCTGTGATTGTTATACGAACTGGAAAGAGTAAATAGGGGAGCAAGTGCGGTGCTTGTCGTATTGAGATCCGTACCGCCGCCAGTGGATCAGTGCATAGCCCCTTCGTTACAGACAGGTAACGTATTGCCACCCCTTTAAATCAAAGTCGTTCAGTGCCTTCACACCCGATACAAAATGGCGGGTGTCCCAATTACGTTCTGACGGCGCTACTGACTCGCTCAACTCACCTCGGCGGCTTGCAGGGGGCCGCAAGACCGTGCCCGGCTGTGACAAGGGGGGCGCAGGCCTGTTGGTGGCCACGCGGCGCTCAAAACGGTGGATGTCCTAATTTTGAAACCAGTATGCCTCCAAAATAGTGGGTGTCCTAATTTACCGCAGACCACATTCACCACTAAAAACCACAGCATACCAAAAATGCCACGTGGCATTAATTCCACTTAAACGCTTTGTTATATTTTATTTGTACACCACATTGAACTGCTCTAGAACCAGCAGCATATCTTCCGATGGTGATATTCCTAGCTCTAGGCACTCTTTTGAGAAGAAGTTCCAATGCGCCTCCCGCCACCAAGCTAGAGTCTTGTCACCCTCACCTTCTAAAGCCGCGAAATCCTGTGTTACTTCGCTGTATTTTTGCTTGATTACAGATGTCATTTCTATAATGCAGATCGGTATGCCATCCCAATTTGTCACCACTTGAAGGTGTCCAGCGACTGGCATTGGTTCGCCTTTTTCACTGTACCAATAGTCTAAGCTGCATGATGCACGTTTTTCACCGCGAAGGATTAACTCGGCACAGAGATTAGCATTGTGTTCATCTGCACAGAAATAGCCTGAGCTGAACGAAGTGTATTTTGAAGCGACTTCATCAGGTAAAGAGTTCAGATATTGTTCCAGGTAGACTTTACTTCTTTCATCCATGATTTTGACTCGAAAATTGATTAAGAATATAACACCCGCCTAAGGGGCTGGCAACGCATAACACTAAACTCAACCACAACAACTGTAACCACCGCGGCTCAATGGGACTGGAAACTCCGCGCGTTGACAGTCCCTCTTGAGGCGTTTGTTAGTACTTTAATTTCCGGCGAGCAAAGAGAACAAATTTCTGGTGTAATTCATGACACTCTGTTGCCATTTCATTAAGCTCTCGGAGTTTTTCATCAACATGTGCCGGATAATCCCAAGCTCCTCTATAGGCGTCTGGGACACATGAAAATATGGGGCCACCATTCAAGTCGTATGAACGCAAAGCGAGTAGATGAACAAATGAATGACACTTTTTCCATAGTTCGGAACGTTTTGCCTCAATCTCTTCGTTCAAAAAGTGATGTTCCACATTGTCCCACTGATCAACAAATTTATTAATGTCTTTCAAGCTATTGTCATGATAAGAATTACCTAAATCATGGTCTCTTAAAAATGGAACTGAATATCCATTTGATGGAAAATCGGTTAGAAACCGGTTGAATAAATCGACATCTACTTGTCTGAGTTGCTTGCTATCTTCAAGAGCGAACTCTGATGATTTGTATATAAAAAACTTATTTGCCAAATTATGGATTAACGCGAATACAATCAAACCGAACCCAACAAGTGGTTCAACAGAACTTGATTGTAATTCTGCAAGCGTGAAATATTCCCCACCATTTAGATTGAATGTATCTACTAAGAAATTGTAGAAAATTTCTTTAAACGCTGTTGGTGTTGCTAACACAGTGCCACCAAGCGTTGCCACGAACCACGTGAGTTTGTTGGTAAAATCCGGAAAAAACCAATGATTTGTAGCTTTTTCGACAATGTTTTTTATTTCTTTTTTTGTGCACACCTAACCTATATCTCCTCTTGAGTGCTAACGTTTGGTTAAGGGGCGGGCTTTAGCCCGCCCCAGTGAGCGAAGCGAACGGTTTGAACCAGTTGTTATGCGCTTGTAATGACGCTCGGAATCGGTGATTCATCGACGTTAACATAGCCGCCAGGAGTGAAGCCTCTCATAATAGTCTCTTCACTTGCCAAGGTGTTCATAAAGCCAGTGATGAACATGCAAAACTCATGGAATGGTTTCTCGCTAGAGGCCGCTTTTCCATGCCAAGCATTATCTCTATAGAACCAATAGCCTTTGCCCAGTACGCACAAGACAGTAGTTGCGGGGAGATCGGATGCTTCATATTTAAGAAAGCGATCTATTTCACTGCCAGTTACATCAGAGTCAAAGGCAAACAAGACAGTTGCAGGCAGGCCGCCGCGCACTATTTCCCCATTTTCTTGTTTTCGTGGATATGAAATAAGTTTTTTAATGGAGTTGAACTTTTTAATTGAGTCTTTGATTTCTGTTGCGGTTAATGTTGATTTGACTTCGATAGCGTATCTGCAGCACTCAACAGGGAATAGACCTAGATCCTGATTTATTAGAATTGGAGGGGCTGCTTTCGTTTGGTATATAACTAGATCTAGTTGGTCTGTTAGATTTTCGAGGCTGTCAATAATTTTCCCGGTGCCACAATGAAAACTGTGGGTAAGGAAAGGCTCAATGCATTCTTTTACTGCAATTTCGCGAATCTGACCTTCTAAGCCATGATGTTCCATACGCTTCGCTAATGCATTTGCAGTGCGCTGGGCGGTGAGTATTTTTTCAACAATATAGTCGTAATATCGCGTTGTCATAGTGGCTCTTTAGCGCATAACAGTGATTAGATGGAAGGCGGTACTAATCCGTTAACAGAGAATTCCATCTAACTCCGTAACATCTCAATCGCCGCCAAGTAAAATTGATTATGAAATCATAATGTTACAGATTACATCAGGTGACCGAGCGTATTCGCTTGATTTCCTCTTTTTGCGCCACCGTTACTGCTGTGTAAAAAACAGTGCTCAGGGCCCTCTTGGAAAGTGTCGTCACAGCACGCCTGCGTGAACAGCTCAGAAATCAGCATAAGGCCGTCACTATGTTGAGTCGGTCGTTGTGGGCAACGTTCGCTTATCCATTCCATCCGGCAAGGCTACCGCCCCTGAATTTCAGCTCCCAGTCTGCTGCTGTTTACCCGCGCTGTTGCTCTGGCCAGACTCATGGGTGACTCCAACGAGGCGGTTGCCAAGCGGCAATGGTAGCGAGTCGTGCTGGAGAGGGAAGCGGGACGCGATGGTTTCCTGAGCAAGATCAATAAATTAATCACCAGCGTGTAGCAGGGCATCACAACACAGATAGAGAATCAGAGGGACAGGGTATTGGCCCCCCCTTCAATCCGCCGAGGTGAGGGAGCAAGGTCAGGAGCGCCATCAGGGATGATGGCGCAGCCGCAGCGGGGCAGGGATGCCCCATCTGCGGCGGTCCGTCCGACCTTGCGACTGAGCCGAGGGGAACCGCATCGCGGTCGGATTGGCGGGGGAAGGCCTTCTTGGTGACTTCTTGGGCCAGCAAGAAGTCACTCGCCACAGCCCGCAGGGCGGGCGAAACCCCTATGCGGCGCAGCCGCATCAAAGAGCCGGCCATAGGCAAGGAGCTTGGCTGAGCTCCTCCGAATTGGCGGGCGAAACCCCTATGCGGCGCAGCCGCATCAAGATGCCGGCCATAGGCAAGGAGCTTGGCTGAGCTCCTCCAGATTGGCGGGCGAAACCCCTATGCGGCGTAGCCGCATCTAACTTCACCGGTGCAATGGGCCGCGCCAATTGCTCTCTCCCGTGCGGCAGCGCCGCATCAAGATGCTTGCCATAGGCAAGGAGCTTGGCCCGAGCGCCTCCCAATGTCCGATTTTTGATGTTTTATGTCTGAATGTTTGTAACTTGCGCTGTGACTTCTCCCTAACATGGAGGGCGAAAAGAGAAGGAGACATACCATGAACAACACACAAAGACTCAGCATCGAGGTCAATGAGGATCACCCGGCCTATCAATGGGCCAAGCGTCAGTCTGACTCGGTGGCCGCGTTCGGCCATATCGGCACCCATATTGACTGTTACTCGAAGGGGCCGCAGAAGAGCGAATACCAGGTTGAGACTGTGGTGATCGATTGCCGCATCGCCATGCCCACGATGGCGATGGTCAAGGGGCTGGATATGGGGGGCAAGGGGGTGGTGCTCTACACGGGTAATCTGGAGCGCCACGACTACGGCACTCCGGCCTATGGCAAGTGCGCCACCCACCTCACCAGTGAGGTGCTGGACCAGATGCTGGGGCAGGGGGCGGCCTTTATTCTGATCGACAGCTACGGCATCGGTGCCCACGGGGAAGAGCACATCTCCTTCGATCGACGCTGCGAGGATCACGACTGCTTCGTCATCGAAAATATCCGGATGACCGAGGCGATTGCCGGGCAGATGAAGGGGGTCTCTATTCGTTTTGACCGTGCGGGGGGGGCGACCGGCAAACCCTGTGAGGTGACGGCCCTGCTGGGCTGACGGAGGATGCCATGACACCTTTATCCGTCATCGCCATCCGCGACATCGGGATGGCCACCGTCGAGGTGATCTTCTCGCCTGAGCGTGCGCTCGACTACCGGGCGGGCCAGTATCTGATCCTGCGCTCGCCCGTCACAGATACCCGCTTCTACTTCTCCATCGCCTCGGCTCCCCTGCCGGGGGGGCAGATAGTGATTCAGATAGGAGGGGTCGAGGCCGGCGCCCCGGCCTATGGGCTGGTCGCCGAACTCAGGCTGGCTCACTACGCCCACTGCGAGGGGATCGGCGGTGACGCCGCGTTGCGCGAATCCGATCGCCCCCTGGTGATGATCGCGGGGGGCAGTGGCTACACCTATGCCCGCGCCCTCTTGATGGAGGAGCTGCGCTCCTCTCGAAACAGGTCGCTGACCCTGATCTGGGGAGCCAGCCGCTGTTCGGCTCTCTATGAGTACGAGTGGCTGCGCCACCTGGAGCAGGGCGTCGAGCGCCTCACCGTCATTCCAGTGGTGCTGGAGGGGGTGCCGCCGCCGGGTGGGCACAGGGGAAACCTGCTGGAGGTCACCTATGGGTTGGGGCTCGATTTTTCGCGTTCGGATCTCTATGTCTGCGGCCGCCCCGAGATGGTGCGCAAGTGTCGGGCACAGATGGTCGAGCGCTGGCAGCTGGACCCGGGTCACTTCTACTCCGATGTGCAGTGATGGGGCGGCTGAGGAGGAGCCCCGTCACCGGGGCGAAAAATCAAAACTAAAATAGTGCAACCGTGGCTAATAAACGGTGTTTCCACTGTTCGGTATGATGCACGCCAGATGTATCACTGATAGTGACAGAAGGAGCAAGGCTTATGGCCATTCACGGTGCCACCCCGACCATGCTGAAGGCTATCGACAGCCTGCAGCTTGCCAACGTCAATCCCGGTAGCAAACAGACTCTCGCCCTGCATCTGGGCGAGGGGAAGGATTACACCATTCAGATCGGCAAGGGGGGGGATGTCTCGGTTGCGCGGGATCTCAACCATTTAAGCGCGGTGGGCCGCATCAAGAGTGCAGTGGTCGATTTCTTTAGCCGGGCCACCACCCGAGGGGAGAGCGCGCTCACCACCCGGGCTACCCAGATCCAATCCGAGGTGCAGCGGCAACTGAGCGAACTGAGCCAGGTCAAGGAGATGGTCCACAAGGCCTTTTATCAGCCGATCGGCGAGTTCAAAAATGAGGCCCAGTATCTCAAGCAGGGCAGCGACCCCAGTGCGGCGACCCTGTCCGACATCACCGAGTCCAATCAGAAGCGGCTGGGTCTGGAGACTCTGGACAAGGCTTCCCTGAGCTTTGTCAAAGAGCACTTCCCCAGTTTTATCAACGGTAAAGAGGCCATCTTCAGCATGCTGAGCTCTCGCGTCATCGAGAAGACCCTGGCGCTGCATACCTCGCTGGCCGGCGACCCCAAGGCGCTGGGTGAGGCCCTGAATATCTTGGGACATGAGTCTGAGGCGTTCAGTGCCAAGGTGAATGCCGAGTTCAATCGCAGCTATGTTCAGCTGTTTGAGCAGCGGGCCGCTGCCGAGCTGCAGACACTGACCGAGGCGAACACCCGCGCCAACGGGTTACAAGTCGAAGAGGGGTCGGTATCAACGGCGGCTGAGCCGGTGTCAGGCAAGGGGGCGAAGCGTGTGCATTTTAACGAGGATCCGGTCAGTGAGACCCGGGTATTCGAGCGGGATGAAAGAAGGGTGCATTTTGCCGAGAATCCGGTGAGCGAGACCCGGGTGTTTGATCGGGACGCTGCCATCAAGGTGTGATGCGGATGATAAGTGACGGCCTTGCCACCGGGGTGGCAGGGCCGTCGGGTTGTTATCTCCCCTCCCGCTATCACGGGAGGCGTGAAGAGGTGTGTTGTGTGGATATCTATCAAGGCATAGTGGACGAGCTGTCGGTGGAGGCATTGGCGTTCGATGAGAGCGGCGTCTGCACGTTCGAGATCCAGCGGGCAGGGGAGCAGGCGACCCCCTTCGTGGTCAATCTGGTGGCCAGGAGGGAGGAGAGGGCGCTGGTGCTCTCGGTCACCACGGCGAGCGAGTTGCCCGAGCGCCTCTCGCGGGCGCTGTTTCTGCGCTTCGGTGAGCATGCCCTCGCCCCCTTGCGCCACGGTGATGGGGTCGGCATCTACCCGGGTACGAGCAAAGTCTCTTTCTTCGCCAGCCTGGCCCTGGAGAGCTATCGCCCCCATCTCATCAAGGAGCGCCTCGCCTCTTTGCTGGAGCGTGCCCATGAGTGGGAGGCCGAGCTCGCTCTGGATGGTCTGAGTGCGGATGAGGTGCGCGGCGATCCTGGTCAGAGCCTGAGGGTGTGATGGCTCGCCCCGACGCCCTCTCGCGTCCCCGCCACCGAAGCCCCCTCCCGGGGGCTTCTCTTCACCGCGCTGTGTGGCTGAACTCACCCCGCAATTTCGGTATACTCCCTCCCCCTGTCGCCGGCCTGGCCGGCTTTTTGTGAACACAAAACCAGAAGACCCGATCACCATGAGCCAGAAGCACCCCGCCAGTCCCCATACCGCCCACTGGAGCGGACGATTCTCCATCGCCCCCATGCTGGACTGGACGGACCGTCACTGCCGCTACTTCCACCGGGTGCTGAGCCGCAACATATTGCTCTACACCGAGATGGTGACCACGGGCGCCATCATCCACGGCAAGGGGGATTACCTGGGTTACAACCAGGAGGAGCACCCCATCGCCCTGCAGCTGGGTGGCAGCAACCCGGCCGATCTGGCCCGCTGCGCCAGGTTGGCCCAGGAGCGTGGCTACGACGAGGTGAACCTCAACGTGGGTTGCCCCTCGGATCGGGTGCAGAACGGTCGTTTCGGCGCCTGCCTGATGGGGGAGCCGGCCCTGGTAGCCGACTGCGTCAAGGCGATGCGCGACGTGGTGGATATTCCGGTGACGGTCAAGACCCGCATCGGCATCGACGAGCAAGATTCCTACGAATTTCTGCAGGCCTTTATCGAGCAGGTGCGTGACGCCGGCTGCGACACCTTTATCGTGCATGCCCGCAAGGCGTGGCTCAGTGGGTTAAGCCCCAAAGAGAACCGCGAGATCCCGCCCCTTGACTACCCGCGGGTCTACCGGCTCAAGCAGGCGTACCCGGCGCTCACCATCGCCATCAACGGCGGTGTCACCAGCCTGGAGCAGGCGCAGGAACATCTTGCCCATCTGGACGGGGTCATGGTGGGGCGCGAGGCCTATCAGAACCCCTTTATCCTGAGCCAGGTGGACAACCTCATCTTCGGCGAGAGCCAGCCTCAGCTGACCCGCCACGAGGTGGTGCGCCGCATGCTGCCCTATATCGAGCAGGAGCTGGCCAAGGGCAACTATCTCTCCCACGTCACCCGCCACATGCTGGGGCTGTTCCAGAATCTGCCGGGGGCGCGCGGTTGGCGTCGTCACCTGAGCGAGAACGCCACCAAGCCGGGGGCCGGCATCCAGGTGGTGCTGGACGCCATGGCCAAGGTGCCGGAGCAGTGGCAGCCGCGCGAGGCTGCAGGCGAATAAGCAAAAGCGGCGCACCCCAGGGTGCGCCGCCTTGTTTTGGGGATCACAGAACCGGGGTGAAGTCGTGGATCTCGCCGCCACGGGCGGTGAAACGGGGATCCTTGTCCTTGAAGGCCTCGAGCTCGGCCATGGTCTTGCAAAAATCGCCGCTCTTGTTGAACAGGGTGCGGGCCTTGTCGATGGACCGCTCGGCGTGACGCCGCTCCATCTTGCCGAGCTGTCGGTTGGCAAAGATCTGATGCTGCTCCAGCATCCAGGCCGAGAACGCCTCCTGGCAGGGCACCTCGTCGGAGGCCCGGGTCAGGGGGGAGAGTAGAAGCAGGCTGAGGAGGATAAAACGGGTCATGGTGTGCTCATAAAAACAGCAGGCGGCGCATTGTAGAGAGAGAGCGACCATTTGAGAAGAGGGCTTGAAAAAAAGAGAGGGGAGCCCGGCTCCCCTCTCCTTGCTCAGTGGGCCACCAGATAGAGCTGGCGGCTGTAGGCCACGTCCTCCGGGTTGTCGATGGGATAGCCCTTGAGCCAGGGCTTGATGAGGCGGGCGTTGGTGTACTGGTAGATGGGGGCGATGGGCATCTGTTCGGTCAGCAGCTGCTCGGCCTGGTTGAAGAGGGCGGCACGTCCATCCCCCCTGGCCCCTTCGGCCTCTTGCAACAGGCGATCGTAATCGGCGTTGGCAAAGCCGGCCATGTTACCGCTGTGGTGGCTCTGCCATAGGCCGAGGAAGGCGGAAGGGTCGTTGTAGTCCGCCACCCAGGAGGAGCGGATCACCTGAAACTGGCCGCTCTGGCGACTGTCGAGATAGCTCTTCCACTCCTGATTGGTGAGCGCCACCTTCACTCCCAGTTTCTGCTTCCACATGCTGGCAATGGCGACGGCCATCTTCTTGTGGATCTCGGCGGTGTTGTAGAGCAGGGTCAGGGTCAGCGGCTTGTCCGGGCCGTAGCCGGCTTCGGTGAGCAGGGTCCTGGCCTGTTGGTCCAACTCGGGCTGAGGCGTCTGGCTCAGGTCGTTGGGGGTCGGGGTGAAGCCGCGGGTCACGTCCGGGGTGAAGCGCCAGGCAGGCAGCTCGCCGCTGCCGAGCACCTTGTCGGCGATGAGGTGACGGTCGATGGCATAGGAGAGCGCCTTGCGCACCCGCACATCGTCAAGGGGGGCCTGACGGGTATTGAAGGCGTAGTAGTAGGTGCCGAGCTGGGGCGGGGTGAAGACCTCGTCCGGGTGCTCGGCCAGCAGCTTCTGATATTGCTCCTTGGGGAAGGATTCGGTGATCTGGAGATCGCCGGCCAGGTAGCGGCTGGTGGCGGCACTCTCCTGGTTGATGGGCAGGAAGGTGACGCGGGTCAGCACCGTATTGGCCTTGTCCCAGTAGTGGGGATTGGGTACCAGCTCGAGGCGCTCATTGACCACCCGGTGGGCCAGCACGAAGGCGCCATTGCCCACCAGTTTGCCCGGCTGGGTCCAGCGCTTGCCTTCCTTCTCGATGCTGGCCCGGTGCAGGGGATAGAGGCTGGGATGAGTCAGCAGGTTGAGCAGATAGGGCACAGGGCGCGCCAATGTGATGCGCAGGGTATGCTCGCCCACCGCCTCGACCCCCAATTGTTCGGGGGGCAGCTTGCCCGCCAGGATGGCGTCGGCGTGTTCGAAGGCGGCGAGGCGGGCAAACCAGGCAAAGCTGGCGCCTTCGCGCGGGTCGACCAGGCGGCGCCAGGCGTAGACGAAGTCCCGGGCGGTGACCGGGTCACCGTTGCTCCAACGCGCCTCGGGGCGCAGATAGAAGGTATAGTGGAGCGGGTCTTGCTGCTCCCAGCGTTGGGCCGTGCCGGCAACCGGGTTCCCCTGCGGGTCCTGGTTGAGGAGCCCCTCGAAGAGATCCCGGGCCACCTGCAGCTCGGGCAGCCCCACCAGCTCGAGGGGGGAGAGGCTGGCCGGCTCGTCCTTGAGATGGCGCACCAGGCTCTGATCCGGGGCGAGACGGGTGCCGGCCGGCAGCTCGGCGGCCCACAGGGGGGAGGCGGAAAGTGTGACAAGCAGGGGTATCCATCCCTTCATGGTCCGATCCTTAATTGAGAGGTGAAATAAGGTGCTAAGTGGCGCCATGATAGCCCTCTTCACGGAAAAATCCCCCAGAAAAAGGAGTGTGTCATGGGAAGAGCTCTCTGGATTGTGCTCTGGTTATTGAGTCCCCTCGTCTGGGCTCTGGACCCCTGCACGGCGCAGAGTGAGGTGGGTAGCTGGTGCCGTCTGCCCATCGAGCGGCTCCACCCGACCCAGGGTGGGGTCGGCATGTTGCAGGTTGAGCGTACCCGGGCGTCGCTGGCAGGAAAGAGCCCCAAGCGTCTCGACAAGCTGATGAAGAAAAAAGAGATCCCCGTGGTCATCTCCCCCGACGGGCAGTTCTGGCTGGTGGATCGCCACCACCTGACCACGGCCCTGTGGCGCAGCGGGGTGCGCGAGGCGCGGGTGAAGGTCATCGCCAGGCTGCGCGATCCCGCCAACTTCTGGGCACAGATGCGGGCCAATCACTGGGCCTGGTTGCAGGACGAGCGAGGCCGCCCCCTGGATCCCGCTCGCCTGCCGGTCCGGGTTGCGGATTTGCCCGACTACCCCTATCGCACCCTGGCCGGCTTGCTGGAGGATGCGGGCTACATCGACAAGAGTCAGCAGGTCTACTTTATCGAGTTCGCCTGGGCGACCTGGCTGGGTGAGCAGATGGGTTGGGCGCCGGTGAACCGGGAGAGTGTGGCCGAGCGGCTGCAGCAGGCCAAGCTGCTGGCCTGCAGTCGCCGCGCCGCCCATCTGCCCGGTTACCCGGGGCGGCTGTGCAGCAAGGGGTAGCCGAGATTCCCCTGACAAGTCTGGTGTTGATATTTATTCTCAATTAGAGATCAATAGGGCCATCGTCAGGGGAGGAGTCACAGATGAACCGGATACATTGGCAGGAGTACATGCTGGAGGCCAGGGTGGCCCAGAATAACGGGGCCTTCGGGGCCGCCGTCTGTCTCTACCAACGGGCCCTCGAGCTGGCCCTGGAGCCCGATCCCGAGCTGGATCTGGTGGAGCAGGCCACCATGCAGGTGGCCAGTTGCCACCGGCTGGCGCAGTTTTGGGGCGAGATGCGCGAGCCCGCCTTTGAGCTGCGCTACCTCAAGCTCGCCTCCGAGCTGGTGACCGCCCTGGTCCCCCAGTGTCCCCACCGCCAGTGTGCGGCCCTGATCGGCGAGCTGGGCTGCTGCCGCGCCGCCCTGCTCGCCTTTCTCAAGCGTCATCCCAATCCCGACATTGCCCGCCTCATCCAGACCCAGGACAAGGTGCAGGAGTGCGAGTTGATCGGACGCTTTCGCCTCAACTGATCCCCTAACCCGCCAGATAGGTGGGCAGGAACAGGGAGATCTGGGGGATGTAGGTGATCATCATCAGGAACAGCAGCAGCAACCCCACCCAGGGGAGGCAGGCCTGGATCACCCAGCCCATGCTGCGCCCCGTGATCCCCGCCGTGACGAAGAGGTTGAGCCCCACCGGCGGAGTGAGCATGCCTATCTCCATGTTGACCACCATGATGATCCCCAGGTGAATGGGATCGATGCCGAGCTGGGTGGCGATGGGGAAGAGGATGGGGGCCATGATGAGGACGATGGCCGATGGCTCCATGAAGTTGCCGGCGAGCAGCAGCAGCAGGTTCACCACGATGAGAAAGCCCCAGGCCGGCAGCCCCCAGTGGGTGATGGTCTCGGCGATGGCGTGGGGGATCCGCTCCGAGGTGAGCACGTGGGCGAACAGCATGGCGTTGGCGATGATAAAGAGCAGCATGATGCTCACCTTGGCGGCGTCCCTCACCACCTGGCCCACCTCCCGATCGAAGGGGGAGCGCAGCAGGGCCAGGGGCAGCAGGGTCAGGTTGCGCACCAGCGCTGCCCCCCGGCTCTCGCGCTCCTTGCGCCAGGGCACCCCCTTGAGGGGGCCGATATCCCGGTAGCCGTAGACGGCGATGAAGTAGGCATAGACGGCGGCCACGGCGGCGGCCTCGGTCGGGCTCGCTATCCCTCCGTAGATGGAGCCGAGCACCAGCACGATGAGAAACAGGCCACCCAGGGCGCGGGCACCGCTGCCCAGCAGGGCGACCAGCCCCGGGAAGGGCTGGCTCGGCAGCCCCTTGATCCGGGCCACCACATAGATGGCCAGCATCAGCAGCCCCCCCATCATCAGACCGGGGAGAAAGCCCGCCATAAACATGCGTGAGGCCGACACCTCGGTGGCGGCCGCGTAGACCAGCATGACGATGGAGGGGGGGATCAGGATGCCGAGGGTACCGGCGTTGGCGATCACCCCGGCGGCGAAGGCCTGGGGATAGCCGGATCGCACCATGCCGGCGATCACTATGCTGCCGATGGCGGCCACGGTGGCCGGGCTCGAGCCACAGACGGCGGCAAACAGCATGCAGGCGAGCACCGAGGCCATGGCCAGGCCGCCGCGAATATGGCCCACCGAGTCCATGGCGAAATGTATGATGCGCCGGGCCACGCCACCGGTAGAGAGGAAGGCCGACGAGAGGATGAAGAAGGGGATCGCCAGCAGGGTGTAGTGCTCGGAGGTAGACTCGAACAGCTTCAGGGCCAGGGAGGCGAGGGAATCGTTGGAGAAGGCGAGCACGGTCACCACGCTGGAGAGGCCCAGGGCGACGGCGATGGGCATGCCGAGCAGCATGCAGAGAATAAGCAGGGTAAAGAGGGTCAGGGTCGCCATGGTCACACCTTCTGTTGATCCGAAACCAGATGCATGCTGTCGCGGGCCTCATCGGCCAGGGCAAAGCCCTGCATCTGGCCACGCCACACCTTGATGCCCACCTCCAGGAAGCGCAGCACCAGCAGCCCCAGACCGACGGGCAGTATGCTCATCACCTGCCAGCGTTTGAGGGGCAGATCCTCCATCTCGATGCCGATCAGCTTGAGCTTGCTCAGGTAGATCCAGGCACCGTAGAGGAAGAGGGCGCAGTAGGCGAGGCAGAGGGCCACCGCGAGCAGGGTGAGGCGGCGCTGCCAGGGGGCAGGGAAGAGCCGGATGGCGGCATCGACCCCGATATGAGCCCCCTCGCGCACCCCCCAGGAGGCGCCGAGCAGCACCATCCAGGCCGCCAGGTTGAGGGTGGCCTCCTGGGCCCAGAGCAGGCCGGTGTCGAAGAAGAAGCGCAGCAGCACTTCGATGAAGACCAGCAGGGTGGTGCTGACCAGCAGCAGGCCGATGAGGCTCTCTTCGAGGCGGTAGATGAGTCGTTTCATGATCACATTCCCGGGGCGCCCGGCGGCGCCCCTCACTGGTTTACTGGTTAGCGGCGACGGCAGCGTCGATGAGATCCTTGCCGATGGCCCCCTCGAACTGCTGCCATACGGGCTTCATGGCGGCGACCCACTGGCCGCGCTCGGCGTCGGTCAATGTCACCAGCTGGCTCTTGCCCGAGGCGAGGATCGCCGCCTTGTCCTCCTTGTCCTTCCGGGCGGCCACCTGGTTGCCATAGGTGACCGACTCCTCCACCGCCCGCTTGAGCTCGCTGCGCACCCCTTCGGGCAGGCCATTCCAGAACTCGGCGTTGACCACCACCAGGTAGTCGAGCACCCCGTGATTGGACTCGGTGATGTAGGGCTGCACCTCGTAGAACTTCTGGGAGTAGATGTTGGACCAGGTGTTCTCCTGGCCGTCGATGGCCCGGGTCTGGAGCAGGGTGAAGACCTCGGCGAAGGGTTTTTTCACCGGCACGGCCCCTATCTTGTCGAACTGGGCGGCCAGCACGTCAGAGGTCTGGATGCGGAACTTGCGCCCCTTGGCATCGGTCGGCACCTTGAGCGGGTTGCTGGCGGAGAGCTGCTTCATGCCGTTGTGCAGGTAGCCCAGACCAATGAGGCCGTACTGCTCGAGCGAACCCAGCATGGCCTGCCCCTGAGGGCCCTGCTGGAAGCGGTCCACTGCGGCCATGTCGTTAAACAGGAAGGGGAGATCGAAGATCTGCAGCTTGTCGGTGTACTTCTGAAACTTGGAGAGGGAGGGGGCTATCATCTGCACATCCCCGAGCAGCATGGCCTCCAGCTCTTTGCCATCCCCGAACAGCTGGGAGTTGGGGTAGACCTTGACCTCGACCTCCCCCTTGAGGCGCTCGTCCACCAGGGTCTTGAAGTGGGTGGCCATCTGCCCCTTGGGGGTGTTCTCGGCCACCACGTGGGAGAATTTCAGCTCGATGGGGGCCGCCTGGACGAGGCCGCTGCACAGGGCGAGGGCCAGCAGTGTCTTTTTCATCTCGTTTTCTTCCTTGAGGTGTAGGGTTTGCCTCAAGACAATGGCAAGGGGCATGCCAGAAGAAACAAAAATGAAACAATCCAGTAACGGCGCGCCTCCCGGGCCGTCAGCCCGGTATGACGGCCATCGGGCGTGGGGGGAAATCCCCCCATTTACGGATTGGCGGCGGGGGGCTCCTCACCCGTTTTATAGTCCTGCTTGTCCAGGGCGTACTTGCGCATCTTGTCGTAGAGCGTCTTGCGCGCCAGCCCCAGGCTCTCTTGCACCTCCTTGAGACGCCCCCCGTGTCGGCCGAGGGCGTCGGTCAACAGGGTGCGCTCGAATCGCTCCACCTGCTCGGCCAGGGTGAGGGGGTGGCTGCTCAGGCTGACGTCGGCGAAGGCCCCCTCTTCCCCCATCAGCACACAGCGCTCGGCCAGGTTGCGCAGCTCGCGCACGTTACCGGGCCAGTCGTGGGCGAGCAGCCAGGCAACCTGCTCGGGGCCGAGGCGAGGCGGTGCGAGCTGGTAGCGGGTGGCTGCCACCCGCAGGAAGTTTTCAAACAGCAGGGGGATATCTTCCTTGCGCTCGCGCAGTGGGGGGATCTCCACCCGTACCACGTTGAGGCGGTAGTAGAGGTCGGCGCGAAAGCGTCCCCGGTCCGCCAGTTGGCGCAGATCTGCCTTGGTGGCCGCCAGTACCCGGATGTCGAGAGGGATCCCCTGATTGGCGCCGAGGGGCTCGACCCTGCGCTCCTCCAGCACCCGCAGTAACTTGATCTGCAGGCTCATGGGCATGCTCTCTATCTCGTCGAGAAACAGGGTGCCCCCGTTGGCCCAGGCGATGCGTCCCACCCGCCGCTTGAGGGCCCCGGTGAAGGCTCCCGCCTCGTGACCAAACAGCTCGCTCTCCATCATGCTCTCGGGGATGGCCCCGCAGTTGATGGCGACGAAGGGGGCGGCGGCACGCACCGAGTGATCGTGCAGGAAGCGGGCGACCAACTCCTTGCCGCACCCTGTCTCCCCATGGATCAGCACGTCGGCCGGGGCATCCTTGATGCGGGTGAGGATCTTGCGCAGGCGGCGGATCCCCTCGGTCCGGCCCAGCAGGCGCGGCCCCGGGCCGCTCTGGGCCTCCAGCTCCTCACGCAGCTCCCGGTTCTCCAGCACCAGACGGCGCTTCTCCTGGGCCCGGCGCACCACCTCCAGCAGCTCATCGGTACCGAACGGCTTCTCGATGAAGTCATAGGCCCCCAGGCGCATGGCGCTGACCGCGGTGGAGATATCCCCGTGGCCGGTGAGGAGGATCACCGGCAGCTCGGGATCCCGGGCCAAGGCCGCCGTGAGGAAGGCGATGCCATCCATTCCCGGCATATTGATGTCGGAGATGACCACCCCGGGCCAGTCCGGGGTGAGGCGGGCGAGCGCCTCCCGGGCGCTGGCAAAGGGGCTGACCTGCATCTCCTCCAGCTCCAGGGTTTGGCCGAGGGAGTGGCGCAGGGCGGGTTCGTCGTCGATCAGCATGACCTGGTTCATTGGGGCTCCTGGCCTGGCGTGGCCGCCGGGTTGAGGGTGATGCGAAAGAGGGCGCCGCGGGCCGGTTGCGCCTCGAGGCGGCCGCCAAATCCCTCCACCAGGCGGCGAGAGAGGGCGAGCCCCAGTCCCAGCCCCTGGGCCTTGGTGGTAAAGAAGGGCTCGAACAGGCGGGGGCCGGCGGCGGCAAGGCCGGGGCCGTTGTCCTCCACCTCGATCACCACCTCTCCCCCCTCCGCCCGGGCGCGCAGCCAGATCCGTGGCGGGTGGCTCTGCTCGGTGGCCTGCAGGGCATTGTGCAGCAGGTTGACCAGCACCTGTTCGAGCTGGACCGGATCCGCTTCGACCCACAGGGGGGGCTCGGGCTGAGTGAGCTCCGCCAGTACCCCCTGGCGAATCATCTGGTTGTGGAGCAGCGCCAGGGTGGCCTGGATCACCCCCTGCAGGTGCACCGGCCCCAGGGTCTGCTGCCCCTTGCGGGCGAATACCTTGAAGCGGGCGATGAGCTCACCCATGTGGCGATTGAGGTCGTTGATCTGCACCAGGTTGTCCCGGCAGGTGTCGAGACGCCCCTTGTCGAGCAGGCGCAGGGCGTTCTCTGCGTAGGTGCGCATGGCCGCCAGGGGCTGGTTGAGTTCGTGATTGATGCCGGCCGAGAGCTCCCCCAGCACCGCCAGCTTGGCGGCCTGAACCAGCTGCTCCTGGGTCTCGATCAACTCGCGTTGGGTGTGGCGAAACTTCTCCACCGTCGCCGTGAGCTCCCCGTTGCTGTCGGAGAGGGCGCGGGTGCGCTCGGCCACCTTCTGCTCCAGCTGGTTGTTGAGGCGGGCCAGCCGCTCCCGCCCGAGCAGGATCTGGCGCCAGTAGAGCCAGATCATCAGCAGCAGCAGGAAGATCAGGGTGCCGGCGGTCAGGACCCGGGCGATCAGGGGGCCCAGGGCCTTGAGGGGAACCAGGGTGTAGAGGTGCCAGCCCGCCTCCGGCATGGTGCGGGCGGCGAACAGGTAGCCTTGGCCCCACTCCCAGTGCTCCTGACGCCTGAGTTGGGCCAGGGAGTCGAAGGGGGTGAGGGGCTCACCCAGGCGATCCCCGTATTTGCGCTCCAGGGCGAGCTGGGCCAGGGTGGCGGGATCGAGGCGGGTGAGAGGGCGGTAGAGCCACTCGGCACGGGAGCTGTAGAAGACGACCCCGTGCTCGTCGGTGAGCAGGTAGTCGCGGCGGGCACTCCCCTCGTCGATGAGGGAGAGGGAGACCTTGACCACCACCACGCCGATGGGGCGCTCCCGGCTCATGATGGGATAGGAGAAGTAGTAGCCGCGCTTGCCCGAGCGTTGACCGAGGGCGAAGTAACTGCCCGCCTGACCGCTCATGGCCTGCAGGAAGTAGGGGCGAAAGCGGTAGTTATCCCCGACGAAGCTGTCATCCCGCTGCCAGTTGCTGGCCGCCAGCACGTTTCCTTCGCCACTCATCAGGTAGATGGCATCGGTGCCGACAATCTCGTTGAACTGCTCCAGCAAGGGGTGGAGGGCGGCCGGGGCGAGACGCCCCTGCAACAGTGCCATCAACTCGGGGCGGGTGGCGATCAGGGCCGGCAGGCGGCGGTACTTGTCGAGCTCCACCTCCAGCTTGCCGCTCAGGTTATCGTTGTGCTGGCTGGCCTCCCGGTGCAGGCTCTCGAGCCCGACGTGGCGTGCCGACAGGGTCAGCACCACCATCAGCCCGGCCCACAGGGCGAAGAGCAGCCCCCGCTGTCCCTCTCTCATCCGCTCCATCCTTGGTTCGGTCCCTGGCTACTGGCTGCTGCGGGCGAGTCGGCTGGCGATGCGCTGTTGCGCCTCCTCCCCCTGCAGGGCCAGGGCGAAGGCGCGAGCCTCCATATCGATGGTGAAGTGCACCGCCTGGCGCAGCTCCTGTTTCAGCAGCGCCTTGCTCTGTTGCAGGGCCCGTGGTGGCTTGGCGGCGAGCGCCGTGGCCAGCGCCCGGGCGGTGGCCAGCAGCTCGCTGGCGGGGACCACCCGATTGGCCAGCCCCATGGCCTGCGCCTCGGCCGCGCCGAAGGGGGCGCCGAGCAACAGCAGCTCGCTGGCTCTCAGATGTCCCACGGCGCGCGGCAGCAGCAGACTGGAGGCAAATTCGGGCACCAGGCCGAGATCCACAAACGGCAGGCAGAGGCGGGCATTGTCGGCCAGGCAGACCAGATCGCAGTGGAGCAGCAGGGTGGTGCCTATGCCTACCGCAGGGCCGGCGGCGGCCACCACCACCGGCTTGGGGAAGTCGGCCAGGGTGTGCAGGAAGATGAGGATGGGGTCATCCTCCCCCAGGCTCTCCTTGCCGAGGAAGTCGGCCAGATCGTTGCCGGCGGTGAAGCAGTGCTCGTCCCCCTGCAGCAACACGACCCGAATGGCCTCATCTTCCTTCGCCCCTTGCAGGGAGAGGGTCAGTTCCTGATACATTCGGGTATTGAGTGCGTTGCGCTTCTCGGGTCGCGTCAGGGTGAGGGTCAGCACTCCCTCCTGGCAGTGCCGTTTGATAACTTGCTCCATCTCCCACTCCTTGAATTCGGGGGCTGGCAAAAGATTCTCGTTGGGGTAACCTTTACCCCCGTTAACAACATCATAAAGGGATTTCAACCATGTTTAAACGCGCGTTTTTTCCCCTGGTCGCCGCCCTGATCGCCGCGCCGGCCCTGGCCAAGGTCGAGGCCGTCGACGGTTATGTGCGTCTGCTTCCCCCCGGGGCACCCAACACCGCCGCCTTCATGATGCTCAAGAACGACGGGGATAAGCCGGTTAAACTGGTCGCGGCGGCGTCACCCGAGGTGGCCCGCGCCGAGCTGCACACCCACCTGCACGACAACGGCGTGATGCGCATGCGCCAGGTGGACTCTATCGAGGTGCCCGCCAGGGGGATGGTGCAGTTGCAGCCGGGTGGCCTGCATGTGATGTTGTTCGAGCTGCGCGATGTGCTGAGCCAGGCAACCCCCTTCCCCCTGACCCTCACCTTCGACGATGGCCAGACCCTGACCCTCTCCCTGCCGGTCAGGGGGGTCGAGCCCATGAAGGGGATGCAGCACTGACATATTTGGTCGCTGTTCAGCGTTTGTCACTGGGTATTCCGTTTCGGCGCGGTAGAATATGGGGCTTCCCTGTCCAAGAATGGAGAATAAGAAAATGAACAAGAGCCTGATTGCCGCCTCCCTGCTGGCCCTGATGAGCAGCTCCGCCATGGCTGCCAACGACTGGCGTTTCGCCGCCGGTGCCGACGTATGGAATGCCCAGGGCAGTGGCCAGGTGTCCGGTGTGGGGTCCAGCTATGACCACAACTACAACTGGAACGGCTACCTGCAGCTCGAGCACGGCATCTTCCTGCTGCCGAACGCCAAGTTCGAGATGAGCGATATGGGCAGCTCGGGTGGCGCCTTCAACAACGATCTGCTGGCCTATGATCTGAGCCTCTACTATCGCCTGTTCAACAACGATCTGTTCAAGATCGATCTGGGCCTGACCGGCCGCCGCTACGACGGTGACTTCAACACCCTGCACTACTCCTACGACAAGGACGTGCTGATGGCCTATGCCGCCACCGAGGTCAAGCTGCCGGGTACCGGTCTCTCTGCCTTCGCCGATGCCCGTGTCGAGGACGGTGACAACTACGACTACCGTCTCGGCGGTGCCTACAAGTTCTCCTCTGCCCCGGTCAAGGTTCGTGCCGGCTGGCGTGAGGCCAAGATGGACTTCGACCGCGTCGACCAGAGCGTGGATGGCTGGTTCGTCGGTGCCGAATTCAGCTTCTGATAAGGACGTACCATCATGGGTTACACCATAGTCACGGGGGCCGGTACCGGCCTTGGCAAGGCACTGACCGACGGACTGGTGGCCAGGGGCCATCGGGTAGCCATGATGGGGCGCCGGCATCAGAAGTTACAGGCACAGGAGCAGCGCTTCGGGGAGCAGGTGATCGGCATCGCCGCCGATCTCTCGCACCTGGAGGAGGTGGAGATGGCCTTCTCGGCCGCTGCCGAGTGGGGTGGCCTGCCCGACATGGTGATCCACTGTGCCGGGGTGGGGGAGTTCGGTCCGGTCGGCGTCTACACCGCCGAGCAGATCCGCTCCGTGGTCGAGAATAACCTCATCTCCACCATACTGGTGGCCCAGCAGACGGTGCGTCTGCTCGGCGACAGGGGCGGGGTGCTGGCCAACGTGCTCTCTTCGGCGGCCCAGGTGGGCAAGGCCAACGAGAGCCTCTACTGCGCCTCCAAGTGGGGCATGCGCGGCTTTCTCGAATCCCTGCGGGCCGAGCTGAGAGGGGGGCCGCTGCGGCTGGTGAACCTCTATCCGAGCGGCATTCGCAGCGAGTTCTGGGACAACAGCAATCACGTGGATCCCAGCCGCTTCATGACTCCCGAGGACGCGGCGGCCTACATGCTCGATGCCCTCGCCTCGCGCACCAGCTGCCATGTGACCGATCTCTTTATCGGTCGCAACGACTGAGCCCGGCTCCAATATGACAACGCCTCCCTCGGGAGGCGTTGTGCTTTGCGGGCCTCAGTGCGGCCGCTGCCACAGGGTGAGCAGGTAGTCGTGCTCGAGGCGCTCATCTCCCTGCTGCTGGTAGCCGTGGCGCACCGCGTTGTTGGCACGCCAGGCCAGCGGGCTGGTGGCCAGCATCAGCTCGCGCGTCTCGGCATCCATGGCGACGTCGAAGTGGCAGCGCTGGCGGGCCAGCTCGGTGAGGGGGGCGACGCTTGGCCAGGCAGCCGGGTGCTCTTTGGCATCCGGGTTGATGTGGCTGCGCAATTGCCAGTGGTGGCGCGGGCCCTGGCTGACCAGCAGCAAGAAGCCGCCGGGGGCGAGCAGGGGGGCCAGGTCGGCGGGACGGCTCTTGTGACCGGCCTCGAGCAGCAGGGCGTGAGCCAGCCCGGGCTGCAGCGGCGGGTGAAGGGGATCGGCCAGCACCAATTCGGCACCGGGCTGCGCCTTGGCGGCGGCGAAGATGGCGTTTTTGGCGCGCTCGAGGCCGCTCAGTTGCCACTCTGGCCGGCGCTCGGCCAGGGCACGACAGAGATAACCCTCACCGGCACCCAGCACGATCAGCTCACCGGCTTCGGCCGGCAGCAGGGCGGCTAGGGCATCGGCCAGGGGGGAGAGGGCGCCCTGCTCGAGCCAGTGGCGACGGGCGCGCATCAGGGCTCGGCTCTCGCCCTCCTTGGGGGAGTGCTTGCCGGGGATGAGGTCGAGGTAGCCCTCAGGGGCCTTGTCGAAGTGGTGCTTGTTATCGCAGTAGGCGCCCCCGGAGGGGGTGTGGCGATGGAGGGGGGCTCGGCAGAAGGGGCATTGCAGGTGCATGGGATCATCCAACAAAAAGGGCTGCCGAGAGGGCAGCCCGTTATTCGGTGTCAGGCTCAGCGGGTGCCGAAGACGACGATGGTCTTGCCGTGGGCGGAGATGAGGTCTTGCTCCTCGAGCATCTTCAGGATGCGGCCAACGGTCTCGCGGGAGCAGCCGACGATCTGGCCGATCTCCTGACGGGTGATCTTGATCTGCATGCCATCCGGGTGGGTCATGGCGTCCGGCTGGCGGGCCAGGTTGAGCAGGGTCTGGGCGATGCGACCGGTCACGTCGAGGAAGGCGAGGTTACCCACTTTCTGGCTGGTGTGCTGCAGGCGCTTGGCCATCTGGCCGGAGAGGCGCATCAGGATCTCGGGGTTGACCTGGATCAGCTGGCGGAATTTCTTGTAGGAGATCTCGGCCACTTCGCAGGAGCCTTTGGCGCGCACCCAGGCGGTCCGCTCGGGGCTCTCGTTCTCTTCGAACAGGCCCATCTCGCCGATGAAGTCTCCTTGGTTGAGGTAGGAGAGGATCATCTCCTTGCCCTCGTCATCCTTGATCAGAACGGCCACTGTCCCCTTGACGATGTAATAGAGGGTCTCAGCCTTCTCGCCCGCATGGATCAGGGTGCTCTTCGCCGGGTACTTGTGAATATGGCAATGCGACAGGAACCATTCGAGAGTGGGATCGCTTTGCGGTTTGCCAATAGCCATGAGTATTCCTCTGTTGATTATCTGGACTTCTAAGTCCCGGCAAGGTGCCACGCTTGCCATTCCTTGTTTATAAGTGGCAGTAGCATAAGAGCCTTTGCCCATAGAGACAAGGCTTGCCGCCAGTGCAGGGCATTCTAGGAACTCCACTGGCCGGAGGTGTTGATTTTGATCTATTTACACGCCACTAAGTGCGGGCCATGGGAGAGTGGTATGCTACGGATCACATTATTGCTATCCAGAGGAAGAGAGAGATGAAAGGGGAAGTGACCTGGGTCGAGGGCATGAAATTTGAAGGGGTCAGCGATTCGGGCCACCGCATCGTGCTCGATGGGGCCAACCCGGGCGAGGGGCCGAGCCCCATGGAGCTGGTGCTGATGGCCATCGGTGGCTGCAGCTCCATCGACGTGGTCTCTATTCTGGAGAAGGGGCGCCAGGCGGTGACTGGCTGCAAGGTCAACATTGACACCGTGCGGGCCGAGAGCGCGCCGCGGGTGTTCAAGAAGATCCATCTGGAGTTTGTGGTCACCGGTCAGGAGCTGGCCGAGAAGCAGGTGGCCCGCGCCGTCGATCTCTCCATGGAGAAGTACTGCTCTGTCTCGCTGATGCTGGAAAAATCGGTCGAGATCACTCACGGTTATCGCATCGTGGCCGCCTGAGCGCGGGAGCAACGGATTTACACACAACAAGAAGGAAGAGCAGATGAAAAGAGTGATGATGCTGTTGCCCGTGTTGGGACTGGCCGCCTGCAGTTCTCCCCAGCCGACCCGGTATGAGCAGGTGCAGTACCAGTGTGGCGAGCAGGCCCTGTCCATCGCCTTCGACCGTCAGGCCCAGACCGTGCAGTTTGAGCAGGGAGAGGTGTGGTACAAGCTGCTGCTGGCCGAGAGCTCCGAGCAGCAGGGTGATCGCTACAGCTTTGGTCTGACCGAGCTGTGGGTGAAGGACAAGCAGGCGACCCTCGCCCAGCAGGGGGCGACAGTGCTCACCTGCCGTCAGCCATAACGCGCCGTTGTGTGTAGCGACATGGCCTGCCGATGCAGGCCATGTTGTTATTGGCCGCCCGGCAGGGATGCCAGCATCTGGTTTATCCAACGCTGGCTGAAGCGGGCGCGCTCCTCATCGGGAATGCGGCTTCCTACCTCCAGCTGCATGGAGGCACTCCACACCGGCTTCTCGCTCTGGCTGTCGAGCAGCACCACGGCCAGGGTACCGGCTCGCCGTGCCTGATCTGTGATCTGTCCCGGTGTCATTCCAAGCCGGCTGAAGATCTCCCCATTCGAGATGTCGGCGGCGCCGGCGACGCCGATTGCCACCAGCACGTCGGCCCGATCCAGGCTATCCGGCTGCCAGCCGCGCTCCTTGAGACCCCGAACGACCGCCTCCTGCACCGGCGTCAGCCAGCTCTCGGCACTGGTTCCCGCGTACTGGTACTGCTCGGCCATGGCAAAGCGCACCGGCTGCCCATAGGGCCAGCTGACGGCGGGTTTGACCACCAGGGTTCCGGTGGAGGGGGGAATGCTGGCCGGCCCCGTGCTGCAACCGGCCAATAGCAGGGGAAAGAGCAGAAGCAGAGTGCGCATGACAAGACTCCCGGTGTCAGGTGATTTTGCCTGTCTCCAGCAACTGCTGGATCAAGGGCCGCAGGATCAGCTCCATGGCAAAGCCCATCTTGCCCCCCGGCACCACTATGGTGTTGAGGCGGGACATGAAGCTGCCATCGATCATGGAGAGCAGGTAGGGGAAGTCCACGTTCTTGATGCCGCGAAAACGGATCACCAGCATGCTCTCGTCCAGGCTCGGGATCACCTTGGCGCTGAAGGGGTTGGAGGTGTCGACCGTGGGGACTCGCTGAAAGTTGATATGGGTGCGGGAGAACTGGGGGGTGATGAAATTGATATAGTCATCCATGGATCGGACGATGGAGTCGGTCACCGCCTCCCGCGAATGGCCGCGCTCCGAGGTATCGCGTACCAGCTTCTGGATCCACTCCAGGTTGACGATGGGCACCACGCCGATGAGAAAGTCCACATGGCGGGCCACGTTGTGCTCGTCGGTGACCACGCCCCCGTGCAGTCCCTCGTAGAAGAGCAGGTCCGTCTCGTCGGGCAGGGTCTGCCAGGGGGTGAAGGTCCCCGGCATCTGGTTGAAGGGCACCGCCTCGTCGAAGGTGTGCAGATAGCGTCGGTATTGTCCCTGTCCACTCTGGCCGTACTCTTGAAAGAACTGCTCGAGCAGGGCGAAGTCGTTGGCCTCCGGGCCGAAGTAGCTGATGTGACGCCCCTGCTCCCGGGCCCGGCGAATGGCGACATCCATCTCGGGGCGGGTGTAGCGGTGAAAGCTGTCCCCCTCCACCACGGCCGCCTTGTAGCCCAGCTGATGAAACATGGAGCGAAAGGCGATGGTGGAGGTGGAGGTTCCGGCACCGGAGGAGCCGGTCACGGCGATGATGGGGTGTTTGGCCGACATGGGGAGTCCTCTTCCTTGATAATCTCCGTTATACGGGGCCGATGGGAAAGCGGTCAAGCCTCCCGGGGGAAGCGATCTCGCGGGATGATGTCCACGCTCTCGTGCAGTTCGCTGTAGACGACGACGGCACTGCCGCTCTCGAGCTGCAGGCGTACCGCGGCCACCTTCTCCTCCAGGCTGGCTTCCGCCTCCCCGTAGTCGGTGCCCTCGCGCAGCACGAACGATTCGATCAGGTTGTGCAGGGTATCGGCCTCTATGGCCTGCCAGGGGATGATCATGGAAGGGGCCCTCTGAAAAGAGGGCCTATTGTGCCCTGCACGTTGGGCTCTGCAACCCCTTTTTAGGGCATGACCTCTTGCAGCCATTGGTCGATCCGCTCGTCGAGCCAGAAACGCGGACGCCATGGGGTACCGTGCAGGAAGCCCACGTGGCCGCCGCGTCGGCTCAGCTCGTAGCGCACCAGGGGAGAGAGTTGCTCCGGGCGCGGGATCACGCTCTGTGACATGAAGGGGTCGTCGGCGGCGTGGAGGATAAGGGTGGGAATGGGAATCTGGGCCAGCAGTGGCAGGCCAGAGCAACGCTGGTAGTAGTGGCTGGCGCTCTCGAAACCGTGCAGGGGGGCGGTGACCCGCTCGTCGAAGTCGCGCAGGGTGGCGATCTGTTCCACCTGTTTCGGTTGCCAGCGCTCGCTCGCCCTCTGCTGCTGCCGGATCTTGCTCAGCAGATTGCGGCGCATGGTGCGCAGCAGGTAGGTCTGATAGACCCTGGAGAAGCCCTGGTTGACGCGATCGGCGCAGCTCTCCAATTGCAGCGGGGCCGAGACCACTACGGCCGCGGTCAGTGCCGCCGGGCAGGCACGAGCCAGCAGGTTGACCAACATGTTCCCCCCCAGGGAGAAACCGATGGCGATCAACGGCTTGCCCGCAAAGCGGCGGCTCAGCTCGGCGATGAGCTCCTGGGCATCCCGGATGGCGCCCGAGTGGTAGGCCTCGAGATGGCGGTTGGGTTCACCACTGCAGCCGCGAAAGTGCATCAAGACGGCTTCCCTTCCCTGTTGCTGCAGATGGGTGAACAGCCCCTTGGCGTAGTGGGAGTGGATGCTCCCCTCCAGGCCGTGAAAGACCACGATCAGAGGACGATTGTCGGGGGTGACAGCTCCGCTCCAGGCGAGATCGACGAAGTCTCCGTCGCTCAGCTCGAAGCGCTCGGCGATGAAGCGGGCCGGCATCCGGCGCAGCCACTTGGGTAAGATGGTTTGCAGATGAGGATTGAGGGCCCACCAGGGGGCCCGGAAGCGACTCTCTATTATCATTGTCCGACCAGCGTCTTGTGATGTTCGGCGCCGCGCAGCATGGCCTGGATCAGCTCGTTGGCCTCAAACTTGGTGAGCGCCTCGTGAGCCCCTACCTGATGGGCTCGCTCTACGCTGATCTCGCTCGAGAGGGAGGTGTGCAGAATGATGTAGGCCCCGGCGAGGCGGGCATCGTTTTGTACCTCGAAGGAGAGCTCATAACCATCGAGCCCGGGCATCTCTATATCGCTCACCAGGATGTCGATGGGAGCCCCCTGACTGGCGGCCTCCTGCATCAGGTTGAGGGCATCCTGTCCATTACCGCAGACCCGATAGGGGATGTTGATATAGTCGAGGGCGACCATCAGCTGCTTACGGGCCGCCGCCGAGTCATCCACCATCAGGATCTGCATGGGCTTGAGGATCTCCCGCTGCACATCGGTGAGCAGGGGATAGAGGTGGTCGGGGGCATCGGGGAAGACCCGGGAGAGGATCAGCTCCACGTCGAGCAGTTGCACCAGTTGCTCGCCAATACGGGTGACGCCGGTGACGAAGATGTTATGCCCAAGGCTCGCCGGTGGTGGCGTGATATCGCGCCAGTTGCACTCGCCGATCCGCTCTATGCCCCGCACCAGAAAACCGACCAGGGTGCGACGGCAGTCGGTGATGATGATGAAACAATCCTTGAACTCCTCTTGCCGGAGCGGTTGATAGCCCACCGCCTTGGCCATGTCGATGATGGGCAGGGTATGGCCGCGCAGGCTGACGGCGCCGAGCACGGTCGAATGGCTCTTGGGTATGGCGGTCAACGGTGTGTAGGGCACAATCTCTTTGACCTTGAGGGTGCCGATGGCAAACAGCTGTTGCCGGGTGAGTCGGAAAAGCAGCATCCCTTGCGACTGGTTCGCCTTGCTCTTCATGGTTGATATCCCGAGTAGATAGGAGAGAGGGCGCTCCTAGCATAACGAAAAAAAGGAGTCATGGGGCGGGTGCTCTCTCAAAAGTGTTATCCGGAGACAATGGTGTTTGCTGGGGCTTTTCCGGAGCCGGCCTCAGCGTTGGGACTTTCCCACATGGCTCTCCACGATGCGGTTGATGCCGTCTTGCTGGCGCAACTGGTGCAGGGCGCGATCAAACTGCTTCACAAACTGCTCCTTGAAGGGAAAGGCCTTGTCGTTGGCCGCATAGCCCAGAAAGCCCTGTTCACGGGTTACCACCGGGCCCTGGCGCAGGCGACCCATGTCTTCGAGGGCGAGGTGGCCATCCTTTATCATGGTCAGCATCTCGGCCAGCAGAGAGAGCTTGTCATTGATGGTGCAATCGACCCGACCACGCAGGATCTTGAGCAAATTCTCACGGTTGCTCTTGGCCTCTTCCTGCTCAATTTTGCCGGCAGAGACCGCCTCCCAGAAGGCTTTTCCTCCGATGGCAAAGCCCGCATTCATGCCAAAACGCAGGCCGAAATAGTCGTCGGGAAAGCGAGCCTCGTCGGTGTTGCTGGCGAGCTTGTCGCTACAGAGCACCACCACCTCCTCGTCGAGCAGGGGTTGGGAGTAGGGCCAGATCCAGGGGCGTTCCTCCTGATTGTAATAGGGGGGCAGCACGGCAAAGGCCTTGCCCTGTTCCACCATGCTAAGAGCCCGGCGCCAGGGCACGGGCTTGAGTACCAGTTCAAACTCGGGCATCGCCTTGGCCACTTCCCGCACTATGTCGGGATAAATGCCACGTGCCTCCTGGCCCTCCTGCCAGGAGTAAGGGGCATAACTGGAGTCCGTCAAGATCTCGACCCGGGTGTTGGCCTCGACACAGGTCACCGCCAGAACCATCAACCACCATGCTTTCATGGTTTGCCTCCTCTGCTCACTGTTAACAGCATAGGGGAGGCGTGGCGATCACTCCTGTAGCCAGCAGGCTAATTCTTGTTGCCAGCTCAGTTCATCCGGGTAGCCCAGCGCCGCGAGTACGGGGGCGATAGCTTGCCCTCCCTTGAGCTGACGATCGGCACGGATCAGGCGATACTGGGCCACCAGTGCCGCCAGATCCTCACTCACCTCGGCGGGGATGAGCCCCTGGTTGAGCCCTTGCCACTCCTGTTGCAGCGTCGTGGGTGTCGGCTCAGGGTGCAGCGGGTGACGCAGCAGCAGGTCGGACAGGACCCGCAGACGATCCCCATAGGGGCCTTGCCACTCTCGCTCCTCTTGCCATTGGGTCAGATCGTCGAGCAGGGCCTCGAGCAGGGGGGAGGGGCGCAGCCAGCCCGACAGGGAGGGCTGGGGTTGACGTACCGAGAAGCGAGCCTCCCGCCATTGGCTACCGCGCAAGGGCGTGAAGGCGGCCAGGCAGTCGGCCGGGAGCCAGAAGCACTCCCCGTCACAGAGCAGTTGCTCCCGGTTGCCAAGGCGCAGTAACCCCATGCCGTGGCGAACCTGCAGCAATCGTCCCTGGGGAAGGCGCAGGCGCTTGCCAAAGGAGAGGGCGGCCGCGTGACCGGTGAGAAATTCGATGGCGTGATGCATGAGGAAACCCTGATATGATGCTGCCGGGAGGTAACACAAATGGAAACCCGACGTAAAAAACGCTTTATCGCCGGGGCGGTCTGTCCCGCCTGCGGCAAAATGGACACCATGATGCTGTATCTGGAGCATGGAGTCGAGAAGGTGACCTGTAGCGAGTGCGGTGACACTCAGGTGCGCCCCAGCGAAGAGGTGACCCGGGTGACCCGGGCAGAGGAGGAGGTGATCGGCGTCTTTCGCCCTTGATGAGGCATAGGCGAGGCGGTGGTTTTCGGTTATGCTTGGGCCGTTTTTTCACTCAGCAGGATTCCTGACATGAAAGTAGCTCCCCTGAGCGTAGTTACGCTGGAATACACGGTTACCGACGAGCACGGCGAGGTGATCGATACCACGGTCGGCAAAGAGCCGCTGGTTTATATGCACGGTACCCGTTACCTGGTCTCCGGCCTGGAAGCGGCTCTGGAAGGTCGCGCCGTGGGCGATGCCTTTGAGGTGACCCTGAGCCCCGAGCAGGCCTACGGCGAATACGATGAGGGGCTGGTTCAAGAGGTTCCCGGTGAGCTGTTTGACGGCATGGATGTCGCCGAGGGTGATACCTTCGTGGCCGAGACCGACGATGGCCACCGTCCGGTGACCGTGGTCGAGGTCTCCGAGGCGTTCGTCAAGGTCGATGGCAACCATCCCCTGGCGGGCGTGACCCTGGGCTTCAAGGTCGAGATCAAGGATGTGCGTCCGGCCACCGCCGAAGAGCTGGCTCATGGCCATGTTCATGGTGAAGGTGGTTGCGGCGGTCATCACCATCATGATCACGACCACGATCATGACCACGGCGGCTGCTGTGGCGGTGGTCACCACCATCATGATGACGAAGAGCAAGGCCATGGCGGCTGCTGCGGTGGTGGCGGTTGTGGTGGCAAGGGCCATCATCATTGATAGCCAGAATGACAAAAGCCCGCGTGATGCGGGCTTTTTTGTCGCCGCTCAGTAGTGAGGCGGCGGTGTCTCTTCGGCCATGCTGGCAATCTGGGTCGGCTGCATCGCCTTGAACTTATCTGCCAGCAGATGGACCAGTTGGCGCATCTTGTCGAGTTCGCGCCCCTGCACCGTCACCTCTTCGTTGAGCTGCTCCACCGTGTATTCGGCGTAGGCCAGACGGCTCTCCAGGGTTTCGATGCGTTCGAGCAACTGCTGCTTTTCCATAACCTTCCTTTACTTGAGGCTCCAGGTCTCGGCCAGGCCGCTGGAGCTGACAGTGACAACCCGGCTATTGTCGCCCAAAGCCACGCCATAGACCACAGCGCTGGAGGGGCGGGGGCCTTCTCTGGGGGTGACCAGCCACTCGTCCAGAGGGGCTCCGTCACTCACCCGCCACAGGTTGGCCTGGCGTGAGGGCGAGCCGGTCAGCAGCCACTGGCCGTCGTTGACGAACCGGGCGGCGCTGTAGATCTCCTGGCGATGCTTCATCTGCAACCGGCTCACCTCTTTGCCGCTGACCAGCTCCCAGATGCGAGCCTGGCCCATGCTGCTGGCGGTAAAGGCATAGCGCCCCCGGGGATCGAGGCGTACCAGGGTGACCCGACTGCCATGGTTGAAGCGATGGATCACCTGACCGCTTTGGGTGTCCCACAGGTAGGCGGTGTAATCATTACCCCCGGTCAGGGCATAGCGGCCGTTGGCGGAAAGGTCTACGGTATTGACCTGCTCGCTGTGGCCAAGGAACTGCAAGCGTCGGCCTGTGGTGAGGTCTACAAACTCCGCCTTGCCATCCTCGCGTCCAATCAGCACGAAGCGCCCGCTCTCCGAGAGGGTGATGTCGCGCAGACGTGATTCGGGCAGGGAGTAGAAGCCGACCGAGTGGCCATCCGCGAGGCTCCAGAGCGAGAAGGTGGTGGGGGTGGCCGTGACCGCATGGCTTGCAGCGGGGGAGAAGCGGGTGACGAAGACCAGGTTGCCATCCGGGGAGGGCATCTCCCAACGATAGCGTTGCCTGTCTTCTTTCAGGTCCCACACCGTCATCTGCTGAGCCGTGGAAACCAGTGCCGTGTGGCTATCGGCAGAGAGATCGGCGGTCAGCGCCCCCTGGTAGGAGAGTTCTCGGGTCTGCTGGGGCTGCACCGCGTTTTTGTCGCAGCCATAGAGCAGCAGGGGGCACAACAGAAATAGGATGGCACTTTTTTGCATTTTTCCTGTCTCATGCTCTTGTTCGCCCGAATTCGAGGGTTAGTATAAGGCGTTTGTTGCCATAAACCTCTCATTTCAAGAAGGAATCGAGAGCGGTTTTACGTTTTGGAGAAACTGATGAACAAATTTCTGAAGATGTCCCTGCTGGCTGCTGCCGTATCCGTAGGTCTGACTGCGTGCCAGAAGGACGAGAAGCCGGCGGCTCCCGCCGAGACCAAGACCGAAGCCGCCAAGCCGGCCGAGGGTGCCAAGGCCGACGCCAAGAGCTTTGAGGAGCAATCCGGTTACGCCATCGGTCTCTCCATGGGGCGCTATATCGCCAATACCCTGGAGCGTCAGCAGGAGCTGGGTATCAAGCTGGACAACAGCGTCATCCTCAAAGGGGTGACCGACGGTCTGGCCAAGAGCGCCTCCATGAGCGACGAGGAGATCCAGAAGGCCCTGCAGGCCTATGATGCCAAGATCAACGAGCTCTCCAAGGTCAAGGCCGAGCAAGAGTCTGCCGACAACCTGAAGAAGGGTGAGGCCTTCCTGGCCGATAACGCCAAGAAGGAAGGGGTCAAGACCACCGAATCCGGCCTGCAGTACCAGGTCGAGAAGATGGGTGAGGGCGCCAAGCCCAAGGCCACCGATATCGTCAAGGTGCACTACACGGGTACCCTGATCGACGGCACCAAGTTCGACAGCTCGGTCGATCGTGGTGAGCCGGCCACCTTCCCCCTCAACCAGGTGATCCCGGGTTGGACCGAAGGCGTGCAACTGATGCCGGTCGGCTCCAAGTTCAAGTTCGTCCTGCCGTCCAAGCTGGCCTATGGCGAGCACGGTGCTGGCTCCATCCCGGCCAACTCCGTACTGGTGTTTGACGTTGAGCTGCTGGCCATCGAGAAGCCGGCTGCCGACGACGCCAAAGAGCAGGCCAAGAAGTAAGCCATTGCCATGATGAAGAGACAGGGCCTGCGGGCCCTGTCTTGTTTTCGGCAAGGTGTTACACTGCCCCCTTTGCCGGGGGCATGGAATCAGGAGTGAGCATGAGCCAGGACTGGGGAGTCGATCTGGGTGGCACCAAGATGGAGTGCGTGGTGCTGGAGGGGGACAGGGTGGTGCTGCGCGAGCGGCAGGCCACTCCCCGCGATCAGGGGTATGCGGGCATCCTTGAGGGGATAGCTACCCTGGTCGAGCGCTGTGTGGCCATGCTGGGAGCTCGCCCCGAGCGGCTCGGCATAGGGACTCCCGGGGCACGGGATCCCCAGACCGGGGTGATGAAGAACTGCAACACCACCGAGCTCAACGGCCGTCCCCTCAAGGAAGATCTGGAAGCCAGACTCGCCATGCCTGTCCTCATCGCCAACGATGCCAACTGTTTCGCCCTGGCCGAAACCCACCTGGGCGCCGTGCGTGATCAGTTTCCCGAGGCGCGGGTGGTGTTTGGCATCATCATGGGCACCGGGGTCGGCTCCGGAATAGTGGTCGATGGTCGCATCCTCAACGGTCACCACGGCATCGCCGGCGAGTGGGGCCACAACGTGCTCTCCCCCGACGGTCCCGAGTGTTACTGTGGCAAGCGCGGCTGTGTCGAGACCTTCATCTCGGGTCCGGCCCTGGAGGCCTGGTACCGGGAGAAGAGCCAGCGCCTGCTCCACTTGCCCCAGATTGCCGCAGCGGCCTCTCACGATGCCCATGCCCGTCAGACCCTGGACCGGTTGCACCGCCTGTTTGGTCAGGCCATCGCCAACGTGGTCAACATCCTCGACCCCGATGTCATCGTCATCGGTGGCGGTGTCGGCAACATCGAGAGCCTGTACAGCGCCGGACGCCAGAGCGTGTTGCCTTATCTCTTCAACCCCAGATTCACCACCCCTATCATCAGGCCAACCCTGGGTGACAGCGCCGGCGTATTCGGTGCGGCCCTGCTGGCCAGAGGCACCTTCAAGGAGGCTTTGCTCCGATGATCCGCATTGCCATCAACGGCTATGGCCGCATCGGCCGCAACGTGCTGCGCGCCCTCTACGAGAGCGGCCGCGACAAGAACATCAAGATAGTGGCCATCAACGAGCTGGCCGATCCCAAGGCCATGGCGCACCTCACTCGCTATGACACCAGTCACGGTCGTTTCCGCTTCCCGGTCGAGCTGGCGGGCAACAGCATGCAGGTGGGCGAGGATCTCATCCCCCTGTTTGCCGAGAGTGATCCGGCCAATCTGCCGTGGCGGGCACTGAAGGTTGATGTGGTGCTGGACTGCACCGGCGTGTTTGGCTCGCGCACGGATGCCGAGAAGCATCTGGCGGCGGGGGCTGGCAAGGTGCTCTTCTCCCATCCGGCCGATGCGGATGTGGACGCGACCATCGTCTACGGGGTCAATCACGGGGTGCTGAGCGGGCGTGAACGGATCGTCTCCAACGCCTCCTGTACCACCAACTGCGTGGTCCCCGTCATCGAAACATTGCATCGAGAATTCGAAATAAATTGTGGTACTATTACTACAATTCACTCATCCATGCATGACCAGCAGGTGATCGACGCCTACCACGGTGATCTGCGCCGAACCCGGGCCGCCAGCCAATCCATCATCCCGGTGGACACCAAGCTGGCCAAGGGGCTGGAGCGTATCCTGCCCCACTTCGCCGGCAAGTTCGAAGCGATCGCGGTACGGGTGCCCACCATCAATGTCACCGCCATGGATTTGAGTATCACGGTGCGAAAAAAAGTGTCGGTTTCTGACGTAAATCAAGCCCTGCAACGGGCATCCAGAGGTACATTACTGGGTATTCTGGATTACACGGAAGAGCCCCTGGTCTCCGTCGATTTCAATCATGATGCCCATTCGTGCATCATTGATGGTACCCAGACCCGGGTGAGCGATGCCAACCTCGTCAAGATGTTGATGTGGTGCGATAACGAATGGGGCTTCGCGAATCGGATGCTGGATACCACCCGGGCCATGATGGTTGCAGGCTGAGCCTGCCCCGGGGACAAGGTTACTGTTTTTAACATTACCTGGAAAAATATAGAGGACTGAATATGTCTGTTATCAAGATGACCGACCTGGATCTGGCTGGTAAACGCGTCCTGATCCGTGCTGACCTGAACGTGCCGGTAAAAGACGGCAAGGTCACCTCCGATGCACGGATCAAAGCCACCCTGCCGACCATCAAGCTGGCGCTGGAGAAGGGTGCCAAGCTGATGATCACCTCCCACCTGGGTCGTCCGACCGAAGGCGAGTACAACGAAGAGTTCTCCCTGCAACCGGTCGTCAACTATCTGAAAGACGCTCTGTCCTGCGAAGTTCGCCTGGCCAAGGATTACCTGGATGGCGTGGACGTCGCCGCCGGTGAGCTGGTCGTTCTGGAAAACTGCCGTTTCAACAAGGGTGAGAAGAAGAACACCGAAGAGCTGGCCAAGAAGTACGCCGCCCTGTGTGACGTCTTTGTAATGGATGCATTTGGTACCGCCCACCGCGCCGAAGGCTCCACCTACGGTGTGGCTCAGTACGCGCCGGTTGCCTGTGCCGGCCCGCTGCTGGCTGGTGAGCTGGAAGCCCTCGGCAAGGCCATGGACAACCCGGCTCGTCCCATGGTTGCCATCGTCGGTGGCTCCAAGGTCTCCACCAAGCTGACCGTACTGGAGTCCCTCTCCAAGATCGCTGACCAGCTGGTGGTCGGTGGTGGCATCGCCAACACCTTCATCGCCGCTGCCGGTCACAACGTCGGCAAGTCCCTGTGCGAGCACGACTTGATCGACACCGCCAAGAAGCTGGCTGCCGAGACCTCCATCCCGGCCACCACCGACGTGGTCGTGGGTAAAGAGTTCTCCGAGACCACCCCGGCCACCACCAAGTCTGTGGCTGACGTGTCTGACGACGACATGATCTTCGACATCGGTCCGGATTCCGCCAAGGCCCTGGCCGACATCATCATGAACGCCAAGACCATCCTGTGGAACGGTCCGGTCGGCGTGTTCGAGTTTGACCAGTTCGCCAAGGGTACCGAAGTGATCGCCCGCGCCATCGCCGAATCCCCGGCCTTCTCCATCGCTGGCGGTGGTGACACACTGGCCGCCATCGACAAGTTCGGCATTGCCGACAAGGTCTCCTACATCTCCACCGGCGGCGGCGCCTTCCTGGAGTTTGTAGAGGGCAAGAAGCTGCCGGCCGTCGCCATCCTGGAAGAGCGCGCCAAAGCCTGATCGTGACCCGAAACGGGGGGCAAAAGCCTCCCGTTTCGTCTATCATGTGCCCGCCCATGCCGGTTCATGATGAACCCCCACAATTTTTTATCGGCATACGAGAATAGGACGAGAAACATGTCTAAGAAGATTTTCGACTTCGTAAAACCCGGCGTTATCACCGGTGATGACGTTCAGAAGGTATTCGCTGTCGCCAAGGAGAACGGCTTTGCCCTGCCGGCGGTCAACTGCGTCGGTACCGACTCCGTCAACGCCGTGCTGGAAGCGGCCGCAAAGGTGAAGGCTCCGGTCATCGTTCAGTTCTCCAACGGCGGCGCCGTCTTTACCGCCGGTAAGGGTCTGAAGCTGGAAGGTCAGAAGGCTGCCATCATCGGTGCCATCTCCGGTGCCAAGCACGTTCACGCCGTGGCCGAAGCCTACGGTGTGCCGGTGATCCTGCACACCGACCACGCTGCCAAGAAGCTGCTGCCGTGGATCGACGGTCTGCTGGAAGCCGGCGAGAAGCACTTCGCCGAGACCGGCAAGCCGCTGTTCTCCTCCCACATGCTGGATCTCTCCGAAGAGTCTCTGGAAGAGAACATCGACATCTGCTGCGAGTACCTGACCCGCATGGCCAAGATGGACATGACTCTGGAGCTGGAACTGGGTTGCACCGGTGGCGAAGAAGATGGCGTGGACAACAGCCACATGGATCAGTCCGCCCTATACACCCAGCCGGAAGACGTGGCTTACGCCTACGAGCGTCTGTCCAAGATCAGCCCGCGCTTCACCATCGCTGCCTCCTTCGGCAACGTGCACGGTGTTTACAAGCCGGGTAACGTCAAGCTGACCCCCTCCATCCTGGACGCCTCCCAGAAGTACGTCTCCGAGAAGTTTGGTGTGCCGGCCAAGAGCCTGGACTTCGTGTTCCACGGTGGCTCTGGCTCCACTCTGGAAGAGATCCGCGAGTCCATCTCCTACGGCGTGGTGAAGATGAACATCGACACCGACACCCAGTGGGCGACCTGGGAAGGTCTGCTGAACTTCTACAAGAAGAACGAAGCTTACCTGCAAGGCCAGCTGGGCAACCCGGAAGGTGCCGACAAGCCGAACAAGAAGTACTACGACCCGCGCGTATGGCTGCGTGAAGGCCAGACTTCCATGATCAAGCGTCTGGAGCAGGCTTTCTCCGACCTGAACGCCATCGACGTACTGTAATTCGTTACAGCACCTCGATTGCATGAAAAGGCGCCCTTCGGGGCGCCTTTTGTTTTTGTTTGATAAACATCACAGCCGGAGTAGTGGGCATAGCGGCCAAATTCGTTTAGTTTGGTAAACATCTTATTCACTGGCAGGATGCTGATGATGACCCCTGGAGCACAGGAACACCCCCACTCTTACTACGCCGCAACCCGCAATGACGACACCCTCTGGCCCGAACTGGAGGGGGAGATCCGCGCCGATGTCTGCGTCGTCGGGGGGGGCTTTACCGGCCTCAACACCGCCATCAATCTGGCCGAACTCGGCTATGACGTGGTTCTGCTGGAGGGGCGACGCATCGGCTGGGGAGCGTCCGGGCGCAATGGTGGCCAGCTTATTCGCGGGGTTGGCCACGATACCAGCCAGTTCGCGCGCTATATCGGAGAGGAAGGGGTGCGCGAGCTGGATCGGATGGGGATCGAGGCGGTGCAGCTGGTCAAGGATCGCATTGCCCGTTTCGGGATTGAGTGTGATCTCACCCTGGGTTATTGCGATCTGGCAACCAAGTGGCGCCACCTGGTGGATTTCGAGGCGGCCCAGCGTCACCTGGAATCACTCGATTACCCCTTCGAGGTGCGCCAGGTGCCGAAGGAGGAGATCCACGCCATCGTCGGCTCGGATCGCTACATAGGTGGCATGGTGGATATGGGCTCTGGCCATCTGCATCCCCTCAATCTGGCCCTCGGTGAGGCCCGCGCCGCCGCCTCTTTAGGTGTGCGCCTGTTCGAGCACTCCCAGGTGACGCGGGTTGACTACGGTAGCAAGGTCAGGGTGACCACTCGCCATGGAAGGGTCGAGGCCGATACCCTGGTGCTCGGTTGCAACGCCTATCTCAACGAACTGGATCGGGAGCTGGGGGCCAGGGTGCTGCCGGCAGGCTCCTATATTCTGGCTACCGAGGTACTGCCCAAGCGGGTCCGTGAGCGGCTGCTGCCGCAGAATATGGCGGTGTGCGATCAGAATGTGGCGCTGGACTACTATCGTCTCTCGGCGGACGGTCGCCTGTTGTTCGGGGGAGCCTGCAACTACTCTGGGCGCGACCCCAAGGACATCAAGACCTTCATGCAACCCAAGCTGCTACGGGTCTTCCCCGAGCTGGCCGAGACCGCCATCGAGTTTCAATGGGGAGGGATGATTGGTATCGGCGCCAACCGATTGCCGCAGATCGGGCGCTTGCCGGATCATCCCAATGTTTACTACGCCCAGGCTTACTCGGGGCACGGGGTCAATGCGACCCACCTGGCTGCCAGCCTGCTCGCCGAGGCGATCCATGGCCACAGCCGGGGCTTCGATCTCTTCGCCGCCGTGCCCCATCTGCGCTTCCCGGGGGGACCTCATCTGCGCTCCCCCCTGTTGGCACTTGGTATGCTCTGGTACCGTCTCAAGGATCTGCTCTAAACGGGGTCGGCTGTCAGAGCCGGTACATGAGCCCGGTGCTGACGGCGAGCATGGTCGAGTCGTAGAAGTCGATATCGGCGTCGGCACTGCCCCACGAGGCGCTTACGAAGACGCTGAGCGGCTCAACCCCGAACAGACGGTGCCAGAAGAAGGTGCTGCTGGCGCCCCATTCGTTGGCATCGGCCTTCTGGCCGTAGATGGGGTTGGCCTCGTCGTAGTGGCGCCACCCCCCGTAGAGGTTTGACACCAGGCTCCACTGTGGTCCGCGCAGGGCATGGGTCAACTGCAGATGCAGGGTGTCGCTGCGCTCGGCGGCACCATCGAGCTCTGCCCGCTTGTAGATGAGGGCCGGGCTCAACAAGTGGCCCGAAGGCAGCTGCCAGTCGTAGGAGAATTCGAGTCGGTGCAGATCGCCGTTGCGATCGAGCATGGCCGCCTGCTCCTGGCTCAGTTTCCCCTGGCTCACCAACTGCCGGCCACTCTGCTCGTCGTCGACCTGGCTGCGTCGCCAGGTGTAGGCCGCATTCACCTTGCTGTGGCCTATGTTGTCCCAGCCCAGCCGCACACCCCGGGTGCTGTAGTCGGTTTCGCTGCGCTCACCCGAGACGAAATAGGGATCGCTCCAGGTCTCGGTGGGCATGGCCGAGAAGACATAGCCGGCCGAGAAGATGCCCAGATTGCCCCACTGCTGGCGAATGCCCAGCTGCTGGGTGAGATCGTAGCGCACCGCATCCTGGATCAGGTTACCCAGGAAGATCTGGGTACCGGTCTCGGCGAAGGTGTAGCGAAGATCGGCCCCGAACAGGGGCTTGAGAGCGTCATGCCGGGATGGGCTGGTGTCGAGCGCATCCAGGCGTGAGTCCCCCTTGTCTCCCTTGAAGAGATTGGATTCATACTGGCGGGCCGTCACGCCCCCCATGACGAACCCGGAAAAACCGGATTGGGTGGGGATGGTGGTCACATCGGCCAGCGCCGGGTGAGCGCCGAGCAGGGCCAGTGGCAGCAAGGCATATTTCATTCAGTGGTCTCCTGAGCAGGGTGGGGATCGGGCGCGCATGATAGCCATCTGTGATGAATCCGGGATGACCAGGGCGCGACCCGGCCCATATTAAATCAATTCCCTGCGAGCTGGGCGACATTCGGGCAGGTGAGTCCGGGCGCGCCGACTGGTATGCTGTTGGCCAAATATGAGAAGGGATCGGATGGATGAAGCAGATCAAGTCGTGGGCCCAGTATTACGTCGACCTGATGACCAAGCTCGGTCTGGTGCGTTTCAGCATGTTGCTGGCGACCGGCATCATAGTGTTGGCGGTGTCGATACAGATGGGGGTGACCCTGTTTTTACGCAATGCGGTCGACATGGTCGATCTGGTGCGTTCCATCTTCTTCGGCCTGCTGGTGACCCCCTGGGCCGTCTACTTTCTCTCCATCGTGGTCGACCAGCTGGAAGACTCCCGCCAGCGCCTGAGTCGTATGGTGACCAAGCTGCAGGAGATGCGTGAGCGGGATCTGGAGCTTAACCGCCAACTGCAGGAGAACATCACCCGCCTCAATGCCCAGATTGGCCAGACCCAGCAGTTGGAGAAGGCCCGCCAGCAGGCCATCGAGGATCTCGAAAACGAGGTGTTCCAGCGGGAGAAGGCCCAGCTCCATCTGGAGGAGCGCACCGCCCTGCTGCGCTCCTTTATCGACTGCTCACCGGATCTGGTCTATTACCGCAACGAACAGGAGCAGTTCTCCGGCTGTAACCGGGCCATGGAGGAGCTGACCGGGCGCAGCGAGTCGGAGCTTATCGGTCTCACCCCGTTCGATGTTTACAAGGCTGATATCGCGGCCCGTATCGTGGAGACGGATCGCAAGGTCTTTAACGACGACAGTCCGCTCACCTATGAGCAGTGGCTGGAGTATCCGGACGGGCGCAAGGCCTACTTCGAGCTGCGCAAGGTTCCCTTCTACGATCGCTTCGGCAAGCGCCTGGGCCTGCTCGGCTTTGGCCGTGACATCACCGAGCGCAAGCAGTATCAGGACAAGCTGGAGAAGGCGAGCCGCGACAAGACCACCTTCATCTCCACCATTAGCCACGAGCTGCGTACACCGCTCAACGGCATCGTGGGCTTGAGCCGCATCCTGCTCGATACCCCCCTCGACGAGACCCGTCATCAGCAGCTCAGGACCATCCACCTGAGCGCCGTGACCCTGGGCAATATCTTCAACGACATCATCGATCTGGACAAACTCGACCGCCGTCGCCTCGAGATAGCCCCGGCCCGTCTCGAGCTGCCGGCCTTCCTCGACGAACTCGAAACCCTGTCGCGTATTCAGGCGGAGCAGAAAGGGCTCTATCTGCATTTCGACCGGGATGGGGATGTGCCTCGCTTCGTCATGGCCGATGGCACCCGGTTGCGACAGATCCTCTGGAACCTGGTGGGCAATGCGGTCAAGTTTACCGACGAGGGCGGCGTGACGGTGCGTTGTCTGGTTCATCCGGGTGACGACGAGCAGCGATTGGCGCTGCACTTCGAGGTGGAGGACACCGGCATCGGTATCGCCCCGGCGGAGCAGGAGAAGATCTTCGCCATGTACTATCAGGTCAAGGGGGAGCAGAAGCACGCCATCGGCACCGGCATCGGTCTGGCGGTCTCGCGTCAGCTGGTGGAGGCCATGGGGGGCTGTCTCATGGTCGACAGCGATCAGGGAGAGGGGGCCTGTTTCACCGTGGAGCTGGAGGTCGATCTGGCCGATGCCCCGGAGGCACCGGGGGAGCTTGGCGAGATACCGAGCCTCGATATCCTCCTGGTGGAGGATGTGGAGCTCAACATCACGGTCGCGAGTGCCCTGCTGCAGAAGTTTGGCCACAGGGTCGAGGTGGCCCGAAACGGGGCCGAGGCCCTGGCCAAGGCCAATCCGGATGATTTCGATCTCATCCTGCTCGATATTCAGCTACCCGATATGACCGGCTTCGATATCGCCCGCATTCTGCTCGAGCGATACGGGGAGGTGTTGCCCCCCATGGTGGCCCTCACCGCCAATCTGGTGACCGATCGCCAGACCTACCTCGATGCCGGCATGGTCGATGTGCTGCGTAAACCCATCGGTTCGGCGGCGGTACGCCATGTGCTGGGGCGGCTGTTTGCAGGCATGGATGAGGAGGCGCCGCTTGAGAGCGGTGGCAGCGGTGTGCTCGATCTCGCCTTCCTGGAGGATTATGCCGGGGCGGTGGGCAAGCCGCTGATGCGATCCAGCGTCGATCTCTTCGAGAAGATGATGCCCGACTATATGGCGGTGCTCGACTCCAACATGACGGCGCGGGATCAGAAGGGGATTGCCGAGGAGGCGCATAAAATCAAAGGGGCCGCGGGCTCCATCGGGCTGCGCCGCATTCAGGGGCTGGCCCAGCAGATCCAGAGCCCCGATCTCCCCGCCTGGTGGGAGAACGTGGAGGACTGGATCGAGGCGATGCGCCGTGAATATCCGGCGGATCTCAAGGCGCTGCGGCGCTGGCTAGAGAGCTGAGGAGAGACCCATGTATGCACGTTTGATCCCCCCCCTGCGCTCTTTACGGCCGGTCGGGGAGGGGTTGCTCGAGGCGACCGAACGGGATCGGGCCCGCATTGTCCAGGCAGCGCCCGTGCGTCGGTTACAGCAGAAGACCCAGGTCTTTCCCCTGGATGTGAAGGCGTCGGTACGCAGCCGTCTCACCCACTCCCTCGAGGTGCAGGAGACGGGTCGTCAAATAGCCAGGCAGATCCTGGCGGCACTGCCCGATGCCGGAGTGCCTTCGCTGGTCTTCATCAACCTGGTGGAGATGGCCTCGCTGCTGCACGACGTGGGCAACCCCCCTTTCGGTCACTTCGGGGAGCAGGTGATAGGGCAGTGGATGCAGACCCATCACGATCGCTGCTACCTTGCGGCCTTGGGGCAGGCTAACCTCCCCCGGTGGCTCCCGTTTCGGGAGGACCTCTGCCACTTCGACGGCAATGCCCAGAGCCTGCGGCTGGTGCACTCATTGCACGAGCTGGATCTCACCCAGGGGCAGCTGGCGGCCCTGTGCAAGTACCCGGGGGAGGGCAAGGGAGAGGGATGGCAGGCCAAGTGCGGTGTCTACCTGAGTGAGCGCCCGCTTATCGCCGGGCTGTGGCACTCCCTCGGCCTGGAGCCCGGGGCTCGCCATCCCCTCGCCTATATCATGGAGGCGGCCGACGATATCTCTTACTGCATCGCCGATCTGGAGGATGCGGTGGACAGGCGCATTCTTTCCAGCGAGACGCTGCAAAAGGCGCTGCGCGAGAGTGCCGAGCCCTACCTTGGCGAGCTGATCGAGGAGGCGCTGGCGACGGACACGCGCTTCTTCGCCCCGTTTCGGGAGCAGCTCACCGCCGAGTTGGTGGCGTTGGCCGCCCGGACCTATCTGGCCGAGCACGAGGCGATCCTGGCCGGACGTTACCCTCGCCCCTTGCTCCACGGTCAGACGGCGCCAGCCAGGGCGCTGGATCGCCTGCGCCAGGTGGCTCGCGAAGAGGTCTTCCTGAGGCCAGAGGTGGAGGCGCTGGAGTTGGAGGGCTATGCGGCCCTGCGCACCGTGCTGGATACCTACGGAGAGTTGTTGGCGCTGCCGACCGACCGTTTTCAGGGGCTGCTGGCCGGTGACAGCCAGGGGCTCTTCGTGCTGCGCCGCCTGGTGCATCGCCTCTCGGCCCGCCATATCCGGGCCTATCAGCGTGCCATCGCCTGTGCGGATCCCCGTTTCCCCGATCCACCGCATCAGGAGTGGTATTACAGGGTCAGGCTGCTGCTCGATTACGTGAGCGGTATGACGGACACCTATATTCAGCAGGAGTATCGCCTGCTCTGTGGCCTGTGACCCCCAAATGGGGTGAGTCCGATTGCCATGGGGGCATCGTTTTTTTAGACTGCTGCAACCTGTTCAACCTTTCATCTACGAGGAGACGATCATGAATCAACTCATGACCCAACAAGCGACCTCACTGCGCCATCTGAGCGCGGATGCGTGCGCACGTCTCTCGCGTGGGATGAGCAGGGAATAACCCCCCCTTTTAATCATCACCCGCGACACTTTCGCAGGGTGATGTTCCTCTCTCCGGGAGTGCCGACGGGCTCTGACGGAGATCTTTTATGTCTATCGAACTGGTTCTGCTGCGTGGCGTGGAAAGCCTGGTACAGCGTCGTATTGCCCGCATCGAGCGTCGCCTCATGGCGGTTCATCTCTCCCCGGCTCTGCTCCGTGACATCGGGCTGGAGGGGCGTGAGCAGGGGCCGGCCGTGAACCTGATCCTGGAGCGGCAATATCAAACCGGCTTTCGCCTTGGGAATCGAATACGGTAATCCCGGGGGGGCGTTTCCCCCGGACCCGAAGCAAGGGGAGGCGAAGCCTCCCCATTTTATTCCGCTAAAGGATTCAGGCGGGGATTTCATTCGCTGCCAACTGGTTTTATTGTTTTTTTATTATTCAAATTGAGAAAAAACACTATTATTGCCGGCCATTTAACATGAAACATTCACGATGCGTACCCTCTGCTTAAAAGCTCTTCTGTTATGGCTGCTGCTGCCCGTGTGGGCGGGGGCGGTCGAGCGTCCCTCTGGAATTGGTGCCGAGAGGGGGCTGAGTGCCTGGCTGAAGGTACACACCGAATTAAGCATGGGGGTACCTGCCAAGGGGTGGCCGCCCTATCTCTACATCGATGGCAGAGGGGGATTCAGTGGTCCTCTCATCGACTTTTCCCAGCATCTCGCACAGGTGTTGGGGGTCACTGTGCATTTTCGTCCCTATCTCACCTTCCATCTGGCCCAGGAGGCGGTGACCCGGGGGGAGGTTGACCTGCTCTTCGGCTTTGCCGGCCCTGCGGGCAAGGGGGCTGAGCGGTTGGAGCTGGGACTGCTCAATATCCCCAGGGCTCTGTTACTGCGGGACGGAACCCCTGAGCCGACGCAACAACAAACGGCCGTGATGCGAGTCGGTTGTGAGCGCGCCAGTGCCAACTGTGAGGCCTTGCGTGGATTGGGGATGGGGCTGGTGGTCGAGGTCGACAGCGATCAGGAGGGCGTGTTGCTGGTCAAGCGGCAGCTCCTCGATGCTTATGTGGCCGATTTGCCGACCCTGAGATGGTATCAGCACTTCACCTCATCGCCCCTGCTGGTGGTCACGCCTGCCTGGCTGGATCCGATGCATCTCTCCATCTCTATCGCCACTCGTGAGCCCATGCTGAAGAGGGCGATTACCTGGGGCATGAACCAGATCCCCCTCGATGAGAGAAAGGCCATCTTTGAGGCCTCGCCGTTGGGGGAGTTGGGAAGTGCCCAAGCGCCTTACAATGCCAGCTTTACCCGCGCCCAGCGGGATTGGCTGTTGGACCATGGCCCCTTGCGTTTCGCCATCGCGCCGGATTGGCCCAGCTTTAGCGAGATCGATAAAAACGGTGAGCTGCGCGGCTATCTCAGCGATCTGCTGCGTCTGATAAGGCAACGTACCGGACTGAATTTTACTCTGGTGCCGACCCGCTCCTGGGAGGAGAGTCAACGACTGCTGCGGGAGGGGAAGGTGGACTTTCTCCCAGCCATGACGCCCACACCGGTGCGCCGTCGCTCTATCCTTTTCACACCTGACTATGCCAGCGTGAAGCGGGTAGTGGTGGGCCGGCTGGGGGCCACCGAGCTACCGAGCCTCGACCTGCTAAGGGGCAAACGGGTGGGGATGGTCGCCGCCTCGGTCGAGGGTGAAATGCTCGATGCGGTTGGGGCGACCACCGTCCTGGTGCCCAGCGATACCCAGTTATTGGCACTGCTCGATGCGGGCCGTGTCGATTATGTGCTGATGAGTATCAGTACCCTTCAGGACTCCATTGCCAGGGGATTTAACCAGCGCTATGTGTTGGTCTATTCGGGTGAAGAGCTCAATCTCCCCATCGCCATGGGCGTACTTCGCCAGCGGGAGTTGCTGCAGCAGATCCTGAGCAAGGCCCTGCTGACGGTGAGCCGGGAAGAGCTCACTACACTGGAAAAACGCTGGCTCAGTCTGACCATACAGACGGGGGTGAACCGTGAGCGGGTTCTCTTCTGGGGAGGGATCGCTGGGGGGCTCTTCCTGCTTTGTAGTCTCATCTTCTTCGGTTGGAACCGTACCCTGCGCCGGCAGATAAGCCAGCGCCTCGAGGCGGAGCAGCGTCTGGCCGAGCAACTGGCCTTCGTGCAGATGCTGCTTGATACCCTGCCCAATCTGGTGGTGCTGACCAACGCACATCACGAGATCACCATGTCCAATCGAGCCTATCGCAATCTCTTCTTCGGCGGCCGCGATCTCAAGGGGAGCTACCACCACCTGCTCAAGGACAACCTGCCCGAAGCGATACGGGAGAGGGTGATGGCCGAAGACACCCGGGTCTGGGAGAGTGGTATCGAGATCAATGGCCACGGGGAGGTGCAGCTCCAGGATGGTGTGGAACACGAGATGCTCTATACCAAGCGGCGGCTGTCGGGGGCCGATGGCAAACAGCTGGGTATTCTGACCGTGCTCACCGACATCACCGATTTGCGTCAGGCCCAGCGCCATGCCCGGGAGATGGAGTCCAGGCTGACCCAGTTGACCGACAACGTACCGGGCTTCGTCTACCAGTACCATTACCTGGGTCTCAATGTCGGTGAGTTTCTCTATGCCAGCGCCGGGATCGAGCCCTTGCTGGGGATACGCCGTGATCTCTTGTTGCAAACCAGCGGTTTTCACCAGGCGCTGGAGCTGCACGGTTATGCTCTTGATCTGGATCGCTTCGGCCCCCAGCTGGCACATCAGGTCGAGACCGAACATCGCCTCGATCTCGTATTGCCTATCACGGCCCCCTCCGGTGAAGTGCTCAACTTCCAGGTCAAGGGGAGGGTCGACCCCCTGCCCGATGGCAGCTTCATGCTCTATGTCATGGTGCAAGATATCACGGCGCTGACCCGTCAGGCCCTGGAGCTGCAGCAGGCCCGTAACACGGCCGAGCGTGCCATGCAGGCCCGTAGCCGTTTCCTGGCCACCATGAGCCATGAGCTGCGCACCCCCATCTCGGGCATGCACGGCATGCTGGAGCTGCTGCAGATGAGTGCACTGGATGAGGACCAGCGTTATCTGCTCCACAACGTGGTCGCCTCGACCAACAACCTGCTCTATCTGGTCAACGATATACTCGACTTCTCCAAGATAGAGGCCGGTCAGCTCCATCTGGATGTTCAGCCCTGCGAGCTGTGCCGCATGGTGTGTGACGTGGTGCGGGGCCATGCGGCCAAGGCCCATGGCAAGGGGCTTGCCGTCGAGCTGCTGTGGGGAGAGGGAGTCCCCGACAGGGCCGACCTGGACGCGATTCGGGTGGGGCAGGTGCTCTCCAACCTGCTCAGCAATGCGGTAAAATTTACCGAGCGGGGGAGTATTCGGATCGCGGTGGAGGGGGATGGCGCCCTGCTGCGGGTCACCGTATCCGACAGCGGTATTGGTATTGCCTCCGAGAAGCAGTCGCTCCTCTTTACCCCCTTCGAGCAGGTGGAGTCCGATATTTCCCGCCGTTATGGGGGGACTGGTCTGGGATTGGCTATCTGCCACCAGTTGATCGCGCAGATGGGGGGGGAGTTGACGCTCGTCAGCGCCCCGGGAGAGGGGACCTCGGTGACCTTCACCCTCCCCTTGTCCTCCCCGTGGAGTACGCCACCCTCTCTGCAGGGAAGGCGCTGGTGGGTATTGGGGGAAGCCTCCTGGCATCCTCTGCTGACGCGTCAGGGAGCCATCTTGCAGTTGGTCGATCGGCAGCAACTGGGCTCTCTCGATGACGGCTTCCTGCTGGCCGATGAGGCGGAGCTGGAGGCGGTGCTCGGTGCCCGCGAGTCGGAGCGGTTGCGCAGCCGCATGCAGGGAGGCATCATCCTCTCCCCCCGCGAGGCGGTGCGAAGCCGCCTGGACAAGCAGTGGTGGCGTCTTGGCACCCAGCCTCTCTACCCTGATCTGTTGCTGGAGAGCTGTCAGCAGTTGTTGGCCCCCAGCCGTAGCGATGTCATGGCCAAGCGAGCGCCAGGGCGCCTGGTGGGCCGAGTGCTGGTCGCCGACGATCATCCGATCAATCGCGCCCTGATTGCCCGCCAGCTGGAGACCCTGGGGGTGACGGCCACCGTGGTGGAAGAGGGGGAGCAAGCCCTTGCCGTCTGGCAGAGAGAGCCGTTTGACCTGCTGTTGACCGATTGCCACATGCCGGTGCTCGATGGCTACTCCCTGACCCGGCGCCTGCGTCAGCAAGGGGATGAGCGCCCCATCATAGGGGTGACGGCCGACACCTCGGGAGAGGCGGTGGCCAAGATGGCCTACTCGGGGATGAGTGACAGCCTGTTCAAACCTTACACCCTGGAGACCCTGTGGCAGATGCTCTCCCAATGGTTGCCGACGACGGCAGTGACCGGGCCGACTGTCACAGAGGATCCCCAATATGCTGAATTGGCTGATAATTGGATAAGGTTGTTTGGCGATGTCGCGACGGCGGGCGCCATGGCTCAAGAGTTTATCGCCTCCAATCGCCAGGATGGGCGGGTGATCGAAGAGGCCGTGGAGCACAGGGAGGCCGCTCCCCTCATCGAGGCGGCACACCGGGTCAAGGGGGCTGCACGGATGGCGGGATATGAGTCGTTGGCCGATGAGGCCGCCAGGCTGGAGAGTGTGGCGCGTCTACGTCAATGGGACAGGGTTGCCCCTCTGGCACAGAGCGTTTGGCAAATGATGCAGCAAATCGAAAACGACATTGGACTATGGCTCGATGAACAATAGACAGCACGATGTGGTGATTCTGGTGGTGGAGGATCATGCCTTCCAGCGCAAGGCGTTGTTGCACCAACTCGGCGGACTGGGGTACAGCCGGTTGCTGGAGGCCGCCGATGGCGAGCAAGCCTTGGCCATCTGTGACAGCCAACCGGTGGATATCCTCTTTTGTGATCTGCGAATGCCCGGTATGGACGGGATGGCCTTGCTCAGGCGCCTCTCCCTGAGCGGTTTTCACGGTGGCATCATCCTCTCCAGTGCGCTCGAGGAGGATGTGGTGGGCGCCGTGCTGCGCATGAGCAGTGCCTACGGTCTGCAGGTGTTGGGGCGGTTGGAAAAACCGGCCAGTCAGGCCCGGATCCGGCAGATGATCGAGAGCTGGAGGCCCCATCCCGTTCGGGGCAAGGAGGCGGGAGCGAGGCAGGAGATAGATCTCGACGATCTGCGCAGGGCCCTGGAATACGGTGAGCTGCTCCCCTGGTATCAGCCCAAAGTCTCCTTCTCCAGCGGGGAGTGGGTCGGCCTCGAGGCGCTGGCGCGCTGGCTCCACCCCGAGCAGGGGCTGATCATGCCCTCCCGCTTTATCCCTCTGGCGGAACACTCGGGGCTTATCGATGAGCTGACCGAGCAGATCATCCGGGCCACCCTCAAGGATGGTCACCTCTGGCAGGAGACGGGGCTCTCTCTCAACCTGTCGATGAACCTCTCGACCACCTCCCTCATCGAGGGGGATCTGTGTGCCATCCTGATCGACCAGTGTCAGCGCTGGAGCATCAACCCCGAGCTGATCACCCTGGAGGTGACCGAGAGCGCCTTCGTCAAGGATCTGGGCCAGTCCCTCGAGGTGCTGACTCGCCTTCGGATGCACGGCTTTGGCCTCTCCATCGACGATTTTGGCACCGGTTACTCCTCCATGCAGCAGCTGGCGTTGCTCCCCTTCACCGAACTCAAGCTGGACCGCTCCTTCGTGGATGGCTGTTATCGGGACCCTTCCCGCCTTGCCATCATTGAGTCGAGCATCGAGCTGGCTCGCAAGCTGGGGCTCAAGTCGGTGGCCGAGGGGGTTGAGGACATAGAGACCTGGCAGCAACTGGCCAGTTTGGGGTGTGATGTCTGCCAGGGCTTCTTCTCCGGGCGCCCCATGCCCAGAGAGAAGCTGCAGGAGTGGCACCGGGAGTGGCAAGAGGTCATCCCCCGCCTGAGTGGTGAATAGGGCGCAGGATGCGCCATAAGGAACAGGGTCGTTCATGAAAATAGTGCATCAACTACTGGCAGGATTTGGTGTTATCAATCTGATGGTGCTGGCGGGCTCGCTGCTTATCTACGGGGAGCAACGCCAGATGCAGGAGGCGCAGCAGCGTCTGCTCGATGAGGCGCTCCCCACCCTGCAACGGGGTGAGGCGAGTCAGAAGGCTTTGGTGGCGACGGTCTCTTCACTGCGTGGTTACCTCATCCTCGGTGCCCAGCCGGAGCAGGCGAAGCGACTGCAACAGGAGTGGCAACAGGCCTGGCAGGACCTCGAGCAGACCGGCGCCAATACCGGGGATATGCGCCCCTTGCAAGAGCAGGTGTGGCAACTGGCCCACAGCGACGAGAACCTGCCGGCCCATACCCTGATGCTGCAAGAGGCCGGCCCCCTGGCCGAGGCGGCCCTCGATCAGTTGCAGTCCCTCGCCAACGAGGAGGTGGCCGCGCCGGCGGGCTCCCTGCCTGGCGACCGCCGCCAGTTTCTGAAATTGGTGGGGGATGCCTATAACAGCCTATCCAATGCCCTCTCCGCCCTGCGCGACTTCCTGATCACCGGCTCACCCGACTACTTGCAGAAGTTTCGTGACTATCAGGCCTTCCACCGGCAACGGGTGACCGAGCTCGACGCCCGCAACGCGGAGATGAGTCAGACCCAGCGGGATCTCTGGCCTCTCTTCAAGGAGATGATGACCCCCTTCGACGAACTGGTGGAGCAGGTGATCTCCCTGCGTCAGGCGCCAGACTGGAACCGGGCCAACCACCTGATGGCGAGTCAGGTTGAGCCGAGGCAGCAGCAGCTGGTGGGCGAGGCGCAGCAGCGGGTGCTCCAGGCCGAAGGCTCGGTGCGCGAGATATCCGAGGCCCTGACCAGAACAGGCGCCACCATCTCGCTGTTGTTGCTGATGGTGACCCTGAGCACCCTGTTGCTGGGTATGAGCATCGCCATCTGGCTGGCACGGCGGGTGGGGTTGGGGATCGATCCGCTGGTTCGCCGGGCCGAGTCGGTGGCTGAGGGGAATCTGCCCCTCTCCCCCCTCGACAGTCGCCACAGGGACGAGTTGGGGCTGCTGACCGCTGCCGTCAACCGCATGACGGGGCAACTCAGAGAGCTGGTCTCGGGCCTGCAGGGACTGGTGGTGCGGGTGGATGAGGCGGGGGGAGATGTGGCCTCCCTCTCTACCTCCCTGCGCCAGCTGCTGGGGGAGTTGATGGCCCAGTCCGAGCAGGTGGCGCAGGCCATGAGCGACATCTCGGGGGCGGCGCGTGGCATTGCCGGCACGGTGGAGCAGACGGCCCGTGAGGCGAGGGCGACCGAGGTCGGGTTGGGTGAGGTGGTACAGAGCCTGGGGTTGATGACCCGAGCCATGGAGGCGGTCTCGGCCATGATCGAGGAGGCCAACGGCGCCATGGGGGCGCTGCGTGGTCAGAGTGAACAGATTGGCCAGGTGACGGGGGTCATCGCCTCCATCGCCGAGCAGACCAACCTGCTTGCCCTCAACGCGGCCATCGAGGCGGCCCGGGCCGGCGATCAGGGGCGAGGTTTTGCGGTGGTGGCCGACGAGGTGCGCCAGCTGGCCCAGCGCACCCAGGGCTCGACCCGGGAGATTGCCGCCAGCGTTCAGCAGATCCAGGAGCAGACCCGCACCACGGCCGAGACGGTGGCCAGAGGGACCGAGCTGGTGGCCGGTGGCGAAGCGGCGGTGCAACAGGCCAGTCAACTGCTCGCCAGAACGGCCGAGCGGGTACGAGCCCTGGCCCAGGGACTGGCCGAGGTCGATACGGCCACCCATCAGCAATCGGATGTGGCGACGTCGGTCGCCGAGCGGTTGGCCGACATGGCGCGCCTCTGTCAGCAGGCAGGAGATCGGGGGGAAGAGGGGAACCGGGTGGTACACCGGCTCGGTGAGAACACCGGCCGGCTGCGTGAGATGCTGGGACGTTTTACGCTGGAGTGAGCCTAGAGACGGCGGAACTCCTGGTTGGCGATGCTGGCAGGGGTTTCGTTGTTGAGCAGATGGATGAGCAGTATGGCCCGTTGATCGCCGTCCGGCTCTTGATAGATGGCCTCTATCCCCTGGAAGGGGCCTGATTCGATCAGTACCTTGTCTCCCGGGCTCGGCAGCTCGGCATACTTGGCCCTCGCCTCGTCGCTGTCATCCTGGCTCATCAGGCTATAGACCAGCTGCTTGGGGATGGGGGTCCACTCCTCACCAAAGCGGATGATGCGGGCGATGCCCCGGGTAGACTTGATGCTCAGAGGGGTCACCACCTCGAGATCCGCATAGATGAAGAGATAGGCGGGAAACATGGGTTCGCGTACCTTGACCCGCTTGCCGCGCTTGATCTTCTCCACCTCGACCATGGGGTAGTAAGACTCGATGCCCTGCATTTTCAGATTGGCCTCGGCGCGCCCCTCTTCCTTGGCTTTGCAGTAGGCCAGATACCATTGATGCATAAGAGTGAAATTGTGCGGCTATTCCTGTCGATATGATAGCGATTGGAAGCAAAAAGGCCACGTTAAACGTGGCCTTGTCGGGTCGTTTGGTGAATTACCAGCCTTTGACCAGTCCACCCTTGAACAGCTCGTCACCCTTCTTGTAGACCTCGTCGGTCTGGAAGGATTGCACGAACTCCTTGACCTTCTGCTCGTCCTTGTTGGACTCGCGGGCCACGATCAGGTTGACGTAGGGGGACTCCTTGTCTTCGACGAAGAGGCCATCACGGTTCGGGGTGAGATCGATTTGGCTGGCGAAGGTGGTGTTGATGATGGCCAGATCCACGTCCTCCAGGGAGCGGGGCAGCTGAGCGGCTTCCAGCTCGACGATCTTCAGGTTTTTCGGGTTGGCGACGATGTCGAGTACGGTGGCGTTGAGGTTGCCGTTGTCCTTGAGGGTCAGCAGCCCTTGCTTGGCCAGCAGGATCAGGGAGCGACCCAGGTTGGTGGGATCGTTCGGAACGGCGACCTGGGCACCCTCTTTAAGCTCGTCCAGGGACTTGATCTTCTTGGAGTAGCCGGCGATGGGATAGACGAAGGTGTTGCCGACCGGCACCAGCTTGAAGCCGCGATCCTTGACCTGGGCATCCAGGTAGGGTTTGTGCTGGAAGGCGTTGAGATCGATGCTGCCATCGTTCAGGGCCACGTTCGGGGTGACGTAGTCGGAGAAGGTCACCACCTCGACCTGCAGGCCGTACTTCTCCTTGGCCACCCTGGCGGCCGTCTCGACCAGCTCGGACTCGGCACCGGCGATGGCACCGACCTTCAGTACCTTGCTCTCTTCCTTCTGACCGCAGCCGGCCAGTACCAGACCGGCCAGCAGGGCGGCCGCGACAGATTTGATACCCAGTTTCATGTTTACCTCCTGTAAAGAATCATTGAATCAGCGGTGATCGACCCGTTTGACCAGGCGATCTCCCAGGCTCTGAATGAGTTGTACCAGCACCACCAGGATCACCACAGTGGTGAGCATGACCAGGGGATCGAAACGCTGGTAGCCGTAACGAATACCCACGTCGCCGAGGCCGCCACCTCCGATGGCGCCGGCCATGGCCGAGTAGTTGACCAGGGCCACCAGGGTGATGGTGACGCTGTTGATGACGCCGGGCAGGGCCTCGGGCAGCAGCACCTTGGCGATGATCTGCAGCGGCTTGGCCCCCATGGCGCGGGCCGCCTCCACCAGGCCGTCGGGGATTTCCATCAGGGCTCCTTCCACCAGGCGGGCGAAGAAGGGGATGGCTCCTATGGTGAGCGGGACCACGGCGGCGGCGGTGCCGATACTGGTGCCGACCACCAAGCGGGTGAAGGGGATGATGGCCACCAGCAAGATGATGAAGGGGACCGAGCGTCCTATGTTGACCACCAGTCCCAGAGCCCAGTTGAGAGCCGGATTTTCCAGGATCTGACCGCGCTTGGTCACGTGCAGGGCGATGCCGAGCGGCAGTCCCAGTAGACAGCTGAACAGCGCAGACGCCAGCACCATGATAAGGGTGTCACCCAGGGCGGAGATCAGCAGATTAACCATGGCTTCGGACATAGCCCAGCACCTCCAGTTGAATATGATGTTCGATAAAGAAGGCCTGGGCCGATTCGCACTGGCCGGCATCCCCAAACAGTTCGGCCAGCATAAAGCCAAACTTGACCCCGCCTGCGTACTCTATGTTGGCGGAGAGGATGCTGATGTCGATACCGAAGCGGCGGCTCACCTCCGAGATGAGGGGGGCATCGACCGTGTTGCCGGTGAAGCCCAGCTTGACCAGAGGGTAACTCCCTTCGATGCGCTCGGGCACCAGCCTGGCTTGATACTCCTCGGGAATGGCCACATGGATGGTGGAGCGGATGAAGTCCCGGGCCAGCTCTGTCTTGGCATGGGTAAAGAACCAGGCCACCTCACCGCGCTCGATGAGCCTGCCGTCGCTGATGATGGCAACCTCGTCACAGATGCGCTTGACCACCTCCATCTCGTGGGTGATGAGCAGTATGGTCAGCCCCAGCTTGGCATTGATCTCTTTAAGCAGTGCCAGGATCGACTGGGTCGTTTGGGGATCGAGGGCCGAGGTGGCCTCGTCACACAGCAGCACCTTGGGGGAGGGGGCCAGGGCCCGGGCGATGGCCACCCGCTGCTTCTGCCCGCCGGAGAGCTCGGCCGGATAGGCCTGGGCGCGGTGCTCCAGTCCCACCAGGGCGAGCAGTTCGGCCACCCGGGCCGCGATGCGGGCCTTGTCCCATCCTGCCAGCTCGAGGGGGAAGGCGACGTTGCCGGCCACGGTACGCGACGAGAGCAGGTTAAAGTGCTGGAAGATCATGCCGATCTGGCGGCGAGCCAGGGTCAGTGCCCCTTCGGGCAGGGCGGTGAGATCGGTGCCGTCGACCACGACCTGACCCGTGGTGGGACGCTCGAGCAGATTGACGCAACGGATCAGGGTGCTCTTGCCGGCCCCCGAGGCGCCGATGACGCCGACGATCTTGCCCTGTGGCACCTCCAGACTCACCTCGCGCAGGGCATGCACGGCATCGTTGCCGTGACCATATACCTTGCTCAGACCGATCAATTTAATCATGAAATCATCCGTGTCGAGAGCGTCGCAGTACGGGGGACTGGTCGCTGAAAAATTGGGCAGAGGAATGGCGGTCAGACCCTGCCTGAGTAGTGGATGATGCTAAGATGTCTGGATGGCCATGTCAACGAATGTTTTTACGTCTGGACGTCTAAACATCTCTTGCCGATGTTTCCTGGAAACATAAAAAAGACCGCTCCGGAGAGCGGTCAATTGCCACCAAGGCAAAGGGTGGGCCCGCTGGCGCGGGCCGCTCTGTAGTGGTTATTGGGCTGCGGTTTCCTGCAGCTCGCTATTTTGTTCCTTGAGGAAGGTGATCCAGGGAGTGGCACGGCCACTCATGACACCGTTTTGGGCGGCCTGGGAGAAGGCGGCCAGGGCTTCCTTGGGCTTGTCCTGCTCGAACAGGGCGACACCGGAGAGGAAGCGCAGCTCGGCACGCTGCTCACCATTGGCACCGGGTGCCGGCTTGCCAGCCAGGGTCACCAGATCCCCGTAGCGCTTGGCCTGTACCATCATGCGTGCCATCTTGAGCTGCAGCTCGCCGCTCGGCGCCTTGCGGTAAGAGGCCATCAGGGTATCGATGGCGGGGTTGATCTCCTTGGCCTGGTGCCAGAAGTTGGCCAGGGTCCTGAGGTTGGTGGCGCTCTGCTCTATGGCGCCATCCTTCATCCCCTTCTCCATCACGCGGGCAGCCCGATGGGGAATGCCGTTGAAGGCCAGATAGTTGCACAGGCGCAGCAGCTCGGCCGACTCGGTGAGCATACCCAGCTTGTAGGCGCTCTCCAGAGCGGCCAGGGCCTTGGTGTCATTGCCGGCCTGCTGGTTCATGGCCGACAGCTGCATCCAGTACTTCTTCTTCTCCGGGAACATGCCGACCAGGGCGGTGAGCACCTCGGTGGCCTGCTTGTACTGCTTGAGCTCGTAATGGGCACCCATCTTCAACAGATACCAGGACTCGGGGGCCTTGGCGCCGGAGAGGCGAATCGCCTGATCGGCGGCCGGGATGGCCTCCTTGTACTGTTTGAGCTGAACGTGGGCGTTGGCCAGAGTGATGTAGGCGTGAGGCGTGGGCTTCTCATCCTTGCCGAGATTGGCAAACCACTCCTTCATGGTCTTCACCGAGGCCTGGAAGTTGCCTTCCGCCATATAGAGCTGGGCCAGGTTATAGCGTACCTGCTGGGCGACCGGTGCCGGCAGACCGCCGGTGGCGATCGCCGCGGCAAAGTACTTGGTGGCCTGGCCGTACTTTTCTTGCTGCGCCGCCACGAAGCCCAGGGTCTGCAAGATGACGCCCTTGTCGTAGATGCGCTCGCCGGCGCCCGAGAGCGCCTCCTGCAGCTTGGCGTTGGCCTCGCCATATTTCTTCTCGGTGATCAGCTCCTGGGCCTTGTTGACCGCACGGTAGGCGCGATCCGACAGGGCCGGCTGCTCTGCCGCCAAGGGGGCGGTGCTGATAAGCACCGCCAGGGCGACCGGGGCCAGGCCCCACTGTTTCCATCCTTTCATCGCCACTCCTTAGTTGACCGCAAACTCGATCTCTTGCTGCATCCGGCTGGCCTGGGGCTTGCCATCCACCATGGCCGGCTTGAAGGTCCACTTGGCTACGGTTTTCTTGGCTTCCTTGCCAAGGTCGTAGCTGCGCGGATCCTCGCGCACGACGCGAATGTTGTTGACCGTACCGCGCTCGGTAACGGTGAACTCGAGTATCACCTTGCCCGATGCCAGCCCGGCCAGGGCCGCCTTGCGGGGCATCATGGGCTCGAAGGTCGCCAGCGGAATCGCTCCGTTGTTACCACCTATGCCACCGCCGCCGGTACCGGTGCTGTAGGCACCGAGGGCGTTGCCACCACCTATGTTGACTGGCAGATCGAGCTTGGGCATGTCCATGGGCGCGCTCTCCATCTTGGGGCGATCCGTGCTTGCCACTTCCAGCTCGGGAGGGGGCGGCGGACGCTTGGGAGGAGGCGGCTTGGGCAGCTCGCGTTGTTTCTCCTGCAGGGTCTCCTGGGGCTTGATGCGGATGAAGTCGACCATGCTCGGGTCTTCCTTCTCGATCAACTCACCCCTGTGCTGGTTAACCAGCCTGTTCATTCCCCAGAACAGGCCAAACACCACCACAAACGAGACCAGGAGGGATATCAGATATCTCATTGTCGCCTCCTGGCATCAGCCTTCCTTGTTGGCGGCGATGGAGATGTTCTGCACGCCGGCCATGCGGATCTGATCCATGACCTCGACCACGATACCGGAGCGGGACTCGGTATCGGCCTGGATGACCACGGCGCTCTCCGGGTTTTCGGCACGCAGGCGCTCGATGTTGGCGCGCACGGCACCCACTTCGACCTGACGCTTGTCGACCCAGACCTGGCCGTTCTCACGCACGGCGACCATGATGTTGCCCTTCTTCACCGTCTCGGCCGTGTTGGCGCTGGGACGGTTGATCTCGACACCGGCCTCCTTCACGAAGGAGGTGGTGACGATAAAGAAGATGAGCATGATGAAGACGATGTCCAGCATGGGGGTGAGATCGATGGCGGCCTCGTCGGCGCCGCTATCGCTATAGCGTTTTCTCATCGCAAATACTCCTTGCTCATGGCCGGGGCCCTGCCCCGGCCAGTGCTTCCTGCGTTAACCGTGTTTCAGGTTGTCTTCCAGCTTGTCGACGGCCAGCTTGGCCTTGTGATCGAGCTGATTAACAAAGAACAGACCCGAGAGAGAGGCGATCATGCCGGCCATGGTCGGTATGGTCGCCTTGGAGATGCCCGAGGCCATGGCGCGCGGCGAACCGGTACCGGTCACGGCCAGGGTATCGAACACCTGAACCATGCCGACTACGGTGCCGAGCAGTCCCATCAGGGGGCAGAGGGCGATCAACACCTTGATGATCGGCATCCCCTTGTCCACCGCCATGGCAACGTGGGAGACCATCTCACGCCGGATCTGCTTGGCAGACCAGGAGAGGTGATCGGTGCGCGCCAGCCAGGACTTCTTGGTCTCTCTCACCTGTTTCGGATAAACGGTCACGAAATAGAACCAGCGTTCCAGCAGCAGGGCCCACATCAGCAGGGTCAGGAAGAAGATGGCGACCAAGACGTCGCCACCCAGTCCCAGGAACCGGCGGACGGACTCCACTTCCTCAATCAACCAGAACCACATGGATGACTCCTTAGGCTGCCTTGGCGTGCAGGCGCTCCTGATAACGGGCCACGAAACCGGCGCTCTGCTCTTCCAGCACCTGGATCAGGCGACGGCTCTGGGTGTTAACCAGGGTGTAGAGGAACAGCATGGGCACGGCCACGACCAGACCCTGCATGGTGGTGACCAGGGCTTCGGAGATGCCGCCGGCCATCAGCTTGGGATCACCGGTACCGAACAGGGTGATGGCCTGGAAGGTGGCGATCATACCGACCACGGTACCCAGCAGACCCAGCAGCGGAGCGACCGAAGCGATGAGCTTGATGATGCTGATCCCCTTCTCGAGCTTGGGCACGTTGCGCAGGATGATCTCGTCGAGCTTGGACTCGAGATCTTCAATATTGTCGCCGCGGTGACCCTGGTAGGCCTCCAGCATCTCGCCGATGGCATTGCCCTCGATCACGGCGTCAGACTTGAGCTGCTTGCGCATGGCACTGCCGATGAGGGAGAGGCGGGCACCGATGAAGAGGGCCAGCAGCACACCCAGGGCGCCCAGGGCCAGGATCACGTAACCGACGGCACCCCCCTGGTCGATACGCTCCTTGAGGGTCGGGGATTGCACCAGCAGGGAGAGGATCACCCCGCGGGAGGGGTCGATAAAGAGCGGCTTGACGCTGCTATCAGCCTGCTCGAAGTCGGCAACCGGCTTGAGCACGGCGCTGTCGGGCTGGCGGGCGAGCTGTTCAAACTTGCCGGTTTCGGGCACGAAGGTGAGGTATTTACCGTCGGCGACCGTGTTGAATTCACCGATCTGGGTGACGGTGTGCTCGGCCTGGTTACCCTCGCCATAGACGATGGTGGCCGGGAACTGGGTCACCTTGCCGGCATCGACCATGCGGCTGAGGATGGTGGTCCAGAACAGGGAGAGCTCGTCGGAGGAGGGAAGCTCCTTACTCTCGGCCAGTTTGGTCAGCAGCTGGGCTTGATCCGGGTGCTGCAGGCGCAGGGCCGAGGCGTTGAAGATCCCCTTGAACTCGCCGGCGAACTGACGCAAGACCCCGAACATCTCACCCATGTTGCCGGCGCGCTGGCGCAGGGTATCGGTGAGTTCGGTCAGCTGCTTGTCGTTGGCATCGAAGCGGGTCTTGAGCTGCTCGCCACGGGCGATTTCGGCGTTGAGATCGGCCTGGGCCTTGGCCAGCAGGGAGGCCTGCTGGTTCTTGTCGGCGAGGAAACGGGCCTCGCGGTCGGCGTTGAGCCTGGTTTCGGCGGCGCTCTCGCTCTTGATCTGGCTCAGCAGGGCGTTGAGATCCACCGGTTTCTCTGCCGCCGTGGTCGGCAGGGCAAAGAGGGTGGCGCCGGCGATCAGCGCGGCGACGGCATGTTTGATTCCTTTCATTATGCTTTCTCCGCAGTCTGGACCGGCAGCTTGATGAGGGCGGGAGGCGCCTGCTTCTTGGCGATACGCAGGCCCTGCTCTACGGCACTGCGGTACTCATCGGGCAGGGGCTCCCACTGGCGGGTCTTCTTGTTCCACATGCCGGTCTCTTGTCCATCCGGGGACTGATAGAGCAGGGCGATGCGGCCCACGCGCAGGAACTCATAAGTCTTCTCGCTGCCATCTTTCTCCAGGCTGGCCTTGTAGGCCTCGATGGTGCGGCTGAAGCCCTCTTCGATCTGGTAGGCTTCCAGGATCTTGCGGTACTTCTCGGAGATGGTGACGTCGGCCCGGTTCATCAGGTCGGTCAGGGCGGCGACGCGGTCTTCGCGCTCCACCTTCTGGAACGGCAGATCCAGGGCGACGAACTGCTCCAGGGAGTCGATCATCTTGAGCATCAGGGGCACCACTTCGGTGCTGGTCTGATCGATCTGCTCGATCTGCTTTTGCATGGAGACGAGCTCTCCTTGCTGGGAGTCGACCATCTTGGCGACCTGCTCGTTGTAAGCCTTGAGGCTGTCGAGCTGGCGCAGGGCGGCCTTGTACTGAGCCAGGGCGGTGTCGGCTGCCTCGGCGTAGTTATCGATTTTTTGCTGAGAGGCCTTGGCGGCCTGATTGGTGGCGGCTTGGGTGTCGACGGCCTGGTTGGCCGGGGCGGCACTCGATGCAAAGCTGGTCAACAGGGCGGCCGAGATCAGGCTGCCGAGGAGCGCTTTTTTCATTGTAATAGTCCTTGTTTTCATAGGATTACCCTATCTCCATCACTTCCTTGGACCTGGGGTAAGGCCGGCCCGATGGGGCCGGCCTTGGTTCTGTCAGGCGGGTTGGCCTATCAGAATTTCTGGGTGTAGTCGATGTAGTAGACGCGACCGTCGATGCTGTAGAGGTAGTCGTCGTAGGTGAAGCCATCATCCGAGAGGGAGGGGCCACGATTGAACATGTTCTTCACGCCGGCCTGGATCTTGCCGTTCCAGCTGGTGTCGACGGCCAGGTTCAGGTTCCAGGTGGTGTTGGAGGCGATGTGACCTGTCTCCTGACCATCCACGTAGTCCTGGCTCTGGGAGTCGATGTAGTTGGCGCTCAGGTAGGCGTCGAAGTTCCACCACTCGGGGACGTTCACACCGACACCGGAGTTGAAGCGGAAGTCGGGACGACCGTTCCAGCCCTTCTTGTCGACCATGGGACCACCGGCAAACAGACCCTCTTCATACTTGAGGATGTAGGTGCTGCTGAAGTCGGTGCGCACGGTGGCAACGTTGAAGTCGTACTTGTAGTCCACCTTGAAGTCGAGGCCCGAGGTCTTGAGTTGACCCAGGTTAACCATACCGGCGTAGACCATCTCGACGTCACCGTTGGCATCACGGATGACGTTCGGGTTACTGCCGGTGTTCAGCTCCTGATAGAACTGGGTCTGGGTGGTAGCCAGCTGAATCACGTCATCGATCTTGATGTAGTAGTAATCGAGGCTCAGATTCAGATTATCCAGCGGGTTGTAGGCGACACCGATGCCAAAGGTATCGGCGGTCTCTTCCTTCAGGTTCTTGTTGGACTGGCGGACGGTGCTGTACTGCTCTTCCGGGCAGTTGGCGATACCGTTGGCCTGGCAGGCAACGTAGTCCTTGGCGAAGTCGGCAGAGTCGGCATCAGCGGCGTACAGGTCGTCCAGACCCGGGGCGCGGAACGACTGGGACCAGGAGGTACGGAACATCAGGTTGTCCAGCGGCTGGTAGCGCAGGCTCGCCTTGGGCGAGAAGGCGCTGCCGAAGTCGCTGTACTTGTCGTAACGACCGGCCAGGTTCAGCTCGATCTGCTCTGTGATGGGGATCAGGCTCTCGATGTAGGTGGCGAAGACGTCACGCACACCGCTGCCGGAGTTACCGGAGGAGCCCAGCACGTTACCGGCCGCAGACTGGCTGTCATAGGTGTCGCTGTAGCTCCAGTCGTTGTACTCGGCACCCAGGTACCAGCTGACGGGGCCGGCGGGCAGTTCGCCCATGTCCCACCCCAGACCGCCGTACCACTGGAAGAAGTCCATCTTGGAGTTGCGGCTGGTGTCGTAGGAGAGGTCGCTGGTGGCGCTGGGGGAGAACTCGCCGTCCTTGAACTCCCCGCTGTCGACCAGTCTTTGGACCGACGGATTCAGCACATAGCCGGATCCCTTGTTCTTGTTATCGGTCTTGGAGTACATGTAGCCCGCGTTCCACTCCACATCCCCCACGGCTTCGGTCGGCAGCGTGCCTTCGAAGCCGAGGTTCAGGGTGCCGGTCAGGTCGGTGACGTCGTTGTCACGGGGGCCGACGTTGCTGAAGCGGTAGTAGACGGTCGCCTTCTCGCCGACACCGGTATCGAAGCCGTTGGCGGCCAGCACCGCATCGCCGCCGGCGGTGCCGCCCTTAACGGTGAAGGGGGCGGCAGCCGGGGCAAAGCGGCCGAAACTGGTGACCCGGGAGCCGATCACCTGGGGCACGAAGTCCACGTTGTCGTTGATGTGGTAGCGGCCGTTGACGTAGATGGTGTCACGGGTACGGGAGGCGGTCTGGGCGGCCACCTGGGCGAAGTCGAAGCGGCAGGCGGTGCCCTTGGTGACAAAACCCGGGCCTGTGTTGGCGCAATCGATACCATCCAGGGTCTTGGTCACCGGCTTGCCGGTCACAGGGTCCGTTCCCTTGATATTGCGGCCGTAGAGGCTCGGTGCAGTGGCACCCTGTTTGGCGAGGTAGTCACGGTCACGCATGTAGATGACGTCCTTGACGTCATGCTCGTAGACCATGGTCAGAGAGCCCTTCTCACCTGTGATGCCGGTGACGATGGAGCCGCTCTTCTCGTCGCCGCCCTCTTCGCTGGGGCTGCCGAGGCGACCCTGGAACAGCAGGCCGTCGAAATCTTCCTTGAGCACGACGTTGATGACGCCGCCGATGGCGTCAGAACCATACAGGGCCGAGCCACCGTCCAGGTTCACTTCGATGCGCTCGACGGCAGCCATCGGGATGGTGTTGAGGTTGATGGAGGTGCCGCCCATGGAGGGGGAGCCGGCGATCCGTTTGCCGTTGAGCAGTACCAGGGTACGCTCCGAGCCCAGACCGCGCAGACCGACGGAGGCCTGAGATTGGGCCGAGCTGCCGGAAGACGGTGAAATGCCGCCAAAGGAGTTATAAGAGGCCTGTTTCAGGTAGTCGGCCACGGTCTGTTGACCGGATTGCTCAATCTTGGCCTTGGAGACGGAGACGACCGGGGTGGCCCCTTCCACGTCAACGCGGGAGATACGGGAACCGGTCACCTTGATCTTCTGGAGTTTCTCGACGTTCTGCCCCTCTTCGGCGGCAGAGACAGGGGTGGCTACTACTGCGGCGCTCGCAAGGGCGAACGCGACCGCAGCAGAGAGTCTGCTTTTCCTTAGCATCGCTTTATCCTTCCTGATTGTTTGTTTTGTTTGCTTCCGGTCCACCCTCGGGTGGTGGCTATTACGCTTATCAAGTTTGTCGGTCGTGCGTCAACGTGGTTGTAACGGAAAGGATGCGGCGGTGTTTTTGGAGTGTTATATCGTGGTTTTATTGATAGGCAGGTAATTATCTTGATTTGAGTGGTTAAGCTGAGGTTAAGTTTCTATGTTCGGGCGGATGTCTGCAAAGATCATACTCACAGGGAACTTATTGTTGATTAATGGGTCTGTGGTTAAAAAATGCTGTTTTTTTATCTATTAATAGATTGATGTATTGATTTTGTAGGTTTTGATCTTGTCTTTGTAAAATTTTGTGTGTCTGCGGCGTCTTCTCATCTCCGCCTGTCGTTATTGGGTCTTTTTATCCTTTTAAAACAGTTGTTTATCTTTGTTTCTTGGCGCCATTCAAGGCCGGCCACCTCGCCGGTAATCGTTTTCACCGCGTAGCCGTCATGGGGGCGATTTAGCATTTTGTTTCAAATTGTATCTTGCGTGAAGAAAGTTGCATTGGGCGCTTTATGGCACTCATGGTGCTTGATTTTTATTGCAAACTTCTTACAGTGGCCCTGCGGGTTGTCTGTGTTCAGGCCGATAACCCAGTCAGTAATGCCAGGAAGGATGGATTGGTCATTGGAATTGACTGATCGCTAATTAAAACAACAAGGACGAGGTCGCAAGACGCCATGCTGTCGTATTTTCTACGTCGGGCACTGCTCATCATACCCACGTTTCTGGGCATCACCCTGCTCGTCTTCACCATTACCCGCTTCGTTCCCGGTGGTCCGGTAGAGCGCATGTTGCTGCAGGCTCAGGTCGCGCAGGGGGAGGGGCATCGCTCCACCGCCAGCAAGGGGGCCCAGGCGCTTTCCGATGAACAGATCGAAGAGCTCAAGGCCTTCTATGGTCTCGACAAGCCCATGCTAGTGGCCTACTGGGAGTGGCTGCAGAAGCTGGTGAAGCTGGATCTGGGGGAGTCTACCCGCTACTACGAGCCGGTGTGGGATCTCATCAAGGAGCGGCTGCCCGTCACCGCCTTCTTCGGGGTCGCCACCTTTCTCTTGAGTTATCTGGTCTCGATACCGCTCGGTATCGCCAAGGCGCTGCGTCATAACAGCCGCTTCGACTCGGCCAGCTCCATGTTTATCTATACCGCCTATGCGCTGCCCGCTTATGTAGTGGGGATATTCCTCATCACCGTCTTCGCGTTCCATCTCGAGTGGCTCCCCATGGGCGGCTTCCCCGGCGATGACTACGAATATCTGGAGAGTCACTGGGAGAAGGTGAGCACCGTCTTCGCCCACGCCCTGCTGCCCCTCATCGCCTATGCGATCGGTGACTTTGCCGTGCTCACCATGACCATGAAGAACAGCCTGATGGAGAACCTCTCGGCCGACTACGTGCGCACTGCCGTGGCCAAGGGGTTGCCGTTTCGCAAGGCGGTCACCCGTCATGCCATGCGCAACAGCCTGATCCCCATCGCCAGCCACTTTGGCAGCGTGCTGACCGTCTTCTTCGGCGGCTCCTTCCTCATCGAGACCATCTTCAACATCGACGGCATCGGTCTGCTCGGTTACGAGGCGATCGTCGAGCGCGACTATCCGACCGTGATGGGCATATTGGCCATTACCTCGGTGTTGATGCTGCTGGGCAATATCCTCTCGGATATCTGTGTCGCCCTGGTCGACCCACGCGTACGCTTCGGGGAGTAAGCCATGCAACTGAGTCCCGTTACCCGCAAGAAACTCAAGCGCTTCGCCTCCATCAAGCGCGGTTATTACTCCTTTATCCTGTTTTCGGTTTTGGTACTGCTCTCCTGCGCCGCCGAGATGCTGGTCAACAGCCGTGCCCTGGTGGTGAGCTATCAGGGGCAACTCTACTTCCCCACCTACGGGGACGTGATCCCGGGCAGCCGCTTCGGCCTCGATTACGACTACGAGACCAACTATCGCCAGCTCAAGGCCAAGCTGGCCGCCGAGGATCAGGGTGACTGGGTGCTGCTGCCCCCTGTGCCCTGGAACCCCTATGAGCAAGACTTCAAGGAAGATGCCTATCCTCCTTATGCCCCCACTCTTCTCGATCGCCACTTCCTCGGCACCGACACCAGCGGACGAGACGTGCTGGCGCGCCTGGTGTATGGCTTTCGTATCGCCATCGGTTTTGCCTTTATCGCCCTGGTCGCGAGCTACGTCATCGGCGTCGCCGTCGGCTGCATGATGGGCTTCCTCGGCGGGCGCTTCGATCTGGTGATGCAGCGCTTCATCGAGATCTGGTCCCAGGTCCCCTTCCTCTACGTCATCATGATCCTGGTGTCGCTCACCAAGCCCAACTTCGGCCTGTTCGTCGGCATCAACGTGCTGTTTGGCTGGATGGGGATCACCTGGTATATGCGGACCCTGACCTACAAGGAGCGGGCGCGTGACTACGTGATGGCGGCGCGGGCGCAAGGTGCCGCGACCGGGCGCATCATCTTCCACCACATATTGCCCAACACCCTGGTGATGGTGGTGACCCTGGCCCCCTTTGCCGTGGTCGGTAACATCTCGACCCTGACTGCGCTCGATTACCTCGGCTTTGGTCTGGCGCCGCCCACCCCGAGCTGGGGTGAGCTGCTCTCCCAGGGGATCAACAACCTCGACGCCATCTGGATCGTGAGCTCTGTGGTGGCGGCGGTGAGCGCCGTGCTTATCATGGTCTCGTTCATCGGTGAGGCGGTGCGTGAGGCATTCGACCCGCGCAAGTTCACCCGTTACGAATAAGCCTCTCTCGTCAAAATTTGGTGCTGCGCCACAACCAGGCGCTCTGGAGTTCAAGGATGAATAATAAAATCAAATGGATAGGTGGCTTCTTGCTGCTGGTGAACGGGACTCTGGTGTGGGCCGAGGCCCTGCCGGAAGGGCTCACCTGGGAGACCAACGACACGGATCCCGTGTTCGCCTCGCCGGACGCCAGGCAGGGGGGCACGCTGAACCTCTACGTGGACAGCTTCCCGCTCACTTTCCGCACCGTGGGGCCCGACTCCAACGGTTCGTTCCGCTCCTTTATTCTCGATAACCAGTTGCGGCTCATCAGCTTTCACCCCAATACCGGCAACCCGATCCCGGCGCTGGCCACTCACTGGGCGATTGCCCCGGACAACCAGACCGTCTACTTCAGGCTCGATCCGCGCGCCAAGTGGTCCGATGGCAAACCTGTGGTGGCCGAGGATTACACCTTTGGCTATGAGATGATGCGCTCGCCCCACATCAAGGGGCCCTGGTTCAACAACTACTACACCACCGAAGTGATCGAGGTGAGCAAGGTTGACGAGCACACCATCAAGGTCAAGGCGGGCAGTGCCAAGGGCAAGCTGGATCTGCTCAACACCACCGAGCTGTGGCCCCAGCCCAAGCACTTCTACAAGCTCACCCCCAACTGGGTGAAGCAGTACAACTGGGCCATAGTCCCGACCACGGGCCCCTACGTCATCAGCGACGTGAAGAAGGGAAAATCGGTCACCTTCAGCCGCCAGAAGGATTGGTGGGCCAGGGACGATCGCTTCTTCCAGCACCGCTTCAACATCGACAAGGTGCACGTCAAGGTGATCCGCGATCAGAACATAGCGTTTCGTCACTTCCTGAAAGGGGAGCTCGACAGCTTCGAGATGATCCAGCCCACCTGGTGGCACGAGAAGGCCAAGGGACCCGAGTTCGACAAGGGTTACATTCAGAAGGTGATGGCTTACACCGATACCAAGCAGGGTGGCCAGGGGCTGCACCTGAACACTTCCGTGCCCCGGCTTGCCGATCTCAACGTGCGCCTCGGCATCGAGCACGCCATCAACATGGACAAGATGATCGCCACCGTGCTGCGCGGTGACTATGTGCGTGCCACCACCTTCGGTTCGGGTTTTGGCCCCTTCACCGATATGACGTTGCCGGAGCGTGCCTACGACGTGCAGAAGGCCCGTGACTACTTCGCCAAGGCCGGCTACACCAAGCAGGGACCGGACGGCATCCTGGTCAATGACAAGGGCGAGCGCCTCACCCTGGCGGTCACCTTTACCGTCTCCGAACACGCCAAGCGGCTGAGCTTCCTCAAAGAGGAGGCCAAGCGCGCCGGCCTGGATCTCGAGCTCAACCTGGTCGATGGCGCTACCGGCTTCAAGGCCATGCTGGAGAAGAAGCATGAGGCGGCCTGGCTCGGTTGGGGCGGCGGCGGCCTCTATCCCCAGTACTGGGAGTCGTTCCACTCGGATAACGCCAACAAACCCCAGACCAACAACTTCTTCAACGTGGCCGACAAGGCGCTCGACGCGCTCATCGATGCCTATGGCAAGGAGTTCGATCTGGACAAGCGTGCCGACCTGTCGCGCCAGATCCAGCAACGCATCTATGATCTCGCCATTTTCGTACCCGGCTATGCCCTCAACTATGTGCGCGCCTCCAGCTGGCGCTATGTGATGCTGCCCGCCGTGCCGGCCACCAAGAACACCCCGGATCTCCTCTACTGGCCCATGGACGGTTATCCCCACAGCTCCGGCGGCCTGCTCTGGATCGACGAGGGCAAGCGTAAAGAGGTGATGAGTGACAAGTCCTCCGGCAAGGCGCTGGAGCCGGTCGTGCTGGTCGACAAGAGCTGGCAGCATGGTTGAGGAGGCGGGCATGGAGCAGAGCAAGCCCCTGCTCGAGGTTCGTGACCTCGCGGTGGAGTTCAGCGTCGATGATGGCTGTGTGAGGGTTCTCGACGGCGTCAGCTTCGCGGTGCGCCCGGGACAGACTCTGGGGATCGTCGGTGAGTCGGGCTGTGGCAAGAGCGTCACCTCGCTCGCCGTCATGGGGCTGTTACCCAAGCCCCACGGCCGTGTGGTGGGGGGCTCCATCCGCCTGGAGGGGGAAGAGCTGCTGGATCTGCCCACCGAGGCGCTCTACAAGGTGCGTGGCAACCGCATCTCGATGATCTTCCAGGAGCCGATGACGGCCCTGAACCCGGTCAAGACCATAGGGGAGCAGCTCGCCGAGGTGTATGAACTGCACCGCCCCGACTACGATCGGCGCCAGCGCAAGGAGGCGGCCATCGCCATGTTGCGCAAGGTGGGGATCCCGGAGCCGGAACGGCGCTACGGCAACTACCCCCATAACCTGTCGGGGGGCATGCGCCAGCGGGTGATGATCGCCATGGCGCTGGCCTGCGAGCCGGCCCTGCTCATCTGTGACGAGCCCACCACGGCGCTGGATGTGACCATTCAGGCCCAGATCCTCGATCTGATGAAGGAGCTGCAAGAGCAAAATGGCATGGCCATCCTCTTTATCACCCACGATCTCGGCGTGGTCGCCGAGATGTGTGACGAGGTGGTGGTCATGTATGCCGGCCGGGCCGTGGAGCAGGCGGATGTGTTCGAGCTGTTCGAGCGGCCGTGCCATCCTTATACCCATGGCCTGATGGATTCGATTCCGCGCCTCGAAGACGAGCCCAAGACCCTGCTCAAGACCATCCGCGGGCAGGTGCCTTCCCTCGCCGAGATGCCGGCCGGTTGCCGCTTCTCCAACCGTTGCCCTCATGCCACCGAGCTGTGCGTGGGTCAGGTGCCGGCCATCGAGCTGCTGGCCCGGGATCACAGCGTGGCCTGTCACCACTGGAAGGAGGTGAGAGCATGACCCAGCCACTGCTCACCATCACGGATCTCAAGCAGCACTTCGCCATGGGCGGCGGCTTCTTGCAGCGCAACTACAAGGTCTATGCGGTCGACGGCATCAGCCTCTCCCTGCGCCGGGGCGAGACCCTTGGCCTGGTGGGGGAGTCCGGCTGCGGCAAGTCCACCCTGGGGCGCACCCTGCTCAAATTGTTCGAGCCCACCGCAGGATCCATCACCTTCGAGGGGCGCGACATTACCACCCTCTCTCCCCGGGAGATGCGCTCGTTGCGCCAGGAGATGCAGATCGTCTTTCAAGACCCGATGGAGTCGCTCAATGCGCGCCACACGGTCGGTCAGATCCTGGAGGAGCCCTTCATCATCCACGGCAAGGGCACCAGTGACGAGCGACGTCTCTGGGTGCGCGAGCTGCTCGAGAAGGTGGGGCTGCCCGCCACCGCCGCCGAACGCTATCCCCATGAATTCTCGGGTGGTCAGCGTCAGCGTATCGGCATCGCCCGTGCCATCGCCCTCAAGCCCAAGCTGCTGGTGTGTGACGAGGCGGTCTCGGCCCTCGATGTCTCGGTGCAGTCCCAGATCGTGAACCTGCTGCTCAGCCTGCAGCGGGAGATGGATCTTGCCATGATCTTCATCGCCCACGACCTGTCGGTGGTGAAGCACATCTCGGATCGCATCGCCGTCATGTATCTGGGTCGGGTGGTCGAACTGGCCGAGGCCAGCGAGCTCTATCAGGCGCCGCGTCACCCCTACACCCAGGCGCTCATCTCGGCCATCCCGGTGCCGGATCCCCGTCGGCGCAGCCAGCGCATCCTGCTCACCGGTGATGTGCCGTCTCCCATCGCACCGCCACCGGGTTGCCACTTCCATCAGCGTTGTCCCTACGCGAGCGAGCGCTGCCGCAGTGAGGCGCCAGCCCTCGCGGGTGAGGGGCACCAGGTGGCCTGTCACCACCCTCTGCCAGCCAGCGGGGTGCATAACCAGGTGTACCTCGATCGCGCGATCTGAGGTGATGGAATGAAATAATGGGGCCCTGGGCCCCATTTTCGTCTGTGTGTGGAGTTTCAGGTTGGCCTGAACAGGCCTGGGCGGGTCAGTGCCTTGTGGGCACTGCGGTCATGATGTTTGTAATTTTACAACAAAGTGGTGCTCAGGCACCGTAGCGGAAGTAGTAGTTGCGGGTTGCCGGTGCATAGGCGACCTTCTCGTTACGACCCTTGTCAGTCACCCCTTTCAGGTGGAAAAGCACTGCCAGATGTTCAAACATAACTCACCTCTTTGTGGTTGGTGTGACCTGCGTCACAGGAGCAATCCTAGGTGGGTTTGTGAGCTGGATCAATAAAATTTGTTGTTTATTTACATAATTTTCTGGAAAGGGTTTTCACAGCAGTGATGCTTATGGAGCCGTTTTCAGGCGACTTCCCTCTCGTGTTATGTGCCGAATGAGCATCAAAAGGTGCCAATTTTACCAAGGAGATGTCCGCAATATTAGGTGGCGTGACCGGTGGGCAATTACATTAGATAAAGGATCCACCTTGGTCTATTTCCTGTCCCCGTTGCTGAAATAATTTATCTCATCTCTGCTGGAGGCGCAGGCGCAATAATAAATAGCGCTATTTGTCTGGCAGTGGATATGAGAGAGCGACTACTCTTTTTATGGTCCCTCTTTCTGGCCTCCAGAGGATACACGGCTATGTTACCGAGCGAGCTCATTATTGACGCGCTGCTAAGTGACGTCGAGACGGTGATGGAACCTCATACTGAATATGATCATGACGAGCCAATGTTGACGGCAGAAAATATTGATCTGTTACTACGGGAATAAATGTTCAGGCCTGGGTGCCATATCGCGTCGCCTCAAATCGGTTTAGCAGTTGGTGTAATAGATAACACAGAGCCAGGGTGACCACTATGGCCACACCAATACTGCTGACTCGATAGAGGGCGCTGAAGACCAGATCCCGATTGGGTGAGAGATATTGCCCAAAAAGGATGCCGAGGGTGGAGAGAGCCCCGAAACCGATGCCGGATCCCCCTTCGCCTACGTGGATCCTGGCCAGCACCATGCACCCCAGCCAGAGCAGGGGGGTGACCAGCAGTAGTACTCCCGACCAGTCATAGAGCAGCAGTTGCATCCCCAGTCCCACGCCGACCCCGAGCAGGGTGCCCAGGGCCCGCTTGCGGGCATAGGTGAGGGCGCCATTCCAGTTCATGGGAAAGAGCAGCATCAGGGTGGTGGCCTGGGCCGACATGGAGTCGCTCAGATCGCAGATCTGAAACACCACGAAGGAGAGGGTGGCCAGGGTGGCACCCAGCAGCGCCTCATGACGCAGACGGTGGGAAGGCTTGGGCGCCGGCGCCGGGCTTGCCGGTGGCTCGCTGTCGGGAAAGAGTGAGACCAGCAGCCAGGCGACCATGGCCGAGAAGGCATTGCCCATCAGGGTGCTCAGGAAGAGGTCGTTGAGATCCGTGCCGGGGTAGCTGGCGAAGTGGAGCATGATGCTGAGGATCAGGACACCGTTGGCGCCAAAGAGAAACAGGTTGCCCCTCGACATGCAGGCAAAGCGGTAGAGAAACAACCCAAAGACGATGGGGGTCATGAGCAGGGGATAGCCGCCGAAGATCCCCCCCAGCAGGCCCACTTCCAGAGTGCTGACCAGGGGCGCCGCCAGCAGTTGCAGCGTCACCTGGCGATTGAGGATGGGCACAGTGCCCAGCAGCAGCATGGGGGTCACGGTGAAGAAGACCCCATAGTTCCAGTTCATCACCTTGCACAGGAGAAACCCCAGGGTGGCACCGCTGGCGATACGCAGGCAGCGGCGCAGTTGATCCCCGCTGAGGGGGGCGGTGAAAGACATGCAGACTCCTCGAGCCGCCAGCCTCGCATCGACGGGGTGGCGGCCGGTTATCAGTAGATGTAGTGCAGCAGGCTGATCAGGGTGATCTGGGCCCTGGCCAGCAGGGCGAGCAGGGGGTTCTCGGGGAGCAGTTGTACGGTGGCTCGCGCCCCGGAGGGGAGCCGGGTCTGCGCCACCTCATCGAGATGCAGGCGCAGGCGCAGTCGCTGGGCATCCCGCACCCAGCGATCCGACTGGGTCGGGGTGGCGAGCTGGCCGTTGGCGTCGAACTGGCCGGCGCTCACCCCGGCATCCAGGCTGTCGATATGGGCCGGATAGAGGCTGCCCGGCCTGCCATCGAAGACCACCAGTGCCCTGTCTCCCTGCTCGGCACCGCGCAGTGCCTTCTCGCGAAAATCGGCGATCACCTCCAGCTGATCGGCCACCAGTGCCAGCAGCGGGCTGCCGGCGGCGGCGTAGGCCCCCTGCTCCAGCTGCAGGTTGGTGACCACCCCATCTTGCTCGGCGCTCACCCTGCTGTAGGCCAGGTTGAGGGTGGCCCGCTCCAGATTGTTATGTGCCTGGCGCAGGCGCAGGTTGGCCTCGCCCGATTCGCCGCGACTCACCTTGAGCTGGACCAGGGTGGCCTGGCTTGCCTCCAGGGCGGCTTGTGCCGTGCGCAGCGCCCCATCGGCATCCTCTTTCTGTTGCTGGGCGATGAGGTGGCGCTCATAGAGGGCATTGACCCGGCGCGCCTGACGCTCGGCCAGTTGGTAGCGGGTGTTTGCCGCACTCAGATCGGCGTCGGCGGCGGCTATGTTGGCATCGAGCCTGGCGTTCTCCTGTCTGGCCTGCTCCAGGGCCAGTTGGGCCTGCTCGACCGCCAGCCGGAAGGGGGCAGGATCGAGCTCGAACAGCAGATCGCCTTTGTGCACGCTCTGGTTATTGCGCACATGGACGGCCATCAGCCGCCCACTGACCTGGGGGGCGACCTTGACTACACCGCGGGTGGCCATGGCCTGGGGAGTCAGGGGCATCTTGAGATCGGCCAGCAGGAAGTAGGCAAACAGCAGGGCAAAGGCGATGGCGCCCCCCTTCACCCAACGGGCAAATTGCTGATCAGGTGTCATCTTGTTGCGACCCCTGCTGATTGTGTCTGGCCAGGCGGGCCAGGGCGTTCTCGGTGATCTTGCCCAGGGTCAGCTCGAAGCGGGTCAGCTCGGCCTCATCGACGCTCCCGAGCAGATCGTGACGGGCCTGCATGATGCGTTGCTCCATCTGGGCGAGCAGCTCAAGGCCGGCATCGGTCAGGCTGACGATACGGGCGCGCTTGTCCTCGCGGCAGCAGTGGCGGTTCACCAGTCCCTGCTCTTCGAGCTGACCCAGGGTTCGCATCAGGGAGGCAACCTCGATCTCGAGGGCATCGGCCAGACTCTTCTGGCTGATGTGATCGCCCAGACGCTTGAGCTTCCAGAGCGCGGTCCAGCGGGGGTAGGTGAGGCCGAGGGGCAACAACTCCTGATCGGCCACTCGCCCCCACAGACGGTAGAGACGACCGAGGCGTTCGGCCAGAGAGAGTTCGCGCAGGCGTTCGAGAGAGTGATCCATGGGGGACTCCATTTACTTAGCGTGCTAACNNGTTAGCACGCTAAGTAAATGGTTTTGTGACGGGGGTCACGGATACCCCCTTGGAGAGGGGCGGCTTGGCGTTAAAGGTTTCAATGATTTTATTTGGCTTTGGCGGGGAGTTAACCGACAGGAGGAGCCTGCATCCCTAGAGTGTGCCCGATCACACACAGTGCTGGAGCATAACAATGAAAAACCTCGCTACCCCCACCGCCCTCGGCAACTGGCAGATCGCCGGCATGCCGATGCAGCTCTTCTTCGGTTTCTCGGCCTGCGTACTCTACGCCGGCTGGAATGGCTCTCTGCCTCTTGGCATGGTGGGCGCCCTGGCGCTCATGTTCGTACTCGGTACCCTGCTGACCGAGCTCGGCGAGCGTATCCCCCCGGTGCGTGAATACTTGGGAGGCGGCACCATACTCGCCATTTTCGGCGGTGCCGCTCTGTTTGAATACCACCTCCTCCCCGCCGAGGCGGGGGCGGTCATCACCAACTTCATGAAGGAGGGGGGCTTTCTCAACTTCTTCATCGCCAGCCTGGTGACCGGCTCCGTGTTTGGCATGAGCCGAGCCCTGCTGAAAAATGCCGCCATGCGTTATCTGCCGGTGATCCTCGGCGGTGTGGCGGTGGCCCTGCTGGCCGTCGGCCTGGCCGGTGCCTTGCTTGGTTACGGCTTCAAGAATGCGGTGCTGCTCATCGGTTTGCCCATCATGGGCGGTGGCATGGGGGCGGGGGCCGTTCCCTTGGTCGAGATCCTCTCCGGGCCCATGCACCTCTCCAGCGCCGAGCTGCTCTCGCGCATGGTGCCGGCGGTGGTCATCGCCAACACCCTGGCGATCCTGGTCGGTAGCCTGTTGGCCCGCTTGGGTCGCCGATTCCCGAGCCTTACCGGCAACGGTCGCCTGATGATCCGCGAGGAGAGCGCCACCGCCGAGGAGGCGAGCCGCACCCCGACCCTCGAGAGCCTCGGCATCGGCCTCTTCATCAGCTCGAGCATGTTTGTGCTCGGCTCTCTGCTCGGCAAGTTTATTCCCATGCATCCTTTCGCCCTGATGATCCTGGCGGTAGCCGTCATCAAGGTGAGCGGTCTTCTGCCTCGTCGCTTCGAGGAGGCCGCCGCCGACTGGTACCAGTTTGTGGTCACCAACCTGACTCCCTCGCTGCTGGTGGGGATTGGCGTCGCCTACACCAGCATCCCCGAGCTGGTCGCCGCCTTCTCGCTCCAGTACTTCGTGCTGGTATTGATCACCGTGCTGGGGGGGGCCCTGGGAGCGGCCATCGTGGGTCGGATGATCGGCTTCTACCCCATAGAGGCGGCTATCACCGGCGGCTTGTGCATGGCCAACATGGGGGGCACTGGCGATGTGGCCGTGCTCTCTGCGGCGCGGCGCATGCAGCTGATGCCGTTTGCCCAGATCTCCTCACGGCTCGGCGGCGCCTTCATGCTGATCCTGGCCACCCTGCTCATCTCTCTGTTCGTGTAAGGAGCCCCACATGAACGACACCCTGATGGGCACCAGCCTGCCCTATGCCGAGCGTCGTCGCCTCGGCCTGATGGGACGCATGCCCCATAAAGAGGAGTCCCTGGCCCAGCAGCGCCGCCGTATTCACCGGTTGGTGCAGGCCATGCAGAGCCCGTTTGACCAGCATCTGCTGCTGCGTCAGCTGCAGGAGGACAATCCTGTGCTCTTCTACGACCTGGTGCGCCACCACCTGCCGGAGCTCTTGCCCATCATCTACACCCCCGTGGTGGGGGAGGCGTGCCAGCGTCACAGCGATCTCTACCTGCGCAGCCACGGCCTCTACCTCTCCTGGCACGACCGGGACGAGCTCGATGCCATCTTCGACTCGGTGGAGCAGGAGGTGGATGTCATCGTCATCTCCGACGGGGAGCGGGTGCTGGGGCTTGGCGATCTTGGCATCGGCGGCATGGGGATCTGCATCGGCAAGCTGGCCCTCTACAGCGCCGCCGGCGGCATAGACCCGGCCCGCACCCTGCCCCTGTGCGTCGATGTGGGCACCAATAACCCCGAGCTTTTGGAAGATGACTCCTACCTCGGCTGGCAGGCGCCGCGCATCGACGGGGAGACCTACTACCACTTCATGGACAAGGTGGTGGCCGCCATTCGCCGCCGCTGGCCCCAGGTGGTGTTGCAGTTCGAAGACTTTGCCGGCAAGCACGCCGCCAACCTGCTGGCCCGCTACCGGGATGAGCTGTGCATGTTCAACGACGATATCCAGGGCACGGCGGCCGTCACCTCGGCCTGTGTGCTGGCGGGCCTGCGCCAGGCGGGACGGGCCCTGGCCGGTACCCCTGTGCTGATCGTGGGCGCCGGCGCCGCCGGTTGCGGCATCGCCGCCATGTTGGCGCAACTGGCCGGTGGCAGTGACACCATCTGGCTGTTCGATCAGGAGGGAGTGGTGAGCCGCGACAGAGCCGAGCTGACCCCGGGCCAACGCCCCTTCGTCCGCCCCCCGGAAGAGGCCAGTGGCGATCTGGCGGCGGTGATCCAGCGCCTGCGCCCCGGTGTGCTCATCGGGGTGAGCGGTCAGGGGGGGCTCTTCACCCGCGCCGTGCTCGAGGCGATGGGGGCGGTGAACGAGCGGCCGGTGATCCTGCCACTCTCCAACCCCACCCGCAGCGCCGAGGCGACCCCGCAGCAGGTGTGGGAGGCGAGCGGCGAGCGCGCCCTGATCGCCACCGGCAGCCCCTTTGCCCCGGTACCGGTGGGAGAGAGCCTGCGCAGTGTCTCCCAGTGCAACAACGTCTACGTCTTCCCCGGCATCGGCCTTGGTGCCACCGCGGTGAAGGCGCGGCGCATCAGCGACGGCATGTTGCTGGCGGCCGTGGAGGCGGTGGGGGCTTATCCCCTGGAGGCGGGTCGGCTGCTGCCCCCCATCGAGCAGGTGGGCGAGGTAGCCCGCGCCGTGGCGAGCGCCGTGGCCCTGGCGGCCCGCGCCGAGGGGCTGGCCGAGTTTGACGGGGATCCGGCCCCCCTCATTGACCGGGCCTGGTGGCGCCCCCATTATTGGGCACTTCGCTGACATGCAAGGGCATCCCATGAAACTGCGCCATCAGGTTCTGCTTCTCTCCCTGTCGGTCTCCCTGCTGCTGCTCCTGGTGCTGGGGACCCTGCTGGCCCTCTTCATCCGTCATCTGGTCGAGAATAACCTGGAGGAGAAGGGGAGCGAGCTGGCCCGCATACTGGCCGGTGACGAGCGGGTGGTGGTGGCCCTGCAACGGGGGCAGGATGCCACCCTGCGCGACTACATAGAGGGGCTCAGCGCCCGCACCGATGCGGCCTACATGGTGGTGACCGATCGCCACGCCATTCGCCTGAGCCACCCCAACCCGGCGCTGGTAGGAGGACGTTTTCGCGGGGAGGATATCTGGTATGCCCTGCACGGCCGTCAGAGTTACTGCTCGCGGGACGTGGGCACCCTGGGGCCGGCCATTCGCTGCTTCTCCCCTGTGCTCGGTGCCGACGGTCGCCCCATCGGCACCGTGGTGGTGGGCTATCTGATGAAGCGGGTGGAGGCGGTCTATATGGAGCGCCTCTCCCTGGTGGTGGGGGCCATCCTCTCCCTGCTGGGGGCCGGGCTCTTGTTGGCACTCGGGATCCAGCGGCGCCTGAAGCGTACCCTGCTCGATCTGGAGCCCGAGACCATAGCGCGGCGCTTCGTGGAGCAGGAGCTGGTGCTCGAGAGCATTCAGGAGGGGATCATCGCCATCGACCGAGAGGGACGGGTGAGCATGCTCAACAGCGCCGCCTTCTACCAGTTGCGCCTGCCGGGACCGGGGCGCCAGTCCTTGGTGGGGCAACCCCTGGCCCCCCTGGTGCCCTGTCTGGCGGCGAGCCTGAGCCGGGCGGAAGGGGAGATCCAGTTTCAGGTGCACGGGGAGAGCTTCGTCGGCCGGCTGCAACAGATAGGCCACGGTGGGGCCCGCCTGCTTATCTTCAGCCGCCCCGAGGCGGCCGGCAGCCTCGCCTCCCAGGTGACCCACCTGCGCCAGTATGCGGAGCTGCTGCGCATGCAGACCCACGAGTTTGCCAACAAGCTGAGCAGCCTCTCCGGACTCTTGCAACTGGGCCACGTGAGCCAGGCGGTGGAGCTTATCCAGCGTGAGAACGACGAGTGCCAGGTGCTGCTCGGGGATCTGCTGCGCGCCGTGCAGGACAAGCCGGTGGCCGGCCTTATCCTCGGCAAGTTCAGCCGGGCCCGGGAGCTGGGGGTGCGCCTCGAGCTCGACCCCGACTCCCATCTGGAGGAGTACCCGGTCTCGGTGTCGGCGGATCTCATCACCCTCATCGGCAACCTGCTCGACAACGGCATTCGCGCCGCCCGGGCCAACCGGGAGCGGGTCACGCCCAGGGTGCTGCTCTCGCTCGACGATCAGGGGCGGCGTCTGGTGATCGAGGTCGAAGACAGCGGCGCCGGGGTCGATGAGGCGCTCGCCGATCACCTGTTCGAATACGGAGTGAGCCGTCAGAGTGGCGATCACGGGGTGGGGCTGTTTCTGGTCAAGGAGACGGCCGAGCGTCACGGGGGTGTGATAGAATGGCGGCGCACCGCTGCCCGAACCACACTGTTCGGCATTTATCTCGATAAAGAACAACTAGTGTAAGACATGGAGTCAATAACCAGCCTCATCATCGAAGATGATCCGCGCATCGCCGCCATCCTGGCCGAACTCGTCGCCAATCGCCCCGGTTTTAGCCTGCTGGGCAGGGCCGAGACCCTGGCCGAGGCAGAGCAGATGCTCAACGCCACCCCGATCCAGCTGCTGCTGGTGGATGTCTCCCTGCCCGATGGCTCGGGTCTGGAGTGGGTCGCCAGCCTGCGCGCCCGGGGCATCGACAGCCAGGTGATCATGGTCACCGCCGCCAGCGATGTGGCCAGCATCCAGCGCGCCCTCAATCTGGGGGTGCAGGATTACATCATCAAGCCCCTGCGCCTGTCGCGCATCCAGCAGAGCCTGGCCGAGGTGCAGGCGCTGTGCCGCCGGCTGGCCGAGCGCCGCCACCTGGATCAGGGGGATCTCGACCGTCTGCTCGGCAAGGGGCGCCCGCGAGAGAGCCGCGACACCCCCAAGGGGATCGACGCCATCACCTTGCGCCAGGTGCTCGACCTGCTGGCCGGTGAGCCGGATCACACCTTCACCACGGATACCGTCTCCCTGCGCCTCTCTTTAAGCCGCACCACGGCACGCCGCTACCTGGAGTACCTGGAGTCGGAGGACCGGCTGGAGGTGGAGCTCAACTATGGTCAGCGTGGCCGCCCCGAGCGGCGCTATCGCTGGCGCAAGGATCTGTAAGCAAGCGGGAGCCATCGGCTCCCGTTTTTCATGAGGTGGCAAGCCGGGGCCGGCGCGGCCGGTACTGGCTCAAGACGACGCCGCTCAAGATGAGTCCCCCGCCCAGCAGGTGGTAGCCGTGCACCGGCTCACCCAGGCTCAGGGTGGCCATCAGGGCCGTGCACAGGGGCATCAGGTTCATGAAGATGGCGGTGCGCTCCGGACCCAGGGTAGCCAGCCCCCGCATCCAGCAGTAGGCGGCAAACAGGGAGGAGGCGATGCCGGCGAACAGCACCAGGCCCATGGCATCTTGCGGGATGACCAGAGAGTCGGCGCTGGCCGCCACCGGAACCAGCAGCAGCACCGCCAGCAGCACCTGCAGGTAGAGGTTGAGCCAGGGGCCGAAGGGGGGCTGCCAGCGGCGCAGCAAGAGGCCATAGAGGGCGTAGCTGGTGGTGCCGAGCAGCATGAGCCCGTCCCCCGGGTTGATGCCGGCGTGCAGCAGGGCCAGAGGCTGTCCCTGACCGAGCAGCCAGAGCACCCCGAACAGGGAGACGAGCACGCCCACCACGGCCCGGTGGCCGGGGCGATGGCCGAAGAAGAGGGCGCCCAGCACCACGGTCAGCAGGGGAATGAGGGAGCCGATCACCCCCATGTTGGTGGCTGAGGTCTGGTGCGCCGCGTAGTAGGCGATGCACTGGTAGAGCACCATGCCAAGGGCCGCCAGGATCAGCAGCTTGCCGAGCCAGGGGCGCAGCTCTCCACGGCGGCGCCACAAGAGCGGCAGACAGAAGGGGGAGAGCGCCAGGGCGGCGACCACCCAGCGATAAAACGAGATGGCGGCCGGATCGATAAGGCCTGCCGCGGCCTTGGAGACCACCGTATTGGCCGCCCAGATGAGGACGGCGAGCAGGGGAAAGAGTTGAGACATAGGGACTCCTCGATGGAACAGAGGGAGTCTAGTCTTGTCTTTTATGAAACAAGTAGCGTAAATAAGACATCCAATAACCGCTTTGGGACATTCTTATGGGGACCCTCACCCTGGCCGAGCAGGATCGCCAGCTCACTCCCCCTCAGCCCCTCTACTTTCGCTACAGCCAGATCCAGGGGGGCAACGCCTGCGCCGAGCACGCTCATCCCTGGGGCCAGCTCAGCCTCATCAGCCTCGGCATCATGGTGGTGGAGGTGGCCGGAGAGCGGCTGGTGGCCCCGCCCGATTACCTCATCTGGGTGCCGGCGGATGTGCCTCACTCCGCCTATAACGAGCAGACCCTGGACTACACCTCCATCTACGTGAGCCACGAGCTGGCCAGGTGCCTGCCGGGGGAGCCTGTGCTGCTTTCCCTCACCCCATTGCTGCGCGCCCTGCTCGACGACTTCACCCAGCGCCGGGTCGGCCACACCCGGGAGGAGTGGGACAGGCGTCAGGCCGAGCTCTTCATCGAGAAGCTGGCGCGCACCCGCTGTCAGCCGAGCTACCTGCCCATGAGCCGCGATCGCCTGCTCGCCCCCTTGCTGGCGGCCCTGCAGGCGGCGCCGGAGGACAACCGCACCCTGGCCGAGTGGGCCACGTCGTTGCATACCACGGAGCGCACCCTGGCACGGCGCTGCCAGAAGGAGCTCGGCATGAGCCTGGGGCAGTGGCGCACCCGGCTGCGCATGGTCAAGGCCCTGGCCTGGCTGCGTGGCGACATGCCGGTGCAGGAGATCGCCTGGCGCCTCGGTTACACCTCCACCTCGGCCTTTATCGCCATGTTCCAGCGCGAGCAGGGCTGCGCCCCCCAGCGCTACCGCCAGCAGCTCGGCGGCGAGCGGGCATAAGAGAGGGCGCCCCGGGGCGCCCTCGTGCATTCACCACCGCCTTAGAAGAAGCCGAGGGGGTTGATGTCGTGGCTCACCAGCAGGTTCTTGGTGTTCTGGTAGTGGTCCAGCATCATCTTGTGGGTCTCGCGGCCGATCCCCGACTTCTTGTAGCCGCCGAAGGCCGCGTGGGCCGGGTAGGCGTGGTAGCAGTTGACCCAGACCCGGCCGGCCTGGATGCCGCGCCCCATGCGCCAGGCCAGGTTGCTGTCGCGGGTCCACAGGCCTGCCCCCAGGCCGTACCGGGTGTCGTTGGCAATGGCCAGGGCATCCGCCTCGTCCTTGAAGGTGGTGACCCCGAGGGCCGGGCCGAAGATCTCCTCCTGGAACACCCGCATCCTGTTCTGACCAAAGAAGATGGTGGGCTGGATGTAGAAGCCTCCCTCCAGCCCGCTCACTGTGGCCGCACCGCCGCCCAGCAGCATCTTGGCCCCTTCGCCGCGGCCGATCTCCATGTAGCTCAGGATCTTGTCGAACTGCTCGCGGGACGCCTGGGCGCCCACCTGGGTAGTGGTGTCGAGGGGGTTGCCCTGGACTATGGTGCGGGCGCGGGCCAGCACCCTGTCCATGAAGTCGTCGTAGATCTTCTCATGCACCAGGGCACGGGAGGGGCAGGTGCACACCTCGCCCTGGTTGAAGAAGGTCATCAGCATCCCTTCCACCGCCTTGTCGATGTAGTTGCTCTCGTGGTCCATCACGTCGGCGAAGTAGATGTTGGGGGACTTGCCACCCAGCTCCACGGTAGAGGGAATGAGCCTGTCGGCGGCGCAGCGCAGGATGTGGGCCCCCACCTCGGTGGAGCCGGTAAACGCCAGCTTCTGGATCCGGTCGCTGGTGGCGAGCGCCTGGCCCGCCTCGGCGCCGAAGCCGTTGACCACATTGACCACGCCGGGGGGCAGTATGTCCTTGATGAGATCCATCATCAGCATGATGGTGACCGGGGTCTGCTCGGCGGGCTTGAGCACGCTGCAGCAGCCGGCCGCCAGCACCGGGGCCAGCTTCCAGGCCGCCATCAGCAGCGGGAAGTTCCAGGGAATGATCTGGCCGACCACCCCGATGGGCTCCTTGAAGTGGTAGCTGACGGTGTTCTGATCCAGTTCGGCGGCCGAACCCTCCTGGGCGCGGATGCAGCCGGCGAAGTAGCGGAAGTGATCCACCACCAGGGGCAGGTCGGCGGCCAGGGTCTCGCGCACCGCCTTGCCGTTCTCCCAGGTCTCGGCGATGGCGAGCCGCTCTATGTTTTGCTCGATGCGATCGGCGATGCGCAGCAGCAGGTTGCTGCGCTCGGTGACGCTGGTCTTGCTCCAGCTGGCGAACGCCTTGTGGGCCGCATCCAGCGCCAGCTCGATGTCGGCGGCGTCGGAGCGGGCCACCTCGCAGAAGACGCGGCCATCGACCGGCGAGACGTTCTCGAAATAGCGGCCGGCGCGCGGCGCCACCCAGTCACCACCGATGAAGTTGTCGTAACGGGATTTGAAGCTGACGAGGGAGCCGGTTTGACCGGGAGCGGCATAGATCATGGTGTGTCTCCTTGTGTATTCAGTCCGTGTGTGGCCCGCGCTGCGGGTGAGGGCTGCCAACGCAAGGGGTGTGCCAGGGGCGCGACACCCGGATGAAAAGTTAAAAAAACGTAACAAAATGGAGGGCACCGGCGTATGGTGTGGCAGATGTGCGGGGCTCTGCTGCCCGCGCCCTGTATCGGGGTGCGACACCTGTCGCACGGCCCTGTCTCGTTTCGCTACAGTCGCAAGGAGGCCCCATGAGTTACCCCGCCCCGTCCGATCCCATTCGCCGCTCCTGGTTGCGTTGCCGGGAGATGGGCCTGCAACCGGGGAACGAGGCCGAGCTCGATCTGCTGGCGCGCGGCGAGCTCTCGGCCCGTCTCGAAGGGGGGCGTGACCTGGTCGACTGTTTTCGCCGCTACGTCTTGCCCCTGTTCGAGCAGCTCCAGGCCGGGCGTCCCTGCCGGCTGCTCCTGTGCGACACCCAGGGGGCTATCCTCGATGCGGGCGGCAGCCCGCTGTTTGAGCGCCAGGCCGAGCGGGTCTTTCTGCAACCGGGCGCCTGCTGGGGGGAGGCGAGCAAGGGGACCAACGCCATCGGTACCGCCCTGTGCGAGGGGGGCGAGGTGCAGGTGCTGGGGGGCGAACACTTCTTCGAGCGCCACCGCTTCCTCGGTTGCAGTGCCATTCCCCTGCTCGGGCCGGATGGCAACACGGTCGGGGTGCTCGATCTCTCCTCCGAGGCGGGGGGCCATGGCCACGACATGCTCGGTACCGTGCGCCTGCTCGCCATGACACTGGAGAACGCCCTGCTGGCGGGACGACCCGGACGGCTGCTCGATCTCGAGCCCCAGAGCCCCTGGTCGGCGCGCCTGCTGCTGGGGGAGGATGGGGAGCTGCTCGGTGCCAACCGGGCGGGGCGGCGCTGGCTCGAGTGTCATCCCCTGGAGCAGGCCCAGGCCCGCCCGGCCGGTGCCGGCCGGGCCGCCCCCGAACGGGTGGCACAACGCATGCTGGCCCGTGGCATCCCCTTGCTGATCGAGGGGGAGACCGGCAGCGGCAAGGAGCATCTGGTGCGCGAACTGCACCGCACCTCGGCGCGCGCCGTCGGCCCCCTGGTGTGCGTCAACTGTGGTGCCCTGCCGGCGGATCTGGTGGAGGCCGAACTCTTTGGCTATCTGGGTGGGGCCTTCAGTGGTGCCCGCAGCCAGGGGAGCCAGGGTTACCTGCGCGCCGCCCACGGCGGCATCCTGATGCTCGACGAGATCGGCGAGCTGCCGCTGTCGGCCCAGACCCGGCTGCTGCGGGTATTGCAGGAGCGCGCCGTCACCCCGGTCGGCGGCACCCGTCCCGAGCCGGTGGACTTCTGGCTGGTCTCGGCGAGTCACCGCGGTCTCAAGGAGATGGTGGCGAGTGGCCAGTTTCGCGAGGATCTCTACTACCGCCTCTGTGGCTGGCACCACAGGATCCCTCCCTTGCGGGAGTGGTCTGTGCCGGCCCGGCGTGAGCTGATAGGGCGCCTGCTGGCCGAGATGGAGCCGGGGATGGGGCTCGCGCCGGATGCCGAGGCGCAGCTGCTGGCTCATCCCTTGCCAGGCAACGTGCGCCAGCTCAAGCAGGTGCTGGAGGTGGCCTGTGTGCTGGCCGACGGGGCGGCCCAGATTGCCCCCTGTCACCTCACCTTGCCAGTGACCCGGGAACGCCCGGCTCTCACCCTGGCCGAGGGGCGGCGCAGCCAGGCCGAGGCGACACTGGCCGCCTGCGGAGGCAACCTGAGCGAGGCGGCAAGACGCCTTGCCATCAGCCGCTCCACCCTCTATCGCCTGCTCAAGTGTTAAGGGATTGTTTCATAAAGGGGGCCCGGTAGAATGGAGGCGTGGTTATTTCATCACCTCTTTTTCCCCCGGCAAGGAGCGCCCCATGGCCCGTACCCCCTTCGATTGGCAAGATCCCTTCTTTCTCGACGACCAGCTGAGCGACGAGGAGCGGCTCATCCGCGACGCAGCCCGCGACTACTGTCAGGAGCGGCTGATGCCAAGGGTGCTGGAGGCCAACCGTCGCGAGCAGTTTGACCGCACCATCATGAACGAGTTTGGCGAGCTGGGGCTGCTCGGCGCCACCCTGCCGGAGCAGTATGGCTGCGCCGGGGTCAACCATGTGGCCTACGGCCTTATTGCCCGGGAGGTGGAGCGGGTCGACAGCGGCTACCGCTCGGCCATGAGCGTGCAATCCTCCTTGGTGATGCACCCGATCCACGCCTATGGGGACGAGGCCCAGCGTCAGCGCTGGCTGCCGGGACTGGCCCGGGGCGAGCTGGTGGGCTGCTTTGGCCTCACCGAGCCGGATGCAGGTTCCGATCCCGGCTCTATGAAGAGCCGCGCCGAGCGGGTCGAGGGCGGCTATCTGCTCACCGGCAACAAGATGTGGATCACCAACTCCCCCATCGCCGATCTCTTCGTGGTGTGGGCCAAGCTGGAGGGCGAAATCACCGGCTTCGTGCTGGAGAAAGGGATGGCCGGGCTCTCGGCCCCCAAGATCGAGGGCAAGTTCTCCCTGCGCGCCTCCATCACAGGTGAAATCGTGATGGATCGGGTCTTGGTGCCGGAGGCCAACCGGCTGGCCGGGGTGAGCGGCCTCAAGGGGCCGTTCGGCTGTCTGAACAAGGCGCGCTACGGCATCGCCTGGGGGGCGCTCGGTGCCGCCGAGTTCTGTTGGCACGCCGCCCGCCAGTACGGGCTGGATCGCCAGCAGTTCGGCCGCCCGCTGGCCGCCACCCAGCTGTTTCAGCTCAAGCTCGCCAACATGCAGACCGAGATTGCCCTCGGCCTGCAGGGCTGCCTGCGCGCCGGGCGCCTGATGGACGAGGGGCGCTGCCCGGTGGAGCTGGTGTCGCTTATCAAGCGCAGCGGCTGCGGCAAGGCGCTGGAGATAGCCCGCGTCGCCCGCGACATGCACGGGGGCAACGGCATCAGCGACGAGTTCCACGTCATCCGCCACCTGATGAATCTGGAGGCGGTCAACACCTACGAGGGGACCCACGACATTCACGCCCTGATCCTCGGGCGCGCCCAGACCGGTCTGCAGGCGTTCGAGTGATGGGGCCCCTTGCCGGAGTGCGGGTGCTGGATCTCAGCCGCGTGCTGGCCGGCCCCTGGGCCAGCCAGCTGCTCGCCGATCTCGGCGCCGACGTGGTCAAGGTGGAGGCCCCGGGGCGCGGTGATGACACCCGCCACTGGGGGCCCCCCGAGCTGGTGGCGGGGGAGGCGGCCTACTTTCACGCGACCAACCGGGGCAAGCGCTCCATCGCCCTGGATCTGGCGCGCGACAGAGACACCCTGCTGGCCCTGGTGGACCGGGCCGACGTGGTGATCGAGAACTTCAAGGTAGGGGGGCTGGCACGCTTTGGCCTCGATTACCCGAGCCTCAAGGCCCGCCGCCCAGAGCTCATCTACTGCTCCATCACCGGCTTTGGCCAGGACGGGCCCTGGGCCCGGCGACCCGGTTACGATCTGCTGATCCAGGGGCTGGGGGGGCTGATGAGCATCACGGGTCAACCCGATGGGGTGCCCGGCGGCGGGCCGGTCAAGGTGGGGGTGGCGCTCGTCGACATCCTCACCGGCCTCTACGCCACCATCGGCATCCAGGCGGCCCTGCGTCACCGGGAGCGGACCGGGGAGGGGCAGCAGATCGATCTGGCCCTGCTCGACGTGTCGGTGGCGGTGCTGGCCAACCAGGCGATGAACTATCTCGCCACCGGTCGGGCGCCCGGGCGCCTTGGCAACGGCCACCCCAATATCGTCCCCTACGACGTCTATCCCACCAGTGATGGCCATCTCATCCTGGCGGTGGGTAACGACGGCCAGTTTGCCGCCCTGGCGGCCCTGTTGGGGGAACCCGGGTGGGCGACGGACCCGGACTTTGCCACTAACGCCGCCCGGGTGCGCCAGCGTCACCGGCTCAACGCCCTGATTGCCGAGCGGTTGCTGGCGCGCGGCAGCGCCGAGTGGAGTGCCATGCTGGAGGCGGTCGGGGTGCCGGGTGGCCCCATCCTCACCCTGGATGCCCTGTTTGCCCTCGAGCAGGGGGCGGTACGCGGCTGGGTGCAGCAGGTGCAGCGCGGCGAACAATCCTTGCCCACCCTGGCCAACCCGCTCCATCTGTCGGCCACCCCGGTATGCTACGGGCGCGCCTCGCCGGCCCTGGATGGGGACCGGGAGGCGGTGCTGCGTGATTGGCTGGGGCAAGGCTGAGCGCGCCAAGGTGGGCCAACTCTGCTATGGTGGCGCCCATTGCAGTTCAATCTATGTGAGTCGATGAGCGTTATTTTGGGAATCGATCCGGGGTCGCGGATCACGGGGTATGGGGTGATCCGGGTGGTGGGCGGCAAGGCGGAGTACCTGGGATCGGGCTGCATTCGCACCGATCTGGGTGAGTTGCCGAGCCGTCTCAAGCAGGTCTACGACGGGGTGAGCGAGATCATCACCCAGTTCGCGCCGGCCGAGTTTGCCATCGAGCGGGTCTTCATGGCCCGCAACGCCGACTCGGCCCTCAAGCTCGGCCAGGCCCGCGGCAGCGCCATCGTGGCGGCGGTCAATGCCGGCCTGCCGGTGAGCGAGTATTCGCCGACCCAGATCAAGCAGGCGGTGGTGGGCACGGGGGGGGCCGACAAGAGCCAGGTGCAACACATGGTCAAGCACCTGCTCAAGCTGCCGGGCACTCCCCAGGCGGATGCTGCCGACGCGCTGGCCATCGCCCTGTGCCACCTGCACACCCGCCAGAGCCTGATCCGCATGGCCGGTCGGGTCAGGGGAGCCACGGGAGGTCGCTACCGTTGAGTTTTTTGTCAAAAACTGTCGTGTGATCAGAGAAGAGCCGAGAGGCTCTTTTTTGTTCTCTTGGAAAAATATGATTGTTAATCATTGAGTTGTGACTTTAATCACAATTGTCATCTCGCGAGCGCAGACTAGCCAAATGGCGCCTGATTTACATAATGCGCCCGGTGTCGGCCCCGCAGGCCGGCTCACAACAGATGAGGAGAACACAATGAAATCGTATGCTGCGGAATTGATGGGGACCTTCTGGCTGGTGCTGGGGGGTTGTGGCAGTGCCGTGCTGGCGGCTGCCTTTCCCGATGTGGGGATCGGCCTGCTCGGGGTCGCCCTCGCCTTCGGCCTCACCGTGCTGACCATGGCCTATGCCATCGGGCACATCTCCGGTTGTCACCTCAACCCGGCCGTTACCGTCGGCCTCTTCGCCGGTGGCCGCTTCCCGGCTTCCAAGGTACTGCCCTATATCGCCGCCCAGGTGATCGGCGGCGTGCTGGCCGGCGGCGTACTCTACGTTATCGCCAGTGGCCAGGCCGGCTTCGACGTGGCGGCGGGCTTTGCCTCCAACGGTTATGGTGAGCACTCTCCGGGTGGCTACAGCCTGACCGCAGCCCTGGTGTGCGAGGTGGTGATGACCGCCTTCTTCCTGTTTGTCATCATGGGGGCCACCGACGAGCGTGCCCCGGCCGGCTTCGCACCGATCGCCATTGGCCTGTGCCTGACCCTGATCCACCTCATCTCGATCCCGGTGACCAACACCTCGGTCAACCCGGCACGCAGCACCGGCGTGGCCCTGTTTGTGGGTGACTGGGCGGTAAGCCAGCTGTGGTTGTTCTGGGTTGCCCCCATTGTCGGCGGGATCATCGGTGCCCTGGCCTATCGCGCCGTGGCCAGCAAGGATTAAGCCCTCTCTTAAACGTGTATCTCCGTAAGACGCACCCCTCGGGGTGCGTTTTTTACAGGTGGTTGCGGCTGCCGAGGGCGTCCCGATAGCGCTGGTAGAGCAGGGCGATGCGCTCGACATAGGCGCGGGTCTCGGCGTAGGGGGGGACCCCCTTGTGGCGATCGACGGCGCCCGGCCCTGCGTTGTAGGCGGCGGTCGCCAGTCGCATATCGCCATTGTACTGGCGCAGCAAGCCAGAGAGGTATTTGACTCCGCCGAAGATGTTCTGCTCGGCGAGGAAGGCATCTCCCACCCCGAGATCGCGCGCCGTGCCCGGCATCAGCTGGGTGAGCCCCATGGCCCCCTTGCGCGATACCGCCATGGGGTTGAAGGCAGACTCGGCGTGGATCAGGGCGCGGATCAGGGCCGGCTCGACCCGGTAGGCCCGGGCGGCGGCCTGGATGGTGGCGGCGTAGTCCTGCACATAGAGGCCGGTGTGGTGCCAGTCGATGGGGGAGGCGGGGTCACAGGCGAAGCAGTGTTCAAACACCAGCACCTCGTATTTTCCCTCCAGGGGGGAGCGATCCGAATAGCTCACCACCCCGTTGGGCTGCTCATATTTGTAGACCTGGATCTGCGTCTTTTCGCCGGGCTCGGGGGCCTTGGCCGTGATAGAACTCTCCGTGGTGATAAAGGTCACCTCGGCCGGTTGCGGGCTCCCGGCCAGGGCCAGGGAGCACCAAAACAGGGGAAGCAGGCGAGCAAGCAAGACGATGACTCCTTTCATCCTTGACCCCCTTCAGCATCGGGCATATGGGCGGTGAAATCCAGTCCACCGCCCGCCGGCTAGATCCAGCCCAGGGCGGCGATCTGGTAGATCCAGACCATGGCCAGCAGGGTGCCCACCACCCCCATCACCACGCCGATGACGGCCATCTGCTTGCTCTGTACCAGACCGGTGGCATGGGCCAGGGCGTTGGGCGGGGTGCTGATGGGGAGCGACATGCCAAGCGACACCGACAGGGTCACCGCCAGGATCAGAGTATGGGCGCCGCCCCATTCGGCCAGCTCCGGCATGCCGGCGGCGAGTGCCGCCACCAGCGGCAGCAACAGGTTGGCGGTGGCCGTGTTGGACATGAAGTTGGCCATCAGCAGGGCCAGCAGGCAGGCTCCGACCAGCACCGCCAGGGTGGAGTACTCGTGGAACGGGATATGGGTGATGAGCCGCTCGGCCAGGCCGCTCTCCTCGAGGGCCAGCCCGAGGGCGATACCGCCCGACACCAGCCAGAGCACGTCGAGGGAGATCTTGTGCAGATCGTCCTTGGTGATGATGCCGGTACAGACGAAGACCGCCACCGGGATCATGGCCACCACATAGGAGTTCATGCCGTGCATGCCGCCGAGCAGCCAGAGCAGTATGGTGACGATGAAGGTGAGGTAGACAGTCCAGGGCTTGAGCCCCTGCAGGAAGCGTCCCTCCAGCTTGAGCTCGACCCGCTCGAGGCGGCTCGGGAAGAGGCGTCCGAGCAGAAACCAGGCGAGCAGCAGCAGGATGGCCACGAAGGGCACGGCAAACCCCATCCACTGGCCGAAGCTGATGGCGTGCTCGCCGGTCAGGTATTTGAGGGCCACGGCGTTGGGCGGGGTACCGATGGGGGTGCCGATCCCCCCCAGGTTGGCGGCCACCGGAATGGCCAGCACCATACCGGTCTTGGCCGGGTCCTGATCCGGGAAGAGGGCCAGCACCGGGGCCAGGATGGAGAGCATCATGGCGGTGGTGGCCGTGTTGCTCATAAACATGGAGAAGATGGCGGTGATCAGCATCAGCCCCAGCATCACCACCCTGGGGTTGGAGCCGAAGGGGCGCAGCAGCACCCGTGCCAGGTTGATGTCGAGGCGGTACTTGGTGGCGGCGATGGCAAGGAAGAAACCGCCGAGAAACAGCATGATGACCGGGGAGGCGAAGGTGGCCATCACGTCCGTGTAGGGGAGCAGGTTACCGAACCCCTCGCTCCCCTTGCCGGCGGTGAAGAGCCAGATCCCCTTGTCCGAGAGCAGCAGCAGCTCGAGCACTATGATGAGCAGCGAGGTCGCGTAGATGGGGATGGGCTCGAGGATCCAGCACAGGGCCGCCAGCACGAACAGGGCGATCACCCGCTGTTCGATGAGGGTGAGACCGGGCAGGGGGATCCAGTGGGTCGGGATCACCATCAGGAAGAGAAAGAGCACCAGGGGCAGCCACAGCTTGAGCAAGCGGGACATGTTGACTCCACTTTAGAGGTAGTAATAGGGGAATCATTCCATAAAACAGACGCTTGGGGGTCGATTGCTCCCCCAAAATGCGACGGGGATAACGGCTTGCCCCGATTTTTGTGAAGTGCCCTGTGGCTTGAACAAATCTCGAGCGGCTTGATTGACGGCTCCGCAGGGGGAAAATCACACTCAATGGGACCCTCATGACCCAAGGAGCGAGCATGAACCCCATCACACCCGCCGCCGTGGCCCGTCTGATGGCCCGCGAAGAGACCCGTTTTCTCGCCGCCAATCCCAGGTCGGTGGCCCTGGCCAGCCGGGCTCGGGAGAGCCTGTTTGGCGGTGTCCCCATGCACTGGATGAGCGACTGGTCGACCCCGGTGCCGCTCTTTGTCAGTCAGGCCCAGGGGGCGCACTTTACCGACGCAGACGGCCACGACTATGTGGACTTTTGCCTCGGCGACACCGGCAGCATGTTTGGCCACTCGCCGCTGCCGGTGGCCGAGGCGATAGCCCGTCAGGCCTACCTGGGGCTCACGACCATGCTGCCGGGGGAGGATGCGGTGGTCTGCGGCGAGCTGTTGGCCGAGCGCTTCGGCCTGCCCCTCTGGCAGGTCAGTGCCAGCGCCACCGATGCCAACCGCTACGCCCTGCGCTGGGCCCGCGCCATCACCGGGCGCTCGGTGGTGATCCTGTTCGACGGCTGCTACCACGGCACCGTGGAGGAGACCCTGGTGCGGCTGCGGGATGGGGAGACGGTGGCACGTCCCGGCCTCATCGGCATGGGGGCGGATCCGGCCCTCGCCAGTCGCGTCGTCCCCTTCAACGATCCGGCGGCCCTCGAGGCGGCCCTGGCGCCCGGGGATGTGGCCGCCGTCTTGTGCGAGCCGGCCATGACCAACATCGGCATGGTGTTGCCAGATTCCGGTTTTCATCCACGCCTGCGTGAACTCACCCGGCGTCATGGCACCCTGCTCATCATCGACGAGACCCACACCCTCTCGACCCATCCGGGGGGCTGTACCCGGGCCTGGAGTCTGGAGCCGGACCTGCTCACCCTGGGCAAGGCGATCGCCGGCGGCCTCCCCTGCGCCGTGTTCGGCTTCACCCAAGAGGTGGCCAGCGGCATGGCGGCGGCGCGGGAGCGGGCCGCCTCGCCGACCGGGCACGGTCACAGCGGCATGGGCACCACCTTGTCTGCCAACGCCATGGTGATGCATGCCATGCGGGCCAACCTGGGGCGGGTCATGACCCAGGCCGCCTATGCCCACATGCTGCACGAGGCGCGCCGTCTGGCCGAGGGGCTGCGCCGCCTCATCGAGCATCACGCCCTGCCCTGGTCGGTCACCGAGCTGGGGGCCCGTTGCGAGTTTCAGTTCTGCCCGCTGCCGCCGCGCAGCGGTGCCGAGGCGGAGGCCGCCTTCGACGATCCCCTGCAGCGGGCGCTGCACCTCTATCTCATCAACCGCGGCATCCTCATCACCCCGTTCCACAACATGATGCTCTGCTGCCCGGAGACCCGCAGCGAGCAGGTGGATAGGCTGCTCGCCACCCTGGACGAGGCCATCGCCGAGCTGCTGGCCGGGGATGGACTCGATGGGTGATTGGGGAACCCTGGAGGAGGCCGAGGCCTTCCTCGCCGCCCACCCGGAGGTGGAGGCGTTCGAGATCTACCTCATCGATCTGGCCGGGATCAGCCGCGGCAAGCTGCTGCGCCGGGAGGAGCTGTTGCCCCTCTATCACCATGGCCGGCCGCTTCCCTCGAGCATACTGGCGCTCACGGTCAACGGGGAGGACGTGGACGAGACCGGCCTGGTGTGGGACGTGGCGGACATGGACTGCCTGGCCCGCCCGGTGGCGGGGTCGCTCACCCTGCTGCCATGGCGGCGGGTGCCCACCGGGGCGTTGCAGCTCAGCCTGGATCCGGTGGCCGGGCTGCCGGCGGCCCTGGCCGATCCCCGTCACGCCCTCACCCGGGTCATCGACACCCTGGCGGCGCGCGACCTTTATCCCGTGATGGCGGTGGAGCTGGAGTTCTACCTGCTGGATCGGGAGGATGACCCCTTCGGCCGCCCTCAGCCGGCCCGCCTCGGGGATGGGCGTCGCCCACGGGAGCCCCAGGTCTACGGGGTGCGCGAGCTGGCCCTGCTCGAGCCGTTTCTGGCCGATCTCTACGCCGCCTGCCGCCTGCAGGGGTTGCCGGCCCGCACCGCCATCTCCGAGTATGCCCCGGGGCAGGTCGAGATCACCCTGGAGCACGGTCCGGCCCTGCTCGCCCTCGATCAGGGGGTTCGCTACAAGCGTCTGGTAAAGGGGCTGGCCGAGACCTATGGCATGCAGGCCTGCTTCATGGCCAAGCCGTTTGGTCACCTGGCGGGCAGCGGCCTGCACCTGCACGTGAGCCTGGCGGATGCGCAAGGCCACAACCGCTTCGCCGCCGAGGATCCTCATGGCTCGCCTCTGCTGCGAGCCGGGATAGGCGGCCTGCTCGAGACCCTGGCCGAGTCGCTGCTCTTCTTCTGCCCCCACGCCAACTCCTATCGTCGCTTTCAGGCCCACAGCTATGCGCCCCTGGCTCCCACCTGGGGGGTCAACAACCGCACCGTATCCCTGCGCATCCCGGGTGGGCCGCCCGAGAGCCGGCACCTGGAGCACCGCATCAGCGGCGCCGATGCCAACCCCTATCTGGTGGCCACCTGCGTGTTGGCCGGGCTGCTGCGCGGTATCGATGAGCAGTGTGACCCCGGCGCCCCCGTGGTGGGGAACGGCTATCTGCGGGGGGCAAGCCCGGCCCCGCACTGGCAGGGGGCGCTGGCGGCGGCCCGCGCCAGCCCCTGGCTGGAGAGGGTGTTTGGCGCCGACTTCATGGGGGTGTGGCTCGCCATCAAGGAGGCGGAGCAGCGCCGCTTCTTTGCCGAGGTGGGGGAGCAGGACTGGCGCTGGTATCGGGACACGGTTTAGGAAGAGGGCGCCGCAAGGCGCTCTTTTTCTTTGCATAACCTTTATGTAACATCAACTGGTCAGATCACTTGTCGCCACCCGGCGACAGTGCCCCACCCACACTCAGGAGAGAGTCATGCTTAACCCATGGACGGGATGGCTGCGCCTGTTTGCGACGTCGGCCCGGTTGGACAGGGCCGCCCAGCGCCAACAGGAGACGCGCCTCTTTTTCGGCTTTATCGCCTTTCTGGTCGGCCTCTACAGCCTCATCAAGTGGAGCCACCATGGCCACGACGAGTTGGCCCTCACCTCCCTGCTGCTGATGGGGGGCGCCCTGGCCTCGGGCCTGTGCGGCCGGCTCGGGCTCGGGGAGCAACTGGCCGGCGCGCTGGCCATGGGCGCCATGTCTTTGCATGCCCTCAACATCATCTGGCAGTCGGGGGGCGTGCCGCACTCTTCCCAACTCTACTGGATCCCGCTGCTCATCCAGGTGAGCTTCCTGCTGCAGGGGCGCCTCGGTGCCTTGGGGTGGAGCGTTCTGCTGGTGGGCTGCGCCGCCCTGATGGTGGCCCTCAACCGCAGCGGTTATCCGGTGCCCCGGCTCGTGCTGCCCGAGCGGGCCATGGCGGTGGAGACCTGGTCCGGTGCCCTCTTACCCCTGCTGCTCTGTGCCTGTGCCCAGTTCTTCACGGTGCGCCAGCGGGACCGGGCCCTGGCCGAGGCGAGCCAGGCCCTGGGCGAGAGCGAGCGGATAGCCCAACTCGCCACCCGTGGCCGCGAGCAGTTGGGGGCCGTGGTGAGCCGCGCCGAGGAGGGGGCGGGGCGCCTGGTGAGCTCGGCGGCGGCCCTGGGCCACACCTCGCGGGCACTGGCCGATTCTGTCACCTGCCTGCATCAGGGGGCCTCCCAGCAGGTGGATGCGAGCGATCAGATCCAGAGTCAGCTCGAGCGCATGGGGGCGGATCTTGGTGCGGCCAATCGCTTCGTGGGCGAGGTGGCCGTGCGCACACGCCAGGCGAGCACCCTGGCCGAGCAGGGGGCCGATGCCCTCGGTCGCAGCGAGCGGGCCATGAACCGGATCCTGACCAGCCACGACGAGATCGCCGCCATGACCGGCATCATCACCGGGATCGCCGATCAGACCAATCTGCTGGCCCTCAACGCCGCCATCGAGGCGGCCCGGGCCGGGGATCACGGACGCGGCTTTGCGGTGGTGGCCCAGGAGGTGCGCGAGCTCTCGGCCCGCAGTCAGCAGGCGGCCAATGAGATCCGGGCCCTGCTCGGGCGCAGCCACCAGGCGGTGAGCGAGGGGCAGGCCATCATCGGCGAATCGGGTGCCCTGATCGGGCAGATCCTGGAGCGGATCGGGGTGGTGGCCCAGGACGTGGGGCGACTCGAGTCCCTGATGGCGAGTCAGGATGCCAGCCTGGCCCAGGTGGCCGCCGCCGGGGTACAGGTGGCCGATGTGGCCCGCGAGACCGCCTCCACCTCGGGGCAGATGCGCGAGCGGGAGGCCGAGCTGGCCCAGCTCACCGCCGGGCTGGAGCACCTCTCCCGCGAGCTGAGTCAGGTGGTGGCCGGCACCGCCTGACAGGCCAGACTCAACATAACAAGACCCGCCGCGGCGGGTCTTTTCGTTGCCCTCTACAGGCCGTGGTTGTTGAGGGGCTGCCAGGCGCAGCGGCGCTGGCCGGCCACCAGATCGTCGAGCCAGAAGCGGCTGCAGTGATTGTCATAGCTGTAGTGGCCGGCATTGACGCGATAGCCCCCCAGCGTCATCCCCTGCAAGGAGCGAAACACCCCGTTGTAGAGCAGGGAGAAGTGCAGGTGCGGGCCGGTCGAGCTGCCCCCCTCGCAGAGGGCCTGGCTGCGGTTGCCGGCGTAGGTGCCAAGGCGGGTGTTGGCCTCCACATAGTCGCCGCTGCGCACGGCTATGTCGGCCATGTGGTAGTAGTTGCTGGCCCAGCCGCTTGAATGAGTCACCCGCACCTGGCAGCGGGAGAAGACGGTGACGGTGCCGCTGTTGGCCGCCGCCACCGTGTAGGTGGGGCTGCCCCAGCCCGGCCAGTCATAGGAGACATCGATAGAGGAGAGCGGAAAGCCCGAGCCCGAGTGGGCGTGGGCGCCGTTCACCTTCCAGCGGTAACCCTGACGCCAGGGCAGCTGGAACAGGCCGGCGAGCAGGGGGAGCGGGGCCGCGGCCGGGTGTGCCGCACTGCGGAAGCTGCCGCGCCCGAACAGCTGCTCGTACACCTCGGCCAGAGGGCGGTGGCCTGTGCCCGGCAGGGTCTGCAGGGCCAGGGCGGTGGGGGCGATCGGGCGCGTCACCCCCCTGGGCCGGCGCTTGGCCAGCTCCCGCGCCTGGTAGAAGCGCTCGGAGAGGGTACGCGCCATGGCGGCGAGCTGGGAGGTAAAGCCGCGCTCGCGGACCGCCATGCCGAAGGGCTGCTCGACGGCGCGTGCCGTGGGCTGGCTCAGCAGTTGGCTGCGCTGCTCCATCAGGGCCAGCAGCAGCTGGGGGTTGATGCTGGTGGCGCCGGCCCAGTGACTGAGGGTCTCGAGTTTGGGCAGCAAATGGGGGGCCTCGCGTCTCAGGTAGCCCTCGAGGTCGAAGGCCAGGGCCGCCTCCCCGTAGACGAACAGCTGCTCGTCCGGCGCGGTGACATCGGCCAGCGCGGCGACGCGCTCGGTGGTGGTGAAGTGATGGGCGGGCAGGGGGGTGTGCAGATCGGTGACGGCGAGTGAGGCGCCGAGCAGTAACACAAGGGATCCGGGCATGGTGCTCTCCTTGAAGATGAACCGGATCGCCACGACAGGCACAAGGTGCCAGGCGACACCTTACCATAGCCTCTTACGAAGAGCAGGCCACCTCGGGGCGGGGTGGCCTGCCGGATCTGTCAGGTTACTCCTGCAGCCACATCCGCGCCGAGCGGGGCGGGATGGCGAGGCGCACCCACTGGCTCTGAACGTTGACCACGGCGCTGGCGTCCAGCACGTCCCGGTAGTTGCGGTTCCAGTTCATCTCGAACTTGCCGGTGTCGAGCCAGTACTCCTGCTCGCTGTCGCACTTGTTGATGCCGACCAGGCCCGCCTTGCCCCGTTTGAAGAGCACGAAGCAATCGCCACTGCCGATCAGCTGCTGGGGTTGCCCCTGCACCGCATTGTGGAAGCGGATCATGCCCTTGAGGTCGGTGCGCTTCCAGTAGTCCTGCCAGCGCAGCCCGTCCTTGTCTTTGGTCTCCCCGTGGTCGGAGTAGACCATGGGGGTGCCTCCGTCGCGGCCGAGCAGATAGGCGTAGGCCAGCTTCTCGTCCTGCTGACCCAGGATCTGGTAGCGGAAGCCATCGTTGGTGGGGATGTCGTGGGTGATGGCAAAGGTGACGGCGCGGCTGCCCGGCAGGGCCTGGCCATAGGCCCCCGGATCGGCGAGCTGGTTCATGCTGCCGCCATAGGAGAAGGCCGAGCGGATCGAGGCAAACAGGGGGAAGTCATAGGCCCCGTGGTTGGTCGCGTCGAGATAGGGGCGCAGGAAGGTCTCGTAGTCCCCGGCACCGGCGCCGCCCGAGGTGATCACCTCGCCGAAGACGTGCATCCCCGAGGTGATCTCGCCGGTGAAGATGGCGCCTATCTGATAGGGACTCATGTGCTTGACCGCATCGATGCGAAAGCCCTTGAAGCCCATCTGCTTGAGGGCCTTGAGGTAGGCCTGCTGCTGGCTCACCACCCAGTTGTTGGGATCGAGATCCGGCAGGCCCCGATCGCCGGCCCCGCCACACAGGCGCCAGAACTGCACATTGTAGGGATCGTTCCAGTTGCTGATGCACCCCTCGGGGTGGAAGTCACCGCCCGAGAGGAAGTTCTGGCCGAGATCCCCAAACAGCTTCTGGCGCTCGAAATAGGTGGGGTTGGCGGCGTACTGGCCAAGCAGCTCCTGGCCCGGGTAGTTAAGATCCGGACGCTTCCAGGTCTCGTTGGCCATGTGGTTGAGCACCACATCGGCGTAGACGGCGATGCCGCGCGCCGACATGGCGGTGATCAGCTGCTCGATCGCCTGCTTGTTGCCAAGAGGGTTGTCGATGAGCCGCAGATCCTGGGGCTGATAGCGTGCCCACCACTCGTTGCCCGAGGACTTGAGGGGAGGGGAGACCAGCACCATCTTGTAGCCCGCCGCCTTGATGGCGTCGGCCTGGGCCGTGATGTCGGCGTATTTCCAGTTGAAGGCGTGGAGGATGACATCCGCCTGCGCCAGAGGGGCGGTCAGCAAGGATGCTGCCACCAGAAAGCCCGCTGTGTGTTTCATTATTTTGTTCTCCGTGTGCGCCTCGAGGGCGGGAGCGCCCTGAAGGCTGACGAAGAGAGTGACGGGGCAAGCGGGAGGGCAACAAGCGGGGCGTGACGGTTTTGTGACCAGCCTCATGACCCCCTTCGACGCTCTGTGAAGGGGATCATGAAAACGGATTCAAAACACTATTGATTAATGTGTTACTAGCGTCTCGCGGGCCAGACTCACTCGATGGCGAGCAGCTCCACGTCGAAGATCAGGGTGGAGCCGGGCGGGATCTTGCCGGCGGAGCGGTTGCCATAACCCAGGTGGGCGGGAATGAAGAGCCGCATCTTCTCCCCCGGGTGCATCAGCTGCAGCCCCTCGGTCCAGCCGGCGATCACCTGATTGAGACCAAATGTGATGGGTTCGCCGCGAGCGTAGGAGCTGTCGAAGACGGTGCCATCGAGCAGACTCCCCTCGTAGTGCACCTTGACCCGGCTGGTGGGGCCGGGACGCTCGGCGCCGCTCCCCTCACTCAGGATCAGGTACTGGAGCCCGGAGGCGGTGCTCTGCACTCCCTCCTTGCCCTTGTTCTCGGCCAGGAAGGCTTCGCCCTGGCGACTATGCTCGGCCGCCTGCTTGCGCGCCTGCTGGCTGGTGAAGAAGTAGAAGGCCAGGCCGAGCACGGCAACCAGCAACAAGATTTTCATCGGTCAGACTCCTTGAGGGTGGGCAACGGCGGCCATCTTAGCCCGAAGCGGGCCATCACGGCCAGATGGAGGGGTCGGCTCCCCCGGGGCGGGAAAGTTGATCCGGATCAGGGGAGTGGCAGATCGTCTTGCAGCCGGGAGCGGGCTTTTTAGACTTCAAGGTGGGTGTCTAACGAGAGAAGGAGGAAGCCATGAGCCTGTTACCGTCCCGTGCCAGCCTGTTTGACGATCTCTTTCGGGACCTGGCCTCCGGGTTTACCGTCAAGCCCCTGCACGGGGACCCGCTGCCGGCTCAGGTGAAGCTGGACGTCAAGGAGTCCGACTCGCTCTATACCGTTCTGGCCGAGCTGCCCGGTGTGCGCAAGGAGGATATCCACCTCGACATCCAGGGGCGCGTCGTCACCATTCGTGCCGAGGTGCGTCAGCACGACAGCCAGGAGCAGGAAGAGCGCCTGCTGCGCAGCGAACGCTACTACGGCAGTGTGGCTCGCAGCTTCGAGTTGCCGATGGATGTCACACTCGACGGCGTCAATGCCCGCTTTGACAACGGCCTGCTCACCCTGAGCCTGCCCAAGCAGAGCAACCCCCAGAGTGGCCAGCGCATCCCTATCGAGTAGGCGCCCGTTCGGGCGTGCGAGCAAGGTAGAGAGGCCTGCCCTCCGTCACCAAGCCCCCGACCGGGGGCTTGTTCTTGTGTGCGCCCAAAAGCCAGAGACCGGCGCAGAGCCGGTCTCTTGTCATCGCGGGGCATGGGGCACCCTCAAGATCAGACGGGGATGAAGAATTGACGTACAGTGGAGGCGCGAGCGTCGCTCTCCTGACTGTCGGGCAGACGACGTAGATGGTGCTCACCTAAAAAACTTGAGAAGGTCATACCAATACCGTGATAACCGCTCACTCGTGGCTGCTCGAAACCCTCCCGCTTCATCGCATTGCTCAAGGTCTGGGCAAATGGCTCGGCCACAACCTCCTTTTTGCCAAATCCAAATAGGCCAAGGAAGCCACTTTGTTGAGTTTTCGGTTGGGAAGCGCGATCAAGAGCCGATTTTTGAAACGAAGTCGGCGCACAGGTATCTGCGCTCCAGCAGGCGGTCACACGAATATCGGTAAAGCGCTTGTCGAGCCCCCCTTCGGCCAGCTGATGGGCAACTTCTTTGGCGGTGACCATTCCTTGCTGGCAGGCTTCGTCTGCGGCCAGAATGTCCATTCCTGCCCCGCCATGCCCAACTACATAGAGTTTATGTTGGTTTGGGGGGAGTAATTTTAGGTCATCACTGCCCTTTATCGTTAAATTTGTGAGGGCATCAATCATAGGGGGGAGCTTACTGATGTTATTTTGTAGTCTGTCGAAGCGTTCCGGACCTCCCGAGGGGAAATTCTGACGGGCTTCTTCTTCGGTGAAACCATATTTGGCCATTTGGTTTATGTAATCGTTGAGGCCCGAGGTCATCACCTCGTAGTCTTCTTTCCGAGTGTTGAGCAAGGTTGTTCTCAATTGCTCCAGTGTGGCCTTGTCCTGCTCGTTCCGGCAGATCAATGGGTAGAGAGGTTTGCCTTGTTGGGCACGAATCATATTCTTGCCTATTGCCATCTCCACTATGTCTGGTGCTGCAAAGGGTGCATATAACACGCCTTGTTTCTGATGGGTATTAGGACCCTCATGAAAGCTGACATTGGCGGATGTGGCCTGGCCAATACGAGTTGTTGCTCCTGTGTCTACACCATGAGTGGCGATGGAGTGCGAGGCCGTTGTGGTGACGCCGTTGATAGGTGGCATGGATCAATCTCCTGTTCCGGTTGCGTGGCAAAACGCGGCGAGCAGGCGGATAAATCCCTGCGCCGTAATAAGCAATCCATATTCTGTTTCCAGCCAGCGAGGATTGATCATCCCCTTCAATTCATACCCTTCTTCACCCTCTCCCAGGGTCAATTGACCTCCCTGTATTCCCTCCACTGGTATGATGAGCTGGGTCAGTGCGGCGGGGGCATAGTCCATCAATTTGTTGGTGCTCAGTTTTTGCAACAGACTCCAGAACCAGAGCTCCCCATCGACCAGTGAAAGCATCAGGTCAGGCAACCCCTCCAGTTGAAGAGCGAGCGTGCGCTCTGCTTCGAGGGTATGCAGGGTATCGAGAGGTAGCCCGAGGCCTGTCAGCATATTGCCTATTTGTTCTTGCAAGAGGGTAGGAGAGAGATCGTTCATATGAGCAGCTCCACTCGTTGGGGATGGCTCATATGGTGCAAATGAACGAGGAACCGAGCTATCGTTATTGGTCGTTTTTTTTGGAATATCATCCTTGGGTATGAACACATGCCGGTGAAACGGGGCGTGAAATTGACGTCAGGAGACAGTGACAGCCCGCTTGGCCCAAAAGCAAGAGACCGGCGCAGAGCCGGTCTCTTGTCATCGCGGGGGGCGAGCGCCTTAGCGGTAATAGGCCTCGACGGTGCCCTTGAGGGTGATCAGCATGGGGTTGCCATAGCGATCCTTGGCCTTGGGGGAGGGGATCTTCACCCAGCCTTCGCTGATGCAGTACTCCTCGACCGTGCTGTGCTCCTTGCCGTTGAGGCGAATGCCGATCTCGTGCTCGAAGCACTCGGCCACATAGTGGGGGCTGCGCGGATTGGCCGCCAGACGATCCGGCAGGGCCGGTTTGGTTTGGGTGTCGCTCATGGTCATCACCTGCTCTCGATAAAGGGCGCCATTGTAGGCGATGGCCATCGCCT
>NZ_CDDB01000016.1 GCF_000820105.1 Aeromonas schubertii | reverse complement strand
CCACACAGATACGCTCGCCTGACACAGCGCGCGACACAGTGATAGTAAGGCGTATCCGCCAGGCTCACCTGGCTACGACGAGGCAGAGGCATCACACACCTCCCGCTTCAACAAACATTCATCAACTGTAGAGCCGGACTCCCAATAACCCCAAACAACGATGGGTGTCCATGTTAATTTCATGGGTGTCCATGTTAATTTCAACTGTAGAGCCGGACGCCCAATAACCCCAAACAACGATGGGTGTCCATGTTAATTACTCTTGGCAAAGCGGCGTGTCAGGAACGTCCCCGAGCAGAGACGATGCCAGCGCTCGACCACCTCGGCATCGCTCCAGCCCAGGGCGCTCTCTTTGTCCACATGGAGCACCAGATGCAGGTGGTTGGACATCACCGCATAAGCGCAGATGTGGATGGCAAAGAGCTGACCCAGCAGCAAAATCCGGCTCTCGACCCACTCCCGCCGGTGGGCATAGCTCTGCCCACTCAGGGCATCGAGACCACACAGAT
>NZ_CDDB01000015.1:4163-6717 GCF_000820105.1 Aeromonas schubertii | reverse complement strand
TCGCCTGGCATCTGCGCGAGGTGATCGGGGGAGACGATGACCGCTACAAGCGGGTGGTGTTCAACGAGATCACCCAGAGCGCCATTCATGAAGCCTTCTCCCAGCCCTCCGATCTCAACATCGACCGGGTCAACGCCCAGCAGGCGCGTCGTTTCCTCGACCGGGTGGTGGGCTACATGGTCTCGCCGCTTCTGTGGAAGAAGCTGGCCCGTGGCCTCTCCGCCGGCCGCGTTCAGTCGGTCGCGGTGCGCCTCATCGTCGACAAGGAGCGTGAGATCAAGGCCTTCGTGCCGGTCGAGTTCTGGGATCTGCACGCGGATCTGCTGACCGGCAGCAAAGAGTCCCTGCGCATGGAGGTGCTTACCCACCTTGGCAAGGAGTTCAAGCCGGTCACCGAGGCCCAGACCCTGGCCGCCGTCGCCGCCATCCAGGGCGTGCCCTACGTGGTGCAGAGCCGCGAAGACAGGCCAACCGGCTCCAAGCCCTCGGCTCCCTTCATCACCTCGACCCTGCAGCAGGCGGCCTCCACTCGCCTCGGCTTTGGGGTCAAGAAGACCATGATGATGGCCCAGCGTCTCTATGAGGCCGGTTACATCACCTACATGCGTACCGACTCGACCAACCTGAGCCAGGAGGCGGTGAGCGCGGTGCGTGACTTTATCGTCACCCGGTATGGTCAGCCCTATCTGCCGGCCGAGCCGAACCTCTACGGCTCCAAGGCCGGAGCCCAGGAGGCGCACGAGGCGATCCGTCCCTCCGATGTGACCGTCAGCGCCAGCGATCTGGAGGGGATGGAAGCGGACGCTCACAAGCTCTACGACCTCATCTGGCGTCAGTTTGTGGCCTGTCAGATGACCCCGGCCCAGTACGATGCCACCACCCTGACCGTGCGTGCCGGTGACTACGAGCTCAAGGCGCGTGGCCGCACCCTGCGCTTTGCCGGTTGGACCAAGGCCCTGCCCCCCATGGGGCGCAAGGGCGAAGACATCCAGTTGCCGGCGGTGGAGCCGGGCGAGGTGCTCGAGCTGGTCAAGCTCGACCCGCGCCAGCACTTCACCAAGCCCCCTGCCCGTTTCACCGAAGCGGCTCTGGTGCGCGAGCTGGAAAAACGTGGCATCGGCCGTCCCTCCACCTACGCCTCCATCATCTCCACCATCCAGGACAGAGGTTATGTGCGGGTCGAGAATCGCCGCTTCTTCGCCGAAAAGATGGGGGAGATCGTCACCGATCGCCTGGTCGAGAACTTCGCCGAGCTGATGAACTACGAGTTCACCGCCCGCATGGAGGGTCAACTCGACGAGATAGCCCAGGGTGACAGCGAGTGGAAGGCGGTGCTCGACAGCTTCTATCGGGAGTTCACCGAGGAGCTGGGCCGCGCCGAACAGCCGAGCGACGAGGGGGGCATGCGTGCCAACCAGATGGTGCTGACCGACATCAGCTGCCCTGACTGCAGCCGTCCCATGGGCATTCGTACCGCCACCACCGGGGTCTTCCTCGGCTGCTCCGGCTATGCCCTAGCCCCCAAGGAGCGCTGCAAGAAGACCATCAACCTGGTGAGCGCCGACGAGTTTGTCTCCACCGGTGAAGAGGAAGAGGCCGAGACCAACGCCCTGCGCGCCATGCACCGCTGCAAGATATGCGGCACCGCCATGGACTCTTACATCATCGATGAGAGCCGCAAGCTGCACGTCTGTGGTAACAACCCGGACTGCGAAGGCTACGAGGTGGAGAAGGGGCAGTTCAAGCTCAAGGGCTACGAAGGGCCCTCCATCGAGTGCGATCGCTGCGGATCCGAGATGCAGCTGAAAAACGGCCGCTTCGGCAAGTACATGGGCTGCACCAACGAGAGCTGCAAGAATACCCGCAAGATCCTCAAAAGCGGCGAAATTGCGCCNNGCTGGTGGAAGAGCTCAAGCGCTTCCGTGACCGCATCTCGCCCAAGCACTACTACCTGGCCGATGCCCCGGCCTATGACACCGACGGCAACCCGGCCATCGTTCGCTTCAGTCGCAAGACCAAGGAGCAGTATGTGATGACCGAGGTCAACGGCAAGGCGACCGGCTGGACCGCCCACCATGACGGCGGGCGCTGGGTCGAGAGCCTGCCTAAAGGCAAATAGTGCAAGCAGATGTTGAACTGTGCAGAGGCTCCCAGAAGGAGCCTCTTTTTTTCCCTATACTGAACCGGCGAACCAGGAGGGTTCGGGTAGTAGAAGGAGTAGAGGATATGGATATTCGTGAGGTGCGACCCGGCATGTATTGCCAGACCCNNTTCTGGAGGTCGACAGGCAGAATCGCCTGGTGCTGCTTCAGCGTGAGGATGAGACCACGCCGGTACAGGTCTGTGTCGACGACATTCTCGATTCGGGGGAGTAACCCCGCGCTCTTTGATTCACAAAAAAGCCGCCCTCGGGGCGGCTTTCTCGTCTTTGGGGATCAGGCGGCCTCTTGCAGCGCTACCTCGCCCTCTTCTTGCAATACCCCCTCGCTCTTGGAGACCACACTGGCGGCAATGGCGTTGCCCAGCACGTTGGTGGCCGAGCGCCCCATGTCGA
>NZ_CDDB01000015.1:0-4148 GCF_000820105.1 Aeromonas schubertii | reverse complement strand
CAGCAGCAGCATGGTGATCTGTTGACCCCAGGAGAGCTCGATGCCGTAGGCCTGGGCGATGAACATGACGGCGAAGGTGCAGTACATCATGGAGCCGTCCAGGTTGAAGGAGTAGCCCATGGGGAGCACGAAGCTGGCGATGCGCTTGGAGCAGCCAAACTCTTCCAGGCGCTGCAGGGTCTTGGGATAGGCGGACTCGGAGCTGGCGGTGGAGAAGGCGAGCAGTATGGGCTCACGGATCATGCGCAGCAGCACCGTGATGCGGCGGCCGAGGAAGAGGGAGCCGAGCCCGATCAGGAGCAGCCAGAGGCTTCCCAGAGAGAGATAAAACTGGCTCATGAAGGTGCCATAGGTGGTCAGGATGCCGAGCCCCTCCCTGGCGACCATGGCCGAGATGGCGGCAAAGACGGCGAAGGGGGCAAAGTTCATCACATACCCGGTCACCTTGAGCATGATGTCGGCGGCGCTGGACATGACCATCACCACGGGCTTGGCATGATCGCCGATGGCGGCCGCGGCCAGGCCGAAGAAGAGGGAGAAGACCACGATCTGCAGGATCTCGTTGGTGGCCATGGCCTCCACCACGCTCTTGGGAATGGCGTGGGTGATAAAGTCTTTGAGCGAGATGGCGCCGGCACTGATGCCGCTGGTGGCGGTGCCGTCGGGCAGTGCCAGATTGAGACCCACGCCGGGGCTCAGCAGGTGCACCATCACCAGACCCAGGGTCAGGGAGAGCAGGGAGGCCATCATAAACCAGCCCAGAGTCTTGATGCCGACACGACCCACGGTGCGGGAGTCGCCCATCTTGGCGATACCGACGGTGAGGGTGGTGAAGACCAGGGGGGCGATGATCATCTTGATGAGCCGCAGGAAGATATCGGTCAACAGTGTGATGTTGGCGGCGAAGGTGGCGGCCTGAACCGGATCAAGCCAGCGCACTCCTTGCCCGGCCACTATGCCAAGCAACATAGAGATGATGATGGCGACCGTCAGCTTGTTCATTTTCATGTGAATGCTCCATTTACAGCGTTCCGTCGGGGGTCTCTCGCCTCCGTACGGGTCCATCCGGCCGGTGCCGGAAAGCAGCAGAATGCACAATCTCAGGGGGCAAATCCAGCGACTTCCAGCGGGAATATTCAAGCGCAGGGAGAAGGAAAACGGGGTGTTTTCACCTTGCTGCCAGATGGTGTCAGGTCGGTGTTTTGGCTGTGACAGCCGGGTAGCCGGCCGGTAAAAACAGGCTCTCGCGCGTGGCCGAGGTCACATTTCGGCGGTAACAAAAAAGCCCCGAACAGGGCTTTATAGAAATTAATCACGACCGGTTCACAGCGCCAGGAAGCCCAGGATCAGAATGGGGCCGAGTAGGCTCAGTATGAAGCCGGATACGATGGCGACCGGCACCACGCCGACCCCCCCGCTGCGCTGGATCACCGGCAGGGTAAAGTCGAGGGCGGTGGCGCCACCGTAGCCGATGGCGGCCGAGGGATGACGGCGCATCAGCAGCGGAATGATGAGGATGGCGATGAGCTCGCGGCCGAGATCGTTCAAAAAGGCGGCCGAGCCCATCACGGGGCCCAGCTTGTCCGCCACCAGAATGCCAGAGAGGGAGTACCAGCCAAAACTCGAGGCCATGGCCAGGGCGTGAGTGGCGGGCAGCGAGAGCACCAGCGCGGCGATCAGGGCGCCGAGCCAGCTGCTGAGCATGACGCCGATGGCGATGGTCATGCCCCAACGGTTGAGAAGGATCTGGCGCAGACGCATGCCCGAGTTGCGCATCTGGATGCCGATGAGCAGCAGGAGGAGCATCAGGGCCCACTCGCTGAACTTCTCGATGGGAAAGGAGGAGAGATCGACGATCAGGCCGAAGGCAAAGCCCGCCAGCACCACCAGCCCCAGTTGCAGCGACTCCCACATCATGTGCAGCTTGTTTGGCGCGCTCTGGAGCGCCTCCATCAGAGGGAGGGTGCGCTGACGATCCAGCCACCAGAGCAGCGCCAGATTGCAGAGGGTCAGAGAGGCGAGCATGACGCCCGATATCTTGAGGATCTGCGCCATGCTGCCCCCAAGGTCATCGATTCCCGCCAGACTCATCCCCATCAATCCCAGGATCAGGTAGACCATCTTGCCCAGTGCGCCGTTGATCCCCGAGAGCAGGGTGCGGGAGTGAAGGGGGATGAGATAGCCAATGAAGAGTGGCAGCAGGATCAAGAGGGCATTGAGCAGCATGAGCGGTCCGTCACACAAAAAGGGGTAAAACAGTGAGTCAGCTCATTATCCTGCCTGTCAGCCCTGTTGTGCGCAAATAAAATTGGCATATGAGGCCGTTGCCGTGAGGTTAAACGCGTAACGCCATTCTTATGGTACAGGGAAAGGTATCGTATGACCCTGATTTCTATGGATTCACTTCGTTGATGCGTGTGATTGTCTATTCAATGGCGAATGCCGCCTGCTTTTACGTGACAAGCTCATTTTTTTTCATATAAATAGTGGGGCTGGTGGCGTGGATCGGCATTTCTGTCGCCTCTTGCTGTAGTGTTATTATGCATTAAAATCGATTTTTATTCTGCGTTTGACCGATTTATGCCCATAATGCCAGCAGGATCTCGGGGGAGATGTTGTATTTTTATCGCCCCGATGTTACTTTCGCAGCAAGAGCTCAAAGGTTACGAAATTGTAAACTTGGAGCGACATAAGAAGGCCAATGATGGCCGCCCAGGGACAGACTACAAGGTTGTAAGGGATGAGCGACGTCGCTGCATTGGAAGTCCGAGATCTACACAAATATTTTGGTTCCCACGAGGTGCTCAAGGGCATCGATCTGACGGCCAGCAAGGGGGATGTTATCTCGCTCGTCGGCTCTTCAGGCTCGGGGAAATCCACCTTCTTGCGCTGCATCAACCTGCTGGAGACCCCCTCTTCCGGCACCGTGGCTCTGCATGGGGAGTTGATCCGCATGAAGAGCAGCCGCAGCGGCGAGCGTATTCCGGAAGACATGCGCCAGGTCGAGCGCATCCGTAGCCGCCTTGCCATGGTGTTCCAGAGCTTCAACCTCTGGTCCCATATGACCATCATGCAAAATATCATCGAGGTACCCATCCAGGTGCTCAAGGTGCCCCGTGCCGAGGCTATCGCCAAGGCCGAGCACCTGCTCAACCGGGTGGGGCTGTGGGAGCGGCGTGACTACTACCCGGGTCACCTCTCCGGCGGTCAGCAACAGCGTGCGGCCATCGCCCGCGCCCTGGCGGTTGACCCCGAGGTGATGCTGTTTGACGAGCCCACCTCGGCCCTCGATCCCGAGCTGGTGGGTGAGGTACTCGGCGTCATGCGCGAGCTGGCCGAAGAGGGGCGCACCATGCTGGTGGTGACCCACGAGATGGCCTTTGCCCGCGATGTCTCCAACAAGGTGATGTTCCTGCATCAGGGACGGGTGGAGGAGCAGGGGGATCCCAAGGAGATCTTTGCCCATCCCAAGTCCGAGCGGTTCAAGCAGTTCATATCTTCCATCTATTGATGGATCGGTTTTGCGTATCAAGGAGAGAGCGAAATGATGAAGAAGATGATAGTGGCTGCGGCCATCATGGCTGCCATGGGCTCCACCGGCGTCATGGCCAAGGAGTGGAAAGAGGTGCGGATCGGGGTCGAGGGTGCCTATCCCCCCTTCTCATGGACCGAGCCGAGCGGCGAGGTAAAGGGCTTTGACATCGACATCGCCAACGCCCTGTGCGAGGAGATGAAGGTCAAGTGTACCCTGGTCAAGCAGGATTGGGACGGTATCATCCCGGCACTGCTGTCGCGCAAGTTCGACGCCATCATCGCCACCATGGACATCACCGAAGAGCGCAAGAAGAAGGTCGACTTCACCCAGAAGTACCAACACATTCCGGCTCGCTTCGCCGCCAAGAAGGGCAGTGAACTGACCCTGGACAAGGCCTTCATGAGTGGCAAGACGGTTGCCGTGCAGCGTGCCACCTCCATGGATACCTATATCACCGACAACTTCCCCGAGGCGACCATCAAGCGTTACGGCACCGCCGACGAGGCCTATCTCGACCTCAAATCCGGCCGGGTTGACTATGTGCTGGCTGACTCTGCGGCCATCACCGATGGCCTGTTCAAGAAAGACGGGGGCGATGCCTACGAGTTCATCG
>NZ_CDDB01000014.1 GCF_000820105.1 Aeromonas schubertii | reverse complement strand
GCGGCTCACCACGTGGTAGTAAGGCGTATCCTGCAGGCTGATTTGACGTGAACGGGCGATGGTCATGGCGAGCTCCTCGGCAGCGATGCTTCAAGTCCAGCAGAGCACTACGCCCCTGTCAAAACGGTGGGTGTCCCAGAATTCTTCATGCAAACCTCAGCCTATGGACTGCTCTTGTTATCCGTTCGAAACAGACTATGGCAATTCTGTGGTCTCCAGTAGCCTGATATGAAATTGGGGCGGTCACCATCTTGGGTGGTTGCCCCACTAGCTTATCCCTGCCATCCGGCAAGGCTACCGCCCCTGAATGACAGCCTCCAGTCTGCTGCTGTTAACCTGCGATCTTGCCTTGGCCTGGCGCATGGGTGACTCCGGTGAGTAGGTTGCCAAACGGCTATGTTAGCGAGTGGAGCGGGGGAGGGAAGCAGGAGACGATGGTTTCCTGAGCAAGATCAATAAATTGATCCATTAAATTGGGATAGCCAGCGTGGTTGGTGGTGGCTATCCCAGTGCTTCAACATCAGCAAATGCAACAGAGGGACAGGACTCTCATTGTTGCTGCATGGGCCTCTCATCGCTTGCCGGGCTGTTGTCCGTTACCTGGCGTGCAGAGCCTAAGATGCGCCAATCTCCTCACTCTGTTTGGTGTCGCAGCTCCAAGGGCTAGGCATATTGGTCTTTTGGAAGCTCATAGTGCGGTGCATCAACGAATGGCTTGCGGCCTTGGCTGATGCGTTTTTGGATATAGGCTTGAATCAATTCATCAGGGGGAATCTCAGAGTCTGTGAGTAACACATCCCAGTTTCCTCCCCAGCGAATAGGTACTCCGTACTCATGGGCGGCTTCACGCATAGCGAGAGCTATTTTGCAGAGCAACTCGGTTTCCCAACGCACCTTGTTTCCTATATAAGCGGCCAAATCAACGGCATATCCACCCAAGTGACGGGAGGACATGGTGGTACTCGCGCCGCTGGCGACATAAGCCCGCTGTTCTTCGATGGTGCGCACTCCATCGATAACTGAAAAATCGACAGGGGTAATTTCTATTGCTCGTTTAACGACTTGAATCAGATCTGGATGAACACCTTCAAGCTCTGTAAGGGAATGCTGTCCAAGTGTATATATGGCCATAACAATTCTCCTTTTTATGTTGTTGATGTCATTTAAAATTGCCATAAAATGACTCATAAACATGAGTGTATCGTTGTTATTTATCTTCGCAGACAGCTTTAACTCTATATCTACCATTGTCTAGCTTTTCTATTTCAGCATGGCATCCATCTACAGCAATGGAGTCCTTGACATTTTCCAGTTCTTCTTCCGGTATATTATCTAAAACATAGCAGACTTTCATATTTCACCCCATTTATAATGGACAGTTATCAATTTTACCATTGACTATTAAATAGTTAGCTGCGTCTATGCGGGCTTTTGCCGCGCTAGAGCCATTCAGAAACAATCCAAATTTCATGTTGTTATATTTTGAGTTTTTTATCCAGGTCGTCAGTTCATTTTGATGGTTGGCATCAATGACATTGTTTGGCTTCCAATAACTTATTAAACATTTACGGGCTGGATCAGACATGAATTGATCATTAATTATTTTCTTATGAGTTTCATTAGCCCTAGTCTCTTCATCGACAGAGACTTTGGCGAGTCCTGTGAGAGCACTAGGAATGGTTCCAGAGTAATAATAGCGAGCAATATCAATCGATGCATTACCTGCATCATAGTAAGAAAATAACTGTTTAGTCCCTAGCAAGATATCATTTCTTACTTGAGCCCTGTCGGCTCGCATTTTCTTTACTAGTATTGCCATAGTGTTTTCGAGAAGTGCTTTTTTATCAAATGAGGCTTTGCTACCCAAAATGAATGTAGTGATAGCAGCTAGTGCCTCTTTAGTTTCCGCCCCTCCTGCGATAACAGTTCCACCCGATAGTGCAAGCACTGCTATATCTGTTGATAAATCGAAAGATATATTTTCCTTGTATATGTTTGCCTCAAATTCAGAGTACGCTAAATCAATGTCTCTAATTCTTTTATGAATGATGTTATTGCGTGTGGTTTCATCAATTATATACTTATATTCTTCGTCGGAAAAAAGAAATATGCTATCCGAATTTGATGGAAGATCTGCCTTACTGGTATTGGGATAACCACTTATTGTGGAACATCCGCTTAGCCCTAAGAACATAAAAATAACTAAGAACACTGTTGTTTTTAGTTTTTTAGGCATGATTAGCCTCCTATGCTAGTGATGTCTCATTGCTATGTTCCTGCTATATGACTCATTGAAAAATTAAGGTATTGATAGTGACAATGAATTGTTGTTTTATGATGTATGATTCTGTGCTTTATTAATCTCGGCATAAGTTGGTACTGGAAGAATTTATGGGCGATATTCTTGGGTTAAATGATTGACACCTCCATCACTGTCATTACTTTTTAATAAGAAACGGTTGAAGTATTAGTGATGGAAAGGCTGACAAGGCTACCGCCCCTGAATTACAGCCTCCAGTCTGCTGCTTTTGTTTGTATTGTTGCTCTGGCCTGGCTCATAGGTGACTCCAATGAGTAGGTATCCGAATGAAAATGTTAGCAACTGGAGCCTGAGGCGAGAGCGGGGAGCGCTCATTCATTGAGCCGGATCAATAAACCAATCAATATTTATATGTGAAGGTGAGTGTTGGTGTTGAAAGAGTCCCAAAAGGGCACGCTTTTCCATATGACAAGGGGAGGTAGCAAGGACGGAGCGGCGTCAGTGCATCAGAGCCCGAGAAGGTCTGTGGCTCTGCGGCAAGCTCGGGTATCGATGCCGAAGGTGGGGCAGTGGTGAGTGAGACACCGGCTTGTGGCCGGTGTCAGGAGACGTCAGGAGACTGTACATAGTGGTAGCGCACATTCCATACGCTTGCTCTATTCAGACCAGGCCACTGTGCAGTGCATTGATATTTTGTTCACGCAGGGTCTGGTGATGCGCCTGCAGACCGTCATAGATTTTAAAATCGATTCTTGCGGCGCTGACGGAATGGCCATCGGCGTCTTGTACGCCATGTTTTTCAAAAAATGCATCGACCACATGGTTCATCTCTTCGGTCAAGCTATGAAGCGTCTTTTGAACCAGCTTATCTCTTACTGCGGACTTGATGTCCCGATCGGCATGGTCAACCCGATCCAGACCCGCCTTGTCGACCAATACCCTCGCCGCACTCTCGAGAGCGCTTTTTCCGGCATTATGTCTGTCGATCCCCAACATCATGGCGATATTGTTCAGTATTGGTTTGTTGACCTCTGGGCTGGCAAGATAACTGCCATTTTCGATTAGCTTGTCTAACTTAAAGGCGGCATAACAGAGGAGGTGCTGTTTGGCTGCATCCTGCTTGTCTGACGGGCTCCCCAGAGCCTTAAAAGCGGATTGACAGGCTTTGGCGACCACCGTATCGCCGTCCCTGCCAAGCCATAGCTCGTTTGATAATTGGGTAATGGTTTGTTCTTTGATCTCTTGCCTTTTAGCCATGGCATCGGCTTTTGACAACCGAATACCTTCCCTCGCATGCTCTGTCGGGGTGAAGCGCTCCTGCCCTGTCATGGTGTTGGCACTGAAGGGATTTCGAATAAACATACAGCCTCCAAGGGGAGAGACGAACGCGTTGAACGCATCTCCTGATGAATAAAACCCCTGAATCTTAAATTCACACTTCGTGGTCATGCTTTCGTTTTTTGCCCAAAACTACGCCTTTTTGCCCCCTCTTCTACCCAGTGAGAGACACCGACTCCGCCAGCCTCAGTACGTCATGTTTTCGAGCGTCATTGGAACAGTTAAACGCACAGGCACGGCTTCAGACTCGGACCGCGAACGCTCGAATACGCTGCGCTATTGGCGCCTACGAATGCAGCCAGTTCGGCAAATGCATCAGAGGGGCAGGGTATTGGCTCCCCCTTCAATCCGCCGAGGGGGGGTAGCAAGGTCAGGAGGAACGGTGGGTGTCCCGATTTCCTCCATTTCCTCCCCGCGTGGCGAGCCCACTTAGCTACTGTCGGGCACGGTATTGGTCCCCCCTTCAATCCGCCGAGGTAAGGGAGCAAGGTCAGGGACGATCAGTGGCTACATCAATGCATCCCGTATCGGTAAGAGTATCCGTGGGGCACGGTATTGGTTCCCCCTCTGATTCGCCGAGGTGAGGCCATCAGGCCAGGTCGCGAGACAGGGATGTCGAGCGAGAGGCGGCGGTCCAAGGATGGACCGTCGGCGCGTACCGTCGGCCTGATGGCTGAGGCGAGGGTACTCGACGAAGGAGAGCGAATCAGCGGGGTTGGCCGCTCGATTGGTGACTTTTCTTTGGCCACGCAAAGAAAAGTCACTCGCC
>NZ_CDDB01000013.1 GCF_000820105.1 Aeromonas schubertii | reverse complement strand
GCTGGCGACTCACTAAACCCACAGATTCTGGGACACCCACCATTTTGACAGGGGCGTAGTGGTCTGCTTGGCTTGAAGCATCACTGCCGAGGAACTCGCCATGACCATCGCCCGTTCACGTCAAATCAGCCTGCAGGATACGCCTTACTACCACGTGGTGAGCCGCTGCGTGCGGGAAGAGATTCTGGGACACCCACCATTTTGACAGGGGCGTAGTGCTCTGCTTGGCTTGAAGCCTCACTGCCGAGGAACTCGCCATGACCATCGCCCGTTCACGTCAAATCAGCCTGCAGGATACGCCCTACTACCACGTGGTCAGCCGCTGTGTGCGGCGGGCCTTTCTGTGTGGGGAAGATGCTCATTCTGGGCAGAGCTATGAGCATCGCCGCCAGTGGGTGGTCGAGCGGCTGGGCCAGCTGTCGCGGCTCTTTGCCATCGGCATCTGCGCCTACGCGGTGATGAGCAACCACTACCACCTGGAGATTCTGGGACACCCACCATTTTGACAGGGGCGTAGTGGTCTGCTTGGCTTGAAGCATCACTGCCGAGGAACTCGCCATGACCATCGCCCGTTCA
>NZ_CDDB01000012.1 GCF_000820105.1 Aeromonas schubertii | reverse complement strand
TTGTTCGCACCTTCCTTAATATAGGAAGTCCTCAATTTATTGTTTTGTTAATGTTATACATGCATTGAAATGTGGTCTGGATCGCATATTGAAGCCAATGTGACTGATATTATCGTACTCTCATGTCACCTGCTGATATATAAGCACTGGTGAATGTATGTCAATGTTCAATATATTGGGGTTGCTATGCAAAAACTAAAAATAACTGGCTTGTCATTGATCATATCCGGCCTGCTGATGGCACAGGCTCACGCGGCTGAACCTGTCTACCCTGATCAGGTCAAGTTGGCGACTCTTGGGGCGGGCGTCTGTGCCAGTGGTTATCGTCCTCTGACCCGCGATGAAGCCATGACTATCAAGGGTGCTCTGACCAGCCGCATGGGGCAGTGGCAGATTGCCGGGCTGGCTGACCGCTGGGTGATTATGGGGCCGGGATATAATGGCGAAATCAAACAGGGCAGTTCCGTAGAAACCTGGTGCTATCCCAACTCACCGGTTTCCGGAGAAATACCAACACTCACTGGCTGGACTATTCCTGCGGGGGATGAGGTCGATGTGCAATGGCAGCTTGTCAACGACAAATATTTGTTTATCAAGCCAGTCAGTTATCTCGCTGATATTTTGGGATACGCCTGGGTGGGTGGAAATCATGGCACCTATGTCGGGGAGGATATGGATGTTACCCGGGTTGGCGATGGCTGGCTGATACAGGGAAATAATGACGGCAGCTGCTCCGGATATCGTTGCGGGGAGAAGACCTCCATCAAGGTAAGCAACTTCTCATATACCCTGGAACCCGACTCCTTCAGCCATGGTCAGATCACCCAGAGCAGCAAGGAGCTGGTCAAGACCATCACGGCCAAGGCGACCAACTACACGGATCTGCCTCAGCAGGTGGTGGTGACCCTGAAGTACGACAAGGCCAGCAACTGGTCGAAAACCGATACCTACGGCATAAGCGAGAAGGTGAGCACCAAGAACAAGTTTAAGTGGCCGCTGGTGGGTGAAACCGAACTGTCTATCGAGATCGCTGCGAACCAGAGCTTTGCTTCCCAGAAAGGGGGCGCGACGACCGAGACCGCCGCGGTTGAAGCGCGCCCCACGGTGCCGCCTCACTCCAGCGTGCCGGTGCGGATTGCCCTCTACAAGTCCAGCATCTCCTACCCCTATGAGTTCAAGGCCGCAATCAATTATGACCTGACCATGAATGGCTTCCTGCGCTGGGGCGGTAATGCTTGGCATACCCATCCGAATGATCGCCCCACCCTAGAGCACACTTTTGCCATCGGCCCGTTCCGCGACAAGGCGAGCAGCATCCGCTACCAGTGGGGCAAGCGTTATATTCCGGGTGAAGCGAACTGGTGGGACTGGAACTGGACCGTTGGCCAGGAGGGCTTAGAGTCCATGCAGAAGCGCCTGGGTGCTGTGCTGCGCCCGTTCAGTTCGGCGGTGGTCGGTGACTTCCATGCCGAGAGCCAGTTTGCCGGCGAAATCGAAACCGGTCAGCCCCCAACCCGTCAGCTCCAGACCCGTTCCGTGTCCGTGAGGGCTGCCCAGTTGCCTGGCGCCTCTGCTAACGGTGTGGCACTGACCGACGTGGATCTGGACAGCCAGGCTCTTGCCAACGAAGGGTTTGGCAATGTATCCCTGACCATAGCGCCGGTTAAATAACCTCCCTCGCAGGCCCCTTTCATAGGGGCCTGTTTCTGTTCTGCGCAAGACGATGCGCTTGCCCTGCGCCCCTCGATTTTTCCTCTTTTTCTCCTCTTGTCCCTGCATGATCACAGCGGGAACCTGTGGCGTGCCAAGGTGATGCCAGCGCAGGTTTGACCTCTGTTTGGGGTGGCCCCGTGATCGAGGCACTATTCACTTATCTGTTGCAAGAGGCGTGTTGGCCAGATTGTTAACGGCTTGTGCTTTAAATTTTCCCCCTTATACTGGCGCCATCTTGTCGGAGTGCTGACCGTCGAACGACGCGAAGCTGAGACCGTTAATTCGGGATCCGTGGAACCTGATCAGGTTAAAACCTGCGAAGGGAACAAGGGTAACTTGCGGGTTACCGCGCCGGAGGAGGAACAAGCCTCTTCCGCTCATCGAAGGGATCACCCTTGATGGGTCAGGGCGCACAGGAGGGAGTCTGTCCCGTCCGGTTGTCCAGCACGTGGGGCGCCTTGCCCACAGCGTGCAGAGAGCGGGAAGCGGCAGTACAGCAGCGCGGAGATCCATCCCGCGCGAACTCCCTCCCGAGATAAACACCCCGCCGCAAGTTCATCTTCTCCTCGAACTCCAGACAAGCAAACACCCATAACTTCAACCAGTTAATGTGAGTTTTGCTATGTCTACTTCCGTATCTGATACCACCAAATCCAGCCGCCGCGAGCAACGCTCCAGCGCTCAGGCCTTTATCGACAGCCTCAAGGGGATGGCTCACCCCAACTCCCGCCGCATCTTTATCGAAGGCTCCCGCGCCGATATCCGGGTGCCCCTGCGTGAAATTCAGCTGGCCGATACCTTCGTCGGCGGCACCAAAGAAAATCCCCAATTCGAGCCCAACGAGCCGGTGCCGGTCTACGACACCTCGGGCCCTTATGGGGAAGAGGCCGCCCCCATCGACGTGCGCTGCGGCCTGCCGCGCCTGCGCGAACAGTGGGTGCTGGAGCGCGCTGACACCGACGAGCTGCCGGGGCTGAGCTCCACCTTCACTCAGGAGCGCCTGGCCGACGAGGGGCTGGATCACCTGCGCTTCGAGCATTTGCCGAGCGCCCGCCGCGCCAAGCCGGGCCGCCGGGTCACCCAGCTGCACTACGCCCGCGCCGGCATCGTCACCCCGGAGATGGAATTTATCGCCCTGCGCGAGAATATGGGCCGCGAGCGGGTTCGCTCAGAACTCTTGCGCACCCAGCATCCGGGTCAGGGCTTTGGCGCCAGACTGCCCCAGAACATCACGCCCGAGTTCGTGCGGGGTGAAGTGGCCGCCGGTCGCGCCATCATCCCCAGCAACATCAACCACCCGGAAGCGGAACCGATGATCATCGGCCGCAATTTTCTGGTGAAGATCAACGCCAACATCGGCAACTCGGCGGTCACCTCCAGCATCGAAGAGGAGGTGGAGAAGCTGGTCTGGTCGACCCGCTGGGGCGCCGACACCGTCATGGATCTCTCCACCGGCCGCTACATCCACGAGACCCGCGAGTGGATCCTGCGCAACAGCCCGGTGCCCATCGGTACCGTGCCCATCTATCAGGCGCTGGAGAAGACCAACGGCATCGCCGAAGACCTCACCTGGGAGCTGTTCCGCGACACCCTGCTGGAGCAGGCCGAGCAGGGAGTGGACTACTTCACCATCCACGCTGGCGTCCTGCTGCGCTTCGTGCCGATGACCGCCAAGCGCCTCACCGGCATCGTTTCGCGCGGCGGCAGCATCATGGCCAAGTGGTGCCTGTCGCATCACAAGGAGAACTTCCTCTACCAGCACTTTCGCGAGATCTGCGAGATCTGCGCCGCCTATGACGTGGCGCTGTCGCTGGGCGACGGTCTGCGTCCGGGCTCCGTCTATGACGCCAACGACGAGGCCCAGTTCGCCGAGCTGCGCACCCTGGGCGAGCTGACCAAGATCGCGTGGGAGTACGACGTGCAGGTGATGATCGAGGGGCCGGGCCATGTGCCGATGCACATGATCGAGCGCAACATGACCGAGCAGCTGGAGCATTGCCACGAGGCGCCTTTCTATACGCTGGGCCCGCTCACCACCGACATTGCACCGGGTTACGATCATTTCACCTCCGGCATCGGTGCCGCTCTCATCGGCTGGTACGGCTGCGCCATGCTCTGCTACGTGACCCCCAAGGAGCATCTGGGGCTGCCCAACAAGGAGGATGTGAAGCAGGGGCTGATTACCTACAAGATTGCCGCCCATGCCGCCGATCTGGCCAAGGGGCATCCGGGGGCCCAGATCCGCGACAACGCCATGTCCAAGGCGCGCTTCGAGTTTCGCTGGGAGGATCAGTTCAATCTGGCCCTCGACCCCGACACCGCCCGCGCCTACCACGACGAGACCCTGCCCCAGGAGTCCGGCAAGGTGGCCCACTTTTGCTCCATGTGCGGGCCCAAGTTCTGCTCCATGAAGATCACCCAGGATGTGCGCGACTACGCGGCGAAACTGGAGGCCGTTGAGATCAAGCTGGTGGGCATGGACGGCCAGCAGGAGCGGGTCGTGGCCGAGGTGGAGAGCGGCATGGCGCGGATGGCGGAAACCTTCAAGGAGACCGGCGGCGAGATCTACCACCAGGCGGCGACCCTGAAGCAGGCCGCAGGGGAGGAGGCGTGAGCAGCGAGCGCGGGGCTGTCAGCCCCGCCGACCTGACAGCAGTGACGGCGGCCCGTCCCGTGGTCTGGACCATAGCGGGTTCAGACTCCGGCGGCGGCGCCGGCATTCAGGCCGACCTGCACACCCTGCACGACCTCGGCGTGCACGGCTGCTCGGTCATCTCCGCCATCACCGCCCAGAACTCGGTGGCGGTGAAGATGGTCGACCCCGTGTTGATGCAGACCTTCACCGCCCAGATCGACGCCCTGGGGCTGGATCTGCCACCCGCCGCTATCAAGGTAGGTCTGCTGCCGACCCGGCTGCACGTGGAGGTGCTGGCCCGCAGGTTGTCGACCGTCGAGGCCCCCTTCGTGGTCTACGATCCGGTGGCCATCGCCAGCACCGGCACCCCCATGGCGGAGCCCGGCATGCTGGCGGCGGTGCGCGAGCACCTGCTGCCGCGCCTCTCCTTGATCACCCCCAACGGTCCCGAGCTGGAAGCCTTGACCGGCCTGCCCGCCACCAGCCCCGAGCTGGTGCGCCTCGCCGCACGGCGCCTGCGTGAACTCGGCGCCCGCGCCGTGCTGGTCAAGGGCGGTCACCTTGAGTGGGGTGGCGATCTCTGCCTCGACTACTACCAGGACGAGACCCGCGAATTCTGGCTCGCCGCGCCGCGCCTCGATACCCGCCACGGCCACGGCACCGGTTGCTGCTACGCCAGCGCCATCGCCGCCGTGGTGGCGCAGGACTACCCGGTGGAAGACGCCATCACCCTGGCGCGTGCCTACCTGCAACAGGGGTTGGCGGCGGCGCAGGGGGTGGGAGCGGGCCCCGGCCCCATCGCCCACCTCGGCTGGCCTGCCGATCTTGCCCACTTTCCCCGCGCCGTGCTGGCGGGATCATCGCTCGATCGTCGCTTCGGACTTTATGAAGCGAGCAGCGCCCGCCTGCCGGATGGCCCCTTTGCCGCAACCGAACAGAGTCTCGGCCTCTATCCGGTGGTGGACTCGGTCAAGTGGCTGCGCCGCCTGCTGGGGCAGGGGGTCAAGACCATCCAGCTGCGGATCAAGAATCTGCCCGCCGCCCAGGTGGCACCGGCCATTCGTGATGCGGTTGAGCTTGGTCGCCGCCATGGGGCGCGCCTCTTTATCAACGACTACTGGCAGCAAGCCATCGAGGCGGGCGCCTGGGGCGTGCATCTGGGGCAGGAGGACATGGAAACCGCCGATCTCGCCGCCATTCAGTCCGCCGGGCTGCGCCTTGGCATCTCCACCCACGGCTACTTCGAGCTGATGCGGGCCCGCGAGCTGGCCCCCTCCTATATCGCACTCGGCCATATCTTCCCGACCAACACCAAGGCCATGCCTTCGCGCCCCCAGGGGCTGGCGCGGCTGCACCGTTACCGCGCCCTGATGTGCGACTGGCCCACGGTCGCCATCGGCGGCATCAGCGAGGAGCGGGTCGCGGCGGTCAAGGCGAGCGGGGTCGGCTGCATTGCGCTGGTCTCGGCCATCACGGCGAGTGACGACTGGCAGGGGGCGACCGAACGGCTGCTGGCTGCCGTAGGGGCGGGGGATGAGCCTCGCTCGGCCACTGACATAAGAGAGGTGGAACATGCGCTCTGATGCCGCGTCTCTCAGTGACGAAGAGTATTTGCGCTATGGTCGCCAGCTGATGCTGGGGGAGATCGGGGAAGCCGGGCAGGCGCGGCTGAAAGGCACATCTGCGTTGATCGTGGGCCTGGGCGGGCTCGGCTCTCCGCTGGCCCTCTATCTCGCCGGGGCCGGGGTGGGCACCTTGTGGCTGGCCGATGGCGACACGGTCGATTCCAGCAATCTGCCGCGCCAGATCCTGTTCGATAGCGAGGCAGTCAACCACTCCAAGGCGGAGCTGGCCCGCGAGCGCCTGGCCGCCCACAACCCGCTGGTGGAGCTGATTGCCATCAACCAGCGGCTCGATGCCGCCAGCCTGCCCGGTTTTGTGGAAGAGGTGGATCTGGTGATCGACTGCTGCGACAACCTGGCCACCCGCCAGGCCATCAACGCCGCCTGCGTGGAGCAGGGCAAGCCCTGGATCTCCGCCGCTGCGGTGGGCTGGCAGGGACAGCTTATGGCACGAGTAAACAGCGATCACGCCTGCTACGCCTGCCTCTATCCGCAGGATACGAAAGTCAGTCAGAGCTGCGAGACCAGCGGCGTCACCGGCCCGCTGGTCGGGGTGATGGGCACCCTGCAGGCGCTGGAGGCACTGAAACTGTTGCTCGGCCTGCCGAGCCCGGTCGCCGGCACATTGCGCCGCTTCGATGCGCTGGCCCATCAGTGGCAGACCCTCACTCTGGCCCCCGATCCCGATTGCCCGGTTTGCGGGCAGCGCCGATGCCCGACACACGATAAGGAGATCACCCCATGACCCTCACCATTCGACTCAACGATAAAGCCCAGCCGCTGGCGGCGGGGCAGAGCGTGGCCGACCTGCTGGCCGCCCAGGGCATCCATCCCCAGGGGGTGGCGGTGGCCCTTAACGGCGCCGTGCTGCCCCGTGGCCGCTGGGCCGAAACCCGTCTCAACGACGGGGATGAACTTCACCTCTTTACCGCCATTGCCGGAGGCTGACATGCTCAAAATTGCCGATCACACCTTCTCCTCGCGCCTCTTCACCGGCACCGGCAAGTTTGCCCGCCCGGATTTGATGGCCGCCGCCACCCTGGCGAGCGGCTCCCAGCTGGTCACCATGGCCATCAAGCGGCTCGAACCCGGCAAGGCTCACGACGATATCCTGAGCCCCTTGCTGCAACTCGGGGTCAAGCTCTTGCCCAACACCTCGGGCGCCAAGACTGCGGCCGAGGCGGTGTTTGCCGCCCACCTGGCCCGCGAGGCGCTGGGGACGAACTGGCTCAAGCTCGAGATCCACCCCGATCCCCGCTATCTCTTACCCGATCCCATCGAGACGCTGAAAGCCGCCGAGCAGCTGGTCAAAGAGGGCTTCGTGGTGCTGCCTTACTGCGGCGCCGACCCTGTGCTCTGCAAGCGGCTGGAAGAGGTGGGCTGCGCCGCCGTGATGCCGCTCGGCGCCCCCATCGGTTCCAATCAGGGGTTGGTGACCCGGGAGTTTTTGTCCATCATCGCCCAGCAGGCCAATGTGCCTGTGGTGGTGGATGCAGGCATCGGCGCGCCGAGCCACGCCGCCGCCGCCTTTGAGCTGGGTGCCGACGCTGTGCTGGTCAACACCGCCATCGCGGTGAGCGGCGACCCGGTCGCCATGGGCCGCGCCTTTGCGCTGGCCTGTGAGGCAGGACGTAGTGCCTATGAGGCGGGCCTGGGCGCCCGCGCCCTGCAGGCGCAGGCCTCCAGCCCGCTTACCGATTTTCTGGGGGCCCTATGAGCGTGCACTTCGACTCCATCGAGGGCGTGAGTTTTCTCGATAGATGGCAGGCGCTGGAGTGGGACGACGTGGGGATGCAGGTACGCGCCAAGACCGCCGCGGACGTGGAGCGGGCGCTGACCACCTCCCGCCGCACCCTGGCGGACTTTATGGCGCTGATCTCCCCGGCCGCCGAGGCCTATTTGCCGCAGATGGCGGCCGAGGCCGAGCGCCTCACCCGCCAGCGTTTCGGCAACACCATCGGCTTCTATGTGCCCCTCTATCTGTCGAACCTCTGCGCCAACGACTGCACCTACTGCGGCTTCTCCATGAGCAACCGCCTGAAGCGCAAGACCCTGAGCCTGGAGGAGATAGAGCGAGAGTGCCTCGCCATCAAGGCGCGGGGCTTCGACAGCGTGTTGCTGGTGACCGGCGAGCACGAGACCAAGGTGGGGCTCGCCTATTTCCGCGAGGTGATGCCCATCATCCGCCGCCACTTCAGCACGGTAGGGATGGAGGTGCAGCCCCTCTCCCAAGACGAATACGCCGAGCTCAAGACCCTCGGTCTCGATTCGGTCATGGTCTATCAGGAGACCTACCACGCCCCCACCTACGCCCGCTATCACCTGCGCGGCAACAAGCAGGACATCGCATGGAGGCTTGCCACGCCGGATCGGCTCGGTCGCGCCGGTATCGACAAGATAGGGCTGGGGGCGCTCATCGGTCTCTCTGCGGACTGGCGCGCCGACAGCTACTTTGTCGCCGAGCACCTCGCCTGGCTTGAGCGCCACCACTGGCAGAGCCGTTATTCGCTCTCCTTCCCGCGCCTGCGTCCCTGCACCGGCGCTCTGGTGCCTTCCGTCATCATGTCGGATCGCCAGCTGGCCCAGCTTATCTGCGCCTGGCGCCTCTTCTCGCCGACGCTGGACTTGTCTCTCTCGACTCGCGAGTCGGCCACCTTTCGCAACGGTGCGGTGCGCCTTGGCATCACCCAGATGTCGGCCGAGTCGCGCACCCAGCCGGGGGGCTATGCCGAGGGGGATGCAGAGGAGCTGGAGCAGTTTGCCATCCACGACGACAGGCCGGTGGAGGAAGTGGCCGCCGCCGTGCGGCAGGCGGGGTTGCAGCCGGTGTTCAAGGATTGGGAGCCCTTCCTGGGCCGATAGGGGCGGAGTTCGGCCAAACTCCGTGCCTGTGGCGAGCAGGCACGGTTGCGCCGTGCAATCGTAGGGTCGATTTGTAGTGGTCAAGTAAAACTG
>NZ_CDDB01000011.1 GCF_000820105.1 Aeromonas schubertii | reverse complement strand
CCCCTCCGCAGACCCTGCGCCAGGTGCTACCCGCCCCCCTGCATCAGAGGTTGACCACCGCCGCTCGCGATGTGGGACTCTCCCCGGAAGGGCTGGAGGGGCTGCAGCCCTGGTTTGTCGCCCTCACCCTGACCCAGGCGGCCATCACTCGCCACGGTTTCAATCCTGCCCTCGGCATCGACAACCACTTCCTCGAATTGGCAGGCAAAGAGGGCAAACCGGTCATCGGACTGGAAGGCTTTGCCGAGCAGCTCGGTTATCTCGCCAGCGTGGCCCCATATCAGGAGGCGATGCTGTCAGGCACCCTCGACGAGCTGACCGGATTCAAGGAGACCTTCGAGCAGGTACTCAAGGCCTGGCAGGCGGGGGATGAGAAGACCCTCACCGCCTTGCTGCGCGAGGAGATGGGCCCCGCCGAGCTGCAGGTCTGGCTCGAACAAAAACTGCTGGCCGAGCGCAACCGCCGCTGGCTGGCCAAATTCCCCACCCTGCCTGCACAGAGCCTGGTGGTGGTGGGAGCGCTGCATCTCTATGGGGCCGACGGCCTGCTGGAGGGGGCGAAGAGAAGTGGTTACCAAGTGAAGCCCGTCACAAATTAAGGCACCGATTAAATAGGCGTCATTGACCCTTGATCGAGATCAGTTTCATACGGTTAAGATGCATCCATGATGCTTCTCATCCCCCAAGGAAGAGGAGTCAATCATGGAGTTCTGGATGCAGCTGATGTTTGGCAATGACGTGGGCCTGATGTCCATGCTGGTCATCATCTTCACCATACTGCTGGTCTGCTTCTACGCCGGCTACTTCATCTACAAGATCAACCACGACGAACCCAAGCAGGGGCACTAGTCACCACGGGCAGGCCTCCTGCCCGCCACGGTTTTTCCTGTCGGGGCGCGGCGGTATACTCTGGCAAAAACTGCCAGGAACCATCGCCGTGCACCACGACGAGCATCAGTTGTTTATGGCGGAGATGAGCGGCGTCAAGCCAATTAGCTCCGACCGTGTCCAAACACCCCCAACCGCCCACCTCCCGAGCGATGCCCAGCTCGCCCGGCGCGATGCCGCCATGGGCACGCAGGGTTGCGATCTCGACTATCTCTCCATGGAAGCCGTCGACATGCTGCGCCCCGATGATTCGGTCGGCTTCAAGCGTGACGGTGTTCAGGAGGGGGTCTACAAGAAACTGCGTCTCGGTAAGTACGAGTTGCAGGCCTGCCTGGATCTGCATCAGCACACCCTGCGTGAGGCGCGCATGGTGCTGCTGCAATTTGTGCGCGACTGTCAGGAGCGGGACATCCGCGCCGTGCTGGTCCTGCACGGCAAGGGCGAGCGTAGCCAGCCCCAGGCCCTGCTCAAGAGCTATGTGAGCGCCTGGCTGCCCCGGATCCCCGAGGTGATGGCCATCCACAGTGCCGAGCGCCGCCATGGCGGCAGTGGCGCCCTCTATGTGCTGCTGAAAAAGAGCGAGCGCAAGAAGGCGGAAAACCGGGAGCGCCACATGAGGAGGTTGGGATGAAGGTCGATGCCATCGTCGTGGGAAGCGGCCCGGGCGGTGCCTCGGTTGCCCTCACCCTGGCCCGTGAGGGTGCCAGGGTACTGGTGCTGGAGCGGGGCCAGGCCCCCAAACAGTGCGGCACCTTTTCCCGCCTGCTACCCATGGCCTGCATACCGGGCCAGAGCAGTTTCATCAGCAAAGACGGCATGCTCATCATGCGCGCCCTCACCCCGGGTGGCTCAGGCTTTATCAACTACGCCACCGCAGGCGACCCCCCCTTGAGCCTGTTTCGGCGCCATGGTATCGACTTGGCGCAAGATCTTGCCGCCGTGCGTGCAGAGCTGCCCATCGCCCCCCTCAAGGCGTCGCTGATCGGCCCCCGTGCCCACCTGCTGCGCGAGGCGGCGCTCGCTCTCAAACTCCCCTGGCAAGCTCAGGAGAAGCTCATCGAACAGGCAAACTGCCGCAGCGACTGCCACCGCTGTACCTATGGCTGCCCATTCCAGGCCAAGTGGCACCCCGGGCTCTGGGTACAGGAGGCGGTCAGACTCGGGGCTCGTTTCGAGACCGGTGCCCGGGTGGAGCGGGTGATCGAGCGGCAGGGGCGCGCGGTCGGAGTACGTTATCGCCAGGGAGGACGCTGGCAGGAGGCCTGGGCCAACCGGGTTATCGTCGCGGCCGGCGGGCTCGGCAGCCCGGCGATCTTGCGCCGAAGCGGGCTCACCGAGGTGGGCGAGTCCCTGTTTGTCGATCCTGTGCTGGCGGTGATGGGAGAGCTGCCCACCGCCCCCGGCTCGGGGCGCGAACTCCCCATGGTCTTTGGCCTGCACGCCCCCGAGCAGGGTTACCTGCTGACGGATCTCGCCCTGCCGGCTCCCCTGCTGCATCTCTTTGCCGCTCAGGTGGGACGACGCATCGACCCGCACCGAAGCCTCTGCCTCATGGTCAAGGGACGGGACAGCCTGACCGGACGTGTCGGCCCCCTGGAGTGGCCAGTCAAGAGCCTGAGCGGGCAGGACAAACAGGTGCTGGCCATCGGCCGGCAACAGGCCGAAGCCATCTTGTGCCAGGCGGGGGCAACCCGGTTGGTGTGCAGCCACCCGTTTGCCGCCCATCCCGGTGGCAGCGTGGCCCTCGGCGAGCATCTGGACGAGGGGCTGGAGACGCGCCTTCGCGGTCTGCATCTGTGCGACGCCTCGCTGATCCCCGAGCCCTGGGGCCTACCCCCAACCCTGCCCCTGCTCACCCTGGGGCGCTATCTGGGTCGACGCCTCGGCAAGGGAGGCGCCCCGTGATAGGCTAGGCTTCCCGGCATCACCGGGGCCAGGCCCGTGATAGGCCAGGCCTCTCGGCATCACCGGGGCCAGGAAAGCATCGACAAGGAAATAACAACAGATGTCATATCAAAAGCTTGAACAACACCAGCAACAGATCCACCGCCTGCAACACCTGGCCGCCATCTGCGGCTGGGATCAGGCCACCATGATGCCGGAGGGGGGCAATGATGCCCGTGCCGAGGCCATGGCAGAGCTCGAGGTGCTGCTGCACGAGAAGCAAACCGCCCCCGACGTGGGCGACTGGATTGCCGCGGCCGAGGGGGAATCCCTGAGCCCACCACAGCAGGCGAACCTGCACGAGATCCGCCGCCACTGGCAGGATGCGCGCCTGCTGCCGGCCGATCTGGTCGAGGCCCTCTCCCTGGCCGGCAGCAAGTGCGAACACGCCTGGCGCCGTCAGCGCAAAGAGAACGATTGGGCCGGCTTTGCCCCGAACCTCGAGGAGGTGGTGCGCCTGTCCCGCGAGGTCGCCCGGCTGCGTGCCGAGGCGCTCGGGGTGCGTCCCTACGACGCCATGCTGGCGCTCTATGAGCCGGGCATGAGCGTGACCAGGCTGGATCAGGTGTTCGGGGATCTTGCCACCTGGCTGCCCGGGCTCATCACCGAGGTGACCGAGCGCCAGCGCGGGGCGGCGATACTCACACCGGTCGGCCCCTTCCCCGTCGAGCAACAGAAGGCGCTCGGCCTCGAGGTGATGGGGATCATCGGCTTTGACTTCAACCACGGCCGCCTGGATGTGAGCACCCACCCCTTCTGTGGTGGTGTGCCGACCGATGTGCGCATGACCACCCGCTATAACGACGACGAGTTCGTCTCGAGCCTGATGGGCATCATCCACGAGACAGGCCACGCCCGTTATGAGCAGGGACTGCCGCGCGACTGGCTGGGCCAGCCGGCCGGCGAGGCGCGCTCCATGGGCGTGCACGAGAGCCAGAGCCTGTTTTGCGAGATGCAGCTTGGTCATCACCCGGCGTTTCTGTCGCTCATCGCGCCGCACATCCGCACCCATTTCGGCGATCAGCCGGCACTGGCACCGGCCAACCTGGAGCGGCTCTATAACCGGGTCGAGCCCGGCTTTATCCGGGTCGACGCTGACGAGGTCACCTACCCGGCCCACGTGATTCTGCGTTACGAGCTGGAGCGCGATCTCATGGAAGGGCGCATCGAGGTGCGCGACATCCCTGAGCTGTGGGATCAGAAGATGCGCCACTGGCTCGGGATCAGCACGGCAGGCAACTACCGGGACGGCTGCATGCAGGACATCCACTGGACCGACGGCTCGTTCGGTTACTTCCCGAGTTACACTCTGGGTGCCATGACGGCGGCGCAGCTGCGCTTCGCGCTGGAGCGCGATCTCGGCGAGATGGGAGAGCTGATCGCGGCGGGCAAGCTGCCGGCGATCTTCGATTGGCTAAAGCAGAAGATCTGGCAACAGGCGAGCTTCCTGCCAACCGACACCCTGATGGTGCAGGCCACAGGCGAGAGCCTGTCGCCCCACTGGCTACGGCGCCATCTGGAGCAGCGTTATCTGGGACGTTGATTTAACCAGGGCCGCCATCGCGGCCCTTTGCATATCAGTTGCCCGGCTCCCACTGACGCAACTGAAACAGATTGCCTTCCGGATCGAACGCATTACGCACCACAAAGCCGGCGCCACTCCACTGCTCGGGGAGCATGCCACCGCCGAGATCGGCCACCTTGACTTCGGCGCGCGCGAGACTCGGCACCGAGAAAAACAGCTTGATGGCACACTGTTCACGCAAGGTCGGTGGCACTGAGATGACGATCTGCTCCACATAAGGTGCAGGCATCCGATGTAACACAAGCTGAGTGTCCCCGTTATCGAGCACAGCATATTGTGCATCCTGATGCAGCACTTGCATGCCAAGCAGAGCCTGATAAAACTGCGCCTGCCGCGCAAGATCCGCCACATAGATGAGTGCGCCTGCGCGCGCTGCTCCCGCCATGACCACCTCCTTTATCCTGTCACCCTACCCTCGCACACCCTGAGCGCCGGGGCGACGACTTTTCTTTCGATTGCCGTCCGTTTTTGGCTAGTCTTGCGGTGTTTCTGCCTCTAGTCTGCGTTCATGATCCCAGGAGATGTTATGACGCTGACCCCTGAGCAGTGCCGCGCCGCCCGCCTCGCTCGCGATGCCCGCTTCGATGGCCGCTTCTTTACCGGCGTGCTCTCGACCGGCATCTACTGCCGGCCTGTCTGTCCTGCACGCCCACCCCTCGAAGCTAACGTGCGCTACTTCTTCTCGGCTGCCGCCGCCGAGCAGACAGGGCTCAGGCCTTGTCTACGTTGTCGTCCCGAGCTTGCTCCGGGAGAGCGCCACGCCCTGCCGACCGGGCTGGCGAGAGCCATTAACGCCATCGAGCGGGGCGACCTTGCCGATCTGACTCTGGATGAGCTTGCGGCTCGCTGCGCCATGACGGCGCGCACGTTGCGGCGCCAGTGCGAGCAATATCTTGGCCTCTCCCCGCACAAGCTGGAGCAGACCCGGCGACTGTTGCTGGCGAAGCAACTGCTCACTGACACCTCTTTGTCTGTCACCGATGTGGCCTTCTCGGCCGGTTTTCACAGCCTGCGCCGCTTCAACGATGCCTGGCTTAACGCCTATGGTCTCTGCCCGAGTGCCTTGCGCAAACGCGTGGATCCGATCGCTTGCGGTGAGGGACTGGTACTGCATCTGGGATACCGGCCACCGTATGACTTTGCCGCCTTGCTGTCGTTCTTTCGGGTACGCGCCATCAAGGATATCGAGGAAGTGAGTGCACACGGCTACGTTCGCCACTTAGCGCCTGGTGATGACGGGATGCCGGCACGCATCGAGGTGTGCCAGGGGGATGGCCATCACCTCAGGGTCACTTTTTATGGGGTTGCTCCCAAGGCGTTGCCTGCACTGCTGCACAAGGTGCGTCGCCAATGGGACCTCGATGCCGATCCACTCCCCATTGTGGCGCGACTGCAGGAGGGGGGACTCGCCCCCTGGATTGCGGCGGCCCCCGGTCTGCGCCTGCCGGGAGGCTGGAGTCCTCTCGAAGTGATGCTGCGCGCCATCATAGGTCAGCAGATCTCGGTGAAAGGAGCCATCACCCTGCTTGGGCGGCTGGTGGCACGCCGCGCCGAGCTGTTTGGTGCGCCGCGACTGCCCGATGCGGCCGAGCTGAAGGCGATGAGCCTGGATGGCCTGGGGCTGACCGGCAGCCGGGTTCGCACCCTCAAGGGGCTGGCCGAGGCGCTGCTGGGTGGCCTGAACCTGGAGACGGCGCAAGATGCCGAGCTGCTCGCCCTGCCCGGCATAGGCCCCTGGACGGTCGCTTACTGGCGCCTGCGCTGCGGTCAGGATCCGGATGCGTTCCCGGCCAGCGATCTGGTGCTGCAGAAGAGCCCGATCCCGGGTCGCCGCCTGTCGGTGGCCGAGCTCACGGCGCTGGCCGAGCCATGGCGCCCGTGGCGTGCCTACGCCGCAAGCTGGCTGTGGCATGGGGCCACCCATAGGCTGCCGTTTTCAGTGATGGATGCACGACAAGGAGCACCCGATGATCCGCTTTGATGTGATGGACACCCAATGTGGCCCCCTGCTGGTGGCCATCAACCGGCAAGGGCTGGCCCACGTGGACTTTCTGCATGGTCTGCGCGCCCTGCCAAGCCAGGAGGGGTGGCTGCGTGACCGGCATGCACTCACCCCGTTTATTCATGAGTTTAGGGAGTACTTCGCCGGACGACTGCGCTCGTTCAGCGTGCCATGCGCCCCGAGCGGCACGCCGTTTCAACACGCGGTGTGGCAGGCCCTGTGCGACATTCCCTACGGCCAGACCCGCAGCTATGGGGAGCTGGCCGCCGCCCTTGGCAAGCCGAGCGCGAGCCGCGCGGTGGGCGCCGCAAACGGGCGCAATCCGCTGTCAGTCATAGTCCCGTGCCACCGGGTGATCGGCAAAGATGGCCGCCTGACCGGCTATGCGGGCGGACTCGGCATCAAGCAGGCCCTGCTGCAACTCGAAGGGATCGCCTCATTTGCTGGCGCTGGCCAGCAGGCACTCGCCGCCGACTTCAAACCCTGACGCCGACTCGAAGCGGCGCATCTCCAGCGCAATCTCGTCCCACGCGGTGCGCTGCGCTGCCTCTGGCAGGTGCGCCATCATGGCGTTGAGCCCCCCAAACGCCTCCCGGGCGACTTGCACAAACGCCTCGGCGCAGGCTGCCCGGTGCGGCACCGGCACGGCGCGCACAACAGGAAATTCGAACCCCGCCTCGCGCAGCAAGGCGTCAAGCCGGCCCGGCGCCCCCAGGCTGAACGGGCCGGGCTGCCCGACGGCAGGTGCCGCGAGCCCGGCGTGACGCCGGATAATGGCGGCCGGCACAGCCCCCCAGTCGTTGTGTTCCGGAGTGGAGAAGACCACCAGGGCAACCCGGCCACCGGGTTTAAGCGCCCGGCGCCATTCACGCAAGGCATCGAGTGGATGCGGCATGTACATCAGGCCGAGCCGGCAGATCACGGCGTCAAACGTGGCATCCGGCAGATCGAGCCGCTCACCGTCCATCACCCGGGTATCCACCTGGTTCAAAGCGCGCCCGTGCACCTCCTCCCTGGCGAGCGCCACTATCCCCTCGGACAGATCGGTGGCGAGCACATCGCCGTCGGGCCCGACCCGCTCGGCGGCACTGATCGCCGGCTCCCCGGCTCCGGCGGCGATGTCGAGGATGCGCTGACCGGGCCGGATCCCGGCGCTATCGAGCATCAGACGCGTCACCTCTCCGTACCAGCGATCCAGCACAGGGTTCCAGCGCCGCCACGCGGCGCCATCCCGGTTCCACTGCGCACGCTGCGCGCGCTTGTACTGCGCAGCATCGAAAGGTTGCAGCCCGGTCATCTCTCTCCTGTGACGCATTATTGGCCATGCTCCTTGGTATAGACGACCCATCGCGGGAAAGCGCGGAGGCATCGGTTGTCCCTCCTCTGGTCCCGCACACCAGGGCGTCAGGATGCGGCGCCGGCACCCTGAGGATCACACACCGGCACCCTGAGCAGGAGCGGTATGACACGTCTAGACTTCAGTAGTGATAGCAGTAAAGGAAGCGGTTATGACGTCCCTTCAACTTCGCTGGAACGGCCAACACTGGGATGGCGGTGAACTGGCCCCGTTTAACCATGCCAATACTCTGGTTCTTCTGTTTGGTGATCTGCCGCGCTTTACCGATGCGATCGACGCCCTGAGGGAGACATTACCCCTGGCCCGGCTGGTCGGCTGCACCACGGCCGGGGAGATCTCCGCTCTTGGCACGTCGGATGGCACCCTGATCGCCACCCTGATCGGGTTTGACTCGGTCAGGTTGCACCTCGTCACCGCCGAGATCGATGATCGCAAGGCCTCCTACCAGGCGGGCCAGCGCCTCGCCCTTGCTCTGGACTCGGAGGGATTGCGTTACATCATGGTCATCAGTGAAGGGGTCACGGTGAACGGCAGCGAACTCACCAAGGGGCTCTGTGACACCCACCCCACGATACCCATCACGGGGGGACTGGCCGGCGATGGAGAATGTTTCAAGGAGACGAGTGTGCTTGCCAATGAGAGGTTGGCCTCACATCTGGTGGTCGCCATCGGTTTTTATGGAGAGCGACTGCGAGTCGGCTATGGCTCGCGTGGGGGCTGGACCCCCTTCGGTCCCGTCCGAACCGTCACCGCCGCCGACGGCAATGTGCTCAAAGAGCTCGACCACGAGAGCGCCCTCACCGTCTACCGCCGCTACCTCGGGGAGCTGGGATGCGATCTGCCCGCCGCGGGACTCAGATATCCACTGGAGATCCAGGAGGCCAACAAGCCCACCACAGTCGTTCGGACTCTGCTCGCCATCGACGAGCATAGCGGCAGCATCACCTTCGCCGGTGATATCCCTCAGGGAGCGAGCGTCAGAATGATGCGGGCCAATGCAGAGTCGCTCATCGAGGGGGCAAGCCAGGCCGCCAGCGTCTGTCAGCAAGGGGAAGCGAGTCAGCCCGAGGTGATCATATTGATAAGCTGTGTCGGCCGTCGTCTGCTGCTGCGGCAACTGGCAGACGACGAGATCGACCAGGTGGTAGAGGTACTGGGAAAGCAAGCCCAGGTGTGTGGTTACTACTCCTACGGCGAGATAGCTCCCTTTGAACTGGGCAACTGCGCCGAGTTGCACAACCAGACCATGACGGTCACGGCCCTTTCGGAAGCGCCCCCGCATGCATCGTCTTCTTAAGCGGCAGCTCGCTCGCTGCTTTCCTGACGGTATACCACCATCGGAAGTGCTGGCAGCCTTTATCGAGGCCGTCAACGACTCCTATGAAAGTTTTAGCGAGGATGAGGCCATATTGGGCCGCTCTCTGGACATCAGCTCACAAGAGCTCAACGAGCGTAACGATTTGCTCAACACCCTGCTCGATGCCCTCCCCGACACCTGCCTGTGGCTCGATGAGACGAACGTCATCCGCGACATCCGGCCAGGCCAATACCTGGCGCAGCTGTTTGGTGATATCGAAAAATACAGCTGCATCGACACGCTCCCCCTGTTTCGGGAACATCCCCAGTTTTTTACCCACCTCGATAACTGCCGCCGGCTCCATCGGCTCGAACAACACGAGTGCCGGCTCAAACGCAATGGCGAGACTCTCTATATCGAACTCCGCTGCTCTCCCCTCAAGAGTGGGCAGGTGCTGATCCTGTTTCGCGATATCACGGTACGCAAGGTAGTGGAGCGACTGAAAAATGCGGCGCTGGAAGAGTCTAAACGCTCCAGCAAGCAGTTGCAGGAGCTGATCAACGGGGCACCGATCGGCATCATGCTCATCGATCCCCACCGGGTGATCATCATGGTCAACAGCTACTGCGCCACACACCTGGGGATGCGCCAGGACGATCTGCTGGGACAGTGCTGTGACAGCTTCATCGCCCCCCCCTTTCGCGAGGAGTATCTGGCCGCCGTCGATCAGAGCTTCGAGCCCCATCCCTGCGAGAGCCGTATCGATGTGGACATGTGTTCTCCCTCCCACCCGCCGTTTGCCGTCGAGATCGCCTTCAGCCTGTTTCACCACAAGGGACATACCCTGCTCACCCAGGCCTTTAGCGACATATCGGAGCGCAAGCAGATGGAGAGAGAGCTCAGGCGCCTGGCCCAGACCGACCCCTTGACCGGAGTCGCCAACCGGCGCCACTTCACCAACCGGGCCCAGGCCGAGCTGGAGTCCTGTCTTACATCCGGCGTCCCCTTGAGCCTTCTCTCCATGGACCTCGATCACTTCAAGGGGATCAACGATACCTATGGCCATGCCGTCGGCGATGAGGTGCTCAAGGCCTTCTGTCGCATGCTGGAACGCGTGGCAGGAAGCGATGCTCTGATTGGCCGTTTCGGGGGGGAGGAGTTCACCCTGCTGTTACCGCGGCAAGGGAGAGAGGAAGCGCAAGCGATGGCAGCCAGGATCCTGACTGCCCTGCCCCACAGCGGGATAGAGACGCAGAAGGGGCCGCTCACCTTTACCACCAGCATAGGCATTGCCACCCGGGAGGAGGCCGGCCACCGGCTGGAGACCCTGCTCAATATCGCCGATGACCGCCTCTATCTGGCCAAGAGTCGCGGGCGAAATCGCTACTGCTCCGGTTAGGGATGGGGGCGCATAGCAGGGTGATATCTTGCGTATCCGCCTCGCCCTGAGAGCGCCTGTGACGCAGCCCCTCTCCTTTTATACCCCCGCCGTTGAGCTGACCATTGGGCCGACCCGGCGCTGCCGCCATCGAGCTCAGGTGCCCCCGTCCCCACTACCGACAACGGCCTTCACCAGCTGCCGCAGTCGGCTGTGATCAAGAGGGTGGCGATAGCTTGCCTCAAAACAGCCATGAGTCTCGGGATCCTGCGCTTTCAGATAGGCAAAGCCCTGTTTATGGCCGAGAAACCAGAGACCGCGCAGCTCAAAATAGAGAGAGAGCAGCTCATACTGCAGCCAGGTGCGGCGGTAGTGGCCATCGAGTTCGTCACACCCGGCCCGCGCCACCATCTTCTCGACCCACACCAGGGTGGAAGCCCGCTCCTGCGGGCTCATGGGTGAACGCCCGGCCTTGAGCAAGGCATCGAGGCGCTCGAGCAGCCCCTTGCCCTCACCGGTGAGATCGAGCAGTAACTGCCCCCCGGCAAAACGTAACCACTCGGGGTCTGTGCTGCCCAGGGCCGTGGCCGGGTAAATCCAGCCATCGAGAAAAGTGCCGTGAAAGGGCCTGGCATCCTGCTGCGCCTCCACCCCGTCACAAAAACAGACGATATCGATATCGCTCGAGGGACCCGCATCGCCACGGGCGTGAGAGCCGTAGAGGATGATGCAGTGCGGCCGATAGCGCTCCATCAGATAATCCCGGGCGAGGGAGATCACATCCATGCTCATTCGTCTATCCCTGTTCAGTGAGGCGGCCCCCATAGTGCATCAGGGCCACCTCGACGAGAAGCGAAAAGGGTGGCGGGACACAGGGGCCATGAGCTCAGGGCTTGAGGCTCCCCAGCACCTGCATCTCGCAGCGCACACAGTCAAAACGCAGGCGGAAGGTATCCTTGCCCATCTTGAGCTCGAGGGGCTCGGGCTTGATCTCCGGGTTCTGCTTGTGACAGAGGTGCTGGCTAAAGCGGATGCAGTGTTTGGTGATCATCAGGACCGCCTCTCCCTGCTCCTCCCCGGCCTCATAGGCGGGAGCCACCCGTCCCACTCCATGCTCCTGGAAAAACGCCACCGCCGCCTGATTGAGGGCATTGCCCAGGTAGTTGAGCCGCTTGGCCGGATAAACGGCCTCGCGCATGGCAACCCGCCGCGCCGGGCGCTGCCAACCGTCGATGCGCGCCGCCTCGAGTCGTTCGGCCGCCTCCCGGCGCAGGCCGTTCAAGAGTCCCGCCGGCACGAAGCGGGGCTGCTCCCACACCACCTCGATGGCGCGAGCGGCAAACAGGGTATTGCCGAGCTTGGCGAGCTGATCGCGCACCTGTTGCGAGGCCCGCTCCGGATGCTCTGCCGGGGCAAACTCCCCCAGCCCCTCGCACGTCACATTAAACCCCTGCTCGTCGGTGACCCTGAGGATGAGCCGATCGGCCGTCACCGTCAGTGCGAGGTCGAGGGCGATGCGTCTGTCGCTGCTCTTTTTCTCCAGCTGTCGGCTGAAGGCCTGATCGTGGTTGCGATAGAGGGCGCTACCGGGCTTGAGGCCACGCAATGGATCGCTAAAGCGCAGCTCACCGCCGCTCACCTCGTTGACCCGGGCCCCCACCAGTTCCCCCCTGGGGTTGAAGAAAGCCACTCCGTCACCGTTGTTGACCACCACGCCGGAGTCGAGCTCGATACCGCTGCGGGTCACCCGTTTTACCCGGCCAATGGCCTCACCGAGGGACTTTGGCGAATCTGGTGAGCCGATATCGATATTGCGACCATGCAGGAAGTAGTCGGTACTGCCCCGGTTGAAACTCTTCTTCGGGTTGGGGGTGAAGGCATAGGTGCAGCGCCCGGCCGAGGCCGGAGCGAGATCGGGGCGGCGCGCCAGAATGGCGTCGAGCCGCTGGCGATACCAGGCGGTGACGTTCTTCACATAGCCGAGCTCCTTGAGGCGCCCCTCTATCTTGAACGAGCGCACCCCGGCGTCGATGAGCGCCTCCAGGTTGTCGCTCTGATCCATATCCTTGAGAGAGAGAAGGTGCTTGTCGGCCACCAGCACCTCACCCTCCGGGGTCTGCAGGCTGCAGGGCAGGCGACAGAGCTGGGCGCACTCGCCCCGGTTGGCACTGCGCCCGGTGCGGGCATAGCTGATGTTGCACTGACCGCTATAGGAGACGCACAGGGCACCGTGAATGAAGCACTCGAGCTGGACGCTGGTGGCCGCGCTGATGGCGCCGATCTGCTCAAGGGAGAGCTCGCGCGCCAGCACCACCTGTGAAAACCCCACATCTTGCAGGAACTTCACCTTCTCCGGGGTGCGGTTGTCGGTCTGGGTGCTGGCGTGCAGCGCAATGGGTGGCAGGTCGCACTGCAGCAGGCCGAGATCCTGAATGATGAGGGCATCAGCCCCAGCCTGATAGATGTCGTGAGCCATGCGACTCGCCGCCTCCAGCTCATGGTCATAGAGCAGGGTATTGCAGGCGACGAAGACCTGGGCTCCGAAGCGGTGGGCATGGCGGGCCAGCGCCTCGATATCGGCCACCGTATTGCCGGCGGCACTGCGGGCACCGAAGGCGGGCCCACCGATATAGACGGCGTCGGCGCCGTGATTGATGGCTTCAATGCCGTACTCCAGCGTCTTGGCGGGAGCGAGCAGCTCGAGTCGATGGCTGTGCATGGGAGAGTTCAGGCGAGAAAAAGGGGAGGAGAGTGTAGCCTCCCCTCCCCCTCTGTGTCTTGATCCCGCTTAATTTATAGGGATAAAGATGCCTTGTGTATTCACCTTTATCCTAGGCCACCACCTTGACCGCCAACCCCAGCAGCACCAGGCCGCTCGCCTTGTTGATCATCGAAGCCTTGCGGTGCAACCAGGCCAGCACGGGGCCGTGGGAGAGGCCGAGGGCCACCAGCAGATACCAGAGCGCATCGATGCCGCCGGCGGTGAGCATCATGATGCCCCCCTCGCGCCAACCGGTCTGCTGGTGCACAAACTGGCTGAACAGCGCCACGAAGAAGATGGCGAGCTGGGGGTTGAGAAAGGCGACCATAAACCCCTCCAGCGCGCCGCGCCGGCTACTCCCCTGGTGCTCATCGGCCGCCGCCGGCCCCCCCCTGGCGAACAGCGCCCTGACCCCGAGCCAGGCGAGAAAGGCGGCCCCGCCATAGCGGATCCCGTCAAACAGCAGCGGGGTCTTGGTGATAAGCAGCGCCAGCCCCATGGCGGTAATGAGCGCATAGAGGCCAACCCCGAGACCGTGACCCAGAGCCGTGGCCACGCCGTTGCCGCGCCCACCGCCGACCGTGTTGCGAATGATCAGGGCCAGGCTCGGACCCGGGCTCACGGCCCCCATGACACAGATGGCGGCCAGGGCCAACCAGCTACTCCACTCCATCTTTGATGCTCCATTTGCAATCGCCTTGGTATGGCCACACTGTGACAAAGTTGGTGCTATGCACAAAATAAAACTATTTCATACAAGCCATAACTTATGGCAATACCAAAGACGACCAACCCGGCTGGCCGCCTCTGCAAGCCGGTGCTCAGCATGGGTTGCCCAGTACCCGCCGGCTCTGCGCCACCCCCTGTTGCAAGTGGCCACTCAGAATGGGCCACACCAGCTCCCGCAGCCAACGATGAGCGGGATCCTGCTGGTGACGACGGTGCCACAGCAGGTGATAGCGCTGAGACCGGGTGTCAAACGGCAAGGCGGTGAAGGCAAGCGGATGGCGCTCGGCCAGCAGCCAGGCAATATGGGCCGGAATGGTGAGCAGGCAGTCGGTGCGCAGCAAGACCTCCACCGCAGCCTGAAAGAAGGGAACCCTGGCAAACCAGCGCCGGCTGCGACCGAGTGAGGCGAGCACCAGCTCGACCGGGCTCTCCTTGTCGCCGCCTCCGCTCACCTGCAGATGGGGCCAGGCGAGATAATCCTCCAGAGTCAGGGAGGAGCCCGCCAGGGGGTGATGGGCCCCCATCAGCACCGCCAGATGATCGCTCCCCTGCTGGCGGCCACAGATCTGATCCGGTACCTCGTCCGTGATGGTGGAGACCAGGTCGAGATCGAGCTCCCACAGACGCGGCAACTGCCCTTTCTCCCACAGCTGGTAGTCGATGGTCGCATGGGGTGCCTGCTCGGCCAGGGCGACGCAAATCTGCGGAAAGATATGCTGGGCCACGTAATCGGAAGAGGCGAAGCGAAACACCCGGCGACAGTCAGCAGGCTCGAAGGTGGGGGCGGCATAGAGTCGCTCGAGGGCACCAAGGGAGCCATCCAGCTCGGCCGCCAGCCCCTCTGCCCTTGGGGTCAACAACCAGCGCTGTCCCTCGCGCACCAGCAGGGGATCGCCGAACTCGCGGCGCAGCTGACCCAGCTGTTTGCTGATGGAGGGCTGACTCAGGTGTAACACCTCGGCAGCGCGGCTCACGTTGCGCGTCTCGAGTAATACCCTGAGGGTGGGCAACAGATTGAGGTTGGGCATAGGGGCTCCCATGGGACGGCCGGGAGTGCCAGCCTAGCAGCTTCACTGCCCCGTCGAAAGCCGCAGAGGATTGTGACACTCGGGTTACTTTGCGGCATAATCGGGCGATTTTCCGCCCGCATACCCGTGGTATCCCTATGACTTACGCCAACATAACCGGCTGGGGCAAGTGCCTCCCTCCTGCCGTGCTGACCAACGACGATCTCGGCACCATCATGGAGACTTCCGATGAGTGGATCTATCCGCGCACCGGCATCAAGGCGCGCCGCGTCTCCCACGTGAGCCAGAGCGAGCTGGCCACCCTGGCCGCCCGCCGCGCCCTGGCCTGCGCCGGCCTCGATGCCACCGAACTCGACGCCATCATACTGGCCACCGCCACCCCGGGCACACTGGTGCCAAACAGTGCCTCCGCCGTGCAGCAGGCCCTCGGCGCCCACCGTGCCGCCGTGTTCGATCTCAATGCCGCCTGCACCGGCTTCGTCTACTCCCTGTCGGTGGCCACCTCCCTCATCCAGAGCGGCATGATGAAGAAGATCCTGGTGATCGGCGCCGAGCGTCTCACCTACCTGCTGGACTGGGCCCGCCGCGATACTGCCGTGCTGTTTGGCGACGGTGCCGGTGCCGTGGTGGTAGAGGCAAGCGAACAGGAGTCCGGCCTCATCGCCAACAAGCTCGGCAGTGACAGCGAGGCGCGCGAGATCCTGCACGTGCCGAACTTTGGCTCTGATCGGGTGCGCTTCGCCGACACCGATGGCCACTACATCTTCAACTTCGAGGGTCAGGAGATCTTCAAACGCGCCGTGCGCGGCATGGGTGAGGCAACCGCCACCGTGCTGGCCCAGGCCGGCATCGCCCCCGAGCAAATCGATCTGTTGGTGCCGCACCAGGCCAACGTGCGCATCATCGAGTTCCTCGCCAAGCGTATGAACGCCGACATGGACAAGGTGATGGTCAACATCGAGCACTACGGCAACACCTCGGCCGCCACCGTGCCCATCGCCCTGTGCGAGGCCCTCGAGCAAGGGCGCGTCAAGCCTGGCAGCTACCTGCTGACCGCCGCCTTTGGCGCCGGGCTGACCTGGGGCGCCGGCCTCATCAAGTGGGGCGAGCGGGTCACCCCGATCGCCACCTGCGACGAGGAGCTCCCCCCCTGCGAGGCGAGCGCGCTGGATCTCATCCGCGCCGCCGTCGAAGGGTGCAACGCCGCCCCCGCCAATCAGGGTTAACCCCCCAAACACGAGGCCCCGCACTGCGGGGCCTCGTCGTTTAGTGCTTGCGGTGCCAGCGCGGCGAGCTGCTGCGCTCTCCCCAGGGGGTGGTGCAGGGAAGATGCGCCCCCTCTATCACCCGCTCTCCCCCGGCCAGGTGCGCCGCCACCGCATTGTGGAGGGCATGCAGGGCATGGGGATCGCCCCCCTGGGCCAGGGCGTGACCAGCCGCAAAGTAGTCGGCGGGATAGAGGGCCGAGAGGCGCTGTACCAGCTCGTAGGTATTGAAACTCTCGGGCATGCGGTCGATCACCTCATCCAGTTGGGTCAGCAGTCGCTCCACCGTCATAATCTATCTCCTTATAGGTATCCACTTGCTCCAAGCTACCTCCTGGCGCGGCGGCAGCACAGCCATTAATAACAGAATTGTGTTTGAAGCCACACTTCCAGAGCCCGTCCTCTATCCTCAAAGGGGCTTCGCTTGATGCCAGCTGAATAAAATGCTCACCCGCCTTTACAAAGGAAATCTCCTTGTCTAGATTTCAACCGACCAATCAGTCGGTTTTGTTGCAGGAGATGACCATGACCCAGGCCCCGGTATGGAATGCGGCCCCTATTGACACCTTGCTGGAGTGCCAGCGTCAGGCCTTCGCCGCTACCCCCTATCCCTCTCTCAAGCAGCGCCAGGAAGCCCTCGCACGGCTCAAGGAGGGACTACTTACAGAGGGCAAACGCCTCGAGGAGGCCCTCGCTCAGGACTATGGCCAGCGCAGCGCCTTCGACACCCGCATCTCGGATCTGCTGCCCTGCGTGCTGCAGATCAACTACACCCGCCGCCGCCTGCGCCGCTGGATGGCACCCAGCCGCCGCCATGCCGGCCTGCTGCTGGCCCCGGCCTCGGTCAGGGTGCACTACCAACCGCTGGGGGTCGTGGGCATCATGGTGCCCTGGAATTTTCCGGTGATGCTCTCCATTGGCCCGCTCATTACCGCCCTGGCGGCCGGCAACCGGGCCATCATCAAGCTCTCCGAGTTCACCCCGGCCACCAATGCCGTGCTGCGGCAGCTGCTGGCCGAGCGGTTCGATGAAGACGAAGTCGCCGTGGTGGAGGGGGGGCCCGAGGTGGCGGCCCAATTTAGTGCCCTGCCCTTTGATCACCTCATCTTCACCGGCTCAACCGCCGTCGGGCGCAAGGTGATGGCGGCCGCGAGCCAGCACCTCACCCCCTTGACCCTGGAGCTTGGCGGCAAGTCCCCTTGTCTCATTGCCCCCGATATGCCGCTGGATCTGGCGGTGGAGCGGATCATCTATGGCAAGTGCCTCAATGCGGGCCAGATCTGTGTCGCCCCCGACTACCTGCTGCTGCCCCGTGGCCAGGAAGAGGCGCTGGCAGAGGCCTTCCGCCGCGCCTTCCTGCGTCGTTATCCCAAGGGACTGGGGAGTCCCGACTACACCAGCCTCATCAATCAGACTCACTTCCAGCGTCTCAGCGCCTGGCTGGAGGAGGCAAAAGCGGCGGGCGCCGAGGTGGCCAGCGTGGCCGAGCCGGGGATGGATCCCGAGCAACACCGCATGGTGCCGCACCTGCTGTGGAACCTGCCCGAGCGCTGCACCCTGCTCGAGCAGGAGATCTTCGGCCCTCTGCTCCCCATCATTCCCTACGACACCCTGGACGAGGCGCTCGACTACATTCGCGCCCGTCCGAGGCCGCTGGCCTGCTACCTGATGAGCCTGGATGAGGCGCTGACCCGACGGGTGGTGGAGGAGGTACACGCCGGTGGCATGGCCATCAACGAGACCGTCTTTCACGTGGCCGCCGACGATGCCCCGTTCGGGGGGATAGGCCCCTCCGGCATGGGTCACTACCACGGCCACGAGGGCTTCCTTACCTTCTCCAAGGCCAAGACGGTGCTGCGCCGCGGTCGCCTCTCCACCGGTGGCCTGGTCCATCCTCCCTACGGCTGGTTGCAGCGCCTGATGCTGCGCTTCTTCATGCGCTAGGAGGGGAGCATGCAGGACAAGCGCAGTCAGATCCTCGATGCCGCCCTCACTCTCTGCGCCGAGGAGGGAACGGCCGGTGCCGCCACCGCCCGCATCGCCAAGGCGGCAGGGGTGGCTAACGGAACCCTGTTCCACCACTTTCCCAACAAGGAGGCACTCATCCTCTGCCTCTATCAGGAGATCAAGGGGCGGCTCGCCGCCGCCCTGGCCCCCCCCGAGGAGACGCTTCCCCTCAAGGCGCAGGCCTATCACTACTGGGAGGGGACCATGAGCTGGCTGCTGGCCCACCCCAGGGAGCTGCGTTTCCTGCTTGGCTTCTTTCACTCGGCGGCCCTGCCCCTGGCACTGCGCAGCCGCATCATCAACGAGAGCCTCACCTTCCTGCCCATCCTCCTCGAGGAGGGGATCCGGCAGGGGGTGGTACGTCCCTGCCCCCTGCCGCTGCTGATGGAGGCATGCCAGGGACAATTTCTCGCCTGCGCCGCTCTGTTCGTCGCCGAGCCCGAGTGCTCACGCGATCCCGAGTGGCATCAGGCGGCCTTCGACCTCTTCTGGCATGCCATCGCAAGGAGTGCATCATGAGCAAAGCCCTGTCCCTCCCCCTCTCTACCCTGGCCTGGCAGGGTAAGCGCACCCTGATCTCGCTCCTGATGTGGGGCATGGGGCGCACCCTCTCCCGCGCCGCCCGGGTTGACCCCGTGGTCTCACGGGAGCTGGCGCCCCTGCCCGACGGCTTCTGCTTTCAGCTCAAGGTGCGGGGGCTAAGCTGCCACCTCACCTTGCAAAAACGGGGGGAGAGCTGGCACGTGAGCCACTCAACCCCCTCTCTTAGCATGACCTTCAAACACCCCCAGACGGCCCTGCGGGTGCTGGGCTTTCGCCTCGGCATCAACCAGAGCTTCTGTGAAGGCAGGGTGAGCGTGGAGGGGGATCTCACCGCCGCCATGCATCTGGTGCGGGCCCTGGAGGCCCTGGAGTCCCTGCTGCTGCCGGCGTTTCTGGCTCGTCCCCTGCTTCGCCAATACCGCGCCCCCGAGCGCAAACTGCCCCGCGCCCTCAATATCTGCGCCGGCCTGCTTATCGCCTGAGGAGTTCACCATGGATCACAGCCGCTATTTCGAGTTCTTCTGTCCGGTCAAACTGCTGGTGGGGGAGTCTGCCATCGAGCAGCTGCCTGCCGCCATGGCCGCCCTCGGCGCCGAACGCCCCCTGCTCATCACCGACAAGGGGATCCGCGCCAGCGGGTTGGCCGACAAGGTCTACGACATCCTGGGCGCCGGCGCCCTGGTTGCCCTGGCCATCGAGGATGAGGTACCGCCCGACTCCTCCACCCAGGTGGTCGAGCGCATCGCCGAGCGCTATCGCCGCCTCGGTTGCGACTCCCTTATCGCCCTCGGCGGAGGCTCGGTCATCGATACCGCCAAGGCGGTCAATATTCTGGTCTCCATGGGAGAGGAGAACGACCTGCTGGCCTGGTCGGGGGCCGATCTGCTGACCCGCCCCCTCAACCCCCTGGCCGTGCTGCCCACCACGGCGGGCACCGGCTCCGAGGTGACCCTGGTGGCGGTGATCCGTGACGAGAAGAGCGGACGCAAGGTGCCCTTCACCTCTCCCTTCCTCATCCCCAACCTGGCGGTACTGGATCCGCGCCTGACCCTGTCACTGCCGCTGCCCATCACGGCAGCCACGGCCATGGATGCCATGACCCACGCCATCGAGTCCCTCATTGGCAACAGCGCCAACCCGGTCAGCCAGGGGCTGGCCCTGATGGCCGTCGAGAAAATAGCCAGGGCACTGCCCGCGATCCTCGACAAACCCGATGACGCCGAGCTGCGTCTGGCCCTGGCCGAGGGGGCGACCCTGGCCGGTATGGCCTTCTCCAACTCCATGGTGGGACTGGTGCACGCCCTGGGTCACAGCCTGGGTGCCCGCTGCCACCTGCCCCATGGCCTGTGCATGAACCTCTTCCTCCCCTGGGTGCTGGAGTACAACCGCCCCGGCATAGACCCGGCCCTGACCCGACTGCTACTGGCCCTGACCGATGCCGAACACTATGCCGGCACCCCGCCCTCGGAGCGCCCCCGCGCCGCCATCACGGCCCTCTGCCGCCTGCGCGATCTGCTCTGGGAGCGGGTCAAGTTGCCGCGCACCCTGCGCGAGGCGGGCCTGACCGAGCAGAGCCTGCTGGTGGAGATCCGGGATCTCGCCATCAATGACGGCGCCCTGCTGTTTAATCGCAAGGATGCCGATCGGGAGGAGCTGCTGACCCTCCTGGAGCGTTGCTGGTAAGCCGTTTGCACCGCGCCGCGGGGTCGGGTTAAATAGGCGCGTTTATCGAAGGAGGCCTCATGCCCAGACCCCGCATACCCCGTCACATCTGTGGCCAGCCGGCCCACCCCTGCTTCAAGCCAAGCGGCACCCCCCTGGGCCAGCTGGAGCGGGTCACCCTGGCCGATGACGAGTACGAGGCCCTGCGCCTGGTGGATCTGCAGGGGATGCAGCAGCAGGATGCCGCCGTGGCCATGGGGGTCTCCCGTCAGACCCTGGCCAACATGCTAAAGAGCGCCCGCTTCAAGGTGGTGAGCTGCCTCTCCGAAGGCAAGGCCCTGATGATGCAACGCCAGGAGAGTGAACAGGAGCCGCTCTGAGATGGACTTGCTCGCCCCAAGCGACCATGCTTTGCGTAACCGAGCCAACTCGAGGGAAACCCGATGAACGAGATCGTCCACCAGCAGGATCAACGCCAGTTTGTCTGTGTCGTCGAAGGCCAGGAGTCCAGACTGCGCTATCGCCGTATCGATGCATCGACGGTGGAGGCCTTCAACACCTTCGTCCCTCCCGAGGCTCGCAGCGCCGGTGTAGCCGACCAGCTCGCCCGCGCCTTCTACAACTGGACCCAGAGCGAGGGGCTCAAGATAGTGCCCACCTGCAGCTATATCGAGGTGTGGCTGAGTCGTTATGCCAAGCAGTGATCTCTTTGCCCTCACTCGCCAACTCCTGCTCGCCTCCCCCCTGCATCTGGGCTGTCTGCGGGCGGCCCGTACGCTCAATCTGCCCGACTGGTATCTGGGGGCAGGCTTCGTGCGCAACCTCATCTGGGATCACCTGCACGGACACCCCACTCCCACCCCCTTGAACGACATCGATCTCATCTACCTCGACCCGAGCGACCCCGAGGGTCAGCGGGAAGCCGAGCACCAGATCCGCATCCAGGCCCTCTGGCCCGCCCAATGCTGGGAGGTACGCAACCAGGCGCGGATGCACCGCCGTCAGCACCTCCCCCCGTTCGAGAGCAGCCTCGCCGCCCTCTCCCACTGGGTCGAGCTCCCCACCTGCGTCGGAGTCCGACTGGCGCCGGACGACAGCCTGACCCTGGTGGCTCCCCACGGCCTTTCCCACAACTGGAGCCTGGTGGTCGCCCCCAACCCCCTCTGCCGTCAGGATCCCGCCATCTTCAACCGGCGCGTCACGGAAAAAGGGTGGCTACACCTCTGGCCCAGGTTGCGAGTCCTCTGGCCCGCCCAGTGAGGGCGGCATTGCATTTCTGTTACCTCTTTGGGCACACTTGAAAAAGCTGTAGTTTCAAAGGGTTCACTATGCGCGATTTCTTCTCTCTGGCCCGCTGGATGCCCGGCCTCGCCGCTCTGCTCCGCTACGAGCGCAGCTGGCTTGCCCCCGATTGTCGCGCCGGCCTCTCGGTGGCCGCGGTCGCCCTTCCCGTCGCCATCGCCTATGCCGAGCTGGCCGGCGTCGGTGCCGTGGTGGGACTCTACTCCTGTATCCTGCCGATGATGGTCTACGCCCTCTTTGGCACCTCACGCCAACTGATCGTGGGGCCCGATGCCGCCACCTGCGCCGTCATCGCCGCCGTGGTCACCCCCCTGGCCGCCGGGGATCCCACCAAACACTGGCAGTTGGTGATGACCATGACCGCCATGACCGGTGTCTGGTGCCTGGTGGCCAGCCGCTTCAAGCTGGGTGTGCTGGCCGACTTTCTGTCGCGCCCCATCCTGATGGGGCTGCTTAACGGCGTGGCGATCACCATCATGGTGGGACAGCTCTCCAAGATCTTCGGCTTCACCTTCAGCGAGAAGTACCTCATCGAGCGACTGGCAGGGAGCCCAGGCTACCTCTCCCAAAGCCACCTGCCGACCCTGGCCATGAGCCTCTTCACCCTGCTACTGCTGCTCGTCTGCCGGCGGCTGCGCCCCCACTGGCCCGCCACCATGCTGGCTCTGGCCGGCGCCGGCCTGCTGGTCTGGGCCGGCACCCTGGGGCAATTTGGCATCAAGACCATAGGCCATGTCCCCTCCGGCATTCCCGACCTGCAACTGCCCGAGTTTCCCCCCGGTCTGCTGCGTGAGCTGGTGCTGCCGGCCCTGAACCTCGCCATGGTGAGCTTCGTCTCCATGATGCTCACCGCCCGCAGCTTTGCCGCCAGGAACGGCTACGAGATCGATGCGGATCAGGAGTTCCGGGCCCTTGGCATGGCCAACCTGGCCGCCGCCGCATCCCAGGGATTCGCCATCAGCGGAGCCGACTCGCGCACCGCGGTCAACGACGCCAACGGCGGCAAGAGCCAGCTGGTCTCCATCATCGCTGCGGCGGTGATCGCCCTGGTTACCTTTACTCTCACCGAGCCCCTGCAGTACATCCCCACCGCGGCCCTCGGTGTGGTGCTGGTGATGGCCTCTCTCTCACTGACCGACTTTCGCGGCCTGTGGGCCCTGCGCCACTCGGACCGATCCGCCTTCTGGCTGGCGCTCACCACCTTTGTCAGCGTCCTCACCATGGGGGTGATCCCCGGCATCACCCTGGCGGTGCTGCTCGGCCTGTTCCAGTTCCTGCGCAACGTGATGCGCCCCACGGACCAGCTGCTCGGCACCGATGAAGAGGGGGTGGTGCGCACCATAGGCAACAACGAGCAGGTGAAGGGGGTTCCCGGCATCCTGGTCTATCGCTTCAACTCGCCGCTCACCTACTTCAATGCCCCCTACTTCAAGCGGCGAGTGCTGGCACTGCTGGTGCAAGACCCGCACGGTCCCCGCTGCCTGGTGATCGATGCCGTGGCCTGCTTTACCCATCAGGACATCAGCGTCATGAGCATGGTGGGAGAGCTGCACCAGGAGCTGAAACGACGGGGCATTCACATGGTGATGGCCGGTCGCCACGGCCAGCTCAGTCACTGGTTCCGCCAGGCCGGGGTGCGAGTTGGCGAGGATGGGATCCTGCTCTGCCCCGACATCTATCAGGCCCTGCGCATGACCCGCTGCTACCGCTCCGCCGAGGAGACGCTGCCCCTGGCCGAGACCGATCCCGAGCAGGAGGAACGGGAGGTGAGCCTGGCCACCACGATTGCGTGACCCGGCCCCTTGGTGTTAAATGGCGCACCGTGGAGGGCCCTACCGGCCCTTCCGTAGCCGTGGAACACCGATGCAAAGCCATTCCGAGCGGGGCCCGGGAACCCTCTTCTCCCTCACCTGGCCCCTCTTTATCGATCTCGCCCTGCACTTTCTTACCGGGGCCCTCAACACCTTCATGGTGGGGCACGTCTCCTACCGGGGCGTGGCCGCCCTGGCCGTGGGCAACCAGGTCTTCGACCTCGCCATCACCCTGTTCAGCTTCGTCAGCATCGGCACCAGCGTGGTGATCACCCAGTATCTGGGTGCCGGCGACAGGGAGAAGGCCCGGGTGGTGATCCACTCCGCCATCGCCTTCAACCTGCTGGTTGGCCTGGTGGCCGCCGTGGGGGTCATGGGCGGCGCCAATCCCATACTGGCGCTGATGAACCTGCCGGCAGATCTGATGGACGACGGTCGTCTCTATTTACAGATCATCGGCCTGTGTCTGCTGCCCGAGGCGGCGGCGCTCTGTCTGGCCGCCACCCTGCGCGCCCACGGCCATACCCGGGAGGCCATGTACGTCACCCTGCTGGTCAACCTCATCACCTTCGCCGGCAACCTGCTGCTGCTCTACGGCTGGTTCGGCCTGCCCGAGATGGGGGTGGCCGGGGTCGCCATCAGCACGGTCGTCGGCCGCCTGGTCGGGGTGGTCCTGCTAGTCTGGCTGGTGGCCCGCAAGACCGGCATCCGCCTCATTCCCCGCGACATCCTGCGCCCGAGCCGGGAGATGCTGGGCAAGGTGCTGCATATCGGTTTGCCCGCCGCCGGGGAGAACCTCTCCTGGATGCTGCAGTTCATGGTGGTGACCGCCTTCGTCGGCCTGCTCGGCGACAAGGCGCTGGCGACCCACTCCTATTTCTTCCAGATCTGTCTCTTCATCCTGCTGTTTGGCCTCTCCATCGGCCTTGGCAACGAGATCATCATCGGCCATCTGGCCGGTGCCCGACAGTTTGAGCGCGCCTATGGGCAGCTGCTCAAGAGCCTCAAACTGGGCCTTGTCGTCACCTGTTTCATCGCGCTGGCCGCCGCGCTCAGCGGGCGTCAGCTGATCGGTCTCTTTACCGACGACCCGGATATCGTCAACCAGGTGGCGCAGCTCTTTTTGGTGAGCCTCATCCTCGAGCCGGGGCGCACCTTCAACCTGGTGGTGATCAACGCCCTGCGCGCCACCGGGGATGCCCGTTTCCCTCTGCTCATGGGACTTATCTCCATGTGGGGGATTGCCGTGCCTCTGGCCTATTTCCTCGGTATCATGCAGGGTCATGGACTGGTCGGCATCTGGCTGGCACTGGCCTGCGACGAATGGGTTCGCGGCCTGGCCATGTACTGGCGCTGGCGCAGCCGACGCTGGCAAAACAAACTCTTGGTGGAATCATGATGCGAAATTCGATTAAGACTCTCTTCGGCCTGCTGCTGGCCACACTGCTATTGGGCCAGTCGGCCCTGGCCGCCACCTGGTATCTGGCCCCGATCCAGACCGATGCCAATGCCCCGGAGCAGGCTGCGCTGACCAAGGAGTTTACCAACCAGCTCATCAAGGCGATCAAGGTCAACGAGTATCAGGTGGGCAAGCCGCTCGGCAAGGATCAGAAGCAGCCCAAGTGGGTCGTGCGCACCCGCCTCATCCCGGCCAGCGATGCCCCGCTGGCCGGCAAGAAGCATCCCCAGGGGCTCACCTATGGCAAGGGCGAGCCGACCAGAGAGATCGTCGGTGAGCTGCTGCGTGACGGGGTACTGGTGGCCCATATGGGGCAAGGGTGGCGTGAGCCGCTGGTGGCCCAGACCCCCATCGCCGAGAAGATCACTGTGGTCAACTGGCGCTATGCGGTAGGCAGCGACGCCAAGGCCGCCGACCTCGAGGAGCTGGCCGCCCAGATCTGCTTCGAGGCGGGCAAGGTGATCGCCCGGGATGGCAAGCCGCTGCCCGAGCGCAAGAAGAAAGAGAAAAAAGAGAGTTGAAAAAGGGGCGCTGCGGCGCCTCTTCCATTGGGCATCTCACCGCGCTTAAGTCCTTCTTAAGAATGGCCTGTCACCCTCTCCTCATCGACCCAGTGAGGAGCCCACCATGCCTTCAGAGATCCAGGCCCCCTATCGTCTCGTCATCGCCGACACCCCCGACGAGATCGGTCGCCTGCAAGGCTATATCCAGACAGCCTATGCCCGCGAGTTCGACGCCACCATTCCCCATTTTCTGCCCACGCTCATCGCTCTCTACCGGGCCGACGACTCCCTGGTCGGTGCCTGTGGTCTGAGTCTGGCCACGGCCCCCCTCTATCTCGAACGCTATCTGGACGCTCCCATCGAGGCGGTGATCGCCGAGCGTCTTGGGATCACCACCCGGCGCGACCGACTGGTCGAGGTGGGCAACTTCGCCTGCGCCGAGCCGGGTCACGCCCGCATCATGTTTGCGGCCCTGTGCAAGCTGTTGTGCGAGAACGCCCTCGACTATGTGGTCTTTACCGGTACGGCGCGCCTTCGCAACAGCTTCACCCGCCTGCAGTTAAACCCGGTCGAGCTCGCCACTGCCCTGCCCGAGCGGATGGGGGAAGAGGCCAGCGCTTGGGGTCACTACTACCACTGCAAGCCCAGGGTGATGGTCGGCGATCTCGGCCTCGGCCGCCGGGTGCTGGCCAACCACTCCCTGCTGCTCGGCCTGTTCGCCCCCATGCCGCCCCTCTTCCCCCTGGCCAGGAGTGCCCTCTCATGACCCTGCTGACCCGGATCCGGACCACGGCGCTGTCCCACCCCGATCGCATCGCCCTGTGCGATGGTGGACAGAGCCTCACCTACCGCCAGTTGGAACAAGGGATCGCCAGCCTGGCCATGGCACTGACCGACGCCGGGGTGCAACGCCTCGCCATCGCCCGGGACAACGGCCTGCCCTGGGCCCTGCTCGATCTCGCCTGCCTGCAGGCCGGCATAGTGTCGATACCGGTCCCGGGCTTCTTCTCAAAGAGCCAGCAGGCCTGGCTGCTCGAGAGCAGCGGGGCCGATGCCCTGGCGGTGAGCGATGCTCAAGCGGCATCGCAGCTCAGCGAGCGCCGGGCCGGCTGGCGGCTCGAGCAGTGTGAGGGCTACCCCTTGCTGCGCCGAGCCATCACAGCCCCCCCGGTGCCGGACGGCACGGTCAAGATCACCTATACCTCGGGCACCACGGGCCAGCCCAAGGGAGTCTGCCTCTCCCAACCCTTGCTGGAGGCAGTCTGTACCTCTCTGGCCAGCCGGGTCGCCCCGAGCGGGGTGGTGCGCCACCTCACCCTGCTGCCGCTGACGACCCTGCTCGAGAACCTCACCGGCCTCTATGTGCCGCTGCTGATGGGAGCCCAGAGCACACTCCCTTCCTTGAGTGAGGTGGGGTTTACCGGCTCCAGCACCCTGGAGCCCGGCCGCTTCACCGCCCTGTTGATGAGAGAGCGCCCCCACAGCCTGGTGCTGGTGCCCGAACTCTTGCGACTGCTGGTCGGGCTGTGTCGCCAGCAGCCGCACCTCGCCACTCATCTGGCCGGGAGCCTGCGCTTCGTGGCCGTCGGCGGCGGCAAGGTCTCCCCTGCCCTGCTGATGTCGGCCCGCCAGTTGGGGCTTCCCGTCTATGAGGGGTATGGCCTCTCCGAGTGCGGCTCTGTGGTCGCCTTGAATGAGCCGGGTTGCGATCGTATCGGCAGCGTCGGACGCGTGCTGCCCCACTGCCACGTGACCCTGGCACCCGATGGGGAGGTGCTGGTCGAAGGGGCCACCATGCTGGGTTATCTGGGCGACCCTCCCCAGTGCGGCCCCATCGCCACCGGGGATCTGGGCCAGTTCGACGAGGAGGGATTCCTCACCATCACGGGGCGCAAGAAGAACGTGCAGATCACCGCCTTTGGCCGCAACTTCTCCCCCGAGTGGATCGAGGCCGAGGCCCAGCTCGAGCCGGCCATCGCCCGCTGCGTGGTCTTCGGCGACGGCCTGACCCATAACGTGGCCCTGCTGCACCCCATGCCCGGCATGGAGGGCGCCCTGGCGCAGCAGGTGGAGCGTCTCAACGAGCGACTGCCCGACTATGCCCGCATTCACCACTGGTTGGTGGCCCCCCTCACCGAGGCATCCGGGCTGCTGACCGCCAACGGACGTCCGCGCCGGGAGCAGATCTTCGCCACCTACCGCACCCGTATCGAACAACTCTGCCAAGGAGAGACACAGTGAGCTTTTACCACAACCTGCAAACCGAGACGGCCGGCGAGCGCGAGTACCTGCTCAGCGCCCCCGTGATCCAGGCCTGCCAGCGCGGCGAGATCACCAGCCACACCTACATCGCCTTTCTGACCCAGGCTTACTATCACGTGCGTCATACTGTTCCCCTGCTGATGGCCACCGGCGGCCGCCTGCCCCAGGAGTACGAGTGGGTGCGCGGAGCCATTGCCGAGTACATCGACGAGGAGTATGGCCATCAGGAGTGGATCCTCAATGACATCCGCACCTGCGGCGGGGATGCCGAGGCGGTGCGCGGCGGCACCCCCTGCCTGCCTATCGAGCTGATGGTTGCCTTCCTCTACGACCAGATCCAGCGGGGTAACCCCATGGGATTTTTCGGCATGGTTCAGGTGCTGGAGGGAACCAGTGTCGCCATCGCCCTGACCGTGGCCGACCAGCTCAAGCAGGGGCTTGGCCTACCGCCCCAGGCCATGAGCTACCTGAGTTCCCACGGGGCGCTCGATCAGGAGCACCTGAGGTTCTTCGAGGGGCTGATGAACCGGGTCACGGATCCCGCCGACCAGGCGGCTATCGTCCACAGTGCACGGGTGGTCTATCGCCTCTACGGGGATATGCTGCGCACCCTGTTGCCCCGGGATTGAGGAGAAGAGCATGAACCTCGATGGCAAACGCATTCTGCTCACCGGCGCCAGCGGTGGCATCGGCGAAGCCCTGGCGCAACAACTGGCCGAGCGCGGTGCCCACCTGCTGTTGCACGGTCGCCGCGAGGCCCCCCTTCGCGATCTTCAGGAGCGCCTGCCCCACCCGGAACGCCACCAGTGGCTCTGCGCCGATCTGGCACAGGGGCTCAGGCAGCTGGCCCACGAGCCCCTGCTCGCCGGTGGCATCGACATCCTCATCAACAACGCCGGCACCAACCACTTCGCCTGGCTGGAGGATCAGAGCGAGGAGCAGATAAGGGCCCAGCTCGAGCTCAACACCCTGGCCCCCATACTGCTGACCCGACTGCTGCTGCCAAGGCTGCGCCGCCCCGGCATAGTGATGAACATTGGCTCCAGCTTCGGCGCCATCGGTTACCCGGGCTACAGCGCCTATTGCGCCAGCAAGTTTGCCCTGCGCGGCTTCTCCGAGGCCCTGGCACGAGAGCTGGAGGGAAGCGGCATCCGGGTTATCCACTTTGCGCCGCGCGCAACCCGCACTCACCTCAACACCCCGGAGGTCTATGCCATGAATGCGGCCCTGGGTACCCGGACCGACACACCCCAGGAGGTCGCCAGACTCGCCATCGAGAGTCTGGAGCAGGAGCGCCTGCGCACCTGGGTCGGCTGGCCCGAGAAGCTGTTTGTTCGCCTCAACGCCCTGCTGCCGGGTCTGGTGGACAAGGCGCTGGCCAAGCAGCACGCCACCATCTCCCGCTTTGCCCATCACCTCTTGCACAAGGAAGGTTGACCATGAAGATGCTTCTTCTCGCCGCTCTGGCGGCCACCCCGGCCCTCGCCGCCGACCCCCTCGCCGAGATCCAGTCCGCCTGGGCCGTCTGCCAGTATCAGACTCCGGAGCAACAGAAGGAGTCGTGCTTCGAGACCTTGAGTCAGCGCGCCGATGCCGCCAGTGGCAAGGAGGCCTTTCGCACCGACCTGCTGATCTGGTCGGCCATCGTCAAGAGTACCTGGGCCGGCGCCAAGGGAGGACTGGGAGCCCTGCCCCTGGTCAAGGAGGCCAAGGCCCGCCTCGAAATTGCCCTCAAGCAGGACGCCAGGGCCCTCGACGGGTCGGCCTACACCAGCCTGGGCTCCCTCTACTATCAGGTGCCTGGCTGGCCCCTCGGCTTCGGCGACGACGACAAGGCCGGGGAGTTGCTCAAGCAGGCCCTCGCCATCAATCCTGACGGGATAGACCCCAACTACTTCTACGGCGACTTCCTGCTCGTGAAGGGAAAGAAGGCCGAGGCCAGGCAGTACCTGGAAAAAGCCCTGGCCGCTCCGGCCAGACCGGGGAGGGAGGTGGCCGACGAGGGGCGGCGCGGCGAGATCAAGGCCAAACTGGCCAAACTCTGACCACCCGAGCCCCACCCACTGGAGCCACTCCCCGGGGCGGGGCATACTGAGGCCCTGCGAGTCGTAACGAGGGGAGTGAAAAATGCGCATCCTGTTGGTGGAAGACGATGTAATGCTGGGGGATGGCATGCAAGATGCCCTCAAGGGAGCCGGCCATACGGTGGACTGGCTCACCACCGGGCTTCCCGCCCTCACCACCCTGCAGTGCGAGGAGTTTGCCGCCCTCATCCTCGATCTCAATCTGCCCGATATCGACGGCATCAACCTGCTGCGTCGCCTGCGCCGGGAGGGACACGCCCTGCCGGTGCTCATCCTCACCGCCCGCGATGCCCTGGACGACAGGGTACAGGGACTCGACGCAGGGGCCGATGATTACCTCACCAAACCCTTCGCCCTGCCCGAGCTGGAGGCACGCCTGCGCGCCCTGCTGCGGCGCAGCCAGGGACAGGCCCAGCCCATGCTGGAGTACGGGGACCTGGTGCTCTATCCGGACGCCCAGCAGGTGATCTACCGGGGAGAGCCGGTGCGCCTCACCCCCCATGAGTATCGACTGCTCTATGAGCTGATGACCCAGGCCGGCCGGGTACTGAGCCGGGATCAGCTGCATCAGCGCCTCTACGGCTGGGATGAGGGGGCCGAGAGCAATGCGGTGGAGGTGCATATCCACCACCTGCGCAAGAAGCTCTTCCCCGACCTGATCCGCACCCTGCGCGGGGTCGGCTACATAGTGCCACGCCTGGAGTCACTCCCTTGAACCAGACCCGCCACTCTCTGCGCCGTTTTCTGCTCAGCGCCGTCCTCCTGCTGGTGAGTGCCAGCCTCACCGTCAGTGCGCTGATCGGCTACCTCTCGGCCAGCCACGAGATGGAGGAGCTGTTCGATGCCCGGCTGGCCCAGTCGGCCCGCATCACCGAGAAGCTGCTGCTGCGCTATCTGGCCCAGTTGCCCGATCAGCGCGCCCAGGGCGCCATCTATGAGGAGTGGGAACAGCCCCACGCCTCCCCTTCGGGCGATCACGGCTGGGGAGGGGACGATGACGAGCTGACCCCCTATGGGCACGAGTTCGAACGCAACCTCTCGTTTCAACTCATCGCCGACGACGGGGAGATGATGCTGCGCTCACCGAGCGCCCCCGAACGCCCGCTCGGCGCCCTGGAGCCCGGTTTTGGCCAGCACAGGGACGGGCCACACATCTGGCGCACCTTCACCCTGCATAATGCCCATCTGGGCACCTGGCTCATGGTCGCCGAACGGGATGACGAGCGCGGCGAGCTGGCTGGCAAGATAGCCACCGTCTCCATGCTGCCCCTCATCATCACCCTGCCCCTGCTGCTGGTATTGTTGTGGTGGCTGATGACCCGTGGCCTGATGCCGCTCACCGAGCTGACACGGGAGATAGGAGAACGCCACCCGGCCAACCTGACCCCTCTCAACATCCCCTCCCCCCCCAAGGAGGTGGCCCTGCTGATGGGGGAGCTCAACCGCCTGATGCACACCCTGCAGGAGACCCTGGCCCGGGAGCGACAATTCACCGACGAGGCCGCCCACGAGCTGCGTACACCGCTGGCCGTGCTGCGTCTCTATAGCGAGAACGCCCTGGCCGCCGGCGACGAGCAGAGCCGCCGCCACTCCCTCGGCAAGATGGTGACGGCGCTGGACCGCTGCGATCGCCTGCTGCGCCAGTTGCTCACCCAGGCTCGTCTCGACAACCGCCAGCAGATAGAGGCCAGTCCCATGCGCCTCGACGAGTGCGTGCGCGAGGCCATTGCCAATCTCGCCCCCCTCGCCTTGCAAAAAGATCTGCAGCTCTCTCTCGAGGTCGCCGACCCTATCACCCTTGAGGGGCAAGAGACCCTGCTGGAGATCCTGTTTGCCAACCTCATCGACAATGCCCTGCGCTACACCCCCTGTGGCGGCACCATAGAGGTGAGGGTAGAGCGGGAGGGTAACCGGGGGGTCGTACACATCGCAGACAACGGCCCCGGCGTCCCGGAGTCACTGCTGCCACGCCTGAGCGAACGCTTCTTTCGGGTCAATCCCCAGGCGGGGAACGGGGTCGGTCTGGGGCTGGCCATAGTGCGCCGTATCGCTCACCTGCACGACGCCGACATCAGCGTTCACAATCGCCCCGAAGGGGGACTTCAGGTGAGTATCTACTTCGGCCACCTGCTCGATAAGGACGCGATTTCGCCCCAGCAGACGAATTGTGATTAAAGTGATATGGGTCACGTTACCGGGGAGGGAGATAGGCTAGTTTGGACTCATACCCACCAAGAAAGGAGGCGACATGTTTCCAGAGTACCGTGACCTTATCTCCCGGCTGAAAACCACCGATGCCCACTTTCAGAGGAAATTTGATCTGCACAATCAGCTGGATGACGAGATCAAGCAACTGGAAAAAGAGTACGCAAACGACGATCAGGTTCGTGAACTGAAGAAGAAAAAGCTGAAACTCAAAGAAGATCTCTACGAGATCCTGCAAGATTACAAAGCGCGAGACCAGTCACAACAGTGACACATCGACCAATACGACCCGGGCATGGCCCGGGTCGTTGTTTTCTGTGGCCTCCCTGATTGCCACCTGCCTATGAAGAAGGGGCCTGACGGCCCCTTTACCCAGCCCCGACGATCACAACACGGGATGGAACCGTTCGGCCTCCCGGGTCGCCATCTCCTCGTAGATGGACCACTTCTGCAACGCCACCTGCTGGGCAATGGCCATCATCCGCTCGGCCTCCTCTGGGTGACTCTGGGCCAGCACCCGGTAGCGGGTCTCCTGCTCCCGATAGGTCTGCAAGGGAATGCCAGGGCGCAGGCTGTCGAGGCTGAAGGGATTGTGACCCGCCTCACGCAGCACAGGGTTGTAGCGCATCAGGGGCCAGTGGCCCGAATCGACCGCCCGTTTCTGCTGGGTCAATCCCTGCTCCATGTCGATGCCGTGAGCGATACAGTGGCTGTAGGCGATGATGAGTGACGGCCCGGGATAGGCCTCTGCCTCCCTCAGGGCCTGCAGCGCCTGCTGGGGATGAGCCCCGAAGGCGATGCGCGCCACATAGACGTTGCCATAGGCAATCGCCTGCAGGGCCACGTCCTTCTTGGCAAGCGTCTTGCCACCCGCGGCAAACTTGGCGACCGCCCCCAGCGGCGTGGACTTGGACATCTGTCCTCCGGTGTTGGAGTAGACCTCGGTGTCCATCACCAGTACGTTGACGTCGCGTCCGGAGGCCAGCACATGGTCGAGCCCGGCCGAGCCGATGTCATAGGCCCAGCCATCCCCCCCCACTATCCAGACCGAGCGGCGCACCAGCTGGTCGAGCAGCGACAACAGGGTCAACCCGGCCTCGTCGGGATGCGGCCCAAGCCGCTCCCGCACCCGGGCAATGCGCTGGCGCTGGTCACGGATCTCCGACTCCAGGCGCTGGGGCGCGCCGAGAATGGCGGCCACCACCTCCTCGCCCAGCGCCGGGGCCATGGCCTGCAGCGCCACTTCGGCCTGACTCCTGTGCTGATCGGCACTCAGACGCAATCCGAACCCGAACTCGGCGTTGTCCTCAAACAGGGAGTTGGACCAGGCCGGCCCCTTCCCCTCGCCGTTCTGGCTCCAGGGGGTGGTCGGCAGGTTGCCCCCATAGATGGAGGAGCAGCCGGTCGCGTTGGCCACCAGCATGCGATCGCCAAAGAGCTGGGTAAGCAGACGCAGGTAGGGGGTCTCGCCGCAACCGGCACAGGCGCCGGAGAACTCGAACAGGGGCTCGAGGAACTGCACCCCGCGCACGGTGGAGAAATCCACCTTGTCCCGCGCCGGCCAGGGGAGCGATTCAAACCAGGCGAGCCCCTCTTTCTCGGCCTCGAGGTGCACGCGCATCTCCTCCATCACGATGGCCCGCTCGCCCCCCTCGGTGCGCACCGGACACGCCTGGACACAGAGGCCACAGCCGGTGCAATCCTCCGGATAGACCTGCAGGGTGTAGCGGCTGTCGGGGAACCCCCGCGCCGTCACCGGTGCCGAGCGAACCGCATCGGGTGCATCGGCCAGCCACCTGGCGTGATAGAACTTGGCACGCAGGGCCGCATGGGGGCAGACGAAGGAGCAGTTACCGCACTGGATGCAGAGATCGGAGCGCCAGATGGGGATCTCCCGGGCGATGGCCCGCTTCTCCACCCGGCTGGTGGCGGTGGGGTAAGTGCCATCACAGGGCAGCAGTGAGACGGGAATGCGATCTCCCTGGCCCGCCAGCATGGGTCCTGTCACCCGCTCGAGGAAGGTATGCACCTCCGACGTCACCCCGTGTGGCAAGGCGATGGGCAGGGGATAGGGGGACTCGCTCTCCTCCCCCTGTTCGGGCCAGGGGATGGGATAGAGCTCTGCCAGGGTCCCATCGACCGCCGCGAAGTTGCGCTCGACCACCGCCTCCCCTTTCCTGGCATAACTCTTGGCGATGCTCTTCTTGATCAGCGCAATGGCCTCCTCCCTGGGGAGCACGCCGGCGAGGGCGAAGAAGCAGGTCTGCATGATGGTGTTGATACGCTTGCCCATGCCGGTCTGCTCGCTGACCCGATCCGCATCGATGGCCCACAGGGCAATGCCCTTGTTGCGGATCCGGGCACGCAGACGCGCCGGCAGTTGCTGCCAGAGCTGCTCCTTGGGCCAGGGGGCGTTGAGCAGCAGGGTGGCACCGGGGGCCGCGTGCTCGAGCAGATCGACGCTCTCGACGAAAGACCACTGATGGCAGGCGATAAAACTGGCCGCCTCGATAAGCCAGGGGGCGTCGATGGGATCAGGGCCAAAGCGCAGGTGAGAGACGGTGCGCGATCCCGACTTCTTGGAGTCGTAGACAAAATAGCCCTGGGCGTGCAGCTCGCCCCCCTCCCCGATGATCTTGATGCTGTTCTTGTTGGCCCCGACCGTGCCGTCGGCTCCGAGACCATAGAAGAGCGCCTGCACCCGGTTGGCCGGCTCCAGATTGGGCAGGGTCGGCACCGTCAGACTCAAGCCGGTCACATCATCGAGGATCCCCACGGTAAAGCGCGGGCGCGGGGCGGGCTCGCGCAGCTCGTTGAAGATGGCCACCCCCATGGCCGGGGTGAACTCCTTGGAGGAGAGGCCATAACGCCCCCCCGAGAGCCAGGGCAGCGCCCCGATGAGTCCCCGCTGCAGGGCATCGATGAGCGCGCTCTGCACATCGAGCAGCAGCGGCTCGCCGCCGGCCCCCGCCTCCTTGGTGCGATCGAGCACGGCGATGCGCCGCACCGTCCCGGGCAGGGCCGCGATGAGGGCGGCGCTCGGGAAGGGCCGATAGAGACGCACCTGCAGCACCCCCGTCTTGCCCCCCCGGGCGTTGAGCCAGTCGCTGGCAACACGGGCAGCCGCCACCCCCGAGCCCATCAGGATCACCACCTCGCTGGCATCCGGCGCCCCCCGATACTCCACCAGCCGGTAGGGTCGACCGGTGTGGCGGGCGAGCTCGTCCATCGCTTGCTGCACCCTGGCCGGTACCGCCTCGTAGAAGGGATTGACGCTCTCTCGCCCCTGGAAATAGGTGTCGGGGTTTTGCGCCGTGCCGCGCATCACCGGCCTGTCCGGGTTGAGGGAGCGCGCCCTGTGGCTGCGGATCCAGTCGTCATCGATCATGGCCCGAATGGTCGCCTTATCGATGGCTGCTATCTTGTTCACCTCGTGGGAGGTGCGAAAACCGTCGAAGAAGTGAATGAAGGGGACCCGGCACTGGAGAGTCGCCACGTGGGCAACCAGGGCGAGATCCTGGGCCTCCTGTACGCTGGCCGAGGCCAGCATGGCAAAGCCGGTGGTGCGCGCCGCCATCACATCCTGATGGTCACCGAAGATAGAGAGCCCCTGCGCCGCCAGTGCGCGGGCCGCCACATGGAACACCGCCGGGGTGAGCTCACCCGCTATCTTGTACATGTTGGGCAGCATCAGCATCAGCCCCTGGCTGGCGGTGAAGGTGGTGGCGAGTGCCCCCCCCTGCAGGGCGCCATGCACCGAGCCGGCGGCCCCCCCCTCGCTCTGCATCTCCACCACGGTGGGCACGTTGCCCCACAGGTTGGTCTGCCCCTCGTCGGCCCAGGCATCCGCCAGCTCCGCCATGGTGGAGCTGGGGGTGATGGGGTAGATGGCGCAGATCTCGCTTAGCTGGTACGCAATCCGTGCGGCGGCCTCGTTGCCGTCCACCATGATCATCTGGTCGCTCATCTGGCCTCCTCCATCTCGATGGCATTGCACGGGCACTGATCGTGGCAGGCGCTGCAACCGGTGCAGCGGGCCGGATCGACCCGGTAACCGAGGCCGGCCCCCAGCTTCTCGATCGCCTGCTCGGGGCAACTGCCGTAACAGCCATCGCACTCGAAGCAGTTGCCACACGAGTAACATCGGCTCGCCTCATAACGGGCCTCGCCTTCCGAAAGCCCTCCCACAATCTCCCTAAAGTCCTGGCGTGCCGCAGCCGCCATCACGGGCTGATCGCTGGCCGGCGCCCGGGTCTGGAACCACAGGTGCAGCCCCTCGTGGCCGATGAGGGGGTGTGAGGGCGGTTTTTGGTAATGCTCCCCGCGCAGCCAGGCATCCATGTGGCGCGCCGCCTTCTTGCCATGGCCGGTGGCGATGGTGACGGTGCGCTGTGAGGGAACCATGTCTCCCCCTGCGAACAATCCGGGCACATCGGTCATCAGGTTCTCGCCCACCTGCACCACCCCCTCCTGGTTGACCCGAACACCCGGTATGGTCTCGAGCACGGTCAGGTCTACCTCCTGGCCGAGGGCCAGAATGAGGGAATCCGCCTCCAGGGTCTCGATGCGGCCGGTGGGGACAGGTCTGCCATCCCCGTCCAGGGTCATCTCTTCCACCTCGATACGGCTCTCGTCCATGTGGCGAATGGAGCGCAACCAGTTGATCTTGATCCCCTCCTCCTCGGCCTCATCGGCCTCGAAGGCGTGGGCCGGCATATGATCCCGATCGCGCCGATAGATGATCATCGCCTCCTCGGCCCCGAGGCGACGGGCGGTGCGCGCCGCATCCATCGCCGTGTTGCCCCCTCCGTAGATGGCAACCCGTCGACCCAGCTTGGGTGGTGGCAGACCTTGCTCGACGCAAAGGCTTGCCTGCTCGAGGAAGCTCACCGCATCGAGGATCCGACCCGCCTCCCGGGCCGGGATATCGACCCGCTTGGCCAGATGGGCACCGATGGCCATAAAGACCGCATCGAAGCCCCCCTCGTCACGCTCGCGCAGCACATCCTCCACCTTGTGGTTGAGGGTCAGCGTCACGCCGGCCTCCACCAGACGGGCCACCTCACCATCGAGCACCTCCCGGGGCAGGCGATAGGCGGGAATACCAAAGCGCAGCATGCCGCCGGCCAGGGGACCCGCCTCGCGGATCTCCACCCGGTGGCCGAGGCGATTGAGGTGCCAGGCGCAGGAGAGGCCAGAGGGGCCTGCACCGACGACAAGCACCCGCTTGCCGCCGGTGCAAGAGAGGGGTGCCGGGCGCCACCCCAGGCGCAGCGCCTCATCCCCGAGGAAACGCTCGATGGCGTGGATGGAGACAGCCTCGTCGACGGCGGCGCGGTTACAGCTGCTCTCGCAGGGGTGATAACAGACCCGGCCATGGATGGCGGGAAAGGGGTTCTCTTCGACAAGCCGCTGTCAGGCCGCCTCGAAGTGGCCGGCCTGGGCAAGCGACAACCAGGCCTGGATGTTCTCTCCGGCCGGACAGGCGTGATTGCAGGGGGGCAGGGCCGGGCGCCAGGCAGGCACCCGACTGCGCACCGGACCCGTCCCCGTCTTGCGGGAGAGATCCGGCGGCGATGTCATATCCAGTTGTCTGCTCATAACATTGCTTTCTGCTTGTGGGTGAACCGACCGCCCTGAGCCCTTGAAAACCGGTTTGCCGTGGCGGCCGGTGGCAGGCGGGGAAAAGCAAAAGCGTTAAAAACCGGAAACTCGGTACAGTGTGTAACAAACGTTTGTCGAGGATGGCCACCCAGATCAAAAAAAGGCCGATTTGTTCAAGGCTTGTCCATCGCATAACGACCGGAGCGGGAGTCCAGCACCATTTTGTCCAGCTCACCGCTCTCACGCAGGGCCTTTAGACCCAGGTTGAAACGGGCGATAAGCTCGGCGGCATCGGGCCGCTTGCGGCTGATGAGCAGATGCCCCTCGACCCTCATCACCGGCTTGCTGTGAGTGGTAAAGAGATCCACTGTGCTCGCCGGATAGAACTGGCGCAGGGAGTAAAAACCCACATCCAGATTCTCCAAAGTGAGGTCGGCTCGCCCCGAGAGGATGAGATCGAAGCTCTGACGCAGCCGGGTCACAAACTGAACGTTGAGGGGTACCGACTCGATCGCCTTGTAAAAGGCCTCGTTATAGGTGTAACCACTGATGGCCACCAGGGCGCGAGGGGCGAGATCCCGAAACTCCTGCCACTCGAGGGGAGCCGACTTGAGGTAGAACCAGACATACGTCTCGGCCAGGATGGGATCGCTGTAGAGGTGGGTCTTGCGCCGCTCGGCCGACTCATACCAGTGGGCGGTGCCATCGACCACCCCCTCCTCGGAGAGACGATAGGCCCGCTTCCAGGGATAAAAGTCGAAGCGAACGGTCACACCCTCCCTGGCGAACGCGCTGGTGATGATATGGGGAATTAACCCTTGATGCTTGAGGCGTTCCGAGCAGTAGGGGGGATACTCGCCGGTAGTGAGCACCAGCGAGGTTCCGCCATGACAGACCCCGCTTAGCAGCAGTAAAAACAGCAATATCGCTCTCATGGCCACCTCCCTTTTCACCTCTACAAACATAGACCGCCGATGGAGTCGGGACCGAGAAGCCGGTATGCTCGGGGACTGATCCATACAAGGGAATCCACCATGTTCACCCTCAGCGCCCTCCACCTCTATCCCGTCAAGTCCTGCGCCCCCCTCTCCCCGAACCAGGCCCGGGTCACCGCAGAGGGACTGGCGGGTGATCGCCGCTACATGGTGGTGCGCCCCGACGGCAGCTTTATCACGGCCAGGACCCATCCCAGGCTGCAACTCATCCGGGCCCACCTCTGCGAGGGGGGTCTGCGACTCGAATATGGACAGGAGCCGCCGCTCTGTGTGCACGAAGCCGAGTTTGACCGCATCCCCTTTGCCACCCGAGTCTGGAGCGACGACTTCACCGCACTCACCACCACGGCCGGCGCCGATGCCTGGTTGAGTCGGGTGCTGGGCGAGCCGGCCCGATTGCTGTGGCTGGGGGTTACCTCCAATCGCTACCGGGAGAAAATCGGCACCCGGGTCAGCTTTGCCGATGGCTACCCCCTGCTGCTTATCTCGCAGGCTTCGCTCGAGGATCTCAACCTGCGCTCCGACGCCTTGCACACCATGAGTCAGTTTCGCACCAATCTGGTGGTCAGCGGCACGCTCCCGTTTGCCGAAGATGGCTGGGAGCGCATCCGCATCGGTGAGGTGGAATTTGCGCTGGCCAAACCCTGCAGCCGCTGCATCATGACCACGGTCGAGCCGGGCAGTGAACGCTTCAACGGGCTCAAGGAGCCGCTGGCGACCCTCTCCCGTTACCGTAAGGGGGAAGATGGGGAGGTCTACTTCGGCCAGAACCTCATTCCTCTCAACGAGGGAGTGATCGAGGTGGGCGCCCCCATAGAGGTGCTCGAGTATCGGCGCCCTGCCCACTACCCGAACGCGGCACCGGCTCGCCGCCGCCTGCGCTGTGTGGCGCGTGAATCCCTGGCCCGGGATCTCGAGACCTTCTGGCTGGAGGCCGACGACGCTCTGCCCCTGCCCGATTACCTGCCGGGCCAGCACCTGCCCATTGCCCTGGACATTGAAGGCCAACGCATCCTGCGTCGCTACACCCTGAGCTCCAGCCCCTCTCGTCCGGAGCGCCTCGCCATCAGCGTCAAGCGCATCGAGGAGGGGCACGCCTCCCCCTGGCTGCACAAGGAGCTGCAGGTAGGGCAGACCCTGCTCGCCCACGCCCCCGAGGGTCAGTTCCAGCTGGGGGGACGGCGCAAACTGCTGCTGCTTTCGGCCGGCTCAGGAGTCACCCCCATGCTCTCCATGGCCCGCTTCCTCGCGGATCGGGGAGAGCTTGGGGACGTTCACTTCCTTCATCAGTGCCGCAGCGAGGCGGATATTCCGGCCCGCGAAGAGTTGCTCGCCCTGCGTCAGGCCGGCCTGCACCTCACCCTGCTGCTAAGCCAGCCCGACCCCCACTGGCAGGGGTTAAAAGGACATCTCACCCGTGACCACCTGGCCGCCATCCCCCACCTGAGCGAGCGGGATGTCTACCTGTGCGGCCCCAACGGCTTTATGCAGCTGGCGATGGGCTGGCTCGGCGAGCTTGGGGTACCGGCCGAGCGGTTGCACCACGAATCCTTTGGGGGAACCGTGCTGGCGGTGGCTCGGCCCCACAAGAGCGTGCGCATTCGTGTCGGCGAGCGGGTGTTTCTCGGCAATAACCAGGGCTCCTTGCTCGATCAGGCCGGCAAACAGGGGATTGAGATCCCCTGGTCATGCCGTGCGGGTCTGTGCGGCAGTTGCCGCTGCACCCTGCTGGAGGGGGAGGTAGAGCATCCGGCAGCGCCGGCGCTGGATGAAGCGGCCCGGGCCCGGGGCGAGATCCTCGCCTGCTGCGCCGTCCCTCTGAGCGATATCGTGGCACAGCCCTAACTCCAGATTTGCGATCGTTCCCACTTGAGCGCTATACCCAATGGTGTCGGCACGGCATCAGGGTGACCGACTCCCCCCTGCTCCCGTGGCAGGAATGCACACGTAGTTGGAACGCTCGTCATGGAACAGACAAAATCCACCTTTCAGGTCAACCTGCTGATCTCGGTTGTCCTGCTGTTGTTGTTAGCGCTCACCTTTATCGCCTACATCTGGTCCAGTGCCCGGATCCAGGAGGCCAGTGAGCAACGATACCACTCCTATCAGTTGGCCGATGAGCTGCGCCAGTCCTCAGACGATCTGACCCGACTGGCCAGAACCTACGTCATCACCAAGGATCCCGCCTATGAGCAGCAGTACATGCGCATCCTGGCCATCCGTAACGGTGAGGCCGCCAGGCCCCAGGACTATCACCGGATCTATTGGGATTTCGTCGCCGCCACCGGTCAGCCTCCCCGGCCCGACAGCGGTGAGCGACGCGGGCTCATCGATCTGATGAAGGATGCGGGCTTTACCAGCCAGGAGCTGGCCAAGCTGACCGAGGCCAAGAACAACTCCGACGGACTGGTCAACACCGAGGTGGCCGCCTTCAAGCTGGTGCAGCAGAGCGATGGGGACCCCGTGGCCAATCAGCAACAGGCCATCGCCATGATGCATGACAAGGCCTATCACCAGAACAAGGCCAAGATCATGGAGCCCATCGATCAGTTCTATGTGCTGCTCGACAACCGCACCCAGGAGGCGGTAGAGGGGGTGGCCAGCCTGTCCCGGCTCATCGGCTACCTCTTCATCCTGCTGGGTGTGGCCCTGATGTTCTTCCTCTGGCGCACCTATCGCTCCCTGCTAGAGCTGGTGGGTAGCCCGGTTCAGGTGCTACGCCGGGAGCTGGAGCACATGGCCCGTGGCGACTTCTCCCGCGCCATAGAGGTGCCCGCCAATGCTCGCTATAGCCTGATTGGCATGCTCGCCGAGATGCAAAAGACCCTGCGCGACATCATCGGCAAGGTCTCCCACTCGGCCCAATCCCTGATGCAGTCGGCCGACAATATCGCCATGACGGCAGAGCAGACCTCCCATTATGCGGCCTCCCAGCAGGGCAGTACCCAGACCATGGCGGCCGCCATTGAGCAGTTGGTGGTGAGCATTACCCATCTCTCGGATAATGCCAGCAACGCCGATCAGCTCAGCAAGGATGCGGCAACGGCACTGGATCAGGGCTCTGCCGTTATCAACCAGACCCTAGACAGCATAGAGAGCATCTCCAGCACAGTGACCGACGCGGCCACCAGCATCGCCGAACTCAACACCCATACCCAACAGATCTCGGAGATCATCGAGGTGATCCGCGGCATCGCCGAGCAGACCAATCTGCTCGCCCTTAATGCGGCCATCGAAGCGGCGCGGGCCGGTGATCAGGGACGCGGCTTTGCGGTCGTGGCCGACGAGGTGCGCAATCTCGCCAGCCGCTCGGCCGCCTCGACCCAGCAGATCACCGGCATGATTCAGAAGATTCAGGGAGGGACAGACAGCTCGATCCGCAACATGGAGGCGGCGGTCAATAACGTCTCTCGCGGGGTTTCCCTTGCCAACCAGACCGGTGAGGCCATCACCAGCATCAAGAGCAATGCGGCCAATCTGACGGGACTGATGGGTGAGATTAGCCACACCCTGCGCGAGCAGTCGGTGGCAGCCAATGAGGTGGCGTCGACGGTGGGCACCATCACCTCCCTCTCAGAGCAGTCGCGGGATGCGGCCAGAAACTCGGCCCAGGAGGCCGAGCGGCTGCAGCGCCTGTCCCGTGAGCTGGAGACGGAGATGACCCACTTCAGATTGAGATAACAGAGTCAAAAAAGAAGGGCCGAACAATCGGCCCTTTTCATTCTCTGGCGCTCGCCGGCAATCAGCCGCGCAGAGCCTGAATGCGCTGCTCGATGGGCGGGTGGCTCAAGAAGAGCTCGCTCATGGAGCGCTTGCCGTTGATACCAAAGGCCATCATGGTGCCCTCCATCTGGGACTCGGGACCCCGGGCCAGACGCTGCAGGGCGGCGATCATCTTGTCACGACCGGCCAGCTTGGCGGCACCGGCGTCGGCACGAAACTCACGCTGACGGCTGAACCACATGACGATGATGGAGGCCAGGATGCCAAACACCATCTCCAGCACGAACACGGTCGCCATATAGGCAAGGCCACCGGTGCTGCTGCTCTCTTCATCGTTGTTGTTGCTAAAGAAGTTGCTGATGACGCCGGCCACGATACGGGCGAAGAACATGACGAAGGTGTTCACCACCCCCTGGATCAGGGTCAGGGTCACCATGTCGCCGTTGGCTACGTGGCTCACTTCATGGGCCAGCACCGCCTCGGCCTCGTCGCGACTCATGGTATAGAGCAGACCCGAGGAGACGGCGACCAGGGAGGCATCACGGCTCGCGCCGGTGGCAAAGGCGTTCATCTCGGGGGAGTCGTAGATCCCCACTTCCGGCATCTGGATGCCGGCCTCACGAGCCTGGCGAGCCACGGTGCTAACCAGCCAGTGTTCCATCTCGTTGCGGGGTTGTTCGATCACCTGCACGCCGTAGCTGCGCTTGGCCATCCACTTGGACATAAACAGGGAGATGAAAGATCCCCCGAAGCCGAACACGGCACAGAATACCAGGAGCCCACTGATGCTGGACTTGTTGATGCCGAGTACGCTGAACAGGATATTGAGTACCACCCCCAGCACCAGCATCACGGCGAGGTTGGTGACCAGGAACAGTAGGATGCGCTTCATTCTTGACTCCTCATTGGGCTACGCCATTTCATCAAAGTGGCGCCATGACCACTTCATGGCGCCACTATCGCAAAATCCAATGAATGATTGCTGAATGTTAACAATCAGAGCAAGGGGGAAACATCGAGCAGCCCTGAAGTTTCATGTCGTCTGTGCTCGGGTAGCCAGGGCATCTCGCCGAGGAAGGGGGCCGGCAACAGACCCCGCAGGGTATCGAGATTCTGCCGGTAGTGGCTCATCTCGGGGGTGACGCGATTCATGACCCACCCCACCACAGGCAGCCCTTCGCGGCGAATGGCCTCGAAGGTGAGCAGGGCATGGTTGAGGCAACCCAGCTTGGCTCCCACCACCAGAATGACCGGCAGGTTCTGCTCGCGCACCCAGTCCGAGAGGAGGTGCTGGCGATCCAGGGGCAAATACCAGCCACCGGCGCCTTCGACCAGCACCACATCGGCCTCGCTCTGCTGCAACCGGTGCAGACCCGACGTGATCGTCTCCAGCGAGATGGGGCTGTGGCACTCCTCGGCGGCGATATGGGGGGCGATGGGAGGCTCGTAGGCGATGGGATTGATCGCCTCATAAGGCTGGTCCACATTGCCCGCCTCCTGCAGCAGCAGGGCGTCGAGATTGCGCAGTCCCTGCGGGGTGCGGGCGCAACCGGCCGAGATGGGCTTGTAGCCTGCCGCCTTGTAGTCGAGGGCTGCCAGCTCCCTGAGCAGGGCGCACGCCACCTGGGTCTTGCCCACATCGGTATCGGTACCTGTGATAAAGAATGTCTTGGCCATAACGACTCCTGGCTCTGGATCGACCCCGCGCCGATCGGAATTAGGATGATTATATGACGGGCGTCGCCACACAGAGCGCCACCTGATAGGTGAGCGGCAACCCCTGCGCCTCTCGCCTTGTCTCAAACGCCTGCGCCAGTCGCCTCAGGCGGGCTCGTCCACCCAAACCAGCAGCCCCCTGAGCGTCGTTGACCTGGCTGGCGCCGATCCCCTTGATATCGCGCAGCAGCGCCTCGACCCCCTGATAGTAGAGGCACCAGGGGCGCACCTCGAGCCGCTCGATGGCAAGCCCACCGGCCGAGATAGCGGCGTCGAGCGCCTCTTGCTCCAGGAAGCGATTGACGTGCGGGGCCTCGTCGAGGGCCTGGTAGGAAGCCTTCAACTCGGCCAGTGAGCCCGACAACAGGGTCGAGAAGCAGAGCCGACCGCCCGGAGCCAACACCCGGCGCGCCTCGGCAAAGGCCTGCTCGGGATACTCGCACCACTGCAGGGCCAGACTGGAGAAGATGAGATCCTGTGAACCATCACCCAGGGGCAACGCCTCCGCATCGCCGCACACCAGCAGGGCACCGCTGTGGCGTTCGCCGGCCCGGGCCAGCATGCCGGGGGAGAGATCGAGGGCCGTGAGGGTGCGGCTGCGCGCCGCCAATGCGGGCAGAAAGTAGCCAGTGCCACAGCCCAAATCGAGCAGGCGATCCCTTCGCGCCGGCAGCCAGCCCAGCAGCGCCTCCCCCACCTCCCGCTGGAAGGCGGCGTGGGCATCATAATGGCGGGCCGCCGCCCCGAAGCGGCGGGCCAGCAGGGCCTTGTCGACCCGCTGAAACGGCTGCAACTCGCTCATGCCCCCTCCCGGCAGGCATTCAGCGCCGCCAGCAGGGCATCCACGTCCGCCTCGTTATGGGCGGCGCTTAAGGTGATACGAAGTCGCGCCGTGCCGGCCGGCACTGTGGGCGGGCGAATGGCGCTGACCCAGATGCCGCACGCGCGCAGCCGCGCCGCAAGCCCCAGGGCCGCCTCGCTCTCCCCCACCAGCAGCGGCTGGATCGGGGTGTGGCTCTGCCCCAGTTGCCACCCCTGGGCCTGGGCTCCCGAGCGAAAGCGCTCGATGAGGCGCGCCAGCCGTTCGCGGCGCCCCTCCCCGTCCCGCGCCAGGGCGATTGCGGCCGTGATGGCGTGGGCCTGGGCCGGCGGCATGTGGGTGCTATAGACATAGGTGCGGGCGAAGTTGGCCAGGTACGCCACCAGCTCGCGGCTGCCGGCCACAAAGGCGCCGGCCACCCCGAGCGCCTTGCCGAAGGTCCCCATGTGGATGTGGACCCGGCCCGGCGCCATGCCGAGCGATGCCAGGGTACCGCGCCCCTCGGGCCCCAGCACGCCGAGGCCGTGGGCGTCGTCGATCATCAACCAGTTGTTCGTTTCGGCGGCGAGCTCGCACAAGGCCGGCCAGGCACCGAGATCCCCGTCCATGCTGAACACCCCTTCCGAGACGATGAGGCCACGGCCGGGTTCGAGTTGACGTGCCAACGCCCCCATATCGTTGTGGGCAAAGCGCCGCATGGCGCAAGGGAGCTGGCTGCCCGCCTCCTGCAAGGAGGCGTGATTGAGCCGGTCTTGCCAGAGCAGATGCTCCTTGCCAAGCAGCGCCTTGAGCACCGCCTGATTGGCAGAAAACCCGCAGTTAAAGAGCAGCGCCGCCTCCACCCCGAGCCAGTCGCACAGGGTCTCCTCGAGACGCAGGTGCACCTCCTGGTAGCCGGTGACCAGGGGCGAGGCGCCGCTGCCGGCGCCAAAGCGGGCGACCCCGTCGGCAAATGCCTCGGCCAGCACCGGCTCCCGGGCCAACCCCAGGTAGTCGTTGCCGGCAAAATGAAGGTAGTCTCGCCCCGCAACGCGCAGCCGTGCCCCCTCAAGGCAGACCGCGCTGCGAGTGCGCAGCAAGGCCGCCTCGCGCCGCGCGGCCAGGGCGCCGGCAAGATCAAACGGGGAATTCATCGGCGGGCCGTGGCGTCGTAGAAGAGATCGCCGTTCGCCGGCGCACTGGCGGCCTGACGCGCCAGGGTGGCGTTAAGCTCTTCTTCCTGCACCGCGTCGGGTTTTTGGGCGCACTGGGCGGGACGGATGCCGAGGCGCTTGAACAGCTGCATGTCACTGCTCTCGTCCGGGTTGGGGGTGGTGAGCAGCTTGCAACCATAAAAAATCGAATTGGCGCCGGCCATAAAGCAGAGGGCCTGCAGCTGATCGTTCATCTTTTCCCGGCCGGCGGAGAGGCGCACGTGGGAGCGCGGCATCATGATGCGCGCCACGGCGATGGTGCGCACGAACTCGAACGGATCGAGGTTCGCCTCGTCTTCGAGCGGCGTCCCCTTCACCTTGACCAACATGTTAATCGGCACGCTCTCCGGGTGGCGCGGCAGGTTGGCCAGGGCCATCAAGAGGCCGGCCCGGTCGCTTGGCTGCTCACCCATGCCGACGATGCCGCCACTGCACACCTTCATGCCGGCGCCGCGCACGTGCTCCAGGGTATCGAGCCGGTCCTGGTAGGTGCGGGTGGTGATGATGTCACCGTAGAACTCGGGCGAGGTGTCGAGGTTGTGGTTGTAGTAGTCGAGCCCCGCCTCGGCGAGTCGGCCAGCCTGATCGGCGGTGAGCATGCCGAGGGTCATGCAGGTCTCCATCCCCATGGCGCGCACCCCCTCGATCATCTGGATGAGGTAGGGCATGTCGCGCTCCTTGGGGTTACGCCAGGCGGCGCCCATGCAAAACCGCGACGAGCCGTTCTCTCGCGCCTCGCGGGCCCGCTCCAGCACCTTCTCCACCTCCATCAGTCGCTCCGCCTCGAGGCCGGTCTGGTAGCGGGCGCTCTGGGGGCAGTACTTGCAATCTTCCGGACAGGCACCGGTCTTGATGGAGAGCAGGGTGCTCACCTGCACTTCGTTGGGGTCGAAGTGAGCGCGGTGCACACTCTGGGCGCGGAACAGGAGATCGTTGAACGGGAGGGCGAAGAGGGCCTGGACCTCGGTCAGGGTCCAGTCGTGGCGCGGTTCGATGCTCATGGAGTGCTTCTCGTTGTGGGGCTCTCGGGCCGTTAATGGTTGGCCAGTGTAGGGATTGCCGGTATCCTGTCAACACCAACCAGTTGAGCAACATTGACATCGGATTATTTTGTGAGCGAATTTGATTTGCGCCACATCTGGCACCCCTACACCTCCCTCACCCGCCCCCTCCCCTGCTACGAAGTGACCGAAGCAAGCGGCGTACACCTCACCCTGGCCGACGGTCGCCAACTGGTGGATGGCATGAGCTCCTGGTGGGCCTGTATCCACGGCTACCGGGTCCCCGAGCTCGACGCCGCCGCCACCGAGCAGCTCGGGCGCATGTCCCACGTCATGTTTGGCGGCATTACCCACCAGCCAGCCATTCGTCTGTGCCAGAAGCTGGTGGAGATAGCCCCCAAGGGGCTGGATCGGGTGTTCCTCGCCGATTCGGGCTCGGTCGCGGTGGAGGTGGCGCTCAAGATGGCCCAGCAGTACTGGCACGCCAAGGGGACGCCCAGAACCAAGTTTGTCTCCCTGCGCCGGGGCTATCACGGGGACACCTTCGGCGCCATGAGCGTGTGCGATCCGGATGGCGGCATGCACGAGCTCTACAAGGGCTTCTTGCCCGAGCACTACTTCGTCGAGGCACCGAGCTGCCGCTTCCACGACGAGTGGGACGAGCAGTGCGTGGTGGAGCTGGCGACCCTGATGGCGGATCACCATGAGGAAATCGCCGCCATCGTGCTCGAGCCCATCGTGCAAGGAGCCGGCGGCATGCGCTTCTACCACCCCCGCTACCTGCAGTGGGTGCGCGCCCTGTGCGACGAATTCGGGGTGCTGCTGATTGCCGACGAGATCGCCACCGGCTTTGGCCGCACCGGCCAGCTGTTTGCCTGCGACTGGGCCGGCATCCGCCCGGACATCATGTGCCTTGGCAAGGCCATCACGGGGGGCTACCTCACCCTGTCGGCGACCCTCACCACGGAGCAGGTCGCCACCACCATCTGCGAAGGCAAGGCCGGGGTCTTTATGCACGGGCCCACCTTCATGGGCAACCCGCTCGCCTGCGCGGTGGCCTGCGCCTCCATCGAGCTGTTGCTGGACTCTCCCTGGCAGGCGCGGGTCAAGGGCATCGAGGCCCAACTACAGGAGGAACTGCTGCCCCTCAGGACCCACGCGGCGGTGGCCGATGTGAGGGTGCTCGGGGCCATCGGGGTGGTGGAGCTGACCAGACCGGTCGATGTGGCCGCCATCCAGCGCCGCTTCGTCGAGCTTGGGGCCTGGATCCGCCCGTTTGGCAAGCTGGTCTACCTGATGCCACCCTTTGTCATCACGGCACAGGAGCTGTCGGTGTTGACCGGCGCCATCGCCACCGTGCTTGAGGAGGGAGGTTATACCGTTTGACTCCCGATTTTCTTGCGACTTTGTGAGCAACACACCAGACCGGGTCCCTGAAGAGGCGTAGACTGGAGCGGTTTTACCCAACGAACCCTCCATCGTCATGCGCCTCTCTATTGCCGCCAAGCTCAACTTCTTCCTGCTCTTCATCTTCTCCATGGTGCTGGTCTTCTCTGCCGCCTATCAGGCCGTGCGCGAGCGGGGTCTGATCCTCGATCTCGTCAAGGAGCAGAGTCAGGAGCAGACCGAAGCCTATTTTGACAGCCTCAATCTCTTGATGCTGACCGGCAAGATGAGCGCGCGGGATACCTTAAGAGAGAAATTCCTCAAGCACAGTCACGTGGAGGAGGCCAGAGTCATTCGCGCAGAGGCAGTCAACACCCAGTTTGGCGCGGGGCGAGCCCAGGAGCAGGCCCGCGACGACGTTGACCGGCAAGCCCTGGCGGGCCAAGCCACGTTGGAGGTCGTGCAGGAGGGGATCCACAGCCGCCTGGTGGCCACCCTGCCCCTGCGCGCCAGCAAGGAGTACAGGGGCACCGACTGCACCGCCTGCCATCAGGTACCGGAAGGCACCGTACTCGGTGCCGTGCGCATCGACTACTCCCTCGATCCCCTGTTTGCCCAGGTAGAGCGCAGCATCCTCGGATCGACCCTGATCCTCACCGCCATCTTCAGCCTGGGGCTGCTGCTCACTCTCTGGGTATTGCGCACCTGGGTCGTCAACCCCCTGGCTCAGCTCACCCGAGCCATGGAGGAGGCGACCGATCGCCACGACTTCGGTCATCGTCTCGACTATGAGGATACCGATGAGATTGGGCGGGTCGCGGTGGCCTATAACCAGATGCTCGACAGCGTAGAGCAACAGTTGGCACTGCAGCAGGCATCAACCCAGGTAATAGGCTCCGAGTCCCCCCAGCAGCACCATCATCAGTAACCAGAGCTGGGTCTGGCGGCTATCTTCCAGCCGCCGGTTACGCCGCCATCCGATGACCAGGGTGGTCAGGGTCAGCAGGCAGTTAAACCAGAGGGCCCCAAGCAGCCAGAGGGTCAGCTCGGGCAGCCATTCACGCCGGATCTCGATGCCACCGTAGCGCAGGAAGCCCACATCCATCTCCGGCCTGGCCAGATGAAAGAGTGCCAGCGCCACCAACAGCAGGCCCCAACAGATCAGAGTCAGCCCCTGGGTGAGACGCACCCAGAGATCCGGTCCTCGACGACGATCCCTCTCCATTTCAATACCACTCCCGGGTAGCGCCTATACCCATATTTTTGCTTGTTTATCAATCCGGCGCGGGTAAGATTATGCCTTCGGCTGGCGCCCGGCGCCCAGCCCGTCAGAACTTTGCACAATAAAGCGTTGCAAGAACAAGCTGGAGACAATATTTCAAATGACGCACGCATCCGTAGTTGATGTGCTGACCGGCAAGTATGCGGTTGGCACCACCCTGACCGTCAAGGGGTGGATCCGGACCCGCCGTGATTCCAAGGCGGGGATCTCGTTTTTGGCCATTACCGATGGCTCCTGTTTCCATCCGGTGCAGGCCGTCGTCCCCAATTCCCTGGCCAATTACGAGAATGAAGTGCTGCGTCTGACCACCGCCTGCTCCGTCGAAGTGACCGGCACCGTGGTCGAGTCCCAGGGCAGCGGCCAGGCCTTCGAGCTGCAGGCCTCCGAGGTCAAGGTGGTCGGCTGGGTCGAGGACCCGGACACCTATCCCATGTCCGCCAAACGCCACAGCATCGAGTACCTGCGCGAGCAGGGTCACCTGCGCGCCCGTACCAACATCGTCGGCGCCGTGACCCGGGTGCGTAACTGCCTCTCCCAGGCCATTCACCGCTTCTTCCACGAACAGGGCTACCTCTGGATCGCGGCACCGCTCATCACCGCCTCCGACACCGAAGGCGCCGGCGAGATGTTCCGTGTCTCCACCCTGGACATGGAAAACCTGCCGCGCACCCCGGAAGGCAAGGTCGACTACGACAAGGACTTCTTCGGCAAGGAGACCTTCCTGACCGTGTCCGGCCAGCTCAACGTCGAGACCTATGCCTGCGCCCTCTCCAAGGTCTACACCTTCGGGCCCACCTTCCGCGCCGAAAACTCCAACACCAGCCGTCACCTGGCCGAGTTCTGGATGGTCGAGCCGGAAGTGGCTTTCGCCGATCTGAACGATAACGCCGCCCTGGCCGAAGCCATGCTGAAGTATGTCTTCAACGCCGTGCTGCGTGAGCGCCGCGACGATCTGGAGTTCTTCACCCAGCACGTGGACAAGGATGCCATCGGCCGTCTCGAGCGTTTCGTCGCCTCTGACTTCGCCCAGGTGGACTACACCGACGCCATCACCATTCTGGAGAACTGTGGCAAGAGCTTCGAGTTCCCGGTCTCCTGGGGTATCGATCTCTCCTCCGAGCATGAGCGTTACCTGGCCGAAGAGCACTTCAAGGCACCTGTGGTGGTGAAAAACTACCCGAAGGACATCAAGGCCTTCTACATGCGCCTCAACGACGACGGCAAAACCGTTGCCGCCATGGACGTGCTGGCCCCGGGGATCGGCGAGATCATCGGTGGCTCCCAGCGTGAGGAGCGTCTCGAGGTGCTGGATCAGCGCCTGGCCGAGATGGGCCTGAACAAGGAAGACTACTGGTGGTACCGTGACCTGCGTCGCTACGGCACCGTGCCCCACTCCGGTTTCGGCCTGGGCTTCGAGCGCCTGGTGGTCTATGTGACCGGCATGGGCAACGTGCGCGACGTGATCCCCTTCCCGCGCACCCCCCGCACCGCCGAGTTCTAATCGAACCCGATTCACGAGCCGCCCTCTTGGGCGGCTTTTTTATGCGCCGGGCCCGGCAAATAACAAAATACCTATTAGCCGCTTTTTTGTGGTTTTTAAGTTCTTATTGAAGCGGCTCAACTTTTCCTGGTGGCGCTGCCGGGATAATGAAAACTAACCCTTAAGGGCTAATAATAACATTGACGAGGGGAGCGTGTTTTTCCACCAGGAAAACACCTACACAACGCAACTGGAGGATACAGGATATGATCCTGATGGAATTTCTCGTGGTGCTGGGCTGCTTGCTGCTCGGTACCCGATTTGGGGGAATGGGGCTAGGTCTCATCAGCGGCATCGGCCTGTTCATTCTGAGCTTCGTGTTCGGCCTCACCCCGGGTGAGCCACCGGTACAGGTCATGCTCACCATCCTCGCCGTGATCGGCTGCGCCGCAACGCTGCAGACCGCCGGTGGTCTCAATCTCATGATGCAGATCGCCGAGCGCCTGCTGCGCCGCCATCCCCAGTACATCACCATACTGGCGCCGCTCACCACCTGGACGCTGACCTTCCTGTGCGGCACCGGCCACGTGGTCTACACCATGTTCCCCATCATCGCCGACATAGCGCTGCAGAAGAACATTCGCCCCGAGCGCCCCATGGCGGTCGCCTCGGTCGCCTCCCAGATGGCCATCTGCGCCTCCCCGGTCTCGGTGGCCGTGGTCTCTCTGGTCTCCATCCTGGGCGCCAAGGCCGGTATCGGCCATGCCTACAGCCTGCTCGAGATCCTGATGGTCTCGGTACCGGCCTCCCTGTGTGGCGTGCTGACCGCCGCCCTGTGGAGCCTGCGTCGCGGCAAGGATCTCGACAAAGATGAAGAGTTCCAGGCCAAGCTGCAGGATCCCCATCAGCGCGAGTTTATCTATGGTGGCAGCGAGACGCTGCTGGACAAGAAGTTCCCGAAAGAAGCCTATCGCTCCACCTGGATCTTCTTTGCCGCCATTGCCGCCGTGGTCGTGCTGGGTGCCGATGCCTCCTTGCGCCCGGTGTTCGAGATGGGTGGCAAGACCGGCCCCCTCTCCATGAACCTGGTGATCCAGATGATGATGCTGATCGCCGGCGCCGTGATCCTGATGAGCTGCAAGGTCAAGGCCTCCGAGATCTCCAACGGCCCCGTCTTCAAGGCCGGCATGGTTGCCATCTTCTCCGTCTTCGGCGTCGCCTGGATGAGCGAGACCTTCTTCCACAGCCATATGCCGCTGCTCAAGGAGAACCTGGCCCACGTGGTGCAGGCCCAGCCCTGGACCTACGCCCTGGTGCTGTTCCTCATCTCCAAGCTGGTAAACAGCCAGGCCGCGGCACTGACCGCCATCGCCCCCATGGGGCTGGCGCTGGGGGTCGATCCCAAGCTGCTGATCGCCTTCCTGCCGGCCAGCTATGGCTACTTCATCCTGCCGACCTACCCGAGCGATCTGGCCTGTATCGGCTTCGACCGCTCCGGCACCACCCGCATCGGCAAGTACATATTGAACCACAGCTTTATCATCCCGGGTCTCATCGGGGTGAGTGTGGCCAGTACCGTCGGCTACCTGCTGACCAGCGTACTCCTCTAAGCCACAGCCTCTGCTCAACGCCCCCATCACGGGGGCGTTTTACTTTGTGCTCGACACCCGGGCTATCCCCGCGCATCATGGCCTTTTTGAGCCGTTTCCCATGTCCCGTGCCATCATGCTCTGGACCGGTGGCAAGGACTCCATGCTCGCCCTCACAGAGGCGCGTCTGCAAGGGGTCGCTGTCGCCGCTCTGGTCACCTTTACTCCCCCTTCCCCCCATTTTCTGGTTCATCCACTGCCACTGATCCATGCCCAGGCCGACGCCCTCGCACTCCCGCTGTATCGGATGACCATCACGGCCCCCTATGCCACCAGCTACGAGCGCGCCCTGGCAGAGCTGTGAGAACGACTGGGGATCGACTGCGTCATCACAGGGGACATAGCGCCGGTGGGCGCCCCCAACTGGATCGTCGAGCGCTGCCACTCGCTTGGACTCAGCCCTCTGCTTCCCCTCTGGGAGAGGCCCAGGAAGGCGCTGCTGGAGCGCCTCCTCTCGCTTCGTATCGAGTGCCTCTTCTCCTGCGTGAATACTCGCAACCTCCCTGCTAACTGGGTAGGGCGCCGACTCGATGCGCAGGCCCTGCTCGATCTGGAGCAACTCGCAGCAAGAGGCAAACTGGATCTCTGTGGTGAGCAGGGGGAGTACCACACCATGACCCTCAATGGCCCTGGCTTTCGTCTCCCCCTGCGGGTGGAGCCCGGCACCATCGCCCGCCAGGGAGAGCTGGCCTATCTGCACGCCCCCAGGCTCATACTGCCGGCAGCATAAAGGAGGCCTCCTCTGTCACTTCACAGAGCAAGCACTGGCCATCAGTGACATAAGCGGAATAAAATAAAGACAAGCTCGGACCAGACCAGCAATAACCGCCAGATACACCGGATAATGGGCTCCTGTTTGCGCCAGATCATGGCCGCCAACCCCTCTGGCGCCCACTATGCGGACCGAGATCCCGCGAACTGTCGCATCGGAGAAAACTATGACCAGTCAATCCACTCAAGCGCATGGCGTGTGCGATGCCACCCTTTGGGCCATTCTGACCGAATTGGCCCGGGAGCGGACCACCATTCGCTACTCCAAGCTGGCCAAACTGGCCGGGCTTGAAAACTGTCAGGACGAGCTAAGAACCCTGCTGCAACGGATCCGCATGCACTGCACCGAGCATCAGCTGCCCATCCTCTCTGCTCTGGTCGTGGACGATGTGGGCAAATATCAGGGGCTCACCTCGGCCCAGCCCGATGCGCCCTGGGAGCGGGCCCGTATCTTCGATCACCCCTGGCCGACCCGACCCCGGTGATCCCCCAATAAAAAAACCACCTCAAGCGAGGTGGTTTTTTGTTTATCAGGCCTGCTCCAACAGCCGGGCCACGGTGCGCATGCCGAGGGTCGTCGCCCCCGGCGCCCACAGGCTGTCACCGTTATCGCAGAAGCAGGCGGCCAGATCGATATGCAGCCACCCCTCACCATCCCGGGGCACGAAGCGCGACAGGAAACCGGCCGCATTGGAGGCTCCGCCTGCGCCGCCCCCCTTCACCGGTCGGCTATTGGCGGTGTCGGCGTAGTGGGAAGGGCACATGCCCCGGTGCCAGCGCTCCAGCGGCAGGGGCCAGGCCGGCTCCTGCTCCGCATCGGCCACTTGCCGGGCCCGCTCCACCAGCGGCTTGTCGAGGCCAAACAGGGCGTTGTAGCGCCCCCCCAGGGCCATCACGGCAGCCCCGGTCAGGGTGGCGGCATCGATGATGAGCGGCGCCCCCGACTCCCCGGCCAGTTGCAGACCGTCGGCCAGCACCAGGCGCCCCTCGGCGTCGGTGTTGACGATCTCTACCGTGGTACCGTTCTTGTAGGTAAGGATGTCCCCGAGCTTGTAGGCATGGCCAGAGACCAGGTTCTCGGCGCAGCAGAGAATGAGCTTCACCCGTTTGGTCAAACCACGCGCGATGGCGAGCCCCAGGGCGCCGGTCACGATAGCCGCCCCTCCCATGTCGCACTTCATGGTGAGCATCCCCTCGGAGCTCTTCATGGAGTAGCCGCCCGAGTCGAAGGTGATCCCCTTGCCCACCAGGGCGGCCGCCACCGGCGCCTTGGGATCCCGGGTCGGGTTGTAGTCGAGCTCAAGCAACACGGGCTCCCGTGCACTGCCACGCCCCACCGACCAGATCCCGGTCCAGCCCGCCTGCTGCAGGGCCTCGCCCTTGAGAATGCGATGGCTGACCCGATCCGGCGCCAGCTCGGTAATGAACGCAGCCGCCTCCACCGCCAGCTCCAGCGGGCCGATCTGCTCCGGGGTGGCGTTGGTCATCTCGCGTACCCAGCGACCACAGAGCCAACGGGCCTCGAGTTCGGCGCGGTCGCTCTCTTCGCAGGTGGCCCACTGCAGCTGCACCTCGGCCTTGGGGGTCTGGAAGCCCTGGGCGAAGGCCCACTGCTGCTCCCGCTCCCAGTGGCCACAGAGGGCCGCTTGCTGGATCCCCTGAGCGCAGAGGCGACGGGCCCCCTGCTGAATATCCCCCAGAGGATCACTGCCCAAATGAATGGCAATGCCCTCCTGATGCCAGGAGAGCAGTGCCCCCTCGCCCCACGCAGGGGCGGCCGGATCGCGACTCAACCAGACGTTCATGCGCATACCTCCCCGAGCCAGGCGGCAATGGTGCGCAGGCCGTGTCCCTTGGCACCGACGGCCCAGAGATCGTTGCCCGCCTTCTGATAGGAGCCGGCCAGATCCATGTGTACCCAACCCTCTCCTCCTGCATGCACGAAGCGCGACAGGAAGGCGGCCGCCGTGGTGGCCCCGGCGGTGCCCTCGGCGCTCGCCACGTTGCCCATATCGGCAAAGGAGGAGCTGAGCTGACCCACATGCCAGGGCTCGAGGGGCAGCGGCCAGGCCTTCTCGTTCTCGCGGCGGGCGGCGGCCAACAGACGGGCAGACTCCTCCTCATCGAGGGCGAACACGGCATTGTAGTCGCGTCCCAGCGCCATCTTGGCGGCGCCGGTCAGGGTGGCGGCATCGAGGATGCAAGCGGCGCCGCTCTCGACGGCGGTGAGCAGGCCATCGGCCAGTACCAGGCGCCCCTCGGCGTCGGTGTTCTGGATCTCCACCGACAGGCCGTTGCGATAGGTGAGGATGTCACCGAGTTTGAAGGCATGGCCCGAGACCAGGTTCTCGGCACAGCAGAGGATCAGCTTGACCCGCTTGTCGAGGCCACGGCTGATGGCGAGTGCCAGGGCACCGGTCACCATGGCGGCGCCGCCCATGTCGGACTTCATGGGCAACATGTTGTCGGAGGACTTCATGGAGTAACCGCCGGAGTCGAAGGTGATCCCCTTACCCACCAGGGCCGCCGCCACCGGCGCGTCGTCACGGCCGGTCGGGTTGTAGTCAAGCTCGAGCAGCACAGGCTCGCGTTCGCTGCCACGGCCCACCGACCAGATGCCGATGTGGCCGGCTTCTCGCAGTGCCTCGCCGGCCGTGATACGGGCAGTCACCCTCTCGCCCCCCAGGCCGCGAATGAGCAGCAGGGCCGATTCGGCCAGGGTCATGGGGTAGATCTCCTCGGGACAGGCGTTGGTCACATCGCGCACCCACTGGGTCGCCTTGAGCAGCCCTCCCAGCTCGCGGGCCTCCTGCTCGCTCTGCTCACCGAAGTCGAGCTCGCGATCCCCCTTGGCCGCATAGAAACCCTGGGCAAAGGCGAAGCGACGCTCCAGATCCCACCCTTGCCCTGCCAGGCGCACCTGACGGATGCCGGAGGACTCGAGGCGGCGGGCGGCGCGCTGCACGGCGCGTAGCACATCTCCCTCGAGGTGGATGCGGGCCGTCTCCCCCTCGAAACTGAGCAGGGCTCCCGCCCCCCATACGGCGGGCGCCGGGGTGGTAGTGAGCAGAACGTTCATCAATTCAGCCATCTTGGTTTGCTTCCTTCTTCTTGTGATCGCCGGCCAAACCGGCGCTTAATCCATCATGGGTTGATTGCTGCGGCAAATAAAAAAGGCCGTGCCCCGGGGGCAACGGCCTTTCACCATATCATTGCGACGCCTTCACCGCAGCACCACTCAGTGGCGTTCGGAGGCGAGGTTCAGGGTGTATTTGGGAAACTCCACCACCAGATCCTCATCGGTCACCTTGGCCTGACAGCTCAAGCGGGACTCGGGCTCGAGGCCCCATGCCTTGTCCAGCATGTCATCCTCCAGCTCGTCGCTCGGATCGAGAGAGTCAAACCCCTCGCGCACCACACAGTGACAGGTGGTGCAGGCGCAGGACTTCTCACAGGCGTGCTCCACCTCGATCCCGTTGCGCAGGGCCACGTCGAGGATGGTCTCTCCCTCACGGGCCTCGAGAACCGCCCCCTCGGGACAGAGCTCGGCATGGGGCAATACAACTATTTTCGGCATGGTTACACCTTGTTGACGTTCTGGCCGGCCAGCGCCTTGCGGATGGAGGCATCCATGCGGCGGGCGGCAAATTCGGCACTGGCCCCATCGGTTGCCTCGATGGCGGCCTTGATCTCATCGGCACTGCCGCTCTGGCGGGTCGCCACCAGTCGGGCCACCTGGTCGCGCAGGGCAGCCAGTTCGCCCTCGTCGAGCAGGGCCGCACCATCGGCCGCCAGGGCGGCGTTAAGGCTCTCGACCACCCGATCGGCCTCGACCTGCTGCTCGGCCAGCATGCGCGCGGCCATGTCGTCCGCCGCATGCAGGATGGAGGAGTGCAGCATGGAGAGGATCTCCCCCTCCGCCAGCCCATAGGAGGGCTTGACCTGAATTTCGGCCTGCACCCCGGTGGACTTCTCCATGGCGGTGACCGAGAGCAGCCCGTCCGCGTCCACCTGGAAGGTGACCCGGATGTGGGCGGCGCCGGCCGCCATGGGCGGGATGCCGGTCAAGGTAAAGCGTGCCAGGGAGCGGCAGTCCGCCACCAGTTCGCGCTCCCCTTGCACCACATGGATCATCATGGCGGTCTGGCCATCCTTGAAGGTGGTGAACTCCTGGGCGCGAGCCACCGGTATGGTGGTGTTGCGCGGGATCACCTTCTCGGCCAGTCCCCCCATGGTCTCGAGACCCAGGGAGAGGGGGATGACGTCGAGCAGCAGCATCTCGGAATCGGGTTTGTTGCCCACCAGGATGTCGGCCTGCACGGCGGCACCGATGGCGACCACCTTGTCCGGGTCGATAGTGGTGAGCGGGGTGCGGCCGAAAAACTCGCCCACCCGCTCGCGCACCAGGGGCACCCGGGTGGAGCCACCGACCATCACCACCTCGAGCACTTCATCCGCCTCGACACCGGCATCCTTGAGGGCTCGGCGGCAGGCGAGCAGAGTGCGCTTGACCAGGGGTTGAACCAGCTCGTCGAACAGATCGCGGGTCACCTCACCCTGCCAGTTTCCGAAGGCGACGGTAACGACGGCCTCATCGGTCAGGCGCTGCTTGGTGTCACAGGCGAGATCGAGCAGGCGGCGCTGCTCCCCCGGGCTCAGGGTCGAGACACCGGCCTGCTCCCGGATCCAGTGAGCCAGCAGGTGATCGAAGTCGTCCCCACCGAGGGCGGAGTCACCACCGGTCGCCATCACCTCGAACACGCCACGATGCAGACGCAGGATGGAGATATCGAAGGTGCCACCGCCGAGGTCATAGACGGCGATCACCCCTTCCTGGCCCGAGTCGAGGCCATAGGCGATGGCCGCCGCGGTCGGCTCGTTGAGCAGGCGCAACACATGCAGACCGGCCAGGCGGGCCGCATCCTTGGTGCCCTGGCGCTGGGCATCGTCGAAGTAGGCGGGCACCGTGATGACCACGCCGTCGAGCTCACCACCCAGGCTCTCGCGACCGCGATCCGCCAGGGCCTTGAGGATCTCGGCAGAGACCTGCACCGGATTGACCGGTCCCTGACGGGTGAGGATATTGGGCAGTTCCCCCTCGGCGAAGCGGTAGGGGAGGTGATCGCGCGGCACGTCTACCAGGGCTTTGCCCATCAGACGCTTGACCGAGATAACGGTATTTTCCGGATCCTGGGCCGCCTCGCGCTTGGCGTCACGGCCAACCCGCACCCCCTCGGCCAGATAGTGAACGGCGGAGGGCAGGATATCGAAACCGTCGTGATCGGTCAGGGTCTCGGCCTTGCCACTGCGTACCGTGGCGACCAGGGAGTTGGTGGTGCCGAGATCGATGCCGACGGCGAGTTTGTGCTGATGAGGCGCGGCGCTCTGGCCGGGCTCGGCGATTTGCAATAATGCCATGGGTAATTAGAGTTCCAGCAGGGAATCCTCGAGGCGTTCGAGCTCCTCGAGCATCTTGTCGACAAACTTGAGCTTGCGCACCGTGTCGGCCGCGCTCTCCCAGGCCCCCTCCTCCAGCTGATGCTCGAGGCGGCCCATCAAGCCCTTGTGCTCCCCCTTGATCTCGCGGCGGAAGGCATCGATGGCCCCCTCCGGCTCCTCGGCCGCGCGCAGATCCTCGAGGGCTTCGCGCCACTCCAGCTGTTGCATCAGGAAGGCGGTGTCTTGCAGGGTACGAGACTCACCACGGATGTCGTGGCCCTGCAAAGAGAGGAGGTACTCGGCCCGGCGCAGGGGGGATTTCAGGACTGCATATGCCTCGTTGATGAGGGCTGCGCGGGAAACGGCGACGAGCCGCTCCCCTTCCGGGGCAGCGGCAAAGCGATCGGGGTGGAATTGGGACTGCAGCCGACGGTAGGTCTCTGCCAGAGCTGCCCCGTCAAGGGGAAAGCCCGGCACCAGGCCGAACAGCTCGAAGTGGTTCATGCAATGCTCCAATCAGACGCTGAAGCTCTCGCCACAGCCACACTCCCCCTTGGCGTTGGGGTTGTTGAATTTGAAGCCCTCGTTGAGCCCCTCTTTCACGAAGTCGAGCTCGGTACCGTCGAGGTGGGAAAGACTCTTGCCATCGACGATGATCCTGACCCCCTTCTCCTCGAAGACCTGGTCCTCCTCGCCGAGTTCGTCGACGAACTCGAGCACATAGGCAAGACCGGAGCAGCCGGTGGTCTTGACGCCGAGGCGCAGGCCAATGCCCTTGCCCCGGTTGGTCAGGAAAGATGCAACTCGCGCCGCGGCGGCGTCTGTCATGGTAATGGCCATATGACTAACCTCAGGCGAGCCCTTTCTTCTGCTTGTAATCGGCAATGGCGGCCTTGATGGCGTCCTCGGCCAGGATGGAGCAGTGGATCTTCACCGGCGGCAGCGCCAGCTCTTCGGCGATCTCGGTATTCTTGATAGAAGCCGCCTCGTCCAGAGTCTTGCCCTTGACCCACTCGGTCACCAGCGAGCTGGAGGCGATGGCAGAGCCACAGCCATAGGTCTTGAACTTGGCGTCCTCAATGACCCCTTCCTCATTGATCTTGAGCTGCAGCTTCATCACGTCGCCACAGGCGGGAGCGCCCACCATGCCGGTGGCCACGCTCGGATCGTTCTTGTCAAACCCGCCGACATTGCGGGGGTTTTCGTAGTGGTCGATGACCTTTTCACTGTAAGCCATAACTTAACTCCTGCAGATTCCGTCAAACCACGATCAGTGGTGGGCCCATTCGACTGTGTTCAGATCCACGCCATCCTTGAACATCTCCCACAGGGGGGACATCTCGCGCAGGCGACCGATGGAGTTGCGGATAAGCTCGACCGCATAGTCGATCTCTTCCTCAGTGGTGAAGCGACCGATGGTGAAGCGAATGGAGCTGTGGGCCAACTCGTCGTTCATGCCCAGGGCACGCAGCACATAGGAGGGCTCCAGGCTGGCGGAGGTACAGGCCGAGCCGGAGGAGACCGCCAGGTCCTTGAGTGCCATGATGAGGGACTCGCCCTCTACGTAGGCAAAGCTCACGTTGAGGTTACCGGGTACACGGTGCTCCATGTCACCGTTGACATAGACCTCTTCCATGTCCTTGATGCCGTTCCAGAGGCGATCACGCAGAGCGCGGATACGCGCCTCTTCGGTCGCCATCTCTTCACGGGCGATACGAAACGCCTCGCCCATGCCGACGATCTGGTGGGTCGCCAGGGTGCCGGAGCGCATGCCACGCTCGTGGCCGCCGCCGTGCATCTGGGCCTCGATACGCACCCGCGGCTTGCGACGAACATAGAGGGCACCGATCCCCTTGGGACCGTAAATCTTGTGGGCAGAGAGGGAGAGCAGGTCGATCTTCATCGCCTCGACATCGATCTCGACCTTGCCCACGCTCTGGGCAGCATCGACGTGCAGCAGCACCTTGCGGGCACGGCACAGCTCGCCGATCCCCTGAATGTCCTGAATCACGCCGATCTCGTTGTTCACGTGCATCATGCTCACCAGGATGGTGTCGTCACGCATGGCATTTTCGATCATCTCGAGGGTGAACAGACCGTTGGGCATCGGCTCGAGATAGGTCACCTCGAACCCTTCACGCTCGAGCTGGCGGCAGGTATCGAGCACCGCCTTGTGTTCGGTCTTGGAGGTGATGATGTGCTTGCCCTTGCCGGCATAGAAGTGAGCAACGCCCTTGATGGCCAGGTTGTCGGACTCGGTCGCACCGGATGTGAAGACGATTTCGCGGGGATCGGCACCGATCAGCTCTGCCACCTGATTACGGGCCAGATCGACCGCCTCCTCCGCCTGCCAACCGAAACGGTGGGAACGAGAGGCCGGGTTGCCGAACAGACCGTCCATGGTGAGACACTGCATCATCTTCTCTGCGACGCGCGGATCTACCGGACAGGTGGCCGAATAATCAAGGTAAATTGGCAGTTTCATGTTTTTCTCCGTTACAACCGGGACCCCACTGGTCATGGGTTGTTGAAAGCACGCTTTTATAGTTGGACTTTCAGGCTCAGATTGCTGTGCTGTTCACCACGGTCACCCAGGGTGACAGCACCTTTCAAATGATGATCTTGCTTGTCGGCAATGCGGCGCACGTCGGCCTGGCGGACCAACTCACCCAGAGTAATCTCGCCGAGAAAGCTGGAAATGCGCTCGCTCAAATCCCGCCACAGGGAGTGGGTCAGACACTGGGTACCCCCGTGGCAATCCCCTTTTCCGAGGCACTTGGTGGCATCGACCGACTCGTCGACGGCCGAGATGACCTGCCCCACCGAGATGGCATCGGGATCCAGCCCGAGGCGATAACCACCGCCGGGACCGCGAACGCTCTGGACCAGGCCATTCTTGCGCAGACGGGCAAACAACTGCTCCAGATAGGAGAGGGAGATGCCCTGACGCTCCGAAATATCTGCCAAGGGAACCGGCCCTGTCTCAGCATGTAATGCTACATCCAGCATGGCGGTCACTGCATAACGTCCTTTCGAAGTCAGTCTCATGGTGCTTTACCGTATCCCTTAATTCGTTGCCGTGAATGCTCACATACCCGACTAATTTAGTCAAGAATAATAGTTGAGTGCCACAGTAGGAATTACTTGGGGGGATGGGGTTTCTGCACCGAGGTGAGAATGCCGCGCAGTATATTGAGCTCGGCCGATTCGGGGCGAGCCCGATTGAACAGGCGGCGCAGCTTGCTCATGACCTGGCCGGGATGCCCCTCACTGATAAAACCGGTCTGCAACAGGGTCTGTTGCAGATGGCCATAGAATCCCTCCATCAGTTCACTGCTGGGATAATCCGTCTCATCCACTTCGGCAACCGGCTGCTGACCCGCCAGCCAGTGCATGCGCACCTCATAGCAGAGGGTCTGCACCGCCATGGCCAGGTTGAGGGAGCTGTACTCCGGATTGGCCGGGATGGCGACATGGTAGTGGCAGCGTTGCAGCTCTTCATTGGTGAGGCCGGTGCGTTCACGGCCGAACACCAGAGCCACAGGATGACGCGCCCCTTCTGCCACCAGCTTCTTCCCCGCCTCACGGGGATCGAGCATGGGCCAGCTCAGGGTTCGGGAGCGGGCGCTGGTACCAATGACCAGGCCACAATCGGCCACCGCCTCCTCGAGGGTCGTCACGATACGGGCCTTGGCCAGTATATCGCTGGCGCCTGCCGCCAACGCATTGGCATTGCCATCGGGAAGGGCCTGGGGATCGACCAACACCAGGTTGCTCAGCCCCATGGTCTTCATGGCGCGGGCCGCAGACCCCATGTTGCCGGTGTGGGAGGTATTAACCAGTACGATGCGAACCTGATCCAGCATGAGCCGTCAATCTTGTCTCAAAATAAGGCGGGCAATTGTAGCATAGGAAAGGTGAAATTGGGCATGGGAAAGGTGCGGTGCGACACAGAAATGAGGGACGGTTATCACCAAACGATCTTATCCTCGCCTCCCCCTTGGCTAGACTGGAGCAGAGAAGCCCTCAGGGAGAAACTGCCATGCTGCCGCGCCCACTCTACGAATCCATGCCGCTGGGCTGTCTGGCACTGGGTGCCCTGGTCGCAGGTCTGGGACATGCTCCCCTGCTCTGGTTTGCCGGCGGCATGTTGTTTGGCTGTGGCGCCCTGCTCTGGGTGATGCGGTCGAGCTACCGGCGCACCGATCTGGTCATCTATCCCGACAAGCGCTGGTTCCAGCCCGAGTGGTTCTACGAACTGCAGCCCTTCATGCTGCTGGCAGCCGCCGTCATCATCGCCCGTCTGCATGAGTTGGGCCCCTGGCTGGCCCTGCTCCCTGCCTTATGGGCCCTCAACTGCCTGCGCCTACGTCTGCACTCGCGCCACCACAGGCGCGAGTTTGCCGGCGAGCAGTTAAAGCGCCACCGAGTCCCCGCGCGCCGGGTCTGCAACCGGCGCACGACGAACTCGTGACACCAATTCCGCCAGGTCCTGCAGAGGCAGTCTGATCAGGGCGGGCAGTGCGCTCATGTCGAGGCTGTCGAGCAGGTTTTTCACCTCCAGCCCCAGCTCGGTATCCCCTTCTATCTTGAGCCGACGCTGGAAGAAGAGCGCATCCGGATCCTCTTTGCGACCGGCGATCAGAATGAGATCATTGGCCTCCCCGCTAAAACTCACATCGACCTGTGGAGCGCACTGAGCCACTCTCAGGGCCCCCTCCTCCTGAGTGATAAACCAGCACAGACCCAGATCGGTCACCGCGACCTTGAGCCAACGCCCTGCCAGAAAGTCGAAGTCACCGTCGGCAATGGCCTCATGAAAGGCCTTGGTCAGCAGCGTCTCCAGCACCTTCTGCTGCAACGTGAAGGGGACCCACTTCAGGGGGGGGCGCAAAATGGCGGGAGCCTGCTCGACCAGGCGGCGCTGCAATTCGATCAACACTGTGCTTCTCCTCTTGTGGTGGTGGCATTCAAGCACAGGGGCAGGACGCAGATCCTGTTGAAAATCAAACTTATGATGCCTAACTCCAAAGAGTAAAAGGGCCTATAAGCTGCCTCAGGTCAATAACTGCCACGACGCCCCTGCCTACAATCCCTCCATTTTCACGATCAGGGAGCCCACTGATGGAACTACTCTGCCCGGCGGGGAGCCTGCCGGCCCTGAAGAGCGCCGTGGACAACGGTGCCGATGCCGTTTACATCGGCTTCAAGGATGACACCAACGCCCGCCACTTCGCCGGCCTCAACTTCGACGGCGGCAAGCTGGAGAAGGCGGTCAACTATGTGCACGATCACGGGCGCAAGCTCCACATCGCCATCAACACCTTCGCCCATCCCGGGGCCGATGCCCGCTGGAAGTCAGCGGTAGACAAGGGGGCAGCGATCGGTGCCGATGCACTCATCATCGCCGATCTCGCCGTGCTCGATTACGCCAGGGAGCGCTACCCCGACATGGAGCTGCATGTCTCGGTGCAGGCCTCGGCCACCAATGCGGCGGCGATCCGCTTCTACCAGCAGCACTTCAACGTCAAACGGGTGGTGCTGCCGCGGGTCCTCTCCATGCACCAGGTCAGGCAGCTGGCCCGGGAGACGGACGTCGGCCTCGAGGTGTTTGCCTTCGGCAGCCTCTGCATCATGGCCGAGGGACGCTGCTATCTCTCCTCCTACCTGACCGGCGAGAGTCCCAACACGGTAGGGGCCTGCTCTCCGGCCAAGTATGTGCGCTGGGAAGAAACCCCCTTGGGCCTGGAGTCACGACTGAGCGAGGTACTGATCGACCGTTACGGGCCCGGGGAAAACGCCGGTTATCCGACCCTGTGCAAGGGGCGCTTCGAGGTGGATGGCCAGCTCTATCACGCCCTGGAAGAGCCCACCAGCCTCAACACCCTGGGGCTCTTGCCCGAGCTGTTCCAGACCGGTATCCAGTCGGTCAAGATCGAGGGACGCCAGCGCAGCCCGGCCTATGTGGAGCAAGTTACCCGGGTATGGCGTGCCGCTATCGACGCCTACCAGGCCAATCCGGCAGGCTACAGCGTCAAACCCGAGTGGGATGCCCAGCTCGCCCGCATCTCCGAGGGGAGCCAGACTACCCTCGGCGCCTACCATCGTCAGTGGCAGTAAGGAGGCCATATGCAATTTTCACTCGGGCCCCTGCTCTTCTACTGGCCCAAGGCACAGACCCAGGCCTTCTACGAGAAGGTGGCCGGCAGTCGGGCCGATATCGTCTATCTGGGGGAGACAGTCTGCAGCAAGCGTCGTGAGATGAAGGTCGATGACTGGCTGGCGGTGGCCCGCCAGCTGAGCGATGCCGGCAAGCAGGTGGTACTCTCGACCCTGGCCCTCATCAGCGCCCCCTCCGAGCTCAAGGAGGTCAAGCGGATGGTGGATAACGGGGAGTGGATGATAGAGGCCAACGATCTTGGCGCCGTTCAGCTCGCCGCCGAGGCGGGGGTACCGTTTGTCTGCGGTCCGGCCATCAACGCCTACAACGCCGACGTGCTGCGCCTGCTGCTGCGCCAGGGGATGAAGCGCTGGGTGATGCCGGTGGAGCTCTCTCGCGACTGGCTCTGCGCCCTGCGCCGGGAGTGCGCTCCGCTGCGGGAAAAATTCGAAGTGGAGCTCTTCGCCTACGGCCATCTGCCGCTCGCCTACTCTGCCCGCTGCTTCACCGCCCGCTCCCTCGACCGTCCCAAGGATCAGTGCGAACTGGCCTGCATCGACTACCCCACAGGGCGTCAGGCCAACAGCCGGGAGGGGCAGAGCGTCTTCAACCTCAACGGCATCCAGACCCAGTCAGGCTACTGCTACAACCTGGTCAACGATCTGCCTTCCATGACCGGGCTGGTCGACGTGGTACGCCTCAGCCCCGAGGGAGACGACACCCTGCTCTGGCTGGACCGTTTCCTGGCCAATCGGCAGGGTGAGGCGCCGCAGCCTCTCACCGGCCACGACTGCAACGGTTACTGGCGGCAGATCCCCGGCATGAAACTGGTCTCCTGACCAAAAAAATCAGGCCTCAAATCGAGGCCTGTTTTTTTGCGTTGGCGTCACCGCCACTCTGTTTCTTGCGGGACATCAGCTCCAGCTCCAGCAAGGCATAGCGGTGTTCGATAAAGTCGTAGACATTATTGGCCAGCGCCAGCTTGAAGTAGCTGATGGCCTCCTTGCGATTGCCCTTGGCCAGCTCCAGCTTGCCCAGATAGAAGTAGGTCTCGCACAGGCGCTCGGCCAACTCACGATTATCCTTGACCCCCTTGACCACGTTCCCCATCAGCTGGGTCGGATTGATATCCCCCAGATAGAGACGCACCAGATCCCAGTTCCAGTTGCCGTCGTGACCCCGGCTGAAACGATCGCGCAGATTGCTTCTGGCCTTGGCCGGATCGAGTTTGGCCTCGGCCATGTAGAGCCAGAGCTGGCGATAGGGATCTTCCGGCTGCGCCTCGTAGAAGCGCTTGATATCGGCGGCGGCCAGATCGGAACGATTGCCGTAATAGAGGGCAATGCCACGATTCAAATAGGCGTAGTCATAGTCAGGTGCCAGCTCGAGGGCCGAATCAAAGGCCTCATAAGCCTCATCGTAGTTCTGCTGTTGGACCAGATAGACGCCGATGAAGTTATAGGCCTCGGCGAAGTCGGGCTTCTCCCGCAGGGCGCGGGTAAAGTCCAGGCGCGCCAGGGAGCGCAGACCCACCTTGTCAAAGACCACGGCACGCTCATAGAAGAGCTCGGCCCTCTGCTCCTTGGTCAGCTCCATCTCGCTCAACATCTGCCCGAGACGGGCCAGGGCCAGCTCGCTCTGATAGGAGACCTGAAGGGGGGTGGCCAGGATGAGAGAGGCAGGCTCCGGCTTGGGCTGGGACTTGGGTGCGTCAGTTTGACCTACACTGCTGCATCCCAGGAGGGGTAGTGCCAACAGGATACCTACCAGGTACCTGATTCCTTTCCAGTTGCTCAACGAAAACTCCGCCGCATTAGCTTTACCCGCCTATGGTAAAGGGCCGGATCGGGTTTGTCATGTGGCTGACCGTGTCGACACAAAATAATTCATGCCTCGACCGGGTAGCCGGCCTCGCACCAGCCACGAAATCCGCCGTCCACGCTCACCACCTTGCCATATCCCATCTTTTGCAGACTCTCGGCCACCAGCACAGAGCGAAAGCCGCCACCGCAATAGAGGTAGAGTTCGCTATCGGGATCGGGGAAGCGGGTCTCGATATCGCGCTCGACGATGCCGCGCCCCAGATAAACGGCGCCCGGCAGGTGTCCTCTGGCCCACTCGCTCTCCTCGCGCACATCCACCAGGATGAAGTCGCGTCCGGCCTCCTGCCAACGGCGGATGGTGTGAACATCGGTCTCCTCGACGTGGCGACGCGCCTCATTGACCAGGGCAAGAAAACGGGGATTGTGCTGCATGGGTCACTCCTTGGCGATGAAATAAGAAGAGCGCCCCGAAGGGCGCTCCTCATCTTACGGCATGATCTCCTGCTGATCAGCCCCTTCCTTCTCCACCTGGGGAGGCAGCATGTGTTCACGCTTGACCCCCATGTACATGGCAAAAGCACTCGCCACATAGATGGATGAGTAGGTACCGAACGCAACCCCTGCCAGCATGGCAGTGGCAAAACCGTGAATGAGCGGGCCGCCCTTGAAGAAGAGGGCCAACACCACCACCAGGGTCAGGCCCGAGGTGATGATGGTACGGCTCAGGGTCTCGGTCATGGAGAGATCCAGAATGTAGGCCGTATCCCCTTTGCGGATCTTGCGGAAGTTCTCCCGCAGACGGTCAAACACCACGATCGTATCGTTGAGGGAGTAGCCCACCACCGTCATCAGCGCCGCCACCACGGTCAGATCGAACTCGATCTGGAACCAGGCAAAGATGCCGAGGGTGATGGCGATGTCGTGAGCCAGGGAGATGATGCCCCCCATGGCCAGACGCCACTCGAAACGAAACGCCACGTAGATGAGGATACAGATGATGGAGGCCAGCATGGCCAGGGCACCATCGGTCGCCAGCTCGGCACCGACCGAGGGGCCGACGAACTCCACCCGTTTGAGCGCTGCCGCCGGGTTGAGGGTCTGGGCCGCCGCCAATACCTGACGCCCCTGCTCATCCACCTTGATGCCCTCTTTGGGCGCCAGGCGGATCAGCACATCCTGGCTCGAGCCAAAGTGCTGCAGGGTCGCCCCCTCGATCTGGTTGGACTCCAGGGCGGAGCGCACCTCATCGAGGGAGACGGTCTGCTGGAAGCCCACCTCAATGATGGTACCGCCGGTAAAGTCCAGCCCCCAGTTCAGCCCCTTCTGGGCCAGGGTCACCATGGAGAGCACCACCAGTGCCAGGGAGAAGATCACCCCCGGCTTGGCGAAGCGCATGAAGGGGATCGGCCTTTCAAAATGCAGAATCTGAAACATCGCAACTCCCCTCAGATGGGCAACTTGTCGAGGCGACGACCACCCCAACCGAGGTTGATGATGGCGCGCGAGACGGTGATGGCGGTGAACATGGAGACGGTCAGACCGATCCCCAGGGTCAGCGCGAAGCCCTTGATGGGACCACTACCGATGCCAAACAGGATCACCGAGGTAATCAGCGAGGTGATGTTGGAGTCGGCGATGGTGGAGAAGGCTCGGTCAAAACCCAGATGGATCGCCTGCTGTACCCCGCGCCCGTTGCGCAGCTCCTCACGGATCCGCTCATAGATGAGCACGTTGGCATCGATGGCCATCCCCAGGGTCAGGACGATACCGGCGATCCCCGGCAGGGTCATGGTGGCCCCCGGAATCATCGACATCACCCCCACCAGCAGCACCAGGTTGAGGCACAACGCCAGGTTGGCGACCCAACCGAAGACCCGGTAGTAGATGCCCATGAACAGCACGATGACCACCATGCTCCACATCATGGCTTGCAGGCCACTGTCGATGTTTTGCTGGCCCAGGCTCGGGCCTATGGTGCGCTCCTCGACGATCTGGATCGGGGCAATCAGGGCACCGGCGCGCAGCAACAGGGCCAGGTTGTGGGCCTCGTTGGCGTTGTCGATGCCGGTGATGCGGAACTGGCTACCCAGACGCGACTGAATGGTGGCGACGTTGATCACCTCTTCATTCTTGCGGAACTTGCGCTTGCCATCCGGACCTGGCTCACCAACCGGCTTGTACTCGATAAAGACGGTGGCCATGCCCTTGCCGACGTTGTCCTTGGTGAAGGCAGACATCTTGTTGCCACCCTGGCCATCGAGCTTGATGTTCACCTGGGGACGGCTGTACTCGTCAAAGCCCGATTGGGCACCGACGATATGATCACCGGTCAGGATGATGCGCTTTTGCAGCACCACGGGACGGCCGTTGCGATCCGTATAGAGCTTGGAGCTCGGCGGCACGCGACCGGACTGGGCGTCGGCAGTCTCGTCCACCATGTGGAACTCCAGGGTCGCGGTGGCGCCCAGGATCTCCTTGGCGCGGGCGGTGTCCTGAATACCGGGCAGTTCGACCACGATGCGCTCGGCACCCTGTTGCTGCACCAGCGGCTCGGCCACACCCAGCTCGTTGACCCGGTTACGGATGATGGTGATGTTCTGCTCCAGGGCGTACTTGCGTACCTCCTTGAGCTTCTGCTCGCTCATGGCGGCGCGCAGGGCGAACTGGCCGTCCGCTGACTCCTTGTTGAAGGTGAGCTCAGGGTTCAGACGACGCAGATGGGAGGCCGCCTTGTCCAGGCTCTCCTGATCGCGGAAACGCACCAGCACCTGATCGCCACTGCGATTCACACCGGAATAGCGGATCTTCTGGTTACGCAGCTCGGTGCGAAAATCCTGCACCATCTGCTCTTGCTGCTTGGCGATCGCCTCGTCCATGTCCACCTCCATCAGGAAGTGCACACCACCACGCAGGTCGAGACCGAGCTTGAGGGGGGCGGCGCCCACGCTCTCCAGCCAGGCTGGCGTGGAGGGCGCCAGGTTGAGGGCGACCACAAAGTTATCACCCAGCTTGGCGGCCACGAGATCGCGCGCCTTGAGCTGGGCTTCGGTATTGGTGAAACGAACCAGGATCTGGCCCTGTTCGAATGCGGCATGCTTGATGGGAATGCCGGCTTCATCGAGGATGCCTTTGACCTGCTCCAGGGTGCTCAGTTGCACCTCGGCGCCACGGCTGGCAGAGACCTGCAGTGCCGGATCTTCACCGTAGAGATTGGGGGCTGCATAGAGAAAACCGATGGCGATCACCAGGATCACCATCAGGTTCTTCCACAGCGGAAAGCGGTTTAACACGCTGTGCTCCTCGGGAGATTACAGGGACTGGATAGAGCCCTTGGGCAGAACGGCCGTCACGAAGTCACGCTTGATGGTGACCTGGGTCTGATCGTTCAGGGAGAGCAGAATGTAGTCGTTCTCGGCAGAGACCTTGGCGATCTTGCCAACCAGACCACCGGAGGTAAGCACCTCGTCACCCTTGGAGAGGGAGCTCATCAGAGTCTTGTGCTCCTTCACGCGCTTGGCCTGGGGGCGGTAGATCATGAAGTAGAAGATGAGGCCGAACACGGCCAGCATGATGATCATTTCCATACCGCCACCCTGGGGAGCGGCAACACCGGCGTCAGCGTAAGCCTTGGAGATAATGCTCATTTAAAAACCTCTCTGGTCAGTAATAATCCGTGAGTTCAAATAAACGAAGGGGCCTTACTCGGTGGCCGCTTCTGCCAGGGGGGGAACGGGCTTCCCTTGCCGACGGTAAAACTCAGTTACAAAGTCGTCTAATTTACCCTGCTCGATCGCGTCCCGCAAACCCTGCATCACACGTTGGTAGTAGCGCAGGTTGTGGATGGTGTTGAGTCGGGCGCCGAGGATTTCATTACACTTGTCCAGGTGATGCAAGTAGCTACGGCTGTAGTTTTGACAGGTGTAACAGTCGCACTCGGCATCCAGGGGGCTGGTGTCATCCTTGTGCTTGGCATTACGGATCTTGACCACACCGTCGGTGGTGAAAAGATGACCGTTACGGGCGTTGCGGGTCGGCATTACGCAGTCGAACATGTCGATACCGCGACGCACCCCTTCCACCAGATCCTCCGGTTTGCCCACCCCCATCAGATAGCGCGGCTTGTCGGCCGGGATCTTGGGACAGACGTGCTCGAGGATGCGATGCATGTCCTCTTTCGGCTCACCCACGGCGAGACCACCCACGGCGTAGCCGTCGAAACCGATCTCCAGCAAGCCGTCCAGGGAGACGTCGCGCAGGGGCTCATAGACAGAGCCCTGGATGATGCCAAACAGGGCATTCTTGTTGCCCAGTTCGTCGAAACGCTGGCGTGAGCGCTTGGCCCAGCGCAGGGACATCTCCATGGACTTGCGCGCCTCTTCATAGGTCGCGGGATAGGGAGTGCACTCGTCGAAGATCATCACGATATCGGAGCCCAGATCGTACTGGATCTCCATCGACTTCTCGGGGGAAAGGAAGATCTTGTCGCCGTTGATGGGGTGACGGAAGGTGACCCCCTCCTCGGTGATCTTGCGGATGTCGCCGAGGCTGAATACCTGGAAGCCACCGGAGTCGGTCAGGATGGGGCCGTGCCAGTTCATGAAATCATGCAGATCCCCGTGCAGACGCATCACCTCTTGCCCCGGACGCAGCCAGAGGTGGAAGGTGTTGCCCAGCAGGATCTCGGCACCGCTCTGGCGCACCTCTTCCGGGGTCATCCCCTTGACGGTGCCATAGGTGCCCACCGGCATGAAGGCCGGAGTCTGTACTGTGCCACGCTCGAACACCAGCTGGCCGCGACGGGCGCGCCCATCGGTGGTTTTCAGTTCAAATTTCATCGTTTACCTCGAAAAAGCCAGAGAAACAGTCTGACGGTGTGGGGCTGTGCCCCGCTAGCAGTCGCCGACGGTCAGCGGCTGCGGCGACGGGTGATGAACATGGCATCCCCGTAGCTAAAGAAACGGTACTGCTCGGCCACCGCCTCACGGTAGGCCGTCATCACGTTGTCATAGCCGGCGAAGGCGCTGATCAACATGATGAGGGTTGACTCGGGCAGGTGGAAGTTGGTGACCATGGCATCCACCACCTGAAACTCGAACCCCGGGTAGATGAAGATGTCGGTGTCGCTGAAAAAGGGCACCAACGGCTGGCCCTGGGCCAGGGTCACCCGGGCGGCGCTCTCGAGGGAGCGCACCGAGGTGGTGCCGACGGCGATCACCCGGCCACCCCGGGCCCGGGTTGCGGCGATGGAGTCCACCACCTCCTGGGGTACCTCGGCATACTCCGAGTGCATGTGGTGATCTTCAATCTTGTCGACCCGTACCGGCTGGAAGGTGCCCGCCCCCACGTGAAGCGTCACAAAAGCGGTCTCGACGCCCTTGGCGCGGATCTGCTCGAGCAGCGCCTGGTCAAAGTGCAGACCGGCAGTGGGTGCGGCCACCGCACCGGGCTTGGCGTTGTAGACGGTCTGGTAGCGCTCCTTGTCCGCATCCTCATCGGGTCGGTCGATATAGGGGGGCAGCGGCATGTGACCGATGGCCTCCAGGATCGCCAGCACGGGACGCGGGTCGAGGAAGTGGATCTCGAACAGGGCATCATGACGGGCACGCATCTCGGCCTCTACGCCACCATCCAGGATCAGGCGAGTACCGGGTTTGGGCGCCTTGGAGGCGCGCACATGGGCCAGCACGGCATGATCGCCGATGATCCGCTCGACCAGGACCTCCAGCTTGCCGCCGCTCGCCTTCTGGCCAAACAGACGGGCCGGAATGACGCGGGTGTTATTGAAGACCAGCAGATCGCCGGGATTAAGCAGGTCGAGCACATCGACGAACTGGCCGTGACGACGCTCACCGCTCTCGCCATCCAGCTGCAGCAGGCGGCTGGCGGTACGCACGGCGGTGGGATATCGAGCGATCAGCTCATCGGGAAGGTCGAAATGGAAATCGGATACTTGCATCGCACACCTCGGAAAACCGGCGGCTAGTCTAGTTATCCCCCCCCTTCGTGGCAACTCAAAATGGCCCCGATTCGCCATCTTTCGACCCGTGGCAACCGTCACCGCCCAATTTTGTGAGCAGGCACAAGTTGCAGCGGTTTTAACAAAATGTCTTGACCTTGATCAATCGCTGTCACGCCCCCCCGAGTAATGTGGATCAGGAAGGCAGTAGCGAGGAGGCCGCCATGATCACCCTGTCCGAAATCATGACCGAGAAACCCTTCACCCTGGGACCGGAAAACAGCCTCAAGCAGGCCATCGATCTGATGAACCAGGAGAAAATCCGCCACATTCCCGTCGTCGACGGTGAGCATCAGCTGCTGGGTCTGGTGACCCTGAGCGATGTACTGGCCACCCGGGAGTCCAAGCTCTTTGTTACCACCCAGGAGCGGGAGGCGGAGTTCACCGACAGCGTGCGGCTCGAGGAGCTGATGACCCGCAACGTGGCCTGGGTCGACCCCCACGCGGGGATCAAGGAGGCAGCCCTCTATCTGCAGCGCCACAAATATGGCTGCCTACCGGTGGTAGAGCGGGGCAAGCTCATCGGCATCGTCACCGACAGCGACTTCATCGGCGTCGCCATCAACCTGCTCGAGGTGATGGAGGAGCGGGAGCCTTATGATGATGAATGATCTAAAATAAACGTAATAAAATTACAAAAAATAAAATTTTTGCGCTAAAAAACACCTCATCAACTGAAAGTGTTTCAGTTTGCCAGTTTTATTACAACAACACCTTGCAATGTGAGCCAGATCACACTACTATTCACTCCGCAATATTGCTGAAGGATGGGCTGCGGAGTGTGCTCCCGTTGCGTGTTCTTCCCGTGTGCATGTTTGCAACACCCCATAGTTTGTCTTTGCTGCCCATGGCAGCACTTTGTAAAGCCATTCCTTGTTGATTCTCCGGCCTCTGGCCGGTTTTTTTTTGTCTTCGTATCCGCTAGCCTGAGGGAATCCGAAACGAGATACCCCATGAACTACCTGGCCCACCTCCATCTGGCAGATCACACCCATACCTCTCCCCTGGGCAATCTGCTGGGAGACTTCGTCAAAGGGCCCCTGGCCGGCGATCTCTCCCCCGAGCTCAGACTCGGCATTCGTCTGCACCGCACCATCGACGGTTTTACCGATAACCACCCCGAACACAGGGCCGCCGTCGCCAGCCTCTCGCCCCCCTGGCGCCGCTATGGTCCCATTCTGATCGACATGCTCTATGACCACTGGCTAAGCCGCCACTGGACGCGCTTCGCCGCCGATCCCCTGCCTGCCTTTCTCGCCAGGCACTACCGTGCCCTGCTCACCGTGCGTCCCCACCACCCCGGGCACCTCCCGGCCGGGCTCCCCTTGCCCCTGCGCCATATGGCCGAACAAGGGTGGCTGGAGAGTTATGCAGAGTGGGAGGGAACGGCCCGGGCGCTCGACGGGATCGGTCGTCGTCTGCGCCGCCCCCTTCCCCTGGGAGAGGGCGTTCGCGACTTGTCCCTGCCACACAGAGGCGAGATGGAGCAGGGCTTTCTGCGTTTCTATCCCGACCTGATGGCGTTTGCTCTGGGTGAGGCCAAACGGCTGAAACGAGAAGAGGCGGGATAACCCGCCTCTCTCTTACTTCGCCTGCTGTTTCTCTTTCTTTATCCCGAGTCCCAGCTCCCGGCCGCGCAGCCGGGCATAGTAGGTGCAACCCACGAAGGCGATGGTGGCAAGCAGCAGCTCGACCAGCGCCAGAAGGCGTTCCCCCTCGTCCGTGGTGATCAGAGTCAGGGAGTGCAGAAAATAGAACATCAGCACGAAGTTAGCCCAGGCATGGGTATAGGGCTTGCCCAGCAGGATCCCCCACAGGGGAAACAGCAGGGGCACCACCCAGATGGTCAGCAGCAGGGTGTTGCTGATCTCCGGATGGGGTGAGAGCCAACCGTGCCACAGCACGACCCAGACCAGCAGCCCCAGATAGCCGAAGAGGGCCAGGATACGGGCAAGGGAGCTCGTCACTTGATGATCTCCAGCACCTGCTCGGGCGGACGACCGATGCGGGCACGCCCGTCACAGACCACGATGGGACGCTCGATAAGCTTGGGATGCTCGGCCATGGCGCGGATCAGGGCATCCCCCGACTGCTCGGCCAGCCCCAACTCACGATAGAGCTCCTCCTTGGTACGCATCAGTTGACGCGGATCGTCAAACCCCAGCAGTACCAACAGCTCACGGATCTCCGCCTCGCCGGGGGCCTGCTCCAGGTAAAGGGTGACGGTGGGCTCAATCCCTTGCTCGGAGAGCAGGGCCAGGGTTTCCCGGCTCTTGGAACAGCGCGGATTGTGGTAAATTCTGACTCGGCTCATGAGGCCTCCCGTGGCAGCTAATCAACGGCCGCCATTGTAGGGGAAACACGTGGAGAAACATAACTGAATGAAACGAATTTGTTGGGCAGTTGTGGCCGGTCTGCTGCTCGGTGGCTGTGGCGAGATCACCCAGTTTGAGAAGGCATCGGGGGCTCGGGTTGCCCTCAGCGAGTTTTATGGTCGCCCCCTGCTGATCAGCTACTACGCCCCCTGGTGCGCCCCCTGCCAAAGCGAACTTCCCCTGCTGCAGGAGATGGTGACCCGGCGCGGTCTTCAGGTCTTGCTGGTGAGCTATGATGCCACCTCCCAAGAGGAGCTTGGCCGCCAGGGCGCCCCGCTCGCTCCCGAGCTCCCCCTGCTCAGAGCACTGCCCAATGCCAGGCTCCCCTATCCCAAGCCCCGGGCGCTTCCCACCAGCTATCTGCTCGATGCCAGCGGCCAGCTCAAGGAGACCATCACGGGTGAGCTCTCGGCCCGCAAGGTCGATGAGCTGGTCACCACCATGCTCACCCCTCTGCCCCGCCCCGAGCCCTGGATGATCTACAGCTCCAAACAGTAACGACGCGGCCCCTTCACGGGGCCGCTTCTTTCGCTTGTTGACGTTAGCGCTTGAGAGACTCCAGCTCCTTCTGCGCCTGCTCCAATTGGGCGATGCGCGCCTCGATTCGCGCCAGGGTCAGTTTGTCACTGGTCGTGCCTCGCCCCACCACCATCTCGTCGATGGCGGCCTGATAGTCACCGCGCAGGGCCAGTTGCTCGGCCCTCGCCAGGTGCAGGTCGGTCATGCGTCCGGCCTTGCGATAGGCATCGGAAAGCATGCTCCAGGCCAGGCTGTTATCCCCGTGGGCGCGCACATAGGGATCGAGCAGGGCGATGGCCTGCTTGGTCTGGCCACTCTCGAGCAGGGCATTGGCCAGGTTGATGATAACCACCTCGTTGTCGGGCATGCGCCGCTGGGCCGACTTGAGACGGGCGATCGCCTCCTGGCTGCGCCCCTTGGCCATGTCGATATCGGTCTGGGTATCGATGACGAAGAGATCTTCAGGGTGGCGGCTCGCCAGCTCCTTCATGATGACATCGGCCTCGTCGTAACGTTTGAGCTGCACCAACGCCAGTGCCTTGCCATACAGGGCCGCATCCTTGAGGCCATAGTCCCCCTTGGCGAGGCGGGCATCGAAATAGGTGAGCATGCCATCGGCACTCTCGTTACCGTAACGCACCTGAATACGGGCCTTGGCCATCAGGAAGTCGAGGCTGGGGGGCACCCGCCGGGCCTGGTAGCTGGCGGCTCTCGCCCGCGCCTCCGAGATGCGGGTCTCGGGCAGGGGGTGGGTGAGCAGCATCTCGGGGGGTTTGCTGGTATAGCGGTACTCCGCCGCCAGCTTCTGGAAGAAGTTGGCCATTCCCATGGGCTCGAACCCGGCGTCATAGAGGGTCTTCATGCCGATACGGTCGGCCTCGAACTCGTTGTCGCGGGTGTAGTTGATGGCCGACTGCATCGACAAGCCAAGGGTGGTCTGCAGCGCCGCGATACCGGCGGTGGGGTTGATCACCGCGAGCGCAATCGAGCCCACCAAACCGGCCAGAGTCAGGGGGGTATTGCTGGCCTGGGCCTCGAGATAGCGGGCGATGTGGCGCTGGGTCACGTGGGTGATTTCGTGGGCCAATACCGAGGCGAGCTCGCTCTCGTTGTCGGCATAGAGAAACAGCCCGGTATGCACCTTGACGCGCCCACCGAGAAAGGCGGCGGCGTTGATGCTGCTGTCGTTGACCAGAAAGAAGGTAAAGGGGAAACGTACCCCGTCTGCGTTGGCCAGCAGACGCTGCCCTATGCTGTCGAGGTATTCGCTCAGCACAGGGTCATCGATGACCGGCAGACCGGCACGGGCAAAACGCATGAAGGCATCCCCGTAGCGCACCTCCTGCTCGATGGGCAGGGCCACGACACCGGCGGTCCCTATATCGGGCAACTGATTGCTGGCCAGCGCCGGCGCGGTCGCACCGCTGAGGGCGGCGATCAGCAGGGGAATACTGGCGGCGACGAGGGATTTTCTGGCCACGCTCTCTCTCTCCTTGGGATGGGCCTGCGCAGGATAACCTTGCCATCTGGCCCCCACAAGCGTTGTTTAACACTCGCCGCGGGGCAATAATAGCCTGCCGTCACGAGGGAGAGACGATGGAGAGAGTGGATCTGCGAGCCCTGCGCTGCCCCGAGCCCCTGATCCGGGTCAAACTCTGGTTGCGTGAGGCCGCCACGGGGGAGACGCGCGAGCTGCTGCTCAGCGATCCGGGTTCACGCCGGGATATCCCCCGTTACCTCACCCGAATGGGCCACCACTGGGAGACTTGCGAGGAGTCTGCCGATCATCTGCACTTGCGGGTGCAGGTCTGCCACAAGGAATTGCTCTGAATGTTTGATGTCATCAGGCGCTGGTACAAGTCCCGTTTCTCCGATCCCGATGCGGTCGCCCTCTTCCTGCTGCTGCTCAGCGGCTTCGCCGTCCTCTGGTGGTTTGGCAATCTGCTTGGCCCCTTTCTGGTTGCCCTGGTGCTCGCCTACCTGCTGGAGTGGCCGGTAGCCCGGCTACAACGACTGGGGTTGTCGCGTACCCTCGCCACGGCGCTGGTGGTCACCCTCTTTCTCGCCTGCATGATCATGCTCTTGCTGGGCCTGGTGCCAACCCTGGTCGTACAGGGGATCAACCTGGCCAAGGAGGCGCCCACCATGCTGGCCCACACCCAGGACTTCGTGCGCAACCTGCCGGAGAAGTACCCGGATCTGGTCGACATCTCCCTGGTAGAGAGCGTCATCGACACCATTCGCCAGCGCATTCTCTCTCTGGGGGAGAGCCTGGTCGCCGCCTCCTTAAGCTCGCTGGTGAGCATAGTGACCCTGCTCATCTATCTCATCCTGGTCCCCCTGCTGGTCTTTTTCATGCTCAAAGACAAGCAGGCTCTGCTCGGCGGCCTGCAGCGCTTCCTGCCGCGCAACCGAGCCCTGGTACGCCAGGTGTGGCTGGAGATGAACGACCAGATAGTCAACTACATCCGCGGCAAGGTGATGGAGATCCTTATCGTCGGGGTGGCCACCTATATCCCGTTTGCCTTCCTGGGGCTGCGCTACTCGGCCCTGCTGGCGGTGGCGGTGGGCTTCTCGGTACTCATTCCCTATATAGGGGCCGTGGTGGTGACGGTTCCGGTCGCCATGGTGGGGCTGTTTCAGTGGGGCCTGACTCCCGAATTTGCCTGGTTGATGATCCTCTATCTGGTGATCCAGGCCCTCGATGGCAATGTGCTGGTCCCGGTGCTCTTCTCCGAGGCGGTCAACCTGCACCCGGTCGCCATCATAGTGGCCGTGCTCTTCTTCGGCGGACTGTGGGGCTTTTGGGGGGTCTTCTTCGCCATCCCGCTGGCCACCCTGGTCAAGGCGGTACTCAATGTCTGGCCCAAGCGCGACGAGCTCCCGCTTAGCCAGGGATAGGCGCCTTCCCACCTGAGGGGGGGCCCGCTACACTGGGGTTCCCCCCTGGCATAAGGAAGTGGCCCATGACCCACACCCCTCGTCTTCTGCTGTTACTCCCCCTGCTCCTGGCGGGGCAGGCCCGGGCCGATATCGATCTCGGCGCCCTGGGCGCCTTCTCCAGTGACAGCCCCACCAGCCCCATTCCCAAGGGATTGGTGCTGGGCGGTGCACTCATCGGTGGCCAGGCACGCTACCAGCACTAGGACGATGCCTTGCTCCCCATTCCGGGCGCCCTCTACTTTGGGGACGATCTCATGTACCTGGGCGATCGGGCCCGCTACTACCTCACCCGGGAGGGGGGCCTGTCGACCTATGCCTTCGGCCGGATGCGCTTTGGCAATCTGGACCCGGATGATGACCCCTTTCTCGGCGGCATGCACAAGCGCAAGGGGGAATTTGAGGCGGGCCTGGGGGCCGATCTCATCACTCCCTATGCCCTGCTGAGCATGCGAGCCACCACAGATGTGACCGGCAACAGCAACGGTCAGGAGGTGATGCTGTGGGCCAACTTCCCCATCATCCGTGGCCCGCTGCTGCTGATGCCGGGGGCCGGTGTGATGCTGCGCAGTCACAATCTCGCCAACTACTACTTTGGCGGCGTCTCACAGGAGGAGGCCAGGGCCGGCCGACCGGCGTGGAACACGGGCACCACCCTCTCCCCCATGGTCTCGCTCATCGGCAGCTATCGATTCAGTGCCAACTGGATTGGCGGCTTTGGTGTCAACTACGAGCGCTATGATGACGATATCGCGCAGAGCCCCATCGTCCAGCACAGGGGCGAGCTCTATGCCGGGATGGGACTCGGCTATATCTGGTGATACCCTCTTCGCCACGAAAAAAGGAGCCGACGGCTCCTTTTCTTATTCGGGGTTACCCCTCTCTCACAGCTGCGCCAGGAAGTGCATCAACCGCTGGTTGACGAACGCCGGATTCTCCAGGGTAGCGATATGGCCCGCCCCGGGGATCTCCACCAGAGGACACGCCAGCACCTCGGCCATCAGGTAGCCTTCCAGCACGGGGCGCGCCTTGTCCTCACAACCTGTCATCACCAGGGCCGGACAGGGGATCTCTTCGAGCCACTCCATGCGATCGGCGCGGGTGACGAAGCTGCGCCCCACCGCCACCATGGCCGCCACCTTGTCCGCCGGCCAGGCAGCCAGACGGGCCTTGAAACCGGCCATCAGGGCCGGGTCTGGCTGGTTGGCGAAAAACAGTGGCGCCACCTGCTCGACGATGGGTGCCGGAATGGAGCCGAGCTGCTCGATGGCCCCCAGCATGCCGAGGTAGCGCTCGCAGGTGATCTGGGGCTCGAGGCCGACGAAGGTATCCATCAGCACCAGCCCCTTGATGCGCTCTGGCACCATCCTGGCCAGCTCTACCCCCCACATGCCACCGATGGAGAGTCCCACCAGGATAAACTCCCCGACGCCGAGGGCATCGAGCAGGGCCAGATGATCCCGGGCGAGATCCGCCAGGGTGAGGCGCCCGGCCGCCAGGCCATCGGACTCCCCGTGTCCCCACAGCTCGGGGACGATGCAGCGATACTGCCCCTTGAGGGCCTCCAGCTGGGGTGCCCACATGGCGCTGTCCCACAGGTAGCTGTGGCCAAACAGGATGACGGGGCCCTGGCCCTCGTCCAGATAGGCGAGACTGCGCCCGCCGAGCTCGATCCGCTGTTTCATCGATAGATCCATTCTCATGACAGGTGCGGCAGTTTAGCACAGGGAGACTGGTCACCCCTGCTCCGATTAGTGCATGCTCATCAGAGACCGACAAGGAGAGAGAAGGATGGCCAAAGAGAAGATCAAACGGCTCGACAAGAAGCTCTACGAGCACCACCTTGCCCATCTGCAGGAGGAGCTGGTCAAGCTGCAGGAGTGGGTCAAGCAGGAACACCTCAAGGTGGTGGTGCTGTTCGAGGGGCGCGACGCCGCCGGCAAGGGGGGGGTCATCAAGGCGATCACCGAGCCGCTCAACCCCCGGGTCTGCCGGGTCACCGCCCTGCCCGCCCCCTCGGACAGAGAGCGCTCCCAATGGTACTTTCAACGCTATGTCGCCCACCTGCCGGCCGCCGGCGAGATGGTGCTGTTTGACCGCTCCTGGTATAACCGGGCCGGGGTCGAACGGGTGATGGGCTTTTGCAGCGACGAGGAGTACCGGGAGTTTCTGCGCGCCTGCCCCGAGTTCGAGCGGATGCTGATCCGCGCCGGCATCATCCTCATCAAGTACTGGTTCTCGGTGAGCGATGAGGAGCAGGAGAAGCGCTTCAAGGAGCGCATCAACACCCCCATCAAGCGCTGGAAGTTCAGCCCCATGGATCTGCAGTCCCGCTCCCGCTGGGCCGAATACTCCCGGGCCAAGGATGACATGTTCACCTACACGGATACCCAGGACAGCCCCTGGTTCGTGGTGGATGCCGATGACAAGCGGCGGGCCCGGCTCAACTGCATCACCCACCTGCTTTCCAAGATCCCCTACGAGGCGATCCAGTACGAGAAGATAAAGCTGCCGCCCATCAATCAGGAAGGGTACGAGCGGCCCCCCATCACCAGCCAGACCTTTGTGCCGGATATCACCGCCGAGCTGCAATAAAAAGCCGGCCCAAGGGCCGGCAAAAGTGATAACACTGCATTGGAAATCCGAACTCCCGGCCCTCCTGGCCGGGAGCTTGCACCTTAGGTGCGGTTGTAACGGGCGGTACGGGGGAAGGCCCGCTCCTTGGCGTCGAACAGGTAGCAGGCTTCGGCCGGGATCCCGACGCTGAACTGCTGGCGCGCCTCGACCTCCAGGTCCGCATTGGCCTTGACGGTAAAGTCGTGACCATCCACCTCCATGTAGACGAAGGACTCGGCCCCCAGGTGCTCGGCCACCTGTACCGTGCCGGTCACCACGCTGTGGGCGTGGTCGTGGTCGGTCGCCACCAGATGCTCGGGGCGCACCCCCAGCTCCACGGCATCCCCCACCTGGCCGCGACGGGCATCGACCCGGGCGCGCACCTTGTCCCCCGTGGTCAGGGTCACCACACACTCCTGCTCACCGATCTCGGTCAGGGTCCCCTTGAGGAAGTTCATCTTGGGAGAGCCGATAAAGCCGGCCACGAACTTGTTGTCCGGGTTGTGGTAGAGCTCGAGCGGGGTACCAAACTGCTCCAGGTTGCTCTCGGCCTCACCCTTGAGGGGGCTCAGCACCACGATACGGTTGGCCAGGGTCATGGCCTCGACCTGATCGTGGGTCACATAGATGATGGTGGAGTTGAGTTCCTTGTGCAGCTTGGCGATCTCGATACGCATCTTGACCCGCAGGGCGGCGTCAAGGTTGGAGAGCGGCTCGTCGAACAGGAACACCTGGGGCTGCTGAACGATGGAGCGACCGATGGCCACCCGCTGACGCTGACCGCCGGAGAGAGCCTTGGGCTTGCGCTCGAGCAGAGGCTCTAGGCCGAGGATCTCGGCGGCGCGCATCACCCGCTTGTGGATGGTCTCCTTGTCCATCTTCTTGAGCTTGAGGCCGAAGGCCATGTTCTCGTAGATGTTCATGTGCGGATAGAGGGCGTAGGACTGGAACACCATGCCCACGTTGCGCTCGACCGGCGGGACATCGTTCATGTAACGACCACCGATGGAGAGCTCGCCGCTGGTGATATCCTCCAGACCCGCGATCATCCGCAGCAGGGTGGACTTACCGCAGCCGGACGGGCCGACGAAGACGATAAACTCCCCTTCCTTGATGTCCAGGTTGATGTTGCGCAGGGTGTCCTTGTGGACCGCCGGATCGTAGTTCTTGCGAACGCTTTTAAGTACAACTTCTGCCATGACAGGCTCCGCTCAAAAATCGTTTTAACCTGGCGGCGGGCACTCCCGCCGCCTGTGAATGCATCAGCCCTTGACGCCGCCCGCCGTCAGACCACCCACCAGCCAGCGCTGGGCCAGCAGGAAGACGACCGTGATGGGGAAGCCGGAGAGCACGGCCGCCGCGGCGAAGTCACCCCACAGGTAGTTCTGGGGGTAGAGGTATTGCTGGGCACCGACCGCCAGGGTCAGGCTGTTCACATCCGACAACAGGATGGAGGCCATGGGCACCTCGGTGATCGACCCGATGAAGGCGAGGATGAAGACCACCGCCAGGATCGGCACCGACAGGGGCAGCAGGATCAGGCGGAACGCCTGCCACGGCGTGGCGCCGTCGATGGCCGCCGCCTCTTCCAGGGAGGAGTCGATGGTCTCGAAGTAGCCCTTGATGGTCCACACGTGCAGGGCAATCCCCCCCATGTAGGCCAAAATCAGGCCGCCATGGGTGTTGAGCCCGAGCCAGGGGATGTATTCACCAATCTTGTTAAACAGGGCGTAGATGGCCACCAGCGCCAGCACGGCCGGGAACATCTGGAACACCAGCATCCCCTTGAGGATGGTGGCCTTGCCACGGAAACGCAGACGGGCGAAGGCGTAGGCGCAGGTGGTGGAGAGCACCACGATAAACAGGGCGGTGAGGCCCGCTATCTTGATGGAGTTCCACAGCCAGGTCAGCACCGGGAACGGCGGCGGGGTGATGCTGCCATCCGGATTGGTGACCGGGATGCCCAGCGCCAGCCGCCAGTGATCCAGGGTCGGATTGGTGGGGATGATCTCCCCCACCGAGAAGTTGCCGTTTCTAAAGGAAATGGCGATGACCATGATCAGCGGGAAGATGATCAGCGCCACGAAGCTCCACATCACCAGATGGGTGGCCCAGACCCGATACTTCACCGATTTGGGTTGTACGATTGCCATGGGTCTCTCCTTAGATCTTGTCCGCTTTGGTCAGCTTCAGGTTGAGCAGGGCCAGTGCACCGACAATCAGGAAGATGGCGGTGGCGATGGCGCTGGCCAGACCGTAGTCCTGACCGCCCGATCCCTGGAACGCGATCCGGTAGGTGTAGCTCACCAAGAGATCCGTGGTCCCGGCCGGGGTGGTGGCACCTATGATGTCCGGCGCCCCGTTGGTGAGCAGCTGGATCAAGACGAAGTTGTTGAAGTTGAAGGCAAACGACGCAATCAGCAGGGGCGTCAGCGGCTTCATCAACAGGGGTACTGTGATCTTGAAGAAGTTCTGGATGGGACCGGCTCCGTCCATGGCGGAGGCCTCGTAGAGATCCTCCGGGATGGCCTTGAGCAGACCCATGCAGAGGATCATCATGTAGGGATAACCCAGCCAGGTGTTGACGATGAGGATCATGGTCTTGGCCAGCATGGGACTGGTGTACCAGTCCGGCTTGATGCCGAAGGCCGCCTCGAGAAAGAGGTTGATCTCACCGAAGTTCTGGTTGAAGAGGCCCTTGAACACCAGGATCGAGATGAACGCCGGGATCGCATAGGGCAGGATCAGCATGACCCGATAGAAGCCGCGCCCCTTGAGCTCTTCCCACTGCACCAGACAAGCCAGCACCATTCCGATGGCGAGGGTGAAGGCGACCGAACAGGCGGAGAAGATGACGGTCCAGATAAAGATCTGCAGGAAGGGCCCCTGGATACCCGGGTCCGTGACGATACGGGCAAAGTTCTTCCAGCCGACGGCGACCACGAAGCCGGGGGCGACGCTCTTGCCGACAAACTGACCCTGCTCGTCAATGTACTGGTAGAAACCGGTCTCCTGATTGGGCAGCATCAGCTGACCGCTCTGGTTGTCGCGCAGCAGGTTGCCATCCTTGATGACCACACCGGACTTGAGCACGGCACCGTCGGTCAAACGGCTGTATTGGCTCTTCTGAGCGGCGAACTTGCGCAGGCTGCTCATGGTCAGGGTGACACCGTCCGGCAGACGCAGGCTGAGACGATTAAGGTCGCTGCGATGGCTCACAATCTCGCGGATCGGGGCCGCTGTCGCGGTGACCTCGCCGGTCACCGGCTGCAGAGGCACCTCTTTGGCATCGCCGGCGGCGACACCCTGCTTGGTGGCCAGATCCAGCGTCTTGTTGTCCATCAGGCTCAGCGGATGGCTGATAAAGGCTTGGTCTCCCTGTTTCAGCAGCAGCTGAAACTGATTGTTTTCACCACTAACCAGGGTGAAATCGTACTCACCGCCCTGCACCTTGTAGGTTTTTTTGAGGTGATACTCCCGGGCCTGCTCCATGGAGAGGAGGTTGGCACCCGAGTAGTTGGTGAAGGCGATGCCGATCGTGTAGGCAAGAGGGAAGATGATAAAAACAACCATGCCGGCCACACCGGGGAAAATGTAGCGGTGAGCATAGGTCTTCTTGTTCATGAAGACATAGAGTCCGACAGAGACGACCACCAGGTCGAGCAGGGCAAATACCCACTCGCCGCTGGCATACATCATGACTGCCGCATAACCATTGAGGACGGCAACCAGGGCCGCCATGGTCCACTTCAGCCAGACATACTTGTCTTTCTTCGGACCGGCATAGGATTCGATAGAAGGTACTACTTCCATGCCAATTAACCTTTATAACGCCAAGAGAGTAGAGAGTGCGGGAGGCAGTTGGCCTCCCGCGGGGTGGTGCAATTACTGAACGATACGCTTGGCAGCAGTATCCAGAGCCTCGTCAACACCCTGACGGCCAGAGGTGACGTTCTTCAGCGCAGTCTCAAAGGAAGACCAGAAGCGGCTCATTTCCGGCACGGACGGCATCGGCTCGCCGGCCTGGGCGTTGGCCATGGTGGCCTTGATGCGGGCATCGGCTTCCAGGGTCTTCTGGAAGGACTTGAGCGCCACGGCACCCAGGGGCTTGTCGGCGTTCATCGGCGCCAGACCGCCATCGGTCAGCAGGTAGTTCTCGAGGAACTCGATGGCCAGATCCTTGTTCGGGCTGGCGGCGTTGATGGTGGCACCCAGCACGCCCACGAAGGCCTTGGCCGGTTTGCCATTCAGGGTCGGCAGCGGAGCGACGCCATACTTCAGACCAGTCTTGTCCAGGTTGCTCCAGGCCCAGGGGCCGTTGATCATCATGGCCACTTCGCCCTTGTTGAACTTGGCATCCATCACACCGTAGTCGATGCCCTTCTCCAGGTTGCCGTTCTTGATCATGTCGGAGATATATTTGACGCCCGCCTTGGCACCGGCATTGGCCACACCAGTGTCTTTCACGTCATAACCGGCGGCCGTTTTCTTGAAGGCATAACCCCCGTTGGCGGCTACCAGCGGATAGCTGAAGTAGGGGGTGTCATAGGCCCACATGATGGCGCGCTTGCCATCTTTCTTCAGCTTCTCGTCGATCTGGGCGATCTCTTCGAAGGTCTTCGGCGGCTCGGGCAGCAGATCCTTGTTATAGATGAGGCTCACGGCTTCGACAGCCACCGGATACCCGTAGACCTTGCCATCGACCGTCATGGCGTCCCAGGCAAACTGCTCAAACTTGGCCTTCTCGGCATCGCTCGGGGTGACAGGCACCAGCAGACCGGACTTGACCCACTCACCGTAGCGGTCGTGAGCCCAGAAGAAGATGTCCGGACCGTTGCCGGTGGAGGCGGCCTGCTGGAACTTCACTTCTACCTGATCCGGGTGAGCCACGGTCACCTTGACGCCGGTCTCGGCCTCGAACTTCTTGCCGATTTCAGCCAGACCATTGTAGCCCTTGTCACCGTTGATCCAGATGGTCAGCTGACCCTCCTCGATGGCAGCGGTCGCAGTACCGGCAACACCCAGGGTGGCCAGAGCAATCAGGGAGGAGATCAATTTCTTTTTCATGAGCCTTTCCTTGTCGTGGGACAGCGAAGAGTGTCGACGCTGCAAATAACTGTGTGTGCGGGGCTCATAGTAGCCGATGCCAATTTTGACTCACATGACGCAACTCGCATTTTTTGAAATGCAATTACGTCTTTTCTTCCAATAACTTATGAAAGCATTTTCAATACCTAGGCAATATCGTGATTGAGATCTCATGTAACGAAATGAAACAGGGAAAATAATTACCATACAGAAATTAAATTACACAAATGAAAGGGTTTTCAAATAACTGAAAACCCTTTCATCTGCGTGATGAGCGTATTTTGTTACTAAAAGCCGCAGAGGAATTTCCAACTCGCCCTGCGGCAGGCATCAAAAAGCCCCCGGATGGGGGCTTTTGGTGTATTTGTGATCTCAATCACGTCATCAGCCTTGGCGCAACAGCTGGTCCTTGAGATTGGGCGGCACCCCCTTGACGGTCAGGGTATCCGTATCGGGATCGTAGAAGACCCGGCTGCCGAGCAGCTTCTGATCGAAACTCAGGGTGAGCCCGCCCCCGGACCCCACAAACTTGGTCAGGCCGCGCAAGGTGCTGCGATCGACCGGGAAACGCTCCTCGAGCTGGTACTCATCACCGACGAAGCTGTAGAAGTCGAGATCGTCCTTGCCGGGCAACTCGGCCGACAGCTCCCGCAGCTCGATCTCCTCACCGGCGCTCGCCTGCTCAGTGCAATATTTAAACACCTGCTTCTTGTATTCACGGCTCTCCTCGGCGGGCATCTGCCGAGTCTCGCAATACTCCTCAACCGCCTGCAGCAGCCCCTTGTTTTGCAACTTGGGATCCATCCCCTCACGGATACCGAACAGCTCGATAAAGAGATCCCCCAATTTACGTCCAACCCGCCCCTTGCTGAAGGTGACATAACGGCGCGAGTCGCCCTGGGTTTGCCACTCGGTGAGATCGACCCGGGCCACCAGATTCATCTTGCCGATGTCGAGATACTGGATGTGGCGCAGCTCCAGGCGGTCGCTCACGGTCACGCTCTCCTTGCTGTCGAGCAGCGCCAGCAGCAGATAATCCACCCCCACATACTGGTAGCGCGCCACCAACAGGACGCCATGCTCGTCGAGGCCATGGCGAACCAGCGTCTCAACCAGGGCGCCGGTCAACTGCTCGGAGAAGGGGACAAAATCCAGCGCCCCCTGGCGCAGGGCCGTCAGTGCGTCACGAAACCGGGGATCCGGTGCCTCCTCCTCATCGGAGGCGGCGGGGAAGTAACCAAACCCCTTGCCCCCCTTGCCGTTGTAGATGCGGTGCAACTCGGCCATCAGCCCCTGCACGGCATCGTCGACGACCAGCAGCTGAGAGTGGGAATCCGCCTGGGGACGGCCTTCGGCGTCCAGTCGCAGGGAGTGAAGGATGATCTTGTCGATATCGAGACTCATGTCACAAAGCCATAGTGTTAGCCAAGAGGGTGGGGTATTATAAGGCGCTTTGAACCGAGATGAATCCAAGATTATGCCCATCGTATCAAAGTACAAAAACGAGCAGTTTGACGCCCTGATGAACGATCTCATCGCCGTGCTGGAACAGCACAAGGCCCCGGTGGATCTCAGCCTCATGGTGCTGGGCAATCTCGCCACCAATATCATCAACGAACTGCCCCAGGCACAACGCCAGGCCATCGCCGACAAGTTCGTGCAGGCCCTGACCGCCTCCGTGGACAAAGGCAACCAGCCCCACTGAGCTTCCGGTCCGTATCCAACCTGAACCTGATGGACGAGTATGGTCGAAACCGGTAACCCCTATCGTGATAATGTCTCTCGCCTGATCACCTGGGGACATTGGTTCTGCTTCTTTAATATTCTGCTGGCCATGCTGATCGCCACCCGCTATCTGGGCGCGATCCCCTGGCCGTCGACCACACTCGGAGTTGCCTATCTGGTGGTCAGCTGGATCGGCCACTTCTCGTTTCTCGGCTTCGTCACCTATCTGCTCACCATCTTCCCCTTGAGCTTCGTGCTGCCAAAGGAGAAGGTGCTGCGCTTCAGTGCCGTGGTGGTCAGCACGCTCGCACTGCTGTTACTGCTGCTCGACACCCAGATCTTCCGGCTCTTCAAGTTTCACCTCAACGGCCAGATGTGGCCGCTGCTGCTGGAGCAGGCCCAGACCGAGGAGGGGACCAGCTGGAGCATGCTCTTCATCGCGGTGCCCAGCCTGCTGCTGATCGAGCTGCTGCTCTCGGCCTACACCTGGCGCAAGATCAACAAGCGCAAGCGTCGCCAGTATGGCAATCACGTAGGCGTACTGCTGCTTATCTGCTTCATGTTGACCCACCTGGTCAACAGCTGGGCCGATGCCACGCTCTATCAACCGATAACGGCCCAGAAGGCCAACTTCCCTCTCTCCTATCCCATGACGGCCCGCACCTTCCTGGCCAAACATGGCTGGCTGGATCTGGCCGAGTTCGAGAAGGCGGCCAAGAGCCAGCAGGAGAGCGAGGGCAATGAACGGCTGCGCTACCCCCTGCGTACCCTGAGCGTCGATGTCCCGGAGCAGCGTTACAACCTGCAGGTCGTCGTGGTCGATTCCCTGCGCTTTGACATGCTCAACAACATCAACATGCCGAATCTGCAGCGCTTTGCCGATCAGCATCTGCTCTACCGCTCCCACCTCTCCGGTGGCAACGGCAATCTTAGCGGCCTCTTTACCCTCTTCTACGGACTGCCGGGTCACTACATGGCCGACATGGGTCGGGAGAAGCGCCCTCCCCTGCTGTTCGACGAAATGCTGCGCCAGGATTATCAATTCGGCCTCTTTGGCCCGCTGGCCTCCGAGCGTCAGTATCGCAATACCTTGCTGGCCGGCTTGCGCAAACCTGTCTTCATCTCCCAGCAGCCGCAAGATGGCGCCCTGCTCGAGCAATGGGGAGCCTGGCTGGAGAAAAACAGCGACGAGCGTCCCTGGTTCTCCCTGCTCTATCTCACCTCGGTCGGCCGTTACAGCACGCCAGAGCAGTTCCAGGGTCCCTTCCAGCCGACGCTCAAGCAGTTCAATCCGGCCACGGCCTACCGTAAAGAGAACCGTCAGCGGCTGGAGAACAGTTACAAAAACGCCGTCTTCTACGTCGACCAGCTGCTCGAGCAGCTCACCAACCGGCTCCAGCAGCAGGGCGTGCTCGACAAGACCATCGTCATCATCACCTCCGACCATGGCATGGAGTTCAACGACACCGGACGCAACAACTGGGGTTATGGCAACAACTTCTCCCCATACCAGGTACAGGTGCCTCTGGTCATCGCCTGGCCCGGCATGCAACCGGCCGTGATGACCCAGGACACCAGTCATCTGGATCTCGCCCCCACCCTGATGCAGGGCTTGCTGGGGGTGCGCAATGCCCCGCGGGACTACGCCAGCGGGCAATCCCTCTTCATGCCCGGCAATCGCAGCTGGACACTGAGCGGAGACGGCCAGGAGTTTGCCATCTATCAAGGGGATGTGATCACCCACTTCGACAAACGGGGTGACTTCGAGCTGCTGCACCGAAGCGACTACACGCCCCTGCGCCACACCAACCCCGACATGGGGGTATTGGTGCAGGTGATGAACGAACTCAACCGCTTCTATCGCCAATAATCCACACCCCGCCACGGCGGGGTGTTTTCATTGGAAGCGGGTGATGAGGCGCTGTAACTGTTCGAGAGGGGTGCGGTCCTCATCGAAGAAGTGCTGCATACGCAGCAGGGTTAACCCGCCAAAGCCCGGCGTCTCTGCCAACGCCTTCTCCATCTGGCGCCAGCCTGTCTCCCCATACAGCTCGCCGGCCAGGGCATTCTCCCCCATCAGACGGATCCCCAGCTCATGGGCCGCCGCCGCAAACCAGCCCACCAGATCGGCGGCCTGGGAGTACCCCTCATAGGGGCGGTTCTGCATCTCGAGACAGGTAAAATGCACCACCACCCGTCCCCGCAGCCCGGCGGGCACCAGGGCATCGAGCAGTTGTACATACTCTCGCTGGTTGTGTGGTCCCATGGCCGGGTGTGGACGCAACAGTCCTGCGGTGATCTCGGCGACTCTGGGCTGGTGCGGATCGCCGATCTCCCAATGGATACCGGGGATCTTGATGCCGATGGGCACCCGCGACCAGTGTGGCTCGTCAAACACAGCGAGGGCACAGTCGGTGATCCGGCGCCCATGGCTGACCAGGGCATCGTGGTACCACCCCAGATACTCCCTCCCCCAGGCCGAGTGCTGGTAGGCACGGTTTTCGAACAGGAGATCGGCCTGCGGCAGCGGGATCGCTTCAAACGTCTCATGGTGAGTGCCAAAGGTGTAATTCAGTACCCGAATGTCCTGATAGCGACGCGCCAGGTGAGCACACCAGTCAAGCCTGGCCAACTCGCTGTAACACTGGAGTGTGCCCCGGTTGGGGTAGTTGCCCCAATCGTGAGCGTTATAGCTGGGATATCGCAGCTCACCGGCGGGGCCCAGGCTGACGTTGATCTCGGCCATCAGGTCAGCATGGGGCCGATAGTGGTCACGAAACGCCGCCATAAAGGCGCGATAGTAGGGAAGCACCCACTCATCGGCCCAGAGGGAGAGATACTCCATGGAGGCATCTCCGGTCTCGCTCACGTATTGCAGCTCTCGCACCGAGCCCAGCTCGGGATGACGGGACAAGAGGGTGCCCCAGAGCCAAAGCGGTATGGTCTGGGTAAAGTCATCGTTGACGTTGCCACCGGCCTGATGAAACGAGAGGATGGGAACCCAGCGCATCTGCTGGCGCGCGAGCAGTGCAACCAGCCTGTCGTAGTACCGCCAGTCGAAGCACCCGGGCTGACGCCCCTCCACCAGTCCCCACCAGATATCGGTCGAGATGGCGGTCACCCCAAGCCGGCGCAGGGTGGCGACCTCCTCCTCGAAGCGCAGCCACTCCTGCTCGCTCAACACCTGGCGCTGGTTGCCCACTTTCAGATGCAAGGGGCCCATGACACGGAACTCCTTGCGGCGCTGGTGCTCATCCTCGCCCCGAGAGTGGCGCAACCTGGCCAGGCGGCGTATGCGCTCTGCCACCGGATCGAGCCGCTCCAGATCGCGCCACACCCAACCCCGGCATGAAGCCCCCTGCAAGGCCGCCATCCTGAAACGCTCCCAACTGGGGTGATCGTCACCGGGCAGGAAGCCACGGTTCTCAATCAGAGTGCCCATCCCCCTGCCGGCACAGGTCTGCTGCCAGGCGCAAAGCGCCTCCTCCTCTTCCCCACCCGCCAACCAGATCCTGAGCCGCTCGACCGGCAGGGTGTCAGGCAAGGCCTCGTCAAGCCAGGCGCCAATCGCCCCGGGCTCGGCCAGCACGGGAGTATGCCCCATGGCCAGACGCGCCCCCAGAGTCGTGTGCTGCCACGGACCCTGTAGCAGACCCGCAACCTGCGACAGCCAGCCCCGTCCCTGATGGGCAATCCCCCGCGCCAGCCATGACGCCACCTCCTGCTGGATCGCCTCTCCCGGCGTCGAGAGGAGGGTGCGCAGCCCCGCTTCCTGCACATCGGGCATTTGCCAGGCGCACTGCCAATCCTCTGGCGAGCCATAGCGCGCCACCATGTCCTGCCGCAAGGCGGCAAGACCGGCGCGCCCAAACAGTGGCCACCCGTGCCGGGCAAAATCGGGGTAGCGCCACTCCCCGGCGGGCCCCATCCCCAGTTGCAGATGCGGGATGGCGGCCGCCAGCGGGCTCAGTTGCTCAGTCAGCAGTGAGAGCCACTGGCGCATCAGAGGGGCTATCAATGACTCGCCCCACCAGCTGATCGAGAGGGAGCTGTCCACCCCGGCCTCATCGCGGTATCGCAACAGATCCGCCGATGCCGACACCGGCAGACGCTCACCGGCCCATCCCCACAGCCAGTCCGGCAGCAGTCGGTCATAGCCGGAGCCTGCGGCCGCCAGGTGTACCTCAGGGATCAGCGCCAGGCCGCTGTCGGCGATGGTGTGACAGAGGCGAAGCAGGGGCTGCCATGCGGCGGCCTCACTCATTTGACGGGGTGTATCAGGCGCCAGATGCCGCCACAGGATGGGCACCACGACCCCCTCGATACCCAGTGAGCGGGCCAGTGAGAGGCGGGCGGGCAGATCCTCGCGGACTCTGCGGGGGTGAGGGTCGCCGCCGAGATGAGCCCAGAGGTGAAGGGGGTGAGGTGACCTTGTCATGAGGATGGCTCTTAACCGGGATGATGAGCCACCGTTTCTCACATCAAACGAAGAAAAGCGCAAATTTGGTAGGCTTTTCAGAACAGAAAACTGAGATCCTCTTCACAGAGAGAGCAAGAGGCGCCCCCTGGGCGCCTCTCTCGTTAGCCGTGGTAGCCGTTGGGATTACCGCTCTGCCAGCGCCAGGTATCGACCATCATCTGCTCGAGCCCCCGCTCGGCCTGCCAGCCCAGCTCGTCACGAGCCAGAGCCGGATCGGCCCAGCACTCGGCAATATCCCCAGGCCGGCGAGGCTTGATCTGGTAAGGGATGGGGCGACCGCTCGCCACCTCGAACGCCCTGACCATCTCCAGCACCGAGTAGCCCTGACCCGTCCCCAGGTTGTAGGTGAAGACGCCGGTGTCGGCTGCGATACGCGCCAGCGCCTTGAGATGGCCGATGGCGAGATCCACCACGTGGATGTAATCACGCACCCCGGTGCCATCGACCGTGGGGTAGTCGTTGCCAAACACGCCCAACTCCTTGAGCTTGCCGACCCCAACCTGGCTGATGTAGGGGAGCAGGTTGTTGGGGATACCGCTCGGGTCTTCACCGATGAGGCCGCTCTCATGGGCGCCGACCGGGTTGAAGTAACGCAGCAGCACGATGGACCAGCGGGGATCGGAGGCGCTGAGATCGCGCAGCATCTCTTCGACCATCAGCTTGGAGCGGCCATAGGGGTTGGTGGCCCCGGTCGGGAAGTGCTCGCGGATGGGCACCGAAGCGGGATCCCCGTAGACGGTGGCCGAGGAGCTGAACACCAGGCGAAACACCCCGGCCCTGGCCATTTCCTCGCACAAAACCAGGGTGCCGGTAACATTGTTCTGGTAGTAGGTGAGCGGGATCCGGGTCGACTCCCCCACCGCCTTGAGGCCGGCGAAGTGAATGACCGCCTCTATCTTGTGCTCGGCAAACAGACGCTGCAGACAGGCTCTGTCCAGCACATCTCCCTCGACGAAGGTGACCCCCTTGCCGGTGATCTGCTCGACTCGCTTGAGAGACTCCGGTGACGAATTGGAAAGGTTGTCCAGCACCACCACCTGCTGCCCATCAGAGAGCAGCTCTACCAGCGTATGGGAGCCGATATAACCGGCTCCACCCGTTACCAAAATGGTCATCTTGTTATCCCGCAGTCGTTAAAAACCGGGACAGAGTCTACCCTGCCACTCCCGTCGGGAAAAGATGATGACACAATTGACACCTTAATAGTCGAGGCTGACATCCCCTCTGGCGGTGCAGGAGCAGGCCAGGGCCACACCACTCTCCAGATCCTGTGTACTCAGGGTCACCACACTCTGGCGCTCGATCTCACCCGTGGTGGTGCAGCGACAGGCCCCACACACACCGGCCCGGCAGGCAGCCTGCATGCTCTCCCCTGCCGCTTCCAGCGCCGCCAGCAGGGTTTGCCCCGGCAATATCCTCACCCGCTTGCCACTCTTTTTCAGGGTCAGCCAGAAGTGATCCAGGGACTCGGGTACAGGCTCGGCGACTGGCAAACCAAAGGACTCCTGATGCAGTTGTCCGGCAGGCAGCCCCAGCTCGACCAGCATGGCGCCCACCGCCTCCATATAGGGGGCAGGACCACACAGGTAGACATGGCGGCCAAGCAGATCCGGTGCCAACTCTCTGAGCATGTCCGGCGTGAGACGCCCCACCCAGGGGTGATCGGCTGGCGCCTCTTCCAGCACCAGGGCGTGGCGCACGCCGGGGTGTGCCTCGGCCAGGGAGGCCAGCTCCCGGCCAAAGATCACATCCTGTGGCGAGCGGGCACTGTGAATAAAGCGGATATCGGCATCGCTCCGTTTGGCCAGCTCATCGCGCAGCATGGCCCACATGGGGGTAACGCCAGAGCCGGCGCTGAGCAGCAAAGGGCGATCGCAAGGCAATGCGCTCAGGTTGAACTCCCCGAAGGGACCGTCGACCCGGATGGTATCGCCCACCATCAGGCTCTGGTGCAGATGGCTGGAAACCTTGCCCACGGCCTTGATGGTGACTGTCCAGAAGGGATCATGGGGGGCCGACGACAGGGTGTAGGCGCGGCGGTGGGAGACACCGTCAATCTCGGTATGCAGGGTCACGCACTGGCCGGCAAGCACGGGCGGCAGACTCCCCTCCTGGGGGGCAAGTTGCCAGCTCACCACGTCGTGGGTCTCGGCGCGGCGGCCAATGCAGGTGAGGCTAAGTGAGGTCATGGTCAGGCTCCTCGGTGCGAGGTGAAAAAAGGCGAGCCGGGCGGCTCGCCAAACGCAGATAAGAGACGGGGATCAGGCCGCCAGGATCTCGGCCAGATCGGCCTCGGCCGTGGTGGTTCCCTTGAGGCCAAACTGCTCCTCCAACACCTGGATGAGATGAGGCGTGAGGAAGGGGGGCGCGGTCGGGCCGGTGCGAATATTCTTCACACCCAGCGCCAGCAGGGTGAGCAGGATGACGATGGCTTTTTGCTCGAACCAGGAGAGCACCAGGGTCAGGGGCAGGTCGTTGACCCCGCACTCGAAGGCATCGGCCAGGGCCAGGGCGAGCTGGATGGCAGAGTAGGCATCGTTGCACTGACCCACATCGAGCAGGCGCGGAATGCCCTGGATATCGCCGAACTCCAGCTTGTTGAACTTGTACTTGCCGCAGCCCAGGGTGAGCAGCAGGCTGTCCTGCGGCACTGCCTTGGCAAATTCGGTGTAGTAGGCGCGCTCGGCACGATCGCCGTCACAGCCACCGACCAGGAAGAAGTGCTTGATGTCGCCGCTCTTGACCCTGTCGATAACGGCGGGGGCCGCCTGCATCAGGGCATTGCGGGCAAAGCCGATGGTGATGAAGTGCTCCAGCTCTTCATGCTTGAAGCCATCCAGTACCTGGGCCTTGGCGATCACGGCGGAGAAATCCTCCCCTTCCAGATGGGTGACACCGGGCCAGCCGACGATGGAGCGAGTGAAGATACGATCGCTATAGCTGCCCACGTTGGGGTCTATGATGCAGTTGGAGGTCATCACCACGGCGCCCGGGAAGTTGGCGAACTCTTTTTGCTGGTTCTGCCAGGCTGAGCCATAGTTGCCCACCAGGTGCGGATACTGCTTGAAGAAGGGGTAGGCCAGGGCCGGCAGCATCTCACCATGGGTATAGACGTTGATACCGGTGCCAGCGGTCTGCTCAAGGATGAGTTTGAGGTCCACCATGTCGTGGCCGGAGACCAGGATGCACTTGCCCGGCACCGGGGTAACGCGCACCCGGGTCGGCTCCGGATGGCCAAAGGCATTGGTCTCACCACGATCGAGCATCTCCATTATCTTGAAGTTGAGCAGGCCAATGTCCATGGCGCACTGGAGCAAGGGGGCAACCTCGGCGGGATCGGTGGCCAGCCAGGCCATGATGCGATGGAACTCGGCGCCAATGGCATCGTCCTGCTCCCCCAGCACCCGGGCGTGCTCCATGTAGGCGGCAGCCCCCTTGAGGCCGTAGAGGCAGAGCAGGCGCAGCCCCATGACATCCTCGCTGACCCGATCCTTGCCGCGATTGACGGCGGCCTGGGGAGCCACGGCGAGCTGGCTCAATTTCTCTTCACCCGGCTCGAAGGTGGCCGCGGCAGGCAGGGCGGTGAGATCCACGGCGAAGGCACCGATGCGCCCGGCCAGTTGCTGACGGAAGGCGAGAGCCTGGCGCACGTAGGCGATGATGCGATCGGAGTCGAAGTTGACGTTGGTCAGGGTGGCAAAGAAGGCTTGGGGGACGAAGGCGTCGATGGCGCGATCCACGATGCCGTGCTCGCGAGCAAGCTCGGCCCAGGCACTCACCCCTTGCAGGGTATAGATGAGCACGTCCTGCAGATCGGAGGTCTCGGCGGTCTTGCCGCACATGCCCTGGGCGAAGGCGCAGCCGTTGCCGGCCGGGGTACGGATGGTCTGTTCACATTGCACACAAAACATGATGCCACTCCTAATTGACATTTCATTTGTCTGTTTTGCGGCGATTCTATGCCTGACCCCGCCGATTGAATAGGCATTCTGATTGTTAGTTTATATTCGTTTGATCTGAATCAATTTCATCACCATAAAAAAACCGCCCAGAGGGCGGTAAAGGGTGGATAACGGTATGGCAAGGAAGGAAAAAATGTCTTAGTCGAGATAGGCTCGCAACATCCACACCAGCTTCTCTTGCTGCTGGATGTAGTCAGAGAGCAGGGAGCCGGTACCTTCGTCGCCGGCCTCGGCGGCCTGGCTCAATATGGCGCGCTGGGCCATCAGCAGCTCGCGAAAACCCGCCAGCAGGGATTCGATGCAGGCGCGCCCATCGTGAACGCCCTGTGCCTCGGCGATGGAGGAGAGGGTCAGATAGCGGCTGAAACTGTGCTCGGGCACGGCCCCCAGGGTGAGGATCCGCTCGGCCAGCTCATCGACCTTGAGCAGCAGATCGTTGTAGATCTCCTCGAACTTCAGGTGCAGCTCGAAGAATTGGTTGCCGCGAATATTCCAGTGAAAACCGCGCACGTTCATGTAGAGGATCTGGTAGCTGGAGAGGAGCTGGTTAAGCTCGGCGGCCAGCGCCTGGGATTGAGCGGCATCGAGACCGATAGCATTTTTCATGAAACACCTCCAAATCTTGGGAACAGAGCCAGAATAATCACTCAGGAAGTGGAGGGATAATAGTTGCTGCCTGGGAACTTGATAGTTGCAGGCTATCAGTGAGCCCTTGTCAGGAGAGGATAAAACAGGAGACGTTGGCTTCCCGGAACTAATCCCAACCACGATGCCAACGGCCCGAGCCCTGTAACTCATGACTCTCGACCTCCATCTCGGAGAGATCATTGACATTTTGCAAGGTGACGCGCTCGAGCACGCCAATCCCATTGCGATGACAGGAGACCACCAGAAAGTGATCCGTAAGGGCTGACCTCACACCGGAAGGCTCCGGCTCCCGGGTCCACTTGGTAAAGAGCAGGGTCTCGTCATGGCTCATGATCTCGCCTCCCCATCCGGTTGCCCTGATCATCAAGGGCAACAGCACCAGCCAGAGAAGGGGCTGTACCAGCGCACACACCCCTGCCCCCAATAGCAAGTCTATCTCAGCCGGATGAAGGCGTAGTCTGATATGGCCGCGCCAGCCCCTCTCTCCCCTTCCCAAAGCGACGAAGAAACAGAGGCATCGATGACTCACCCCAACGCTTTAAACATGGCGATGGCGCGCAGACGGGCCGCGCCGTGATCGACGATGGGGGCCGGATAGGCGCCGACGGGACCGGGCTGATGCAGACGGGTGGCGGGCAGGGCCGCCAGCTCGGGTACCCAGCGGCGAATAAAGGCCCCTTCAGGATCGAAGCGCTGCCCCTGGGTGGTGGGGTTAAAGACCCGGAAATAGGGCGCCGCATCGGCTCCGGTGCCGGCCGCCCATTGCCAGCCACCGTTGTTGGCGGCCAGATCCCCGTCGATCAGCTGGCTCATGAAATAATCCTCCCCCCGGCGCCAGGAGATGTGCAGATCCTTGGTGAGAAAGCTCGCCACTATCATGCGCAGCCGGTTGTGCATCCAACCGGTCTGCCGCAGGCAGCGCATGGCCGCATCGACGATGGGATAACCGGTACGCCCCTCACACCAGGCGAGGAAATGCTCCTCATCATGGCTCCAGGCCAGCGCCCGGGTGTGCTGTTGAAACGGCTGGTTTCTGGAGAGGCGCGGCGCCAGGTAGAGCAGATGGCGGTAGAATTCGCGCCAGATGAGCTCATTGAGCCAGGCAAAACCGGGCGCCTCCTTCTCCATAGGAAGGGTGCCTAGGCCAGTCTGGATGGCCGCGAGGCACTGGTTGGGGCTCAAGACTCCCGCGGCCAGATAGGCAGAGAGGCTTGAGGTGCCATCCTGCGCTGGAAAATCGCGCCACTGCCCATAGGCAAGCAGCCCCTCCTCCACAAAACTGCACAGGCGCCCCTCGGCCTCCCCCTCGGCTACCGGCCAATGGGCCAGCACCCGCTGCTCGTGCTCGCTGCGCTCGGGCAATGACAGAGGCTGCCACGACAATGGGGCCGCAACCGGACGAGGAGGCGGCAGCAGGGAAAATCCCCGCGACGCCAGTTGCCCAAGCCAGGCCCGGCTGAAGGGGGTGAACACCTTGAAGGGCTCCCCCTTGCCGGTGAGGATCTCCCCCGGTGCGAAGACGCAGCAGCCGGGGATGAAGTGACAGGGGATGGGCAGGGCCGCCGCGACGGCCTCATCCCGGCGCCGCTCGTCAATCTCGATGGCGCTCAGGGCATGCAGCTCGCTCACCCCCCTCTCCTGCGCCCAGCTTGCCAAAGCGGCGGGTATCTCCTCAAACCAGGGCACCTCGATAAGATGCAGCGGGAGGCCGAGGCGCGCCAGCTCGGCGCCCAGCTCGTTGACCCGCTCGAGCAAGAAGCGCTCGCGCACGGCGGCCATATGGTGATGACGCCACTGCTCACGGCTGATGATAAAGAGTCCAGCCACCGCCTCGCCGCGCTCGCGGGCGCGCTGGCAGGCCTGAGTCAGGGCGCGGTGATCGACGATCCGCAGATCCTGGCGAAACCAGACGAGCTGCATATCAGGCCCCCTCTCTTGCGGCTAGCCACTCCCCAACCCCGGGGAAGGCACCACCTGCGTAGTCGGGATAGAGGGAGAGCATCTCACCGAGCAGCACTGTCCCCTCGGGCCAGCTATCGCTCACCTCGCCGGGTACTCCTGCCCCCACCAGCACCAGCAGGGGGCCGCTCAGACGTGGCGCCAACAGACGGGCCTCGCGGGCCGTCAACTGCGGCAGCAAAGTGACCATAAAGCCCGCCTCGCGGGCCTCCATGGCGCACAGCACCAGCTCGAGCGGTGGCAGGCGCCCCACGCCAGCCAGAGTCAGGGGATCCCCTTTGTCCTGGGTCACCAGACGACGGCCAAAATAGATCTCGAGGAAGTTCAGGGCATAGGCGTACAGCGCCGCACCATCGGGACGCTCCAGATGGCGGGCCAGATGTGCCAGCCAGGGGGAAAAGACCTGGCGGCGCAGCAGAGGCAGCGGGTAATTGGCGGTCAGCTCACCGAGAAGCGACTCCAGTTGGCGCTGATTCAAGACCAACAAGGCCGAGTCGAGGGACTCCACCTTCTCCTGCCAGTGATCCGGCAGGCCTTTCGCAGCCGGGGGATCCTGCTCCAGCAGTGGACGCACCTGACCGATGCTGACCCCCAGCTCGAGCCAGGCGAGAATACGCCGGATCAGGGCGATATCCTGCTCGCTGTAGAGGCGATGCCCCTTCTCGGTACGCTGTGGCACCACCAGACCATAACGGCGCTGCCAGGCCCTCAGGGTGACCGGGTTGACCCCGGTCAGACGTGCCACGTCACGAATGGGGTAGAGAGAGGGTTCGGTCACAGGCTGTACCTCAACTTCAAGGATTCGGGATGGGGCTGCAGGTAGACCTGCGACGCCAGATAGGGGTTCGGAAATTCACGCAGGTAGTGACGGATCAGGGTCATGGGGACCAACAGTGGCAACAGGCCGACCCGATACTTGTGGATCACCTCGGCCAGCTCCTGGCGCTGGGGTGAGCTCAGGTGGCGCTTGAAATAGCCCTGCAGATGCTGCAACACATTGGAGTGCCCCTTGCGGTTGGCACGCCGGGTCAGGGCCGCCATCAGACCGGCGATATAGGTGTCAGCCACCTCATCGAGGGGTCGCTCGTCGAGGCGTCCGAGCAGGCTGCCAAGACGACGGTAGGCATCGGGGGCATGGGAGAGCACCAGATACTTGTAACGGGAGTGAAAGGCGATAAGGCGCGCCGCGCTCAGCTCCTGGCGTGCCAGCCGCTGCCAGTCGTGGTAGGCAAAGACTCGCAGCACGAAGTTCTCACGCAAGATGGGATCGTTGAGCCTCCCCTCCTCCTCCACCGGTAACAGGGGATGCGCCTTCATCAGGGCCTGGGCAAACAGCCCAACCCCCTCCTTGGCAGCCCCCTCGCCTCCGTAGACCTTCACCCGCTCCATGCCGCAGCTGGGGGACTTGGCGCAGAGGATGTAGCCGCTGAGGAAGTCGAGCTCGCGTACCTTCTGTTCGCTAAACGCGATGAGACGCTCGGTCACGTCAAAGCTGCCGTTGCTCGCCTCGGCTCGAATGGTGCCATCGCGGCGCACCAGACGTATGGTGGGGCGTGGCGCCCCGAGACCGATGGCCATCTCGGGACAGAGGGGATGAAAATCGAAGTGTTGGGCCAGTTCACGCTCGCAGAAGGGGGAGCGCTTGTGGCCCCCGTCATAGCGCACCTCGGCCCCGAGCAGACAGGCACTGATCCCGACATTAATCTTGTACATGACACACCTCCTTGCACAACTATTTCTCTTTATAGTGGTTGTACAAGAAAATGCAAGTTGTATAAGTTTATCCCGTACCGCCATGAAAAAGGCCCGGGCAGATGCACCGGGCCAAAGGAGGTGGAAACCAGACAGGGGATCAGAAGCTGTATTTCACGCCCAGGCTGGAGATGGAACCCTTCTGCAGATCCCAGTTGCGATAGGTGTAGTCGGCGGTCAGGGCCCAGGCAGGGCTCAGCTTGTAGGCAGCCCCCACCTTGAAGTCGTGCATGTCCTTGGTCATGTTGGCGTAACGGTAGGCGGTGGAGAGCTCCACATTGCCAACGTCGTAACGCAGACCCACTTCGCCGTACAGGCTGCCGCTGCTCTTGCGAGAGATCGCATCCCACCCTTTCACATCGTGAGCCAGCTCGCGCTCCAGGGTGTAGCCCATGGCGCCCATCTCACCGTAGAGGTTCAAGCCGGTGCTGAGGGGGGTAAACATACCGATACCGGCGTTGTAGATGCCCATGCCGTCGTTGCCATGCTGGCGAGAGGTGTACTCGCTGCCGAGGCGACCATAGAAGTTACCGGCAAAGGACTTGGAGAGATCCAGGGTCACACCGCCAAAGTCGCGGGTCGACTCACTGTCACGGGGGCTGTTCAAGTCCTTGAGATAATCGGACTTGGTGTGTGCCCAGGTGGCAGCGCCCTTGGCATAACTGAAGGCGTCGGCCGCGAAGGCAGAGTGGGCGGTCAGGGCAGAGAGGGCCAGCAGGGAGAGGGTGATCTTCTTCATGGTATCAAACTCCGTTTCAAGGATGGATTGGAACGGGAGTCATTGTGCCTCTACCCTGCGGCCCGGCCGAGCCACAAGCTGTTACCGGAGCATTGCAGTTGTAAGCAATTTTTGCAGCCGGTAAGCAGTCATGTCTCAGCGAAAGGCGATCTCGTCGAGCTCGACACGCACCAGGGGCTTGCCGGTCAGGCCCGCCGGGCGTGCCAGCTCAAGGTCGCGGGCCGCGCGCTGCTCACCCTTGCGCAGATAGGTTTCGGGCATACGGGTCTCGGCCACCCAGAAGCGAGCCGGCTCACGCACCAGCTGGCGACCGTCCTGATCGAACAGGGTCACCCAGCCAGTCACCAGGATGGCATTGCGGCTCCCCTGGTTGTGCGCCTCGAAGTGCAGGGTGAGGGTCTCATCCCCTTCTACACCGCTCAGGGCAACGGCGATCCCCTCCTTGGTGGCCTGGCTCAGCAGCTCGGGTCGCGCCTTGGCCTGCTCGGTCAGCACAGTCGCCACGGGCGCACCGCTGGTTGCGGTCGCCGTCACGATCGGCTCGGCCGGTTTGACCACCAGATACTCCCAGGTGTGATCGTCGTTAAGCTGGATCTGGGTACCATCGGGCAGGGTGACCTGGGTCAGGGGCGCCGCGACTGTCAGGGCTGGAACCAGCAGCAGGGTGGAAAGAAGGCTCTTCATCGGGTGATTCTCGTGATGGGCAAAGGGTGGCAAGTATAATCGCGTCGGCCCCCTCTGCCCACGACCGGGATCACACTGCCTACGGCCGGCACTGCTCGAGAGCGTGGTCGTGCGCCATCCGGTGCAGATCGAGAGTCACCAGATCGAAGCCGCACGCCTGCAGGGCGCCAAGGATCTCTTCGCGCCGATCGAAGGCGGTCGCCAGCTCCCGCTCATCCACCCGCACCCGACCGAGCATGGTCTCCCCATCCGACAGGTAGTGAAAGAAGACCCGCGCCTCGGGTAACCCCATATCGGCCAGGATCTGCTCGGCCATGTCCACCATGCGCAGCCGATCCCCGTCCATGTCCTCCTCGCTGGAGAAACGCAGGCTCAGACAACCGGTCTCGTTGCTTCCCCAGACGGCCAGTTGGCGCTGGTGAAAACCGTAACGAAAGTCGCGGGTGGTCATCCCCTCCTCGGCAAAGGTCCAGAGGGTGTTGGCCGGAGGGGGGCCAAAGTGGGCACGATAGGCCTCGGCATCTTCCACCGAGGCCGCCACCAACAGTGGAACGGTCGCAAGCCCCGGGTGGGCGTCCCGAAAGCGGCTCAGCCAGCGAACGGGGTCAGGCGCCTGGGTGGCGATGCCGTCGTGATCGAAGAAGATCATCTCCTCGCTCTTGATAAGGACCTGATCGATGCCATGGTACTCACAGTAACGACGGGAGCGGGCGATATCACGCCGGCTACGGTTTGGGCTGTCGACCGTAAAGGCCCGCACCGACACGCCGGCGGCGCGGCAGAGTTCCATGGCATAGCAGGACTCCATCCTGCCCGAGAAGGAGACGATCAGCCGCGGATGGGCGGCGAGCTGAGCCATCAGTCGCTGTTCTCTTGCCAGAAACAGCTGATCGCGCACGGGGCTCAGAGAGACAATATTGTCGGACATGAGGGTTACCTTACAGCTTGCCGAAGGCCTGCAGTTCGTGGCGACACTGGCTCGCATCCGTAAACAGGATCCCCTGAATGCCGACCCGGGCGGCCGCCTCGATATTGGCGGCACTGTCATCGATAAAGAGGCAATCCCGGGCCTTGAGGTCGTGAGCCACCAGCAGATAGCGGTAGATATCGGGCTCTGGCTTCATCATGCGCACCCTGGCCGACACGACCTTCCCCCTGAAGAAGCGCCAGAAGTCGCAGTGCTGCTCGAGATAATCGATGCTGGCGTGCCCCATGTTGGAGAGGGCATAGAGGTGGTGACCACGCTGATGCAGCTCGGCGAGCAGGGAGAGCATGGCGGGGTTGGGTACCAGGGAGGGAGGCACCGCCTCCAGAATGGCCAGATTCTCGGCCATGGAGAGGCCGGTTCGCGCCTCGGCACGGCGCGCCATGGTGTGCAGGGAGAGGGTCCCCCGGTCCACCTCCAGCCAATCGGGATGATCGAACAGCACCCGGGCCAGCTCGGCGGCGCCGGCCGACCCTCGCACCGCCTTCACTATGCCCTCGGGATCCCAACTGACGATCACTCGCCCCAGATCGAAAATCAACGCCATGATACCTCCCGCCAACCGTCATTATTGTCGCCCATGATGCCGTGAGCCGCGCCCAAGAACCAGTGCCACAACCGGCAAAGAGAGCGCTGACCTGTGCCCTGTCACGCCATTTTTTACTTGCAAGCCACCGGCAAATCCCTTAATGGTTAGAGGATTGACGACAGGGAGACCTCCCCATGCAGACCCTATTCCTCTTTGGTTTCTTCTTCTTTACTCAGCCTGACTGAGGGTGGCTGCGCGTCGTTAACGAGACCAAAGACGAATCGAGCCTCCCCCCGCGGAGGCTCTGTTTTTTTATAAGCCATGACGGCACATCACAGGGAACAAGCAATGGCATTGCTCGAGCACATCAGAGAAGAGATCACCCAACTCGACACGGAGCTGCTGGCCCTGCTGGCCCGGCGCAAGAGCCTCAGCATTGAGGTGGCCAAGGCCAAACAGGCCAATCCACGCCCCATACGGGATCACCAGCGCGAGCAGGATCTGCTGGTCAACCTGATCCAGAAGGGGCGCCCCCTCGGTCTCGATGCCCAGTACGTGACCCGCATCTACCACACCATCATCGAGGACTCGGTGCTCTCCCAGCAGGCTTACCTGCAAGGGCTGCTCAATCCGGGGCAGCAGGAGCCCATGACCAGCGTCGCCTATCTGGGACCACGGGGCTCTTACTCCAGCCTGGCCGCCCGCCGCTATCTGGCGCGCTACAAGGATCAGGTCATCGAGGTGAACTGCCACAACTTTCGCGAGGTGATCGATGCGGTGGAGTCGGGGCAGGCGGCCTATGGCGTCCTGCCCATCGAGAACACCAGCTCGGGCTCCATCAACGAGGTCTACGACGTGATGCAGCACACCAACCTCTCCATCGTCGGTGAGCTCACCTACCCCATCGAGCACTGCATCCTCACCGCCGTCGCCACCGATCTCACCCGCATCAAGACCCTCTACGCCCACCCTCAGGTGTTCCAACAGTGCTCCCACTATCTGGGCAAGCTTGAGGGGGTACGCCACGAGATCTGCGACTCCTCCTCCAGCGCCATGATGAAGGTGCGCGAGCTGGCCAGTCCCGAAGCCGCAGCCATCGGCAGTGCTGCCGGCGGCGAGCTCTATGGCCTCGAGGTGCTGGCCACCCATCTGGCCAACCAGAAGGAGAACTACAGCCGCTTCATCGTGGTGGCCCGCAAGCCCATCGAGGTGGCCCCCCAGATCCCGGCCAAGACCACCCTCATCATGTCCACCTCCCAGCAGGCGGGCTCCCTGGTTGAGGCACTGCTGGTACTGCGCAGCCACCAGATCAACATGACCAAGCTCGAGTCCCGTCCGGTGCAGGGCAATCCCTGGGAAGAGATGTTCTATCTGGATGTCTCGGCCAATCTGCAAACTCCCCAGATGCAGGCCGCCCTGGTGGAGCTGACCAAGATCACCCGCCACATCAAGGTGCTTGGTTGCTATCCGAGCGAGGATGTCAAACCGACCGACGTCCCCCCCGTGTTGCTGGGGTAGTGATAAAAACCAAAGAGGCGGGTCACCCCGCCTCTTTTGTATATCTGCCTTCAGTAACCGTAAGCCAGCTGATTGATGTTGTAGAGATCCCGGGTGTCGAGTTCCATCTCGGTGGCATAGGTATTGCCGTTGGGATAACTGCGTACCACCCTGGCTCCGCGTACTATGCCCTCAACCGACACATCGAGAGCATTGGAGACCTGGGTCAGATCCTTGTAACTGGAGCGGCCCATCACCTGCTGGCCATTGAGGGACTCCGCAAGCTCCCGATAGGCATCCATCTTGGAAGCCCGGATCGCTTGAAGCATCTTCTCATCCTGGCTCGGGCCGGGTTGGATGCTGATCACCGCATAGCCCACGGCACGGATCACGGGAAAGTCGTCCGGCTTCTGATTGGTGTAGTCCACGACCCGATTACCACTGCAGCCGGTGAGCAGCAGGGCGCCGAGCAGGATCCAGAGCACTCTCATGACCGTCTCCTCAATAGACAGGGTTTACCAGCCGGCCGCTCGGGCCGACGATGTTACTGCGATAGACATAGCCCCGGTTGGGGGAGGCCCGACCGAAGGAGTTGGCCGCCCCATTCAGGTAGGCCTGGGGGATCAGGTTCTGTGCCGTGGTTTCGACCATCTTGGTGCGCATGTCGATGATGCGGGCATTGACCAGTACCCCTTGCTTGTTACGGCTAAAGGTCCCCACCAGAATACGGGAGATGGGCAGGCGTCCCGCCAAGTCCTTGTAGTTACGGCTGAGGACGAAGTCCCCCTGGGGGGTCACCTTGATGGCTCCGGTCAACTTGAAGTCCACCACCACCTCACCGCGGCGGTTGAGCTCGTGGATAAAACTCTCCTGCAGTTGCAGGCCCATCCAGTTGGTATCCTGCAGCGTATCGAGATCGACAAAGGCCGCCACCGCAATGGGCTCGGTCAGGGTCGAGGGGGAGCGCTTTTCCATCATCTGATCGGCCATGCGCGCCGTCAGCCAGGTAAGCTCCATGCCCGGCATCGCCTGACGAGGATCGCCCACCCCCCGATCGATAGGATCAGTCGAACAGCCGAGCAGGCTCATGCAGAGCAGGGCCGTCATCATCACACGCTTCATGAACATCATCCTGAAAGAGGTCATGTCCGGTTATCGGTTCATACTACAAACTCTTGAGTTCATTTAATGACAGAAGAAGAAGAGTAAAACCTTGCATGATTCTTGCTTTGATAAGAGGAGCCATCGCCTCGCCCCAGTCAGAGTGACGTCACCGAGGCCCCACATTACAAGCAAAGGTCACTGCCATGAAATGCCCCCTGTTGCTCGCCCTGCTGCTTACTCTTCCGGCCCAGGCCGCCTGGATCCAGGCCAGGGGCAGTGCCGCCATCACGGGTGGCGATGAAGCCTATGCCCGCGAGCAGGCCACCCGGGATGCCCTGCGCCAGGCCCTGCTCGACAGCGGCGCCTCCGTCTCCAGCCTGCAACGCCTGGAAAATGGCAGCATCAAGCAGGATCGCTTTCAGGTACGCTCGGGGGGCGAAATCCGTCAATACCAGTTGCTGCGCGAAGAGGTGCGTAACAACCGCATGTTTATCACCCTGCGCGCCGACATCCGTGCCGAACGTCAGCTCTGCCCCTCCCAACGTTACGCCAAGGATCTGACGCTGGTACGCCTGCGTCTGCGCAACCCCGAGCAGACCAGTTACGGCGCCCTCAATGACCTTCCCCCCTCCGTATCACGCCGCCTGTTCGAGAAGATCGCCGACAACGACAAGGCCTTGGTGGCACGGCGCTGGCTGGACGAAAACCTGCGTATCGATCCCCTATATCTGCAGCAGGGGGATCGCAGTTACATGGAAGAGATCAAGGCGCTGAGTCAACGCACCGACAGCCAGTATTTGCTGCTGGGGAGCATCGACGATGTCTCGGTGGAGAGTCAGGGCAATGCCCTCACCGCCTGGTATCAGGATCCCCTGCGCCACTTCCGCCTGCAGCTCTACCTGTTTGACGGCATCAACGGCGCCATGCTGAGCCGTAAGGCCTATGAGGGGGCAGCCCTGTGGACCTTCGACAAACGCGAGCAGGTGGGAACCACTGACAGCCGTTTCTGGAGCTCCAGCTATGGCCAGGAGGTCGACCATCTGCTCGAGCGGGCCGCCCAGGATGTGGCCGGCGAGCTTGCCTGCGCCCCCGTCATGGCCCGCGTCATCGCCCAGAACGAGCGAGGCCCTCACATCAACCTGGGACGGCGCAACGGGGTCAAGCTCGGGGACCAGTTCCGCATCCAGCACAGGGCCGATTTCGTGGATGCCTATGGGGATGCCCGGGCCCTGCGCAACCCCGCCACCGGCCTCTTCGAGGTGGTTCAGGTGTTCGACGATGGTGCAATTTTGCGCACCCAGAGCCGCTATGAGCCATTTAATATCCAGATCGGCGACTTTGCCATATTGGAATAGAAATCAAGGCTTTAATTACGATCATCTTGCTGTATAATGCCGCCCACGCGCCGCTCCCGTAGCTCAGTAGGATAGAGCGGTCCCCTCCTAAGGGACAGGCCACTGGTTCGACTCCAGTCGGGAGCGCCATATAAAACAAGGGGTTAGCATCTTCATGGTGCTAACCCCTTGGTCGTTTTTGGCCTGGGGTACCACACGGGGTACCACAGCGCGCATTCCATAGCTACAAACCATAGAGATAAATGAGTCTCATTTCAATTAATTTCAGATATATATTATCTCCATGAACCTACCCAAGGGACTGCTCTGTGCAGTCCCTTTTTCATTGGAGATTTCTCATGGCTCACCGGATCGATACGATGGCCTACACCGGTCAAACACCCTGGCATGGCCTTGGCAATATTTTGCCCCCGCAACAATCTCTCGATATCTGGCTACAGGCAGCCGGGATGGATTGGACCATCGAGCAGAGCGACGTGATGTTTAACGTCGCCTCCGATGCACTACATATCCGCCCCTACAGCGACAGCAAGGTACTTTATCGCTCCGATACCCTTGCCCCCCTGTCGGTGGTCTCAAGTCGCTACAACGTGGTACAGCCTCATGAGGTACTGCACTTCTATCAAGACCTAGTGGAAGCCGGTGGCTTTGAGCTGGAAACAGCAGGCTCGCTCAAAGGTGGCCGCAAGCTGTGGGCACTCGCTAAGACCGGCCAAGATCTAAAACTCAAAGGCAATGACTTGGTAAAGTCCTATCTGCTGCTGGCGACCAGTTGCGACGGCTCACTCTGCACCACGGCACAGTTCACCTCGCTGCGAGTAGTCTGCAACAACACCCTGCAGATGGCACTGCGCGGCGCTACCGGCGCCATCAAGGTGCCCCACTCCACTCAGTTCGATGCGGCGACCGTCAAAGAGTCGCTCGGGCTGGGGCTCTCCCATTGGGATGAGTTCAAGGCACAGACCAAGGCGCTGGCACAGCGGCCCGTCGCCCCCGAAGAGGCGCTGCGCTTTTTCAGCGATCTGTTGGCGCAACCGCTCGATGAGGAGAACATCATTCTCACCAAGCCGGTACAACGACTGCATGAACTCTATCAGGGCGCAGGCATGGGCTCAGAACTTGCGAGCTCCCGCAATACCGCCTGGGGGCTGGTCAATGCGGTCACTGAATACGTGGATCACCACCGCCGTGCCCGCAGCCAGGATCACCGGCTCGACTCCGCCTGGTTTGGTCAGGGCTCCCAACTCAAATCCCAAGCCCTGAATCAGGCACTCACTCTGCTGCAGTAATTACGCTTCCCCATTCAAACCGCATAACGACCTCACCCGGACTGGCGCAAGCCAATCCGGGCGTAGCCATTTATGCCGTCAACAAGGAATAGTCATGAAAGCAAAAGCCAAATACGGCCAAGCCCTGCGGCTAGCCTCTACTACCCAGTTAACCCGCGAGCAGTGGCTCGCTATCCGTAAACTCGGCATTGGTTCCTCCGATGCCGCCGTCGCAGTGGGGCTCTCCCCCTACAAATGCCCGCTCAGCCTCTGGCTGGAGAAGACCGGTCGCAAGGAGCCGGAGGATATCTCCCACAAGGAAGCCGTGCTGTGGGGCATTGAGCTGGAGCCTGTGTTAGCGCAGGTCTATGCCAAACGCACCGGCTTTCGTGTGCGACGGGTCAATGCAGTGCTGCAACACCCCGCGCAACCCTTCATGCTCGCCAACCTCGATCGGGAGGTAGTCGGCCACCCCGATGGGCCGGGCATTCTGGAGATCAAAACTGCCAGCTATCACAGCGCTCCCCAGTGGGAGGAAGGAGTGCCGGTGGCTTACCAGTGTCAGGTACTGCATCAGCTGGCTGTTACCGGCCATGCCTGGGCTGAGGTGGCAGTGCTCATCGGCGGCCAGGATTTTCGGATTTACCGCATCGAACGTGATGAGGAGAAGCTCCAAGATCTCACCGAGCGGGAGGCGCAGTTCTGGCAGATGGTTCAACAAGATCAGCAGCCTGAGCCTGACGGATCCAGTGATGCCGCCAATGCCCTGAGCTGGCTGTTTCCCCGTGACGATGGCCAGACGGTGGATCTCTCCGATTCCCCCGAGTTCAACCAGCTGTTTGGGGAGCTATTGCGATTGCGTCAGCAAAAGGAAGCCGTCGAGCTGCAAGAGTCGCAGCTCAAGCAGCGGTTGCAAGCCACCTTGGGTGAAGCGACAGCAGGGCTGTTTGCCGATGGCAAGATCACTTGGAAGCGCAGCAAAGACCGGCTGGCACCGGATCTGGATAAGCTCGGTCAGGATCATCCTGACCTGCTCACCCGTTACGTCAAACCAGTGCCCGGCGTGCGCCGTTTCACCATTCAACCCTTGAGGCAAACACCATGATCAAAGGACTGGCGATTACCCCGCCCGTGATCGGGCGGATCTGCATCGGCAAGCTGGTGCAAAAACAGGATAAGTGGGTACCGGAGAAGGACGACAGCTTCACCCTCACCACCCAGATACAGCAAAAGGGGGGATGGTTGCTCCATCCCCTGCATCAACACTACTCATCGCAGAAAAGTGGCCAAGGGCAGGAGCAAACCAAGATCCGCGCCATTCCGGTGCGAGTGCTGTTCAACGACAGCGACCTGAACCTGCGGGCGGAATACAGCGCATTTGACCGGCAAACCGGCAGGCCGCTCTGTGTCGGGAATGGGGAGGTGGCAAGACGCGTGGGGGCGCAAGGCATGGAGGAGGTCAGCTGCCCTGGACCAGAGCGCTGTGCCTTTGCAGGGCAACAGGGCTGCAAGCTGTACGGACGACTGAACCTGTTTGTGGAGGGACAAGGGGATGAGCTGGGCAGCTTTATCTTCCGCACCACCGGCTACAACTCGGTTCGCACCCTGGCGGCCCGGCTCAAGTACCTGGAGGCTGTGAGCGGTGGTCATACCCGCTATCTGCCACTCACCCTGCGGCTGCGGGCCAAGAGCACTACACAGTCCTACCGCACACCGGTCTACTACGTGGATTTGACCTTGCGGGAAGAGACCAACCTGACTGAGGCAGTCAGGTTGGCACAGGAGACGGCCCAGCGTGACCAAGAAGCAGGCTTGGCCATCAAGCAGATGGAGCAGGCTGCTCGCGAGTTGCTGCGTAACGGCCAGTTTGAGGATATCGATGAAGAGGTGCCGATGCTGCTGGAGGAGTTCTATCCCGAAGCTAACAGCGACGAGACAGCGAATGGTAACGCTGATGCAGTGGCGACTACCTCGCTTAACGCACCGCAAAGCCAAGCAACCATAGCGTCACAGAGGCCGCAACCAAGAAGGAGCCCACTCACCAACAAATTGGGAAAAGGGAGCCCATCCCCTCCCCAGTGAATGGCGGATAATCAGCTTGGACGCGCCAACCGCTCCACCAACCGTTCTACCGTTTCCAGCAACAAGGTTCGGTCAGCATCATCAAGCCGAGCCAGTTGCTGGCTCAGCACAATGCCCTGCTCGGTCGGGCGGTTACTGGTCTCGCGCAGAAAGTCCGCCAGCTCACAGCCAAACAGCTGAGCGAGCTCCGCCAGCCGCACCACGGTCGGCACCACAATCCCTCGCTCCATCCGGGAAACGGCTTCCATCCCGATATTGAGGTGTTCAGCCACCTGCTCCTGAGTAAACCCGGCCTGGTTACGCTGACGCCCAATCGCCTTACCCACGCTCTTGGCTAACTGCTCAAAGTTGATATCTGTCATAAGTCCTCCAACCAACCCCTATAGTTGGGGGTGGACTCGTTGACATGAAGAACCACAAAAGGTGAGGATCAACCCAAAAGGTTGATATTGGGCATTTTCTGCCTATCTCACCGGACTAGGGTTATCCCCTTCTCTACGACTTACTACCAATAGGAGTTCTCATGAAACGACTCGTTCCATTGTTCACCCTGGCAGTCACTGCACCGAGTATCATGGCCAGCAACACCAATGACATCTGGTCCTATCAAGACAGTGATGGCACCACCCTGGCTCAAGCGTGTAATAACAAAAGTACCTGTGAGCTGCTCTACAAAAACAGCCACTACATTGCCTTGGTAAACAACCGCTCCCAAACAGGCTGTGCCATCGGTGACCTGCTGGTTGCCGAACACGCTAGCCGCAGCTTTAAAAAGCTCGATACCGGCACCTGCAGCACCTCGGCCAGTATCGAGGTCAATACCTACAATCGGCTGAACAACATCGATGTCATGGTCGGTGACCGACTCATCAAGCGTTATCCACTGGATACCTGGATGTACCTGGAAGAACGTAAGGAGGGTAAGGTTGCATCCTGGAAAAAGGCAGAAGAGAACGCAAAAAAACAACCTGTGTCGATTGAAGAGCCTGTAGGACATGCCGAATGGCAAATGAGTAACCAAGGCACCCAATACGACCTATTCCAAGGCGTGAATCTGTTAACGCTTAAGTGCTCTCGTAAATTTGAAACCTCAGATGGGCGCTCCACCTCAAGCCTGGTACACACCAATGGCAAAGGTAGCCAATTTGTCGATGCCATTGAGGTCGATGGCAAGCGTCTCTCCGCGAAGGTAACCAATCAGGCGCAATGGACTGACCTTGTCAGCACCCTCTTGGCCGCATCCAAAGTCACAGCTTATAAAGACGAGACTGCCGTCGCGATATGGAAGATGAAGCCCGTTCAGCTTCAAACACCGTGTGAATATTACCGGGGGTAATCAACCAAATGATAACTATCAAGAACACGCTATTGACTACCGTTGTTGCCGCACTGTTCTGTACAACCGTCAGCCATGCAGAAGATCAGCGATCTCTAGCTATCCAGCACACTGACACCGTCTACGCCAACCAGGGCGTCTGCGCCTACCACTTCTCCCTCGATAGCGGTGGGGCCGATGAGTTTGGTCGGCTGTACATCACGCTGCAATTCAATGACAAGAAGGGCAAAGCGCTGGCCAAATCAACTCTGGAGGTTGAATCGTTCGGCGGGAGCTCAGCCACTCGCTATGGCGGTGGCTTTACGGAGGTTGACTGCGGACAGGTAGAGCAGGCCAAGTCCATCGCCATCATTCAGGCGACCGAGGTGCTCGCTCACAACGAAGTCACCCGACTGCCAGTTTCGACCTTCACCCCTGAGTTTCATCAACCACTGAAGATCACCGTGGGCAACAAGTAGCCCGCTCAGCAAAAACAAAGCCAAAGGGCGTCACCATCACGGTGACGCCCTTTTTCATTTCCAACTCTTGATGAGGAACATCACCCCATGACACGACATTTCATTATCGGCGATCACTTGGTAACACCACAGCCTGAAGGCCATCATCATGGCCTCTTTGTTGGCCATGACCAGGTCATTCACTGTCTACCATTCACTTCTGGAGAGCACTCAGGCCAGTTGATGCTGACCTCGCTGACTGAATTCAGTCAGCACTGCGCTATTGAGGTCAAGCCCCATGCCCAACGGCTGTTCAGTCGAGAGGAGATCCTGACACGGGCTTACGCACGGCTCAACGAAGGTGAACAAGGCCAGCCATTTGCCAGTGGCGAGCAATTTGTTACCTGGTGCATCGATGGACTTGCCCGTCCCCCCAAGCTGCTGCAGACCGCTGTAGCAACGGTGGTGGCTGCCGAAGTCGCTCGTCACACGTTAGGTAAGGCGGCCACCAGTGCAACGGCAGGACTTGCTGCCAGCACACTAGCCACAACAGCTGGCGGTAGTGGCGCAACTGCAACGGTAGTATCGGTGACCGGTATTGCCACAGCCCCATTGTTAGCCCCCCTTGCCGTGGGTGCCGTCGCAGCCTATGGCGTCAGCAAGCTGTGGGATTGGTTAAACGACTGACCCATCACTTCAAAGCAAAAGCAGGGGGCTCCCCCCTGCTTGAACTCAATGAGGAAACACCATGACAATTCCCTTTTTCCGGGACGGCTTTGCCCTGCCCGTTGCCCAAGCATTGCTGGCTCTGCTCGACCAAGAAATAGCTAAAACCGAGCTCAATATTGAGCGCTTAACCCAACTGACCTTCAACTTTCGTAACCCCGGTTATAGCGCCGAGCAAGGCGGCGTGCACCCAGTCGAGATCCGTCTGATACGTGGGCTCGATGGCTGGCTGTTCGATTACGTCACCGACTGTAGCTACCAAGGGCTGGGCCAGGATGCCGAGCTCTGCAAGGAGCTCGATTTCAACTTCCTCGATGGGGACCACACCATGCTGGGCTGGGGGCCTCTGCGGCTGGCCGAAGCGCGGGAATTGTTCAACATCTGGCAAAGCAACTTCATTGCCTACTGCCGGTTGGAATGCTTCAGCGTCACGGTCGCAGGAGATTAGGAGGTAACGATGATCCAAGAATTAGCGCTCTCCCACTACACACGCCTGTGGCTGGGACGAGTCGCCACCAGCGCCAAGCTAACCCCCACCCACAGTGGTCAGCGTTGGCTGCTTCACCTGACACCGGATAGCCCATACTTCCGCACAGTCACCCTGCAAGTCCGTTGGTCCGGGTCGCAGTGGCAACTGCTCTCCCTCACCAATGCTGAGGACTGGCACACCATGAGTCAGCCGAGAGATGAGATCTGCATCGACCCCAAGCGCAATTGCTTCTGGCATTGCCAAGCAGGGCCGGTGCCGCTCACCGAGCAGCCTTGTGTACTGGCAAGCTTTTTGACCGACCTGCAACGCATCTGTATTCATCGCGGCTATGCCGTGGCGAGTGACCCCATCCCCGACAAGGAGACCGAAGATGATTAACGCCATGATCGCCATCGAGCTGGAGGCTTACCTTGAGCACAATGGTCAGATTGAAGTGGTCCATGACCAAGGCCAGCCGGTGGCCGGTTACGCCCTCTACCTACGCTATGAAAACGAACTGGGTGACAGACTGGCGCAATGGCTGTGCGATCATCCGGATCACCGCTGGCTAACCCAGTTAGGCACCATGCTCGCCACCAGTTACCACATTCCGCTACACGACTACACCCCGCACACCTTGGCGGCCTGAACACAGCCAGCCAAGCCTGCGGTCACACCCCATTCAGTAACCCATTAACCAACTACTTCGCCTAGCCTGCCGCGTCCAATGCGGTGGGGCGATGGCGTATGGAGCCTAATCATGTTGCATCAAAAACTCACCGCCGGGGAGCAACCCGGCACCTACCGGGTGACTGACCTTGTCACCGACGATGACCTGCTCACCATCGCCCAAGCTGTTGCCCGGCAGAAACTGGCTAAGGGAGAAGCTATTACCGATAAACACTTGGCCCATCAGGCCCTGCAAGGGCTGCTGCAAACACGGGATCGAGAAGTTTTTGCGGCACTGTTCCTCGATAACCAACACCGGATCCTGGCCTACGAGGAACTGTTCCTTGGCACCCTGTCCGCTGCGACCGTCTACCCCCGCGATGTCGTCAAGCGAGCACTGCACCACAATGCTGCCGCCCTGATGCTGGTGCATAACCACCCGTCGGGATACCCGGAACCCAGCCGGGCAGATATCGAGATCACCCTGCGCCTACAGAATGCCCTGGCACTGGTGGATATCCGGATTTTGGATCATCTGGTCGTCGGTACTGAGGGTGTGGTGTCGCTGGCAGAACGAGGGAATTTGTAACTACCACGCCGGTCAGGGAGTCCATGGAGGAAGAAGGCATGGCCAGCAGTGAGCTCTACAACGACTTACCATCATTAGGAGTACACAGAAAATGGGAACCATAGGGAGTTGGGGATTACACACCCAAGTCCAACCACGTTTTGGCGCACGTGCAATTGTTGAACGAAGCAGGGTTTCCCTGCTTTGGGATCGCTGCGGCGTCTATGGCGATGCTGACGAGCAATGGCTTACCGACATTGATACCGTTATACCGAGTTTTATTGAGCGCCTTAGCAAGCTCTTTCAACAAGGAGAACTACTGAGTGACCAAGATAAATTGGTGACGTTACAGCAAGGGGAATGGGTATGTCTGGCTAATCCCAAAGCCAGCTACGGATATCTCTATCTGGATGTCTACCGGCAGGAATGCGGTAATGTTCAAGCCACGAAAAGATAAATCTGAGGCAGAGGGTGAGCATGTAGCTCACCCTATCTGAGACTTCTTTTTTTGGCTGACTACTGAACCCCTAATGCCTTGTAGACGGCATCCACCGGATCAGCATAAAAGCTGATTTGAAACTTGGAGAAGATCTCCGCCGGTACGGTTGGAATATCCGAGGCTGACGCCATCGGCAGCAATACTCGTTTTCCGCCACTGTCCATTGCCAGTTGCAGACTGCCAGCCAAATCCTCAACCGGATTGACCACACCGCCTAGCGTCATGTCACCCAGCACCACCATCTGCTCCTGCACCGGCTTGCCCATCAGAATGGAACAAAACGCCACCAGCGCGGCAAGACTGGTTTTGGTGCTGGGGCCGGAGTTATGTAGCTCGACCACATGCAAATGGTACTCATGCTCGGAGAACTTGGCCGTTGCGCTGACCCGATTCAGGTTGCCTTTGAAGTAATCGAAACCGACCCGGATCGCCTCCTTCGCTGGCGTATTGGAACCCAGGCCTGAGGTTGAATGCTTGCCATTGCCGGGTGTCATTTGGGTTTCAAAACGATAAAGGCCTAATTGCCCTGCCCCGCCCTTGGTGACCATATGCACCACCCCGGGCTTACCCAATCCTTCCGGAATCAACTGGCTGCCACCTTGTTCCGGCACATTGACAAAGAACTCTTCCAAGGTCTGATTATCGAGGTAGCTGAAATGCACATCAAAAAACTCCATACCACCAAGTTTCTTGAGCTGCTCCTTGATGCGCCGACGCAGTTCCAGTGCATAAGTCAAACAGCGGCGCACATCTTCTTTATCAAACACACCATGTGGATGGAGCAACTTCAACAGCCCAGACACAGTACGCCTAACGGCGATTACATCACGCTGATTCAAGTTGTTGCCCAGCTTGAAGTAACGATCGATGGCGTCGGAGAAACTGCGCTTACGCATCTCGCGCATATACTCGGCGAGATAATCGGTGATCAGGCCATAGTTGTTGGTGAAAAATTCTGGCCGCATCTTGGGAATATCCCAACCGGGGATATAGGCATGAAAACGATCGAAGAAGGCCGTATCGATCATCGCCTCCGGGAACGGCGCAAGCAGATGGCTGGTCTTGACCAGGGTCTCAACACTCTGGTTGATGTTGCCGACAAAGACCATGGAGGCTTTTGCCTCGATTGAATCACGACCACGGGAGAAGGACCCTGAGGCCATGTAATCCTTCATGATCTGTACGCCGTCTTTATCCTTGAAGGTGATCCCCGCCACCTCATCAAAAGCCACCACATCCCACATGCCCACCAGACCAACCTGGCGCGAACTCATGTTGTAAAACAAGTTAGCTACCGTTGTCTGCCCACCTGAGACCAACAAAGAGTTGGGTGAACACTCCTTATAGACATGGCTTTTACCCGTCCCCCTCGGCCCCAGCTCGCATACGTTGTAGTTGTTTTCAACAAAGGGGATCATCCGGGTCAGCAGATGCCACTTGACCCGTTGCTGCAAGTTGGTCGGCTCCATGCCGATGGAGCGGATTAGCACATCCAGCCACTGATCGGTATTGAAATGGGCACGAGCCGCGAACAGCTCCTCCATATCCATGGAGGGCATCTGGATCGGCTTCAGGGTAAAAATTGAGAAGGGCGAGATCTTCTGCCCTTCCTCATAGAAGTAATTGAGGGTGATGATGCACCAGATCCCGCCGGTCAGCAGTTTCTCGTTTTGCTTGACGATATTGGCAGGGATCACCGCATCCTTGATGCCTAGATTGGAGAGCTGCGCCTCGTAGACATCCTTTTTCTGATTGAGTTTGACCCCCACCTTGTCAATCACCTTGAAGCTGCCACGCTCACGGATCAGTGACTTGACCTTCTCTGCCTCGTCGGGACGCACATAGTTCTCGGCCAGGATCTTCTTGACGTTTTCTAACCCTTCGCGCACCACTTCATCATCATCAGAGGCACAATACATCCCGAGCAAATATTCCAGGACATAGACGGGGACATTGGCCCCTTCCTTGAGCTGTTTGGTCAGATCCTTGCGCACCACTTTGCCTTTGAAATAGCGATTCAGGCGAGCATCGAGATCCATGCTGGCATGCTGAGCCAACTCATCTGCTGCCCCTGCGAACGGATAACCGGATATCAAACCGTGCTCAGGAATGTTCTCATCACCACTTGGCTTACTTCCAGGGTACACATCCATCTGTTGGATCAGCACATTGTTGGTGATATGGGTAACAGATGTGGCCTGCTCGTCCGGTTGATCTTTACCGACATACTCGCCTTCAGTTGCACTCATTTCATCATGTGGCATCGGGTCACTCCAAGGCATAACCTGAGCTATGCCTTATTTCATCAATAAAAGTTCAAGGGATTCGGGCTCATCACTGACAAATCGTCTCAACAATTTCCGGTATTAAAAACCGAAGTCGTTCTGGATCGCCAGATCAATGGTCACCGGGTAGCGGGCCAGCTCAATGCCATCCTCATCATCTTCCAGCAGCAACATATATTGCGCCTTGCGGTCAAAATTGGTACCAGTCAGCTTCAAGCGAACATCCTGCTGGCGCTGCTCAAGGGTACCGGAAGCGGCATCAAAGCTGAGCTTCTCGATAGCAGATACATGCTGTCCATTGGCATCCATCACCACAAAACGCACCGTGCGCGGCTTATGCCGTTCATCAACGGCATCGGTCTGCAAGAACCGGATTTTGTCGATGGCATTGACCAACTTGATGGGCTGATAGGCAGGTACAATATTCACCTTGCTCTTCTCATGCTGCGCCTGCTTTTTGCCGCGAAGCTCCTGCACTTCCATCACCGGCACACAGATCTCCTGCAACATGGCCCCGCCATGCACAAAACGGGCACCGCCCACAAAGTGGAAACGGCTTACCCCCTTGGGCAGCCAGAATCCGACATCGGAATCTCCGCCGACCGTGTCGCAGATCCTGCCCTGCCAGACATCTTCATTAACAGGCAACTGCCGTCCGATCAGATAGCGTTTTTTGGCCTCAAGCGTGCCAGAAGGCTCTGTCTGTAGTTGGGCTTTAACCCCACTTTCCGGCGCCTCACGCTGGAACAAGAACCCATGATCTGCCGTGACGACGACTCGGGTAACACCAAAACCATTGATGATCTTGCTGACCAGATTATTGAGCTCATCGATGGCCTGACGAACTGCCGAAAATGTTTGCTGCTCAGTCGCCTGCTTGTCACCGATGGCATCAATGACATCGTGATAGACATAGATCACCCGAGCATCGCCAATCACCTCATTGGCCTGAGCGCGGGTCCAACCTTGCAGCGACTTGGCTGATATCGCAATGCCCCCCACTTTAGCCAAAATTGCGCTGCGATTATCAAATCCGGCACTACTTTGACCATCCACCAATACAGTCGCACTCCCTTGTGCATAATCAATCTGCTGGTGGGGTAACAGGGCAGCCATCCCGAGCTGAGTGTAACTGGGCAACACTCCCAGCTGACTAGTGAGCTTGGCGGCAAAACGCTTGGCCTCGTTGATTTGCCCCTGCAACTCATGAGCTACCTCGTAGCGCAGCGCATCACTGATGATCACAAACTGCCGCTTTACCCCTGCCTGGGCAAAACGCTGCTTAACAACGGTATCGTAGAATCGTGCTTGTGTTGGTACGCCCAACTCCCAGCGTGCCAGCAGTTGCTGCTTGGCCAGCAATCCATCCCATGCCAAGCCAAGCTGGTAGAGGTACCAGTTAACATAGAGATCTTCGATCTTGTCGGCTAAAGCGGCCAATACCTCAACTGCCTGCCCCTGCAAATGGAGTAATGCCTCGTTAAAGAGACGATATGCAGCATCAAACTGGAACAACTCGGTTTCATAAGCCTGATACATGGCCTGAGCCGATGAAAAATGAAAACCATCCGGGTAGTTTCTGCGCAGTTCCAACAGATTTTCAGCATGCTGCAGCGCCTGATAAAGATAGGCATACTTGGGGTCGAACCCGGGCCAAAAGCCCTGACGACGGCGCGAGATGAGCTGACTAAAGTCGCTGCGACTCAAACCGAGATCGCCCCCCATCAATCCAGCAACCAACTCTCGGATCAAGGCCTGCTCAACCGCTTCAAAACTGGTCACCTCTGCCCAACACCATACCTCCTGAGTCGTCAGGCTATTCAACCTGTTTGACAACTCAAGCTGCGTCGCCACCTCTTGTGAAAGCTGGGCAAACGCCCCCCTGTGTTGTAATGAATCGCGCCAACCCGCCAGCAATGCCATGGCATTGGCTCGGCCGGTCGGCGTCACCAGCAACTGCGATTGCAACCAAGCCGGGCGCTGCTCCTGCTTGGTCACCTCCAGCAACTCATAACTCTCACTGGCAAAAAGCTTGCGGATAAACTCCCGCAAAGACGCCTTATTTTCTTCGGCGACCTGATAACCATAATCCCGTTCTAACAACTGCCAAAGGCTCGGCAGCAACCCATGTTGGTCAAGTGATGCCAGAGCATCTGCGGGCTCAAGATGAGTATCCAACAGGCGAGCGCCTAGTTCCCTGACTACATCAGCAGGTTGAGCAAGACAACCCAACAACACGCTGATCATCTTTAGATCGAGCGACAGCGAGTCTTCCACCCCACTGCGGCCATCCAAACGACGCTTGAGGGCTGAGGTACGCTCCTTGTTGGCAAAAAAGCTGCTGCGTGACGCGATATAATCACGCAACGCCATATTGGCAAGACCCAGCTCGTTGAGCAGGATCGATGCCGCATCGGCATAAAAAGTAGCGCTGTAGCGACGCATATCGAGCAGCCAATCTTTGGCTGCTGCAGGCTCAGGGCTTGGCCAGTAGAGCAGAAATGGCGTGGTCTGCTCATCGAGTTCTATGCGCCTTCTCACCTGTAATTGGGAGTGCTGTGACATGTTGAGCACCACCACAGGCTGGCCTTCGCGGGTCAAACCGGCCTGGGGATCGGCAAGCTCTGCCAGCTGTGCTGTAAAGCTCTGCTCGGGATCATGCCAAAAGACGATCCGGCTCTGCTCGAATTTCTTATTTAGCCCGGTTTGGAGCTGGGTGATATCCATAAAAATCCGTCACGACAAGCCATTAGGCTCCGATTTACAACAAAACCATATGGTAATCGAAATGCTCTTAGAGTTCATGGAACAATCCGTATAGCGTAAGGCCAGGGGCCATCGAATGGTACGCCTTGGCAAGCGCCACTAGTGGACTCAGCCAGGTGGTAGAGAAGACAGGCCAGTTGCCTGTCCTCTTGATAGCCTCTGACAACCCAGCACTATGTTACGGTGTCACAACATACTCCAATTGCTGTTTGCATAATTGCTGACTGTTGCCCAGCAGCAGCTGATTTTCGATAGAGCGCAACAGGCTTTTAATATCTTCAAACTTATTAACCAATAGATGACTACTGCGGCTGGCCTTGCCGGTTAACCACTGATCATAGCCATCCTTTGCCCATAACCGATAAGAGTTCAAAACAGACTTATATTTTATTGCTGCCGACTCAACAAGTGCATCCGCATGATGATATTTACCAAGAATGGTATAAAGTGCAGACTCCACATAAATTGATTTTGGCATAACGTCCAATACGCTTGTCACAAAATCAACTATCAATGCAGCATGTTCATCGGTAATTTTATTCTCGATTGCTTTACTGTGGTCGATCCAGCCAATCAGGTTCATCAAGAATGTACACAATTCGTTTCTTTGCTGAGCAAGTGTTGCCAATAATGGTGCAATCACCTCAGGGTATGCCTCGCTCTCTTTAGAAACAGCCAACATCTCATGGGCCGCCATAATGCTACCCATATACGATGAAAGTTTTTCAAGATAAAAGAGCTGATTTTGAGTTTGAATTTCAACAGCAATTTTATCTATCGACGCCTGGATTTTATTGAGCTTTTGAGAGAGATAGGCGGTTTGAATCACTATCGCAGCGAGAATAATCCCGGTTGATAACCCGACCGCTAGGCCGATGCTTTTCTGCATGGCGGCGGTGGCTTTCATCAACTGCTCGACATTAACGCCCTGGCTGACATCTACCGTCATCTCTTTAAAGGGAAGGTGCTTGACAATACTCCCCGCGCCTTCTACCAGTTTTTTACCCTTGGCCCAATAAATGACGCCTTCACGCAGGCGCATATGGCCCGTTTCGATCAACTCGCGAATCTCAGGGTCAACTTTGGCCCAATCAGGCACCATAATCACTTTGAGCGTCTCTTCAAGCATCTTAATATCCTTGTGTTGTCAAGACTTGTGTTATCAGATTCAGTTGAACGGGTTACCGTGACGATGGAACTCACGCAACATGGTGATATGGATAACGCACGGCAAGGTGACTCGCAGTGCAGGCCCCTCTACCACAGCACTGAATAATCCACCGACGAGCCCAAGTGGACTAGAAAATAATAATGCTCTTGGCAGCAACATAGCTCCAGCCGCAGCAGCCCCACCGAATGCACCCGCCAGTACGCCCGATATCACACTAAAATCCCTGACCGTCCACTTTAAAGGGTCGATATTATTCACTTGATAGTCATTCTTCATGGTTTTAATAAACGCTTCCCGCTCAGCCTGCGTCATCTTATCCATCTGCAACTCCAGCACCTTGGCCACTATCGCCTGCTCGAGGGTCTGCACATCACTCTGCTTGTCTATCACGCAGCCAACGGATTTTGCAGTAAACTGCACAATATCCTTATACGCGGCCCCCTTTCTGGTCACGATATTTAATGTTGTCGAGTTGCCATATGTTTGCAGTTCTGTGCAGATGGCTTGCCATGCCCGAGAAAAATCATGCTTGTTTGCTTTAAATTCGGGGTTATTGGTCAAGGTTTCAGCCAATCTTGGCTTGCCATCACGATCAATTGTCAAATAACTAACCAGTGGCGCGAGTTGCTCATGGGTGCAGTGAGCAATAAATGCCAGATCTTCATCTTCTCTGTACTTGTAATATCTGCTTGCAATATTAATATCCATATTCACGCCACCAATTCATGATAAATATCAATAAAATACTACGCCCTCACCAGTCAAGTCCAAGGGATAACCCTCTACCTTGAACGACAATAAGCAAAATGAGAGCTGCCGCACAAGCGGCAGCTCTCGCCTTGATTTGATGGACGATAGGTCGATCACTCGCCCTTATCGCCGGTGATGGCTTTCACATCGCTAAGCAGGGTACCGAACTTGCCATAGTTGACCTTGACCCCGTCATCGAGATCAAGCCGGATGCGCATATCTGCGTGGTGTTTCAGCTGATCATCAAAGGCGCGCAGCTCGGCCAACTGTTTGGTTAGGCTGTCAATTTCTTTGCCAATGCGTTTGGCATCGCTGGTGCTGGCCTCGGTTTGCTGCAGGCGCAAGCGTTCGATACGCCCGGCCATCTGACCGAGCAGTGGTGTCACGTACTCGGTGCGCATTCGCGGCAGGGTCGCTTCGTTATAGCGGTGCAGATAGACCAGACACTCAAAGGCCTTCTCTTTACCTGAACTAAACAGCCAGTAGATGGGGCGCTTCTTGTAGGTCTTGAGGTGGTCTTTATAGAACTGGGTCGAGAGATAACGGCGCACGGTTTCGCGGGCGGTTTCGCCGCCCTTTTTCGCCGGCTTGATCGCTGCAAGGCAGAGGCTATCGGCGATAAATTGCAGGTTCTCTTCCAACGTCTCAGCCCCCCAGGCGGTGCGGACAAACTGCTCGAATCGCGCCGCCACATCATCGGGGAACCAGTTATCGGCGGTGAGCGGCAGGATGCCATCCTCATCGGCGGCAAAGCTGGCATAAGCGCCCTCTTCCACCAGAGCCTTAAAGCCCTCATTACCGGTATGGGCGTACACCAGCCCCTCACGGTCGAGGGAATAGCGGCCCATCATGCAGCCAATGGCGTAGGAGATCAGCTCACAGATAGTATCACATTGCAAGCGAGCATCACGCTCTTCATAAGTTAAGTTTCCACCATATCTATAATGGGGATTGCATGTGAGAGTAACCTCATTGATAGGAACCTCTACATATTCAACCCCTAAGTGTTTGGAATAATAAAGTTGAAGGTCATTTTCCAAACTTTGTACTTTTGAAATCAAATCAACATTATGTTCATAGTAACATTGTACTTTATCTTGTAACTTATCTTTCCCATGAACAACTGGCAAGCAACACAAAAAGCTATTTTTGAAATCAAATGATGTTTCTACACTACTCCAATCATATGCATGTATTTCTATTAATTTCTTTATGATGTCAACATCTTGAGTTGTTGCATTATTTATAAATGGCAGCTTTAAGAAATAACCACCAGAGAAATGCAATGTTGGATTAATTGCAGGAATCAACCTCTTTATATATTGAGAGTTACAGAATCCTAGTGCTTTATAACTAGTCTCTTGATTTGAAAAAAATGCTGAATGCCCAACAGTATCGAATATGAATCCATTGGGATAACTTCTAAACGAAGTTATAGATGAAGTTACATCTGACCAACTAATAGACTCTTTGAAGTAATATGACTTACTTCTTATAACAGACTTAGGTTTAAACGCTTCCAACTCAGCGCCAGAATTTGCCCAATTTACAACATAATCAACATTCCCATACCATTTCCTGAATGCGCCACCTTTGTTATATGTGCACCATTTACGACCAGAAAGAATAAATTCTTCGGAATTTCTACATCCAAACGCCACATTGTCAAGACTCACCTCAAACCAGAATCTCAAAAATCTATTTGTATCTCCTGTCGAAAGACCTTGCTTTGCATTTGCAAACGTAGACATCTTTGGTAAAGAGCGAACAACCGATAAATCATTTTCTCCAAGCCAGTACGATATTGGAGTTCCATCTATATTATCAAAGCTAGCTGGCTTAGCCTCATAGAGCCAGCCACAAGATCTTTTTTTAATAGCTTCTATAACTTTTATCGGTTGCATCTCATCGCCAGGAAAATCTGTCAAACGAATGAATGTACCTTGATGTGATTTGTGCACTAAGCCTTTTTTAACCGTAAATGTACATAGTGGCACTCGCACACTACCTGATGCATTATATTCTAGTTGTATTAGTGATGTAATCGTGTTATTCAAACACAAAAATTTACGAAGCGACGAAAAAGAATCTATGAACATCCAAACCATTGGGGTCATGAATGAGGAAAAACAATTCTCTTTAACAAGTTTTAAATTGGCAATAATAAATGCAGCATATAAATCCTTACTGCCAATTTTGTAGTGTACATCTAAATAACTCTTAACATCCTGATTTAAATATCGATAACCTATATATGGTGGATTTGCGATCACTGCATCATAGCGTGTAGCCAATACGCTGGCTTGCTTGAGCAGTGGCAGTAATTCCTGGGCGGCTGGTTTTTGCATGGCATCACCACTGATGCTCAGGGTTTGTAGCGTGGCACAGAGTTCGTCGATGGCCTGCACCTGCTCGGCGGGCACTTCGATAAGCGACCCCAAGGTTTTGGCAGACAGGAAACGCAGGTGCAAATCGTTCAGCAGACCCAAGCGCGGGTCATTACTCGCCAAGCTGGCCGGTGCAACAGCAAACAGATCCTGGCTTTGACCACGATCCCACTCGGCATTGAGGTTAAGGGCTTGCCACAGTGTGGGAATATTGAGGTGGCGGCTCTCCTGCAAAGCGTGGACGTTAAGCTTGATCTCCCGTGAGAAGAGACGGCGATCATCCTGACGGGCACGCATCAGCAGGGCGAAACCGGCCAGTTGTGCGGCGCGGTCGTCAATATCGAGGCCATAGAGGTTGTGGCTCAGGATAAGCGTGGGGATATCGCGGCTGCGGTAACCGCGCTCTTCGTAGATGCGATAAAGCAGGTTATAGGCTTCCACCAGAATATGGCCAGAGCCACAGGCGGGATCGAGCACCTTGATGGACTCAGGCTCGATACTCGCAGGAGTCATCTGAGCAAGTTCAGCTAGCACCTCATCTGGCTGCTCACCAGAGGCGACATAGTAGGGCATGGCCTGCTGTAATGGAGAATCGGGATAGGTCTGCAGCCAATAGCGCCCCACCGAATTTTGCACCAGATATTGGACGATCCAGTTAGGGGTAAACAGCTGGGTGGCCGCCGGGATATCTTCCGATTTCACCACCTTGCCGATCACCTGCTCTTTTTTCTCGCTGATATAGAACTGATAGAGCCAGCCAATCACCTCAACCTGAGTCCAGTCCTCTTCCGGTATCCCATCCACCAGTTCACGCCAGAATGCATCGGTACGGGTCAGGCCGGTGGGCAGCAGCAACTCGGTTTCGTCGTCGATGGCTTCAAACAGAAAAGGCATCGCCTGATGCAGGCGGTGGCACTGACCGAGCAACAGCTCACGGAATAACGCCTCTTGCTCGTTCCCCGCCAGCATCAACTCGAGCAGCGCTGACTTATCAAGGGAAACCCCTTCGCTCATTAAGGATTCGATCACCTCAGGCGCTCGGTCGAGCACCTCAAAACCCTGGGGCTGGGTAGGGTGCGAAAGCAGGCGCACCCCGTGCTCGAGATATCCCTCTTCGCTTTTCAGCTCCATAAAGCGGATAGCGCAGAAACGGTTGAACCAGGTGTAGGCCATCTGCTCGATCAGTTGAGCAAATCCCTCGTTTGCCACTCGCTCTTGCAGACGGGTAATGGCCGGGGCAAAGCGAGCAGGATGGGTAAAACCCGCCACTTGCAATACATCGCCACTGATTGTTGGGGCACTCACACCCTTGGCGGTGATACCAAACTCACCGGCACGGGCGGTAATGGCTTTAATAAAGGCGGTACGCGCCCGAGGGGCGACTTTTTTCAAGTTGTTGGTGTTCATCTTTTTCTCATTATTTTTATTTGAGCAACGTGTGCTAGCTGATGACGGGCTTAGTCATCTACCGCCCCGCACAGATTGCGGATCCCTTGCTTTAAATCATCTCGAAACTGGTTAAAGGTCGGCATATCCAACCGGTCGAGTTCGATAGCATTCACCACAGGTAAGAGATCACCGCGGTGATAATCGGGGTTTCCCAAATGGTGCCCCAGCACCAGCTTGGGGGCGCGAGCAGGTGAGCGATCATTGCCGGATAGCTGGGTTTCAAGCTGGGCACAATGTTGATAGGCATCAGGCTTACACGAGCAGATAAGCCAGGCTTCTGAAGTCGGTTGCGGCACCATGGCAACGCCTTGACCCGCAAAGCCTGCGGCGCGAAACCCTTCATTCACGGCCTGCACTAGATCGTTCGGGTCATGAGGCTCGCGATTGGTGCCGTCTGTGTCGTGAAAGTAGATCGCCAGCTGAGCTTCGGTGAGTGAACCGGTCTGCTGAGCTAGCTCACCCAATACTGCGCCTCGCTTGCTATGAATGAGATAGCCTTGCTTGGTCTTTTTACTGGGCAATTTGATGGCAGAGCTTTTTACCAAGGACTTCATCTCTGCCGGGGCCACCAATACCGAGGGAATGGCGTGCTCCTGCTGCAAGTCGAACAGGTCAGTATTCCAGTCTGGTAAATGACGCCCCAACAACCGATGAGCCAGGCGTAGCATGGGACCGACCTCCAGATCGTCGCCATGAGCATAGGCTTGGGCATTACGACTACGGCCCATATCGGTCGGGCCTTCACCGAAGGTTAGTAGGGTACGCAGCATGGTTAACCCTCACCACGGGAGGGATCAACCATCTGCTCAGCAGCCTCTGCGACTCGAGTCAGCGACAGATCCAGCATCGACTCTCCCGGCGAGAGACATTCCAACCGCTCGGCGGCCATGGGCACATCAAACAGGCGTATCGCCCGGCTGATGCCATCTGGCCGCTTGTAGATCAACAGCACACTCTGGCGGGCAATGTCATCTTCTAAGTAGTTGAGCACCAGAGGACTGTGAGTGGTCACCAGCAGTTGCTTGGATGAGCTAACCAACGCATCCACCAGCGCCTCGGTGATCTCGGGGTTGACGCCATTCTCAACTTCGTCGAACAGTACAAACTGATATGGGCTGAATTGCTGAGCCAAAATAGCCAGCAGACGCAGCATACCGTCGTTGATATGGCGGGCCTCGGTGACCATGTCTTGTGCCAGCAAGCTTTCCTGCCCATCTTGGGCAGTCGCTTGATAGCTCTCATGTAATTCCAATTTGATCGCGCCACCGCGCAATACGCTGGTGTGGATCTTGGTGACCTGAGGATAGTAACGCTGCAATCTTTGCAGCAGTTGATCTCGCTGCACAGCTTTAAGCTGGTGAATAAAAGCGCCCAGTTGCTGACCACCACTGCCTATGTCATCCGTCAAATCCGACAGACGGGTTTTACGCCGCAGCTGTTCTGGTGAGAGTAGATCGAGAGAACGAATCGCTTTGATACGTTCGCGCAGTTCACGTAGCAATGGTGAGAGCTGATTGTCTTTGAGCTGAGAAAGCAGTGAGCCTTCGTAAATAAAAGGAATTTCGTTCCATTGTGATGGGTCTGCACTTTCCGAGCGGTGCCAATATTTACCCGATTTAAGCTCGTAGATTGCACCATCTACACGAACAATGATTTCGTATTGCCTGGCACCCTCCAGTACTGAGCTTCTTACTTTCACCTCCTCCCGTGTGCATGCTAGTCGAACGCGATTAAACGTTGCCTCCCATCGCAGTAACAACCCATCGATATCTAACTCTAACGCCAGTTCAATATTGGATTTATTACCGAGGCGACTCGTGAGATCGGCAGCCGACCAGCCACGGGCATCCAGCCACTCCCTTACCTCGCCACTCATGACATGAGAGGCGAAATCGAGCGCCTGCAGCACAGTGGTTTTTCCCGCACCATTAAGCCCAATCAAACAGTTAAAGCGAGAAAGCGGCAGGCTAAAACCAACCAACGATTTAAAGTTGTCTATTTCAAAATGGGTCAGCATGTGCTGCTCCTTTTTTGATTGTTCCGCAGATACTCCTCTTGCCAACATAGGCAAGAGGAGTATCTATTTGATCGTTATTTGATCCGCACCCGTTTGCCACCATCAATGGCCTGCTGCAAGCGGCTACGCAACTTGCCCAGATAGGCTTCGATATCCTGCTCAGTCTCAATAAAGAGGTGGTTATCGCCCAGCAGCTCGGTGGGGGAGACCAGTTCGATCGGCTTAGGGGTGGGCTTAGGTTTGGCAACCGGCTTTTCAACAGTCGCCTGGGCGCTACCGCAGCTCGTCCCTGCGGCTGGCTCCTGGACCTGTGACGGTGCGGATACGCCAACATTTCTGGCAGCTTCAGCACGGTCTTTTTCTTCCTGCAACTGCTGCGCACTGAAGCGGTTGATAAGCTCGATCACCTTGTCTTCTTCGTCATCAGCCTCCTTGACCAGACTAACCAGCTCATGGAGCGAGACGCTCTTGCTGACCCGTTCTTTGAGCAATACAAAGGGGCGCATGGCCTGATTTTGTAGATCGCTTGGCAAGTCACTGACGGAAGATTTGATTCCCATTTGGGTTCGTTCGATAGCTTGCAGGCTCACTACCCGCTGCTGCTCAACCAAACGAAGGTTAATCGCGCTAATCTGCTCAACCAAGGTGCCGACGTTACGCAACTTGGCATAGGGCTGCTTGTCATCATGAATAGCTTGCAGTTGTGCCAATAGCGCTGCGGCATCCGGGTCTTGCTCAAGCGCATGACGGTTAGCGCGGAACTGTTCCCCCAAGGCGCGGTGCAGTTGCAGCCAGGTGTCAAACTGTCGGGTATAGAACTCTTCAACCTCTTCAAAATCTTCAGCAAAATCCTGCAAATCATTGGCCTGGGCACATAGCGCTTCGATCAGGGCATAACTGTTATTTCCCAGATCCAACAGGCCTGCCACCAGTCGTTTGCCACTCTCCAGCACGCTTTGTCCAGGGCAATGGCCTTGCTTTGCCTTGAACTCGAACTCTTGAAGCAGTTTCTGCCACTGGCTTAGCTCGCCTTGCAGCTTGCTCGCCAGCTCTTTTTCACTGCTATCGAAAGGTTTTTGGAAGATCTCTTTGGCAAGACGTGCAGCCTTCACAATCTGCTGCTCGCTATGCTGGCGCACCCGGCGAATACGCAGACTGGTATGGCTGCGCACCGAGGTGAACTGGTCATAGCTGCGATTAAGTGGCAGATCGCCGTTAGGGGTCGATAGGGCAGCCTTACCCAGCAACACCAGATGGGCGACTTGCAGCATCACTTCATCACGGTTCCAGCCATAAGGGCGAGCACTGAAACGCTCAAGCAACTCTTTGAGGTAGACCGGCTTGTTCGCCTCTTCCGATACATTCAGGTAAAACTCAATTTCTTGCTTGGCACTGCTGTTCGGATCCTGGTCACCCAGATGCATGTTGAGCTGCGCCGTATCATCAGCAACGATCACCGCTTTAAGCTCTTGCATCGGGTTGGCACCGCAGCTCTTGAGCAAACTGAGCTTTTGGAACGAATTCTCGATCACGTAGCTAAAGGCTTCATCGAGCATATTCGCGACACTGCCTGACTTGGTCTGTAGCTCGTTGCCAATAGCAAAAAACTGAGCCTGCTTTACCAACTCCTCAAACAGCGACTTCAGACGATTGCGGCGCTGAGTATTCTCCAACGCCTTTTCAGCCAACAGCTTCTCTTGTTCCGGCCGCTGGATACGGTTACCAGCCAGAAACTTCTCGGTTTTAAGCCAGGTATCAAATTCGTCCCATAGCCGCTTTTCATCAGGCAAGCGGATCACGATGCTACCTTGACCTTCCAGACTGAGCGCCTTGCAGCCCTGATCGTTGTAACCATCGAAGTTGGCATCAAGCGGAGAGATGACTTTGAGCACCAGATCAGTCTGCAAGCTGCCATCGAAAGGATGACCGTTACAGAAACGACTCACTGGATAGTCTTGTTTGTTGACAGGATAACGATACTGGCGGCGCCCTCCCATTACCTCATCAAAAATGACCTTCGACAGCAGACGTGTAATTTCAGTGCTCTCGACCAGAGTGTGTTTGATCTCCTGCTCGACCTCTTTCTCTTCGTTGGTGAGGAACACATATTCATCACCGTTGCGGGCGATCAGCAGTTGATTCTCCAAGCGCTGCAAGCTGGCCTCGATCCGTTTTCTGAGCGCGACTTTATCGGTATCAATCTCTTCGATTGAGAGGGTCACCAGATTATCGAGCGTGGACTTAACCAGATCGACATAACGGATCAAAAACAGTGACTTGAGGATGCTGACATCATAAGGGTCGAGGCTCTGTTTCTCAGCCGCCTGTTCGAAAATGCGTTTGACGTTGGTATCCAGAAACGATTCGATAGCCGGATAGAAGGCATGGAACGGCACCAATACCCCAACACCTTGATTCATCTGCTGACGTGCCGCATTTTGGAACGCGTCCAGCAAAGAACGTTCACCACGAGAAAGGTGTTTACCTGTTGCCCCCACTTTGCGGATCGCTTCAAACACCTTCTGCACAAGCAAGTACTGATAGGGAATGAAAGGGTAGTGATCGACAAATTCGACGTTGTCGCGATAGTTCGCCAACTCGGCAGTCGTAGTTGCATCAAACGCCAGCTGGTTGCGCAAGATATCGCCTTTCTGAATAAACAACTCAGCAAGCTGATCTTTAGCCGCTTCTGTTTTTTCGAGCAGACGCTTTTGGATGACTTCGTTGGTATTGGACGAGGAGAGGGAGATCCGGGTATGAAAACGTCCCTGGATTTTTGAGAAATCCTGCCCTTTTTTCGCACTGAGATCGCCAAGTACGGCATCGATATCCTCTTGTGAGGTAACGATAACCCATGCACGTCCACCACATGCAGTCCCCAGATTCTCAGTGATGGTCTGCAGTTTGAGCATCATCTGGGTGTTATTGCCAATAAACTGACCGACTTCATCAACCAGGAAGATGATGCGTTTGCCATCACCTCCACTCTCTTGGGCACTGCGATCCAGATACTCCCGCACCCACTTGCAGAAGTTGCTGATATCGAGCGTAAACATGGACTCCAAGTTTTCCATGCTCTGCACCGAGGAGGCTTCCGATTGGCCTGTGGCGTGAGCCCAGGCTTGCGCCATTTCATCGCGGCAGAAGCCATAAGCATCACGTTCCTCTTCCCAAGAGGAGCCAGTCAACTCGGCAAATTTGCTCTTGAACGCTTGATATTGATTACGAGCATCGAGCTCTCGCTCAAGGTGTGCAATATGAGGATGATCGGCGCAATAGCCGAGCCGCTCGTTAAACACCCGCAGGAACACTTTCAGGATGGCATCTTCTTTATCTTCAGTATCAGCACGACTGTCGATGTTAAAAAGAATCACCTCAGTTTGACGATTCACCGCTGCGTGAATATCGCTGTAGAGCAGGTTGTCACTGATCTTATCTTTGAAAAAATCGATAGCAGCTTTGCTCTGCTCACCGTGAACGGCTCTCTGGTTACCCAACAGATAAGAGAGAATTTTGATAAAGTGCGATTTACCGGAGCCAAAGTAACCGGAGACCCAGATACCTATCTTACCAGCCACGCTGGGATCATCAGGATGGGTGACGCCAGGCAAATAGGTCTCGAAGAAATGGCGGAGATGGCGATCAAGTTCACGGGTCACCACATATTCATCCAACTCAGTCCAGATAATTTGCTCATCCAGCTGTTCGGCTTTCACCACGCCATTGATTGGACGATCCAGTTGTTTGGTAAATAGCTCTTTGATTTGCATCGATGATCCCATGTCTCTTGTTTGCAGGTTACCGTTCTTGTAGCGGTTTAGTGATTTACGTTATCGCGCCATTGGCTTACCAACAGCTGAGGTTCGAAAGTTTTTGTAACGAAACAACCCCTCTATGCCACTTCAGTCACAGCTCATTGGCCTATCTCTGAAAACCAAGGTGGCTATCCACCTTGGTATTTTGAAGCATGCGGCACTAGCTGGAACGCACGATAGTAATTGGCTGTTGCCACTTCGGCGCGATCCAGGTCAAAGGGATAGAGCTCAAGACCGTTGTATCGCCCTGGATAAAACAGCACCAGAGGGATCGCGCCCATATGTGCATGAAGAGCATTGAGCAAGCTGTGGCCACGAAGTAATGGCCAACATTGGCCAAGGCCGGACAACAGCACAAACTGCGGATTGGTCGGACGAATTTTGCTCATCAAATGCTGGGCAACACGCCCTTGCTCGAGAGGGCCTTTCAACGCTTTGGCCAACTCATCCGTCCCTTTTTTCAATTCCAGTTCAAAGGCCTTATCTAACAGCTTTCGTCCCTGCAACATGTCGAGTAGTTCTTCAAACAAGTTGAGGTGCAAAAATTGCAGCCCTTGCTTGCGCACCTGGAGCAGGCTTGATTCGAGATACTCGCGCACGATCAACTCAAATTGAGGCGGATAATCGAAGATATAAAATCCGATCTCCCCTCCCAATTCTCGGTTGTTCAAGAAACTGTCACTTTGCAAGCGCGCTTCTATCTGCTCCAAGCGAGCCTTAAGTTGCGGCTCGCTATCCCACCGCACCTTCATCGTGCTGACTCCATCGCCTCATAGGCTTTTGGACAGCCCAAGCGCATCGACCACTCTCTCACTTCGGGTAACAGGTAAAGATTCTGCAATTTTCTCGAACGACCAGACTCCAGATACCCAACATCTGCCAGGATCTTAAAAACGTTATTCCCCATTTTCTGAATTGAGCTCGCTGAAAATTGTTCAAGGCCATCAACAACCCGTTGCCGAGACAAAATAAATTCCTGCCAGTCATCGCTACGCAGTGATTCTCGATACATGCGCCTAGCATCGGAAACAACCGTTGCCATAAAATCGCCTAGAACGGGAGACTGACATATGGTTGCCAGCAGTAACATCTGCTTTGCCAGGTCATCAGACACCTGCAGCAGTGCAGTCCAGAAATCCCGTCCCATCGGCTCAAGTCTTTTGCGAAGAGTTGATGCCATCCGCTTAGCACTATGCACAGAGGTTTTTTGTAATGCATTTTCGTTAACAATGGCATCACTCCAGCTCACTTCATCCTGATGTTGTAGCAGTAGTTCAGCAACCACTCTGCTCTCACGCAACATGATACTGCCACCGATGATGTCGCCCAGATATGCTTTGGCCGTCATAACTACTCTCTATTCGACAATGGGTTCTAAGACGCGGTTATCATACGCGAAACGAGCCACATTGCCTTTAACCAAGCGCACAGTTATCCCTCTGGGGCTGCCTGAACGACGACAACTACCTCATTTTCGATGGTCATTGCCCCAACAAGACTGGCGGCAGGCTTTCACCACTGCATTTCAACTGCCCCAGAGCGTTGGTTCTACAGACGGTACCGTCGGAAGCACGTAAATTGCCGAGGCTATCCTCACGCCAGATCACCCGCTCCCCAGTTTTTGGGTTGCTACCACGCACATTACCCAATGCATCTTCACGGTAGGTTGTACCGTCACTGCCCTTGAGGCTGCCCAAGACATCAGTGCGCCAGGTGATGCCCGAGCCCGAATCCCTGATATTGCCGAGAGTATCCTCACGCAGGACACCCTGCTTGCCATCGTCACACCGGTAGTGGGTATGGCCCAACGTACCTTACCGATAGGTGCAGTTGGCAGCAAACACGATTTGCGGCGTTAGGCCCAGCAACAGGGCGATCAGTGACAACGGGCGTGTCGCTAACCAAAAGCCGGGTTGGTTACTCATCGCATATCCCCTCTGACGTGAACTCGGCTGACTATACCGGGCCAGCCGCACAGCTTCGATACTGGGGTTTTGCACATGTCGTGTTTTCAGGCAGGAATGCGATTTACCATCGCCATTCTGGCCTTGAAGTGAGCTCGTGAATGGTGGTGGTCTGCCCATCAACCTCGGTAAAGGGGTAACCGGTCTCCAGATCCATGCCCAGCGCATAAAGATCGCAACACGGGCAGATCGCATAAATATCCCTGCCCTTTGCCAGCACACTCGCAGGAATTGATTTAATCGACGGGTGAAGCTCACGTTGAATCTCGAGTAGTATCTCATGGCTAATGTCTACCCGAGGGGTGTCACACTGTTTGCAGCGATCACCCACTTTCAAATATCGTTTCATGTTTCTGCTTTCCTGCTAAATAAGTTATCGATGCGGGCCCGGGATCAATCCCTGTCTTGATTCATAATCAACCGCAACCGCTTGGCCAAACGGTCCGCACAAACAGGATCCAGATCCTGATTGAAATAGACTTTGGTTATTCCCATCAGATAAGCGGATAAATCGCCCCAGCTCGCTTGTTGAGCCAAGGTAGCAAGCGTAGTGATGTGGTCGTCATATTCACTCCGGCACTCCTCGAGCCCGCTTACGAAGGCGGGATCCCAATGGTTCAGCAGACAGTGACGAATCACCTCACATTGATCTGGCGTCAATGACACGGGGGGATAACGACCTGCAAGTTGATTGAACAACGCCATCATTGCCACCAACCCCTCCTGACCGAACGCCATGGTGCCCAGGTATTCAAAGTTGCGTTCATGCAACTGATGCGGCGTTTCATCATTCCACCAGCAGTAGGCCACCAACGCCCCTTGGGTACTCGCCGCGTTGTAATCGACACACACCACCTTATCGCTCAGTGGAGCCGGGAGCCCTGTCAGTGTGTAGTGACCAATAACAACCGGGGTTTCGATCACCGGATTACGGTGCTCTCCAGCCAGAGGCACAGAGGGGATCCCACTGACCATCTCGGGTTGTACTTGGGCTATATCGCGATAGGTCTTGGCCTCTTCACACCACCACTTGATACGGACCCGGTGACGCTCGGTGCCGGATTTATCCAAGAAGCTGTAACCTTGCGGCAATGCCAACTCTGGTCCCTTGAGCAAGGTTTCACACAGCTGATACAGCTCGTGTCGCTCGTCGAAGGCATCGGGCCAATGCTCAGCCTTCAGGCTGTTGTCCTCGTTGAGATATGGCCGGATCCTTTGGATGGAGCCCTCGTGCCAACAGGCATGAATAGCCCTGACATGGCCGAAGTCATGAAAGAGGGGCTGCGTCATAAACCAGTGGATCCAGGCCTGATGTTGCTCGCTCCCCTCCTCCACATCATCTAGAAAACGCTGGTGTTGTTTGCGGTTGTTATCGCTGTGGCGACGAAGCGGCAAGCCTGTTTGGGGGTGACGTAGCGCCCAACCCACAGCATTAAATTCATGGTTGCCCATCACGCAACAGGCAAGTTTCTGCTCACACAGGGCCTTGACCATGGTCAGCGCCCCTCGATGATCTATCTCATGCCCTGGCCCGTTATCGATCAAATCACCGAGAAAAACCAACTTGCGGCGTTCTTGGTGCGGATCAGGAATAAAATCGAGATGCTCGAGCAGCGCACGCAGCTTCCCGTGTTGCCCATGTATATCGCCGATAAAAATCAAATGTTGTCGCGTCATGAACTACCTAAAATCTGGAGGTGAAGAAGATTGAGCAATTGAGAATGAAATGACAGACGATCCAGCTTGAGAGCCGATAGTACCCAACTAAACCTCCAGTAGTTGAGACAGTCTCTGCAATATCATGGCAACAAGGCCACTGCGCACAGCATCATAGAGAAGGTTGTCGCACAAACGATCCATCCGAATGAGTGCGGTCAACATGCAGCAGCAGTCGAGCCTGGACCAGGTCGCAATTACGGCACTCTGTGCCTGCTCTTGCTCTGCCGGTGTCAGGGATGATGGCTGCGCCATTACAGCGCTGGCTTGTGGCCAATCCGAACCGATTGGCTGCATAATTCCCAGCTCATAGCAGGCGGAGGCGAGCACCGATGCCTGCTGATCTTCACTCTGATCCACAGCACCTTGCATACGCATAACCAGTTCGGCCAATTCGCAGTCCTGAGGCAAGCGGCAGGTATTGGCGTCATGTAGAGTCAGTGCCATATTAGAAATCTTGTCATACCAGGCTAAACGCTCACGCCAACTAGCCGGGATTCCTTCTTCGCCGTAATAGGCACCGGCCAGTTGACCATAAATGGCAGCGACAGTGTCGGCATCATCCCCTAGATTGGCAGCCAGCAAAGCACCTTCGGCAAATGTAGTGCTATGCCAGAAGCTCCATAGTGCCGCCTCCAGACTGTGCACAACATAACCACTACTGGAAATCTCGTGGCGAGTCTTGTGGCGATAAGTTCCACACGCGATCGAGGCTATCTCCTCAGGCAATACTCCCAACGCACTCAGCTCAGACTCCGTCAGTTTCAGCACCGCATCTTTGCCATCATCTTGGGAGGGATCGATGAGCAACGCCTTATCAATAAACAGCGCCATCAACTGACATGCCGCAACGGCTCGAGCCTCACCATGGGTAGTACGAGAACTCAGTGCAACCATATTCAAGAGATATTGCAGAGCATTCTCTCTTTGCACCCTATGCTGACTGTAAAAGAGAACTATGGGAGCTAATCGCATCAAGCTGCCGTTTCCTGCACTCATGGCATCTTCACTGCCGGGATAAGGATCGCCGCTTTGGCCATACCGACGCAGCGCACTTCTGACAGTGCTACCGATGTCAAAGCAATAGCCTGTCACTGAGTTTTCACCCTGCCGATACCAACGTTGATAGCGAGCTAACTGATCGAGCGGGTCATGACGATGACATGCCAACAGGCTGTCAGCTAGGCATAGCGCCATGCTGGTATCATCGGTCCATTGACCAGCTTCGAGCTTAAATGGCCCGCCCCCGATCATATCTGTCAATGTCGTGTAACTATCACGGGGAGCAAACTCTAGGGTTGTCCCCAATGCATCGCCAATAGCGAGGCCCAGCAGGCATCCCTTGGAGGCGCTTTGTCTGTTTTTCATACGTGTAATTTCCATGGAAGAGAGAGAGGCACCAATGCTCTGGCAAGACTGAGACTGTTGCGAGCCAATGATGTGGAAAATTGTCCAGTGAAGGAAAGCCCCCCATTACCCTGCTGATTGACTGATCAAGTAGAATGAGTATGTGTAGTCTAAATACACATGAAAATACTGGCTACATACACATGTCGCATTTTGGAGCACATATGACCCCCAAAGAGCTCACCTGGGATCAGACCATGCGCTTTCGTCTGCTGGAGATCGTGTTGCAGTGGGAGGGGCGGCTGACCACCAATCATTTGATGACCGCCTTCAATATCGGCCGCCAGCAAGCATCACGGGATATCAATCACTACCTGACCTACTACTCACCAGAAGGGCTGGTCTATGACCGACGCCTGAAAGGGTACAAACCTACCGCGCAATTTGTGCCCCGCTTTAGTGAAGGAAAAGTAGATGAGTACCTGATGTTGTTACATCGTGAAAAACAGCACCAACGCCAACATGAAGCGGAGCTGTTGACCCTGCCGCTGATGGATTTGCGCTACGGCCATATCGAGATCTTGGAGGTACCCAACCGCCATATCGACCCCAAGATTGTGCGGGGTCTGGTGCAAGCGGCTCGCGGTCAGTTGCGGGTCGATGTCGATTACGTATCCCTCAGCTCAGAGGAGCAGAGCGGCCGCAATATCGTGCCCCATACCCTGGTCTATGACGGGATCCGCTGGCACGTTCGCGCTTACTGCGAGAAAAAAGGGGTGTATCTGGATTTTGTGATGAGCCGCTTTCGTGGGGAACCTGAGCTACTGGATACCTCCCCTCACGGCCGGGATCAGGATCTTGAGTGGAGCACTCAGGTCACTGCGGTGGTCATACCCAACCCAACCCTCAGCGCAGGACAACAGGCCATCATTGCCAGTGACTATGCCATGCCGGATGGCAAGCTGCTGCTCAATCAGCGCATCCCTTTGATGCATTACGCGCTGGAGCGCATGCAGGTGAGCTATAACGGCGATCACGAACAGCATCCGCTGCTCTACCCGCTGGTGCTGGCAAACCGGGACGAGTTGGTAGCCAAGGGCTGCATCTTCAAGCTCCGACGCCCGGATTTGCGCGAGAGTTAAGGTACTTAGGGTATTCCCAGAATAAAAACATGGCTACAGGAAGGCTAGCCCCGTTTGTACCTACTTACTTGCTCAAGAAAGTAGCTGCCCAACTCACCCTTATGCTGGCTTGCTTCGCTTTCTGCGCTGGCCAAGTGACCGTTGCGCTCTTTCCATACCGCATACGCGGCGGCCTTCTCGACTTCGACCCGTTCTTGCTGCTCTTTCGGTAGGGCACACAGATTGTGACTCATACTGACCTCTTTGTTATTTGTTGGCACCATGGTACGCCATCACTGGCATGCGGGACTTGCGCTGGTTCAAAGGTGGTGCGCTATAATACCTGTATATAAATACAGGCGTTATTACCATGAAGTTGTTAACCCCAGACCCATCACCCGCCGAGGTGACCATCCCGCTGTTCTTGCACCGCGCCTCTTGCGGCTTTCCCAGCCCAGCCAGCGACTATCTGGAAGGGAAGTTGGACCTCAACACCCACTGCGTGGCCCACCCTGCAGCAACCTTCTATCTGCGTGCCGAGGGGGAGAGCATGACCGGGGTCGGCATCTTTCCCGGTGACTTGCTGGTGGTCGATAAGAGCCTCACCCCGCGCCATGGTGATGTGGTGATTGCACTACTCGATGGCGGCTTCACGGTAAAGACCTTGCAGCTCAAGCCGAGGTTGCGGCTGTTGCCAGCCAATCCGGCGTTCGCGCCTGTCGACCCTTGTATGAGCCTCTCCCTGGAGTTGTTCGGAGTGGTCACCCATGTGATTGGCAATCTGAGGCAGCGTGATGGCTATAGCGCTCGTTGATGTAAACAACTTCTACGCCAGCTGTGAGCGGCTGTTTCGCCCTGAGCTGCGTGGCCGCCCGATCGTGGTGCTCTCCAACAACGATGGATGCGTGGTGTCGCGCAGCCCCGAAGCCAAGGCGATGGGTATCAAGATGGCCGGGCCCTACTTCAAGATCCGCGAGCAGTTCGAGGCGCATGGCGGTGTGGCATTCAGCTCCAACTACGCGCTCTACGGCGATATGTCTGGCAGGGTGATGAGCACGTTGGAGACCATGGCCCCTGAGCTTGAGGTCTACTCCATCGATGAAGCGTTCATGGCGTTGTCGGAGTCGTTTGCCGGGGACCTGACAGCCTATGGACAACAGATCCGGCAGCGAGTGTGGCAGTGGACCGGCCTAACGGTAGGAGTCGGGATTGGCCCCACCAAGACCCTCGCCAAGCTGGCCAACTATGCAGCCAAAAAGTGGCCTGCCACGGGCGGCGTTGTGGACTTGCGTGACGAGCTGCGCCGTGCCCGGCTGATGGCTATCACCCCGGTGGACGAGGTGTGGGGAATAGGACTGCGCTTGGGGGCCAAGTTGGTGGCACAAGGCATCAACACCGTTGCTGACCTGGTGGCTAGCGACGCCAAAGGGTTACGCGCCCAATACGGCGTGGTGGTCGAGCGGATCGTACAGGAGCTGCGTGGCCTGCCTTGCGCAGAGCTGACCGTTGAACCCGCGGCGAAGTTGCAGATCCTCTCGAGCCGTTCCTTTGGTGAGCGCGTGACTGGCCGTGGAGAAATGGCTCAAGCGTTGTCAGGCTTTATGGCTCGCGCAGCCGAGAAGCTGCGGGCCGAGGGGATGTGTTGCCAGCGGGTGCACCTGTTCGTGCGAACCAGCCCCTTTGACGAACGAGCGCCTTACTACAGTGAGCAGGCTGGCGTCCGGCTGGTCTGCCCTAGCGATGATACCCGGTTGCTGCTGCAGCAAGTGAACGTGCTGCTACCGCAGATTTGGCGCGACGGTTACCGCTATCAGAAGGGGGGCATCATGCTGAGTGAGTTCACCCCCAAGGGGCAGCAACAGGCCGATCTGTTTGCCCCGTCCTCCGCTCAATCAGATGCGCTGATGGCAGTGATGGACCAGATCAAAGCCAAGGGATTGGGGCGCGTAGGCTTTGCCAGCCAAGGTACGGGGTCGCCTGAGTGGATGATGCGACAAGAGCACCTGAGCCCCTGCTACACCACCCGCTGGGAGGACCTGCCGGTGGCGAGGTAGCCCTGAGTCGGTTAGCTGCGAGGCTAGATGATTACACGTCAGGATCCAGTAACCTCCCAACGTCCGCTCTTACGCGGTCCAACAAAGCGTAATCGTCCGTCTTTGACCAGCACGGCCACAGCTCTCTCCACTGTACTGGTCGACTTGCCAATCCGCTCTGCAACTTGCTTGAGAGTTATGGTCGGCTCAGCCGCCAATTCCGCCAAGATAGCCTGCGGTGTTTTCACCCGTTTTTCTACCTGCGTTTCAACCTTCATTTCTACCCGCATTTTTTCCTGATGAGGTGATACTGCTGTTGGTTGAATCGCAATCGCTTGGGTCAGCGCATCGCGCAGCGCTTCCAGCAAAAAGAGGATGAAATCGGTACAATCACTGCGACTATCAGCCTGACTTAGCTGCTGATAGTAGTGATCTTGCCGAGCTTTGATCACCGTCTCCACTGGTAAGAAGGCCATTACTGGCTGCCAGCGACTCAATATCACCGTCTGCCATAAACGTCCCATCCGACCATTTCCATCCGCAAAGGGATGAATAAACTCCAACTCATAATGCAAGGCACAGGAAGCGATCAGCGGATGAGCCTCGGTCTCAGCCAGCCAAGTCAATAGCTGTCCCATTAGACGAGGGACCTGGTTCGCAGGGGGAGCCATATGCACTAACTGCTCGCCTCGATAGATACCTACGCCACCGCTACGCCAGTGACCCGCATCATCACAGAGTCCACGCATCAGGAGTCCATGAGCACCAAGTAAGTCTTCCGCTGAAGCCGGATCCCAATCAGGCATTGCTTCATAGGCCGCAAATGCATTACGAACCTCTTGGATTTCCCGTGGAAGCCCAAGCACCATCTTCCCCTCAATCACTGCCGTCACCTGCTCAACACTCAGAGTATTGTGCTCAATAGCTAGCGAGGCTTGGATGGTGCGGATCCGGTTCTCTCGACGCAGCATCGGCACCTGAGAGCTCTGAGTAAACCGCCACTGCCCCACCAACTCGGCGATCTCCGCCACTCGACTCAACATGGCGTGGGTCAGGGTGAAGGGAGGGGAATAGGCTGCCATGGGTTACTCCAACTGATGCGATAACAAATGAGGGTTAGCTTAACAGATCCGGGAGCAGAAACTCCCAGATCAGATGCCATCTAAAACTGCAGTAAAAGTCTTTTTATCAACACCAATAAGCCTTCAAAGGTTACTCCCCCCGAAACACTGATATCCCTCTCCACGGCGCTTCGATTCCTTTTTGGCAAGGTAGGCCGCATGGAGTAGCACTTTTTTTATAGCCACAGGATCACCTGAAAAAACTTCGTGCTGTCCCTTCTCTGAAAGTTCAACTAACCCTCGCCTCCTGCAAAAATCAATTGATACATCCGCCTCAAAGACAGCTCGATGCCAAGCCACTCTAAGCTTGTTTGCCAGATTCATATTCTCAGACTTAAATCTCCCCAGAGAGCAATAGGCATCCCCATTTAAGAAAAACATCAAGTGATAGTGAGGAACGACAGCCTCTGCTGTTTGCTCCCTCGCCCAAACATATCTGATTTCTGTTTTGCGAACCCTTTTCCCATTTGTAGCTTGGGACAGCTGATCCAGAACAAACAGTTTTTCAAGCTCCGCAAAGAATGCTTTCAACACAGCGCCATGATAACGTGAACTACCTTCTGATAGCATCCTGGTAAACAAATTATCAGGGAAGCGAAGGTCAACTCTAAAAGCAAATACCCTAGAGTATTGAGCAAAAGCATGATTCATCACAGCAACAATTTTACTGAGGTTATCCTTATCGAAAGTATACCCACTATTCTGATAGTGGCGTTCAGCCGCCACTCGATATTCATTAAGAGTGTTAAACATATTAAACTCCATAGATAGAAGAAGGGCTACATTCTGAGAATGTATGCCGGTATTAGAATTAAGGTGGCTGTTTGCGAGTGTGCACTAGCACACTTTCATTGAGGGTTTGAAACGGTGCTATCAACTTAGCGATATGATGGGTTATGAATTTCGGTATGCTGATGGTTATGACATCCACATATCTGCACTGCCGATATACATACTGTGTATGCAATTTTATTTAGTGTTTATTTTCACTCCTTATTTACACTCTTTATTTATATATTACTATTGCCGACATCAAAGCATTGAATGTCAAACCAGCTAAATAACTCTAATCCCTGATAGGACCAGACTTCTAGCCTGAGCAACGAGCCAATTCATTTCAATTGCTCGTCAGAAATTACCCCTAGCGAAGATTTATTTTCTCTTCAATCCATGACTCTATTTCAGAGCTAACCCAAGCAACAGATCTTGGGCCGATCTTGACTGATGCTGGAAATTTCCCGTCATTCATCTGACGGTAAACAGATGCCTTAGAGAGTGATGTCATTGCCATGACATCTTTCAACTTAAGTAGTTTCATGATGAGCTCCTTTGTCGTCCATAGGAGAATGTCCACATGTAAAAAACATGCCTCATCAGAGCACCAGCAAAAACAACTACAGGACACACCGCACTATAAGTCCTGCAACATACATAAAAGCATTACTTGTACTGCATATGACATTTATGGTCATACATAAGAGTAACGCTTTATTATTCAAAATGGATATCTAGATAACAGCTCAACCCCTTCATTACTGTTACAAGGTCAAGCGGATGAGTGATGCAATCTTGTTCCAGGTAGACACAATGACTGCAGCACAAAGCCATAAGCACTTTATGTAGCATTGAGCCTTAAACAACATAAATCCAGCATAGATAGAACATCCAACTTAAGTGATCATGCTCAGAAATGTGACATAATTGAGTTGAAAATCACTCCATAAGCAGTCATAGATACATGACAAAAACACATTAATTACACAATAAATTACTAAGTAATTGAAAAGAGTGGACACTAAAATGCCTCAAACAATCAATTCAATTGGCCTTACAAATAGACAAGTAAACTATCTATCAAAAATAATTCCGAATGTAGACTTCAATCATATTTATGATGAAAATACCTTTTTAAAAGAAATTCAAAAAAACGCCAGCGCTATATTAAACCGCGCGGCATATAAAGTTTTCCGTGCCGAACAAAACATTGACAAGGTTACGTTGATTGATTATATCAATTTTGAATGCATTAAACTAAGTAACTTTGACTGGATTGATACAGAAAATGAAAGGTTATGCGATTATATTTGGTCTTGCGTTAGAATTTTAAAACCATCAACATCATACTATAATCTTAATATAGATAAAGTGGATATTTTCAATAATGGAGTAAGTCTTAACTTAACTAACAACTATCTCTTTGAGATAAATAAAATCCCACTCCTGCCAAAAGATAGTAAAGCAAAGAAAGCAGCTATCATTTGTTTTTTTGATTTATTGAACAATGAACCAAAAATAAAAAACACCATACTTAATACTTTAAAAGAAAAGTGGATATTCGTAAGTAAGATACGTGATGTTGTCCAATGGGCAGACTCAAACAATAAAGAGTGGGCTTGGAACTACCTTTACAAAGGTAGCAATCCGATATGGTTTGTCGAAAATGGGCATCCAAAAAATCACTTAAATGGAATAATAACAACCTTCGACTTACTCAACGACTCTGAAGATAGAAGAGAATTATTGCTAGCAAAAATGAAATCAGCTTGGTCACAAAAGGCATATCGTGATAAGAACAACGGCAAAAAGGCGGTAAGCATTGTGCTATCTGAAGATATTATTAAAAAACTAGACTTTATCTGTGAAAACACAGATAGAAGAAAAAATGAGGTAGTCACAAGACTGATTAGAGAAGAATATGAAAAAATAAAAGAAGGCGGACACTAGTCCGCCTTTTTATTTTACTTTTTTGATGAATTCAATAACATTCCCATGATTATTATTTTTTTGCGGCTCATTTGCTATCTCAAGTTCAACCAATTCGCCCCAGCGTTGCCATAGCATTTTTTTCTTATCATCATGTCGCGAACGATGATAGGTTCTAACCAACTTATTGAGTGGGAGATGATTCAAACATAATTCGATCACTCTCTCTTCTGCATCTAATCTCTCAGCCCAATTGGTTGCAGCACTACGTCGTAAGTCATGTACGGTAAATGGCTCCATATCAGATAGTGAACGAGAAATTAAACGCCTTAAAGCTCTAGTTATCGAGTCAACTAAAATTGGCTCAATAACATCACTTTTAGGTCTGTCTGATTCAAAAACAAAGTCACCGTTTACATATAGTGCCTGTTCATCAATCAACGCTTTCGCCTGTCGAGATAAGAATACCGAATGTGGCCTCCCATTCTTGGTATCAGGGATCGTCCACATATCGTCTCTAATATGTGAAAAACGCATATTGGCGACTTCACCTCTACGACATCCAGTCAGTATTAATAGCTTGATCGCATTCGCTGCTGGTAGAGAAATAGTGGCATGGCGAGAAACACCACGCCCTCCAGCCGCCAAGCTACCACCACTGCCAAGATCCTCATCCATCGCCTTCCATAGCCTGCGCAATTCGGGGACTGTCAGCCATCTCTCTCTTGGCGAACCAGCACTGGCACCAAAATCCTTGGGCCGCAACAGTCTCGCAGGGTTGGCCTCGATAAGGCAGTGAACCACCGCATAATCCAACATCTGGTTCAGCGTTCCCAACCCCTTACGGGTTTCGTCTTTTGTTGCACGCCGAGTTATCTCTAACGCTTGTGCCAGGTGTGCACGAGTCAGATCGATTAAACGAATATTGCCGAGGGTCTTCTTGAGATGACGATTCCAACGATCCTGATGACATTGGAGGGTCTTGGGTTTGACGACCTGAGCAATACGTTGTGCATCGAGCCATCGCCCAAGTAACTCATCCATCGTCAGGGCGGTTTCATTTTTAGCCTTTTCACTAGCTACATGCTTGCGTGGATCTATCCCTTTCTTTACCAAGGCAGCCAGCTCTGCATGCTCAAGCCTGGCTCGCGCCAACGACAACGCCGGGTAATTACCCAGAACAACTGTCGCCTGAGTACCAGCAATCCGATAACGATAGACAAACCGCTTGCTCTTCCCAGCCCTAACTTCAATGGCTAATCCACCGCCATGAGGAGATTTCACCGCATAGCGGGTAATCGAAGCCTCACCTTGCAAAATCAATGAGGGGATCTCTCGATCCTGCGTTACCGGTTTTCTTGCCATAGCATTCTCTCCCCCTGTTTGGGGTACCACTTGGGGTACCACAGCAAACATGATATAGGGTGAGACTTCATGAAACTAGCTGAAACCCAACACAAGAAAAATAAACATTAAAAACAATCAGTTACCATCAGCAACTCAACTTTATAAAACCTTCTGAAACACTACCTACCTTGGCTCCTAAGGGACAGGCCACAGGTTCGACTCCTGTCGGGAGCGCCATACAAAACAAGGGGTTGGCATCATCACGATGCCAACCCCTTGGTCTTTCCGGCCGCAGGTCCCGCGGGGCCGCGCGGCAGCCGTTACACTCTAAGTCGAAGGGCGAAGCGGGAGTCCCTCATGTTGCGAGGTCCCGTGTTCTCCTCTTATGACGGGAGGGCTAATCCCATGACCCATCCGAACCAGATTGAGCTGGCTCCACTGCTCGACCGGTTGACTCCCGGCGCCCACATCCTCATCAGCGGCGATGACGGTCACCTCTGCCATGCATTGCGCGAGGCCGGCATGGTGGTGAGCGCCTGTTGCGACGCCATTCCGGCCGCCATGACCGCCTCAGCCCGGGGAGGGGTACCGGTACGGGCCGTCCCCCTGCATCGCATGAGCTCGATCGTCCCCTTCGACGGGGCCTGCCGCATTGGCGGCGAGCATCACTGGCATGCTGATCTGCGGGCTCTTCGCGCGCTGCTCAAAGCGGGTGCCCCCCTGCTCGTGCTGGGCACCCCTCCCGCCGGCGAGCCTCCCGAATGGCATCGGGAGGGCGCTATCCTGTTTCACGACTGAACCGGTATCGGCATCGGGTTTTCTTTGAATACCCCCCTGCTTTACACTCCATAAGACAAGGATCTTGCGGAGACGTCGATGCGATACCTTCTTCTTTCCACTCTCATGCTGCTGGCTGCCTGCTCGTCCACGCCACCTCCACCTCCCCCGGTGTCAACACACTCTGCCTTCGAAGGCTTCTATCAGGAGTGGCGCGGTGTCCCCTACCGACTCGGCGGCAGCTCCCGCAACGGCCTGGACTGCTCAGCCTTTACCCAGCTCGCCTATCGCCAGGTACTGGGGCTGCCCCTGCCCCGCACCACCGAATCCCAGGCCGAACTCGGCCTTCCCGTCTCCCGCTCCGCTCTGCGTCACGGGGACCTGGTCTTTTTCAAGACCGGCTGGAACCAATACCATGTGGGTGTCTATACGGGGGGCGGTGAATTTATCCACGCCTCGACCAGCAAGGGGGTGATCCGCTCGCGCCTCGATAACGTCTACTGGAAACGCCATTACTGGCAGGCCCGCCGCATGGATCCCATCCTGATGATGGCGCAGCAAGGCGCTTCCGGGTCATGAAACGCTCACAAAAGGGCGAAAAATAAGCAAACAAACCAAAAAACAGGGTGAAACAGGCTTTTTTACCAATCTTTTTATTTTTCGGGGTTCACAAGCGAAAAGTTTCTGGTAGTATTCGCCTCGCACTTGAGGAGGGGTTCCCGAGCGGCCAAAGGGATCAGACTGTAAATCTGACGGCTCTGCCTTCGAAGGTTCGAATCCTTCTCCCTCCACCATCTACCAAGTGCGACAATCAGGAAGTACCCCGTGGAGGGGTTCCCGAGCGGCCAAAGGGATCAGACTGTAAATCTGACGGCTCTGCCTTCGAAGGTTCGAATCCTTCTCCCTCCACCACTTTCCTGAACACAATCTGTGGAGGGGTTCCCGAGCGGCCAAAGGGATCAGACTGTAAATCTGACGGCTCTGCCTTCGAAGGTTCGAATCCTTCTCCCTCCACCACTATTCAGAGACCCCGGCCCAGTGCCGGGGTTTCGCTTTTCCACCCGTCTCACATTTGTCCCTCCCCTCATTTGACCCGACCGTTCCGGGGTGTTAGCTTCCTGACAAAACAATCTGTTAACAACGCCATGGACAGCTCACTCACCATCGTCATCGCCGACGATCACCCTCTCTTTCGCGGTGCCCTCTATCAGGCTGTACACCTGGCCATGAACCAGGCACACCTGCTCGAGGCAGACTCTATCGATTCCTTGCTTGCCCTGTTGGGAGAGCATGACGAGGTGGATCTGTTGCTGCTTGATTTGAAGATGCCCGGGGCCAATGGCCTGGAGGGGCTCGCCCACCTTCGTGGCCAATACCCGGATCTGCCGGTGGTCGTGGTCTCGGCAGCCGAGGAGCCCGCCATTATCGGTCAGGTGATGGCCATGGGGGCCCTCGGTTTTATCCCCAAGTCCTCCCCCATGAAGACCCTGGTCGACGCGCTCACGACGGTACTCGGTGGCGACACCTGGTTGCCGGAGGGCATCGCCTTGCAACAGGAGGAGTATCCCCTGGCCGAGCGACTCTCCAGCCTGACTCCCCAGCAATACAAGGTGCTGCTGATGCTGCGCGATGGCAGCCTCAACAAGCAGATCGCCTGGGAGCTCAGCGTCTCCGAGGCGACCATCAAGGCCCATATCACCGCCATCTTCCGCAAACTGGGGGTCAAGAATCGCACCCAGGCGGTGATCGCCCTGCAGCAGCTCGACCTGTAGACGAACAGGTCGGCGCCGGCAACCCGGATAGCCCGATAACGAAAAAAAAATGGTCTTCGATGACAGCGACTTATAGTTAAAAAAAAAGTCGTAGGAACATGCTGTATGTCGAGGCCCAACACCGCACTGCTGTTGACCGGGGGGGGCGCCCGCGCCGCCTATCAAGTGGGGGCCATCAAGGCCATCGCCGAACTCTACCCGCGCAATATCGGGATCCCGTTCCCGATCCTCTGCGGTACCTCGGCCGGGGCTATCAACGTGACGGCCCTGGCCTGCTATGCCTCCTGCTTTCAGTTGGGAGCACGCAAGCTGGAGTGGGTGTGGCGCCGCTTCGAGACGCGCCATATCTTTACCTTCTTTCCAGGTCAGGTGCTGCGCCGCCTCCTGTTTGAGGGATCGGCGGGGCTGATTCGCCCCACCCCCAACCCGGCCTTTAACCTCTTCTCCCACGACCCCCTGCGCCGCCTGCTGGATCAGCTCATCGACTATGAGCGGATCGACGACAACCTCCTCTACGGCACTCTGGAGGCGCTGGCTATCACGGCGTCAGACTACTATGGTGGCCAGTCCACCACCTTCTTTCAGGGGCGACCCGATCACCTCCCGTGGGAGCGCGCGAGGCGCCGTGGCGTCAGAACCGTCATCAATACCGACCATCTGCTGGCTTCGGCGGCGCTCCCCTTCGTCTTCCCCCCCCTGATGATCGAGGGGCACTACTATGGGGATGGCTCCATCCATCAGCTCAGCCCCCTAAGCCCGGCCATCCACCTGGGGGCCGAGCATATATTGGTGATCTCCCTCGATGCCCCCCACAAGGAGCGGCCCCACAGCCACAGCCTGACCAGCTCGGAGATCGCCAGCCACCTGCTCAACACCGTCTTCACCGACACCCTCAACTCGGATCTCGAGCGACTGTGGCGCATCAACAAGACGCTCGCCATGCTGCCGCGGGGGGAGCGTGAGCGACTCAAACTCAAGTCGGTCGAAACCTGTCTGCTCAAGCCGAGCCAGGATCTCGACGAACTGGCGATCCCCTATCTGCCCAGGCTCCCCGTCCATGTGCGTCGCCTGCTGCGGATCCTGGGGGTCAAGGGGGATGAGCCGAGCACCCTGGCCAGCTTCCTGATGTTTCATCCGGGCTATTGCCAACGCCTCATCCGACTGGGCTATGAAGATACCCTGGCCGATCAGGAGCGCGTCTGCGCCTTTCTCGATCTCATCCCCCCCTACCGGGCGGAGCAACCGGCCTGAGGCTAGCCCCCCTCCAACAGTCGCTGGACCCCCTGCTCGATGTCGGCACTGTTGCCAAACAAAATGATGGTATCCCCCTTCATCAGACGCAGGGTCGACAGGGGCTCCAGGCTCTCCTGCTCGCGCAGCACCTCCTTGATATGCACCGCCAACCCCAACTCCTCGATGCGTCGCCCTATGGCCCAGGCCTGCCCCTCCAGCAGCACCGGATGCAACCGCTCCAGCACCAGCTCCCGCTCGATCCCGGCGCCGCTCTGGTCACCCCAGTAGAAGCCGTGCAAGAAGCGATAGTGGGTGCGCCGCTCCTGCTCCATACGGCGGATGATGCGCCCGATAGGAATGTCGCAATTCACCAGCACATGGGAGACCAGCATCAGCGCCCCCTCCTGGGACTCGGGTACTATCTCCTGGGCGCCGGCCGCCAGGTAAGCCTCGAGATGGGTATCATCCCGAGTGCGCACCAGCGTCTTGACCCCGGGCGCCAGCTCCTTGACCAGCGCCAGCATCCCTTCGATACGCCGCCTGTCGTCGAAGGTAATGATGAGCAGCCGGGCCCGTGACAGACCGGCCGCCAGCAGGATCTCCCGTCGTCCCGCATCCCCAAAGGCCACCTGCTCTCCGGCCAGCCTGGCCTCGCTGACTCGCTCCGGATCGAGATCCAGTGCCAGAAAGGGGATCTCCTCGAGCCTTAAGAAGCGGGCACAGGTCTGACCGACCCGGCCAAAGCCGGCGATGATCACATGATCGCACTTGCCCAGGCCGCTCTGGGCCACTTCGGACTGGGCGAGCAGCCGTGAGCGGGTCAATGAGGCGGCCCATGCCTGGGAGCGGTTGATAAGCCAGGGAGTCATGGCAATGGAGAGCACCCCGACCCCGATGAGCAGGGAGGTCTGGTCGCGGCTGAGCAGACCGTGTTGGGCCGCCAGCGCCAGCAGCACGAAGCCGAACTCCCCCATCTGGCTCAGCATGATGCCGGCGGCCAAACTGTCTCGTTTGCGCTCCCCCATCAGGCGCCCGGCCAACATGACCAGCACCGCCTTGCAGAGCATGAGCGCGAGCACGGCCCCCATCACCCAGGACCAGTGCTGGGCCACCCGCTGCCACTCCATGCTCATGCCGACGGTGACGAAGAAGAGCCCCATCAACATGTCGCGAAAGGGGCGAATATCGACCTCAAGCTGGTGCCGGTAATGGGACTCCCCCAGCATCATGCCGGCCAGGAAGGCCCCCAGTGCCATGGAGAGGCCCAGCCAGTTGGTCAGCAGGGCCGCGAGCAGCGCCACCAGCAGGGTCGTCATCACGAAGAGTTCGTCAGAGCGAACCCGGGCCACCTCAAAGAAGAGTCTGGGCAGCAGCCACTTCCCCACCGCCAACAGGCCCACCAGCGCCAGCATCCCCTTGCCCGAGGCGATCAGCACCAGCTGGAGCAGGGCAACCCCCTCCACCTCAGGCTCGGCAAAAATGGGGATCATCACCAACAGGGGAACCACCGCCAGATCCTGAAACAGGAGCACACTCACCCCCAGCTGGGCACGCCGGGTATGCAGCAAGTTCTCGTCGCCCAGCTGCTTGATCACCACCGCCGTCGAGGACATGGCCAGGGTGCCCCCCACCACCAGGGCCTGGGGCAGGGAGAACGACCAGGCCAGCAGGACCGCCACACAGAGCAGGGAGGTGAGCAATACCTGCAGCAGACCGACACCAAGCACCAGGCGGCGCATGGCGATGAGTCGTGGCAGGGAGAACTCCAGACCGAGGGAGAACATCAAAAAGACGACCCCCAGATCGCCCAGGGTATGCATCACCTCCTGATTGCTGACCGCCCCGCTGCCATAGGGGCCCAGCAGCACCCCCACCAACAGGTAGGCGAGGATCGCCGGCAACCCGAGGCGTCGGAAAAGTGCCACCAAGAGGACGGCGACGAGCAGGAGTAGCAGCAGTTCCCGGTACAATTTTTCCTCCTGTTTGATTGACTTAAGTCTAGTCAGCCAAATCGGGAGGCAGTGATCATCTTTTCGGCACGTTGTTTGCAGAAGTGTTGCGTGAAGAGGGGGAAAATGTCATTCCCCGGGTTGTAAGGAGTAGGCTGTGGACAATACAACGACGGCCGGCATGTTGAGCCAGGGGCTCGACCACTGGGTCAGACAGAGTGAACGCCTGACCTGCCTCTCGAGTGCGGAGCGGATCACGCTGATCGAGTCGCTGCTCGCCCAACAGAGCCTGAGCGACTTGCTGGCAACCTTTGCCAGCGAGGCGGCAAAGATTGTCCGGATCCGCTCTTTGCTCATCGACTGCGGACAACCCCGCCACATCATCAACAGCGAGGGCGCCGTACTGCATCACAGCTTCGAGCTGCGCGGCAGTGACAACCACCTGCTCGGCCTCATCCACTATGGGCTGGATCAGACCCCGAGCCAGGGACAATTGCGACTGCTGGAGCAGTATCACCTGGTGCTGGTGCAACCCCTGCGCCTGATGCTGCGCCTGGAGCAGCTGCAACTGCAGGTGCGCCTCGATCACCTCACGGCCCTGGGCAACCGCGCCTATTTTGACGAGGCCATTGGCCGGGCGGTGGAGCAGCACAGCCGCGACTCCCGTGGCCTGGTGCTGGCGCTGGTCGATCTGGATCGCTTCAAGCAGATCAACGACACCTGGGGGCACCCGGTCGGCGATCTGGTGCTCACCCGCTTTGCCCACCTGCTGCAGGAGGTGATCCGCACCACGGATCAGGCCTTCCGCCTCGGCGGCGACGAGTTTGCCCTGATCCTGCAGCCGGCCGAGCCGGCCGCCTGGCAGCCGGTCTGGCTCAGGCTCAACGAGCAGCTGGCCTGCCACCGTGAGCTCTCCACCTTCTCGGTGGGCTGCAGCATGGGCGGAGCCAGCTGGCATCCTGGCATGAGCGTTCACCAGCTCTATGAGCTGGCCGATGCCGACCTCTACCTGCGCAAGGTGCGGCGCGGCTAGTCCTGGCACCACTGCCAGGCGAGCCCCCTGCCGGCCTCACAGATGAATCCCTGGCAGATGAAGACCCCGAGCACCGCCGCCGGAGTCTCGCCGTAATAGAGGATGGGGATGCGCCCTCGCTGCCAGGAGGGGATCCCATACTCCTGCCACAGCTTCTTGAGCCTTCTGCTGCCAGCCCGCCCCTCTGGATGCAAGCGGCATCCTGGGGGCACGTCGAAGCGTACCGACAGCAGCTCCCCCTGCCGGGGCAATCGCAGTGCCCCCCCTTGTGTCTCCCGCAGTTGCAGGTGCCCCAACCCCTCGGGAAGCGTCAACGACAGACCCGGCTGCAGGCTCCCCTGCCACGCCAGGGGGCGGGCCTCTCCCTCGCTACGACGCAGCAGGTGAAGCGCCCCGTCATGGCGGCGACAACTCCACTCATCCCAGCTGAGGCAAGGATTGGCATCCTCCCTGGCACAGGCCACCTCGAGCCAGAGGCGCTGCAACTGCTCGCGAGAGGGCGCGCTGGCACCACAGTGCCGGAGCCAGTAACGCAGCAAGTTATGACGACGGGTAGCCGAAAACGCCCCCAGAGCGGCGATGGCCAGCCCCTCCCCGCAGGAGGCGCGCTGCAGATCCTCGGCCGCCACCTCGTCGAGCAGCGCCGAACTCTCGGCACAAAGCTCGGCGCTGCGCCCGGCCGTCTGCAAGATGGCGGGCCAGCGCTCGCGCAGCAAGGGCACCAGGTGCAGGCGCAAGAAGTTGCGATCGAAGCGAGCGTCGCCGTTGCTCTCGTCATCGACCCAATCTATCCCGGCGTGCTGCGCCGCCGCGGCCAGTTGCTGGCGGGAGAAAGAGAGCCAGGGGCGCAGATGTACCCCCTCTCCAAACGGCTGCGCAGGGCGCATCGCCCCCAGGCCGCGCACACCACTACCCCGCTTGAGGGCCAGCAGCAGGGTCTCGAGCTGATCGTCTCCGTGATGGGCCGTGAGCAGCACGCCTCCCACCGGAAGACGGGTTCGCAACACCTCATAACGGGCCTCACGCGCCTGGGCCTCCAGGCTCTCCCCCGTCCCTCTGGCCAGCAGGACCCGCTCCGTCACCAAGGGCACCCCCAACTCGTCGCAGCGAGCCTGACAGAAGGCCATCCAGGTGTCGGCGTGGGGACTCAGACCATGGTGCACATGGATCGCCACCAAGCGATGTCGCCACGTCGGGTCGGCGGCGAGCAGGGTCAGTAACAGGGCAGAGTCGAGCCCCCCGCTCAGGGCCAGACACAGGGGCGCAGAGGGGTAGTCGCCGAGCGCCTGATGCAGGGCCAGGCGCAGAGGAGAGTCGCTGAAGGTGGTCATAAGGCATCCCGGGTACAGATCGGGGCATCATACCACCACTTGAATCGCAGCATCGGCCAATGTGATAACGTGTTCCCCTCATCGCGCCCGGCAACAGTACCACCACTTGAGTCACGGGATCGGGCACTGATAGAGTGTTCCCCTCATGCCGCCCGGCAACATGGACAGGCTGAACCCCTATTGGATAGCAAGAGACGAATAACAATGACCCATAAGCTGACCTTAAGCGCCTCTCTGGTGGCCCTGGCCCTGTTGGCCGGTTGCCAGAGCACCCCGCCTCGCCACAGCGGACTGCAGGGCGCCAACATGGATCTCGGCGTCAAGCCGGGCGATGACTTCTTCCGTTATGCCAACGGCCACTGGCTCGGTACGGCCCGGATTCCGGCCGACCGCCCCGCCGACGGCGCCTTCTATGCCTTGCGCGATCGCTCCCTGGCCGACGTCAAGGTGCTGGTGGATGAGGCGGTCAAGGCCAACGCCAGCGAGGGGAGCGATCAGCAGATCGCGGCCCTCTATGAAAGTTACATGGACCGCACCCGGCGCGATGCCCTGGGCATGGCCCCCCTCAGCCCGCTGCTTGCCGAGATAGACAAGGTCCAGAGCCAAAGCGATCTGGCCCACGCCTTCGCCCGCAGTGCACGCATCGGTGGCGGCGCCCCCTTCGCCTTCTGGATCGGGGCCGACGAGAAAGATCCCGACAGCTACAGCGTCACCCTCTACCAGAGCGGCCTCGGCCTGCCGGATCGGGACTACTACCTCAAAGACGACGCCGAGGCGCGCGCACTGCAGCAAAAGTACCAGGCTCATATCGCCGCCATGCTGGCCCGCAGCGGCATCCCCGCTGCCGAGGCCGATACCCAAGCCGCCCGCATCCTGGCCCTGGAGACCCGGATCGCCAGGCTGCAATGGGACAATGTCACCCTGCGCGACCGGGAGAAGGGCTATAACCCCAAGAGCCAGGCCGAGCTTAAACAACTGGCCAGCCGTTTCGACTGGGGACGCTGGCTCGACGATACCGGGCTTGCGAAGCAACAGCGCCTCATCGTCGGCCAGCCCGACTACCTGGCCGGTGTCGATGCGCTGATGCAGGAGACGCCCCTGGCAGACTGGCGCGCCTACCTGCGCTGGCATCTCATCAGCAGTTGGGCCCCCTATCTGGACAAGGAGACCGACCGCCTCAACTTCGCCTTCTTCGGCACCACCCTGAGCGGTACGCCGCAGCAGCGTCCGGACTGGGAGCGTGCCCTGGGAGTGCTCGACGATCATCTGGGTGAGGCGGTCGGCGAGCGCTATGTGGCCCGCTACTTCCCCCCCGCCGCCAAGGCGCGCATGGAGCAGTTGGTGGAGAATTTGCGCACCGCCTACGGCGAGAGCATCCGGGAACTCGACTGGATGAGCGAGCCCACCAAGGCCAAGGCCCTCGAGAAGCTGGCCAAGTTCCGCCCCAAGATTGGTTACCCGGACAAGTGGAAGGACTACAGCGCCCTCTCCCTGCGCGCCGACGATCTGGTGGGCAACCTGCTGCGGGCCAGCGAATTTGAATACGCCGATAACCTGGCGCGCCTCGGCAAGCCGGTGGATCGGGACGAGTGGCACATGACGCCGCAGACGGTGAACGCCTACTACAACCCGAGCAACAACGAGATCGTCTTCCCGGCGGCCATACTGCAGCCCCCCTTCTTCGATATGCAGGCGGACGATGCGGTCAACTACGGTGCCATCGGCGGGGTCATTGGCCACGAGATGGGACACGGTTTTGATGATCAGGGAGCAAAATCGGATGGCGACGGCGTCCTCACCAACTGGTGGAGTGCACAAGATCTCAAGGAGTTCCGCTTCCGCACCAGCCGCCTGGTAGCCCAGTACAACCGCTTCGAGCCCATCGAGGGACAGTACGTCAACGGCGCCTTCACCCTGGGTGAGAACATCGGCGATCTGGGTGGCCTTACCATAGCCCACAAGGCTTATCTCCTCTCCCTCGATGGCAAGGGGGCGCCGGTCATCGATGGCTATAGCGGCGAGCAGCGCTTCTTCCTGGGTTGGGCCCAGGTGTGGAAGGGCAAGTATCGCCCCGAGCTGATGCAGATGCTGCTGCGCTCCGACCCCCACTCTCCGCCCGAGTATCGGGTCAACGGTGTGGTGCCAAACATTCCGGCATTCTACGATGCCTTTAACGTCAAACCCGGCGACAAGCTCTACCTGCCACCGGAAAAACGGGTCAAGATCTGGTGATGACCCTGAGGAAATGATGATGAAAAGATGGGGCTTTACCCTGTTGCTGGCCATGGCCGGCGCCACGCAGGCGGGAGAGCTCCCGCGGCAGTTGACCCTGCCAACGGGACTGGTGATCACGCTGGAGCAGGGGAGCGGCGAGCCTGCCTCTATCGGCAGCTATGCCCTTCGCCTCTACTCCGGGAGCAATCCCCGGTTTCCTCTCGATGACTTTATCGCCGGCATCATCATGCCCCGCAACGGCAGCCTGGTCGCGGCCAGGCTGGTCGATCTCAACGATGACAAGCAACCAGAGTTGATCGTGGTGGCCCAAAGTGCCGGCAGCGGTGGCTATCTCTCGGCCGATGCCTTCACCGTTACCCCGGAGGGCATAGAGAGCTACAGTCAGGTGGTGGATCTGCCCCCGGACAGCGATCTGGTCAAGGCACTCAGGGCGCCGCAGGAGTGATCGACCATAACCGGACAGGGGAGCCATGGCTCCCCTGTTTGCTATCTAGGCCCCCGAAGGCTCAGAGATGGCCCATCCACCCCTTGAGCCAGGCCAGGGCCGGACGCTCCGGCTCATCCTCTTGCCCGGCATCGATCTCGAGACGGGGCACCAGGGGATGGGCCCCCAGCTCTTGCAGCAGACCATCCAGGGTTCGACCGGCTCCGCAATAAGTATCGCCATAACCACTGTCGCCCATGGCAATCAGGGCGTAGCGCAGGGGAGAGAGCCAGGGAGACTGGTGGCGCAGATCGTCGGCGAAAGGAGCCAGGTTTTCCGGTATATCCCCCTGCCCCGTGGTGGAGGTGACAAGCAGCAGGAAACGCTCCGGGCTGAGATCCCTGGCCCGCGCCTCCTCATTGATTGTGACCCTGTGCCCGCCACGCTTGAGCTCACGAGCCAGCTGCTCGGCCACCAGCGCCGCCGAGCCATAGACGGTCCCCACAAACAGATCCACTTGCGCCATCGTCACTCTCCTTCTCCACGATAAGCCCCAGCATGGCACAGAGGGGGATCAATAGTCACTCTCGCTGGCCGGCCAACCGAGTCGCTCGAACAGGGCCAGCACCTCGCGTCCGAGCGGCGCCTGGATGCGCATCGGCACCTTGAGCACCGGATGGGTAAAGCTCAGGTTACGGGAAATAAGCAGTAGCCGATCCGAGCCCAGCTCCTGCTTGAAGAAGCGGTTGTGGCGCCCGTCACCGTGGGTGGTATCCCCTATGATGGGATGGAAGATATGGTCGAGATGGCGGCGCAGCTGATGCTTGCGCCCGGTGTGCGGGTGCAGCCGCACCAGGCTGTAGCGACTGGTAGGGTGCTTCTTGGAAACCGCATGGGGGAGCTCCACCCGCTGCAGCCGGCGATAGCTGGTGACCGCATCCTGGGCCGGCTTGTCGGGACTGCTGAAGGCGTCGGCAATCTTGTCGAGCTGCTCCTTGAGCGGATAGTCGATGAGCCCCTGCTCGGGCACCCAGCCGCGCACCAGCGCCAGGTACTCCTTGTGGACCTGACGGTTGGCAAAGGCCTCGGTCAGGGTGCGGGCGGTCTGCGGGTCGAGGGCAAACAGCAGCACTCCCGAGGTGGGGCGATCGAGCCGGTGCACCGGGTAGACATGACGGCCACCGATAAGATCCCGGGTCATCTGCATGGCAAAACGGGTCTCGTGCTTGTCGAGCCAGCTGCGATGCACCAGCAGACCGGAGGGCTTGTTCACTGCCACCAGCCAGTCATCCTGATAGAGGAGCTCGAGCCTCATCGGTCCACCACTTTACCCGAGAGCAACAGATCGAAGCGGCCGATGAGACGCAGCAACTGCTCCACCTCGGCCAGCTCCTCCTTATAAACCTCGCTGGCCATGGGATAGAGGGAGACGCTGCTTGGCAACTCGGCCTCCAGCAGGATGAGCTGCTGCATGCGCGGGATCAGAATGAACTGGATCCACTGATCGAAGCTGAGGGTATCGACACAGAAGGGGAGCTGGCTGGCCAGGGCCTCGGCACTCGGTGCCTCACTCTGCCAGCGACCGATGCGCTGCATCTCCACAGTCATCTCCATCAGAAGCTCTGAGACCAGCAGGTGCTTGTTGAACATGGGAACGTCCTTAATTTGCCGGGCGCCCAGGGGCGCGGGGGGGCGCTACTATACCATGCCGCCTTGACGCGGCAGAGCAGGCTCTTTTGATTATGCACCGCAGGGAACGGTTTGCGCCGGCACTCAGGCTCCCTATAATCGGGCACCAACCCCCAGACTCGAGAGCAAGGCATGTCCACCATCGATACCCTGACCCAATTTCTGACTCAAGCCGGCACCGAATTCCAGCTGTTCGATCTGGGCCGCCAGCTCAGAGTTTTGGAGCGCGACCGGTTCGAGCACATCGAGCGCCAGCAGGAGCCCTACCCCTGGCCCCTGCAGCAGAAGGCCTGGCTGGCGGTGCACTTCTATCAGGAAGGGGGCAAGCACTATCTCTGGTTCCTCACCTTCCCCCTCGACGAGCAGGGGCTGCTGATGGGGGCCGGCCCCAAACAGTTTATGGATCTGGTGGTCGAGACCCTGGGCTACCAGCTCACCGGCGAGCTCGACGAGGCCAAGGCCGAGAAGCTGGCCAACAACCCCTGGACCTTCCGCCCGGCCGAGGCCAAGATGGCGGCGCTCCATGCCCACCTGTCACGCCGGCTGGCCCAACCCTCTTCGGCCTATCTCGCCCCCCTGTGCGGCTACCTCGCCGATCCCCGGAGCGATGGCTGGCAACAGCTCGGTCTGCAGGGCTTTGCCGACCTGGCCGAGCGGGTGAGTGATCAAGACATCCTCCCTCTGGTGTGCAAGAGCCTGCCGCGCCTGCCCGAGCCCGTGCTGCACGCCCTGTGTCAGGCGTTGGAGTCGGTCGCCCTGCCCCCGGCCCTGCAAGGGGCGCTCATCGAGCGCATCAATCAGGAGCAGGAGCGCGCCGAGCCGAGTGACGAGACCCTGGCGCACCTGTGCCGGGCCCAGGCCTCCTGTCCGCCCCAGGCCCTGCGCCGGGCCAAGCTGCTGACCCTGCTCACCACCCATCCGAGCCAGGCCCTGCTGCTCGCCATTGCCGGGCGCCTGCCCGGCGATCTGGAGGACGAGGCCCTGCTTGGCGCCTTCCTCGAGGCCCTGGCCGCCCTCGACACCCGCCTCTTTGGCCAACTCTTTGCCGAGCTGGTCACCCTGCCCAACCTGCGACCCGGGTTGCTGGGCAAGCTGCGCGACCCCAACCGCAGCGCGGCCCTGGGCCAGGCCATCGGCGAGCTCTTCAAGGCGGCACACGGCGGATGAGCAGCGAACTCTGGCTGATCCTGCTGCTCCTGCTCGGGGCAGCCCTGTTCTGGCGTGAGCGGCAAAAGAGCGAGCTCGCCGCCCTGGCCCTGCGCCGCTACTGCAAGGCCAACGGACTGCAGCTCCTCTCGGTGGCCCTGAGCCACCGGCGCTTTGGGCGTAGCGGTCTGGTCAACTGCTACCAGTTTGAATTCTCGAGCGACGGGGAGAGCCACTACACGGGCCAGCTGCGCCTGCGTGGCAACCAGATAGAGGGGATAGACCTCCCCCCCTTTCGCATGAGCGGGAACGACCGCTCGGGGAGGGTGATGGAGGCAGAACTATACTCAGATCCAGTCAAGCTGGAGACGAAAACCATGGAGAGCCCGCATCACACCCTGAGCCACCTGTTCGCGCAGTTGGGGCTGCCCTCAGACGAGCTCAGCATTCGCCGGTTCATCAACAGTCACGCCCTGGACTCGCACACCCTGCTGCCCGAAGCCACCTTCTGGAGCCGGGCTCAGGCCGACTTCCTGCGCGATGCCCTCTATAACGACTCTGACTGGTCGAGCTGCATCGACGAGCTGGACCGACAACTGCGCCGCTAACCCTGTATTGGAGAGAAAGATGTCCCATCGCGACGCCATCTTGCGTATCGCCAACGAGCTGGCCGAACGGGGTACCACCCCGACCACCGCCATGATCAAGGCCCGCCTCGGTGAACCGGTCCCCATGGCCGAGCTGATGTCGGTGCTGGCCAGCTGGAAACAGGGGAACCCCCTCCCCTCGGCCCCCGCACAACCCGAGGCCCCAGCCGATAGCCTGGAGGCACGCCTGACCCGCATCGAGACCAAACTCGATACCCTGATCACCCTGCTGCAATCACGCTAAGGGCGGCCGCTCCGCCCCGTTGGACACCTCATGTACCTTGTCGACCTCATCTTCGAATGCTTCGAAGACACCACCCTCTCCCGTGCCGAGCAGGGGATCCTCGGTTATCTCGATGCCCTGCGCTACAACGGCCAAATCATCGGGCGCGAGCTCCCCACCAGCGTGCAGGAGGGGTGGTTCAAGAGCCGGGTGGTCTGCCCCGAGCCAGACAGCCTGCACCCACGCCATCACAGCGAACAGGTGCAACTGGCCGAGCTGCGCCTGAGCGACGCCGGCCTGCTCGCCCCCAAGGTGGAGCTCGATGGCCCGGATCTTTTCTCCGACAGCACAGATCCGTGCGAAAGCCCGAGCTGGCAGGTGCTCTACACCAGCTTCCTGCACACCTGCTCACCCCTGCGCTGCGGGGATCACTTCGCCCCCATCCCCCTCTACCGCATCCCGCCTGTGGCCAACGGGGATCACAAGCAGGTGATCAAGTGGCAGGAGGATTGGGAGGCATGCGATCAGCTGCAGATGAACGGCTCCATCGCCGAGCACGCGGCCCTGCACGAAATTGGCGAGGTAGGAAGCCGTCTCCATCGCCGTGGCTGGGATCTGTGCAAGCGCATCGAATACCTGACCAAGACGCCGACCTACTACTACCTCTATCGGGTCGGCGGCAGCCGTGAGGAGGAGCTCACCCGTCCCTGCCCCCAGTGCGGCGGACAGTGGCGCCTCCCCGCGCCCCTTCACGAGATCTTCGACTTCAAGTGCGACGATTGCCGGCTGGTTTCCAACATCTCCTGGGATTTCAAGGAGTAATGTTCGTGCCCCGTGGGCCATCATCCAGACGGAGCTGATCCCTTGCCCCTCTCCCCGCACTCCCGTCGCCGGGCCACCCTGATCGGCATGACCGCCGTCTTGCTCTGGAGTGGGTCGATCGGACTGTTTCGCAGTATCTCGGAGATCTTCGGGCCGACCGGCGGGGCGGCGCTCATCTTCAGCGCCAGCGCCCTGCTCGCCACCCTGGCATCGGGCTGGCCGCGCCTGAGCGCCATTCCACGTGCCTACCTGCTGATTGGAGGAGGTCTGTTTGTGGCCTACGAGATCTCGCTGGCTCTGGCACTCGGCCTCGCCCATGACAGGGCCCAGGCCCTCGAGCTCGGCATGCTCAACTACCTCTGGCCGAGCCTGACCGTGTTGCTGGCGGTCTTGAGCCGTCAGCAACGGGGCTCGCTCCTGTTGCTGCCCGGGCTCGGTCTCTGTCTGGCGGGGATCGGCCGGGTGATGCAGGGGAATGGTGGGGGGTCACTCACCCATAGCTGGCAGAGCATCATCGACAATCCGACGGCCTATCTGCTGGCTCTGGCCGCCGCCTTTATCTGGGCCTGTTACTCCCTGGTGACGCGCCTGCTCGGTCGCGGGGAGCGGGTCATCCCCCTGTTTCTCGCCGCCACCGCCCTGATGCTGTGGGGCAAGTACCTGCTGGGGGAAGAGCCCCCTCTCCCCTTCCACCCGGGGGGCCTGCTGCAGGTGCTGCTGCTCGGCGTCTTTACCGCCACCGCCTACTCCTGCTGGAATCATGGGGTGCAGGGGGGCAACCTGACCCTGCTGGCCAGCGCCTCCTACTTCACCCCCATCCTCTCCATGGTGCTCGCCAGCCTCTGGCTCGGCGTTACCCCCGGGGCCGGCTTCTTCGGCGGGGTGGCCATGGTCAGCCTGGGCTCCCTGCTCTGCTGGTGGGGCAGCCGTAGCTAATCAGGGGAGCAAGCGGTCGAGGAAGGTCGCCAGATCCGGCGCTATGATGGTGCGTTTGTCGCTGTCGAGCCGCTCGAAGAGCACCTCACCACTCCCGTTATCGAGGCTGATGATCCCCATCTCGTCCCGGCAACTGGCCAGAAACAGGGTCGGTGTACGCCCGAGCTTGCGCTGCATGAGCAGGTGACCGATGAGGTTCTCCTTGAGGAGATCCAGATCCTCCTGGTTCCATGGCTGGATGAGGCAGAGGCGCAGCCCCTTGAACCAGAGGGTGAGGGGGCGGCTGAACCAGTGGCCATAGAGGGCCTTGATGGAGGGGTGCAAGGGGAGTTCGAGGGCCTGCTCGAGCGCGGAGAAGTCCTCCGCCTCGGGGCGAGCGGCAGGACGCCAGGCGACCCGCCCATCGTGGGGCTCTCCAAGCTCACACGGGGAATGCCATCCCGCCTCAAACTCGCACAGGGGCAGGCTGCCCCGGCTCTCCCCCAGCTGCTGCCAGCGTACAAACAGGCGCCCCAGCGCACACAACACTTGATCCGTCATCCAAATTCACCACAATTGCCGCCAAAGCCCGTCATTTTATGCGACATCGACACCATGACCAACCAAGACCGTTACGCCGGCGCCAAGGCTCTGGCCGGCCTCTCCCTCGGCCAGAAATCCGACTACATCAGCAGCTACACACCAAGCCTGCTGCAACCGGTCCCGCGCAGCCTGAACCGCGATGACCTCTCTCTGGGCGATGCCCTGCCCTTCCAGGGAGAGGATATCTGGACCCTCTATGAACTCTCCTGGCTCGATAGCAAGGGCAAGCCCGTGGTCGCCCTGGGAGAGGTTCGCATTCCGGCCACCAGCACGAATCTGATTGAATCCAAGTCATTCAAGCTTTACCTCAACTCCTTCAACCAGACCCGCTGCGAGAGCCTGGCTGCCGTACAGGCGCTGCTCGAGCAAGATCTCGGGGCCTGTGCCGGCGCGCCGGTAGCGGTGACCCTGTGGCACCTCGATGAGGCACCGGCCACCATCGCCACCCTGCCCGGGGAGTGTATCGATCACCTCGACATCGAGGTAAACGACTACCACTTCGACAGCGCCTGGCTCGACGGCGCCACCGGCGACGAGGAGGTGGAAGAGACACTGCACAGTCACCTGCTCAAGTCCAACTGCCTGGTCACCTCCCAGCCGGACTGGGGCTCAGTGGTGATCCACTATCAGGGCCCACGTATCGACCGGGAGAAGCTGCTGCGCTACCTGATCTCGTTTCGTCAACACAACGAGTTCCATGAGCAGTGTGTCGAGCGGATCTTTACCGACCTCAAGGCCCTGTGTGGCTGCCACCGACTCACCGTCTATGCCCGTTATACCCGTCGTGGCGGACTGGATATCAACCCGTTCCGTAGCGATTTTGAGCGCTCCCCCGCGAATATCCGACTGATTCGCCAGTAATCTTTTCCAGCGCTGGACGCGCAAGGGGCCCCTTGGCTAACATGCCCTGACCCCTTGCGCGCTGTTACTGACAATGAACCAACTGCTCTTTCTGGCCATGATGATGTCTTCCCTGTCGACTCCCGAACTGGAGTTGGCCAAGACATCCCTGCCCAGCGAGCTCATCTCGGCCCAGGCTCAGGCCTTCAACCAGCCCCGTGAGTGCGTGCGCCTCGCCGATGCCTTCCTCCAGCGCATCGGGGAAAATCCGACCCAGGTGCTGAGCAGCAGCCAGACCAACTCCTATCGGGAGCCACTGCTCAATTACCGTACCCAGGAGCAGGTCAATGCCGCACTGATGCTCAAGGGTATCTGTCTGGCCCAGGCCAGCGAGATTCAGGCCGCGTTGGCCACCCTGACCCAGGCCCAGGAAGTTGCCCAGAAGGAAGGGTTCACCAGCCAGCTGGCAAGCACCCTCTACCTCAACTCCCGCTTGTTGACCCGGGATGAGCGCCGCCTTCATGAGGCTCGCCCTCTGCTGGGACAGCTCGATCGCCTGCTTGCAGAGCCGGCGCTCCGGGCCCATCCCTTGCAAGTCTATGCCCCCCTGCTGGAGGCCTCCCTGGCCATCGGCCATCATCAGCTCGAGCAGGCCAAAGACTTGCTGGCAAAGAGCCAGAAGGCGGCAGAGAAGAGCGCAGACCCCATCCAGCTCGCCTGGTACGGGGCCGTGCAGGGTGACTTCTATCTGGCCATCCGCCAACCCGAGATGGCGCTGGGTCAATATCTCGATGCCCTCAAGCGGGTCGAGGGGATGGAGCAACACTTCTTCCTTGGCATGCTGACCGCCCAGATCGCCGCCCTCTATCGCGACGAGGGTAACCTCAAGAAGGCGCTCGAATTCGCCAGCAGCTCGGCCGATCACTATCAGAATCTGGGGGATCCTCGCCCCCTGCAGCAGGCGTTAATCGCCCTGGCCCAGCTCAACCGGGAGCAGGGTGATCTCAACATGGCCCTGGTCTATTTCTTCAACGCCCTGGATCTGCAAGACGACAGGGCCCCGCAGCAGCAAGGGGCCAGGCTCAAGTTCGAAATTGGCAAGACCTACCTGCAGGCGGGTAATCTGGTGCTGGCGCGCAACTACCTCAACGCCGCCCGCCAGGCCTATGAGTTTGGCGACGACAAGGCGCCCCTGGTCGACACATTGCAACTGCTGGGGGAGCTGCACCTGCGCCAGCGCGAGGCGGGCATCGCCATCTTGCAGCTCGAAAATGCCCTGACCCTGGCCAATCAACTCGGGGACAAAGCGCGGCAGATCGCGCTCTACCGCTTGCTGGCGGGAGCCTATGAGCAGAAGGGCTTCTATCAGCAGGCGCTGGCCAGCTACAAACGCTTCCACCAGAGCAGCGAACAGGTACGCCAGCAGCAGACCGACCTCTATCAGGATGGGCTGGAAGAGCATTATCAACGGGTCGAGCGGGAGCAGATGATCAGCCAGCTCGACAAGACCCTCAAAGAGGAACAGCGCTCTCGCCAGCGCTACCAGTGGACCTCCATACTGACCGGCCTCTCACTGGCACTCTTCATCTGGCTCTTCTTTACGCTCTGGCTCAAGTTGCGCACCCTGCGCCTGCAAAACAAGGCGCTCGGCCGGGCTTTGCAAAAAGAGGCCAGAACCGGCCTGCCCAACTGGCAACGGCTGCTGCAACGCACCCCGGAGGAGATGGCCAAACGCCAGCAGAGCTCGGATCTCTGGTATCTGACCGAAGAGGGGGAGAAGGCATTCGATGACAAGCTCCATTACCTGCTGTTCAAGGTCCCCTTCCTGATCGATTGCCGCGAACGCTTCGGACATCAGGTCGCCTGCGAGCTGGAGCAGGCCTTTGGCCACTATCTGGAGGCGGGCAAGCCCAGGGATGGCCGCATCTACGATCTGCGCGAGGGGCATCTGCTCTATGTCGTCCCCCAGCGCCATGTGACCGATCTCCCCCGCCTGGCCGATGAGCTCATCGCCTGGCTCGATGCCTTCCCAAGCGACCTGGAGCTCGATCGCCGGGTAGCCCTCGGTATCATCAGCTACCCCTTCCTGCCCAAGGCGGCCGGCGCCTTCGATCATCGCCGTCTGTTTGACCTCTGCTACCTGGCCCTGGCCGGTGCGGTATCGGCCGGCCGCAGCGACGGCCGGGCAGCCTGGGTTGAACTGGCCGCCGTGGATTGCCAACAGGCGGCGTTCTTCCATGGGGATGTCTGGGAGCGCTGCCTGATGGCAATTGACAAAGGGCTGGTTAAAGTGAATTCTTCACATGAAAAACAGTGGATTGAGTGGCATATGCTGGCCAGGAAGCAGGCATCTGAACACTGACGACGCGACCGTTTTTTATGCTCATAATAACAATGACAGGTGACCTCTTTTATGAAGGACATGGCCACTTCGGCAGAACAGATGAACGAGCTGAGAGTTAAGCTGAGCGAATTGAGGGAGCAGACGGTCGTCGAGCGCACCCGGATTACCCAATTCCTTACCAAATTGATGCTGGCCTGCCGGGGTCATGATCGCGAGCTCGACACCCGACTCGCGAAGCTCAAGCAGCGGATCGACGTCAACCACACCTATATGACTCTCGATGCTGAGATGGTACTCATCGAGCGGCTGCTGCAGCGTCACTCTGACGCCGTTCAAGACTCGATCGATTCGGTTCGTGATGCGGTCCATTTTGGCGCAAAAAATATCCGTCCGGTACGAGACTTCACCGAGAAGGCCTGCCAGACCCTGCGCGAGCATCTGCTCGCCGACGATGGCTACAGCTTTGGCGATTATCATCGCAAAGTATTGAAGTTGCTTGAGTATTACCAGCAAGCCCTGAAGTACCAGTCCGCCCAATCCCCCCTGCTTCAAGAAAATCAGGACGTCCCCCTCCCCGACGCGGAGCTGGAGCCCGGCTCGTCAGGCCAACTGGCCGACGAACTGCAACGACTCATCACAGAGCTCGACTTCGCCGGCCAGACTGGCGAACAGCTGGACAGCATCCGCCGCGAGTTGCTGCAAGGGGTTCCCCTGGAAAACCTGGCCAATATGGCCCTGCAGGTCATTGAGCTGATCATTCAGGGGACCCGTGAGGAGCGCAAAGCCTCCCACTCCTTCCTGAGCAGCCTCAACGAAAGCCTTAACGCCGTTCACTTCAGCTTTACCGAGACCCTCGACGAGGGGCGTAGCCTGCAAGATGAAACCACCCTCAGCAGACTGGCCCTCAACAAGGAGCTGCAGGCCATCGGCAAGACGCTTGGCAACCAGCAGACGGTCGAAGAGCTCAAGCTCGCCATCCACCGCCATATGGACGCCATCTCGCACCTGCTCAGCGAACGGGATGCCCTCTATCAACGCGAGCGTGGCCTGATGACCCGCCTCTCCGCCATGGAGGCCAAGCTGCGACTGATGAAGGATGAGACCGCCGAATACAAGAAGCGTCTCACCATCCAGAAGCACAAGTTGTTCCTCGACAGCCTGACCCAGGTACACAACCGGGCGGCCCTCGACGAGCGGCTCGAGCTCGAGTACAAACGCTGGCTGCGCTACCAGACCCCCCTCTGTCTGGCGGTGGTAGACATAGACCACTTCAAGACCATCAACGACAACTATGGCCACATGGCCGGTGACAAGGCCCTCAAGGTTGTGGCCAAGGCGCTGCAACGGACCCTGCGCGATACGGACTTCATCGCCCGCTTCGGTGGTGAGGAGTTTGTGATCCTGCTGCCCAATATCAACCCCGACAAGTTCCAAAAACCCCTCGACAAGCTGCGCCAGACCATCAAGAGCATCCCGTTCCGCTTCAAGGATGCCCGGGTAGAGATCACCATCTCCATCGGCGCCACCCTGTTCAAGGAGGGGGACCAGCCCACGGATGCTTTCGAGCGAGCCGATCAGGCGCTCTACAACTCCAAGCACTCGGGGCGCGACCAGGTCAACCTGGTGTTCTGATCGGGAAGCACAAAAAAGCAGCAGACGAACTCGCCCCCTATTCCCCTTTTGCCCCGCTTGCATCTAGTATCGGATGGAAGGGATACCAGTCGGTATCCCTTTGATGAATCAGGAAGAATGATAAGAACAACCCTAAGGGGGGCCTATGATCACCCACATCAATCCGGTCGGCAGCATGGATCTGCTGTCACAGCTCGAGGTGGATCGCCTGAAGCAGACCGCTACCAGCGATATCTATCAGCTGTTTCGTAACTGCTCCCTGGCGGTACTCAACTCCGGCAGCCACACCGACAGCTCCAAGGAGATACTGGAGCGCTACAAGAGCTTCGACATCCATGTGATTCGTCGTGAGCGGGGGGTCAAGCTGGAGCTCTTCAACGCCCCCGAGCACGCCTTCGTCGATGGCGAGATCATTCGCGGTATCCAGGAACACCTCTTCTCGGTGCTGCGCGATATCCTCTATGTCTCCAATCAGCTCGAGTCCAATCGCCAGGTCAACCTGACCAACTCCACTCATATCACCAACGTGGTCTTTGCCATCTTGCGCAATGCCAAGGCTATCCTGCCCGGCGCCGATCCCAATCTGGTCGTCTGCTGGGGTGGCCACTCCATCAACGAGGTCGAGTACAACTACACCCGCGCCGTCGGCAATGAGCTGGGCCTGCGCGAGCTCAACATCTGTACCGGGTGTGGTCCGGGCGCCATGGAGGGGCCCATGAAGGGAGCCGCCGTGGGACACGCCAAGCAGCGTATCAAGAACAGTCGCTATATCGGCCTGACCGAACCCTCGATCATCGCCGCCGAGCCGCCCAACCCCATCGTCAACGAGCTGGTGATCCTGCCGGATATCGAGAAGCGACTGGAGGCCTTCGTACGCCTCGGTCACGGCATCATCATCTTCCCCGGCGGGGTCGGCACGGCCGAAGAGCTGCTCTACCTGCTCGGTATCATGATGAACCCGGCCAACGAGCGTCAGCCTATTCCCATCATACTGACGGGCCCCAAAGAGAGCGCCGACTACTTCACCGCCATCGACGACTTCGTGCGTGCCACCCTGGGCGAGGCAGCCACCCGCCTCTATCGCATCATCATCGGCGATGCACCCGAGGTTGCCCGCGCCCTGAAAGAGGCGATGCCCAAGATCCGCGAGTATCGCAAATCCGTCGGGGATGCTTACTCCTTCAACTGGTCTCTCAAGATAGAGCCGGAGTTCCAGCTGCCCTTCGAGCCCAACCACGAGACCATGGGTAGTCTCAACCTGCATCGCAACCAGCCGCCCCAATCCCTGGCGGCCAACTTGCGACGCGCCTTCTCCGGCATCGTAGCCGGGAACGTCAAGGAGGGGGGCATCCGCGCCATCGAGAAGAAGGGGCCCTTCAAGATCCATGGGGACAAGGAGCTTATGTTGCTGATGGACAAGCTGCTGCAAAGCTTCGTCAAGCAGCAACGGATGAAGTTGCCGGGCTCGGCCTATGTGCCTTGCTACGAGATAGTCCGTTAAGACGCCGCAAGGGGGCGCGACGCGCCCCCTTTTGTTACAATGGCGGGCCCGAACCGAGCGAGCCCTCCATGTCCCATCTGCTGATCATCGATGCCCTCAATCTCATCCGCCGCATTCACGCGGTGCAAGCCAGCCAGTCTCTGACGCCGGATCAGGCCCTCATCGCGACCCGGGCAACCCTGCTCAATACCACCCGCAAACTGCTCACCCGGGCGGCCCCCACCCATGCCATCGCGGTCTTCGACGCCGAGGTGGACGGCTGGCGAAAGGCACGCTTTCCCGCCTACAAGGAGGGAAGAACCCCCATGCCGCCGGAACTGCGTGCCGGACTCGATAGTCTGCAGGATGCCTTCTGGGAGCTCGGCATCGATGCCCTGCTCTCGGAGACCGATGAGGCGGACGATCTGATCGCGACCCTGGCCCGCAAGATGGCCCGTCACGGCCAGTGTGTGACCATAGTGTCGACCGACAAGGGGTTTTGCCAACTGCTCTGCCCGGAGATCCGCATCCGCGACTACTTCAACAAGCGCTGGCTCGATCTGCCCTTCGTCCAGAGTCAGTTTGGCGTGGCGCCAGGTCGGCTGGTCGACTACTGGGCCCTGACCGGTGTGGGAGGTAGCGGTATCAAGGGGGTACCGGGGATCGGGCCCAAGAGTGCCACGGCGCTGCTGCAGGACCACGACAGCCTGGCAGCCCTGCTGGCAGCAGAGAGCGACGACAAGGGGGTAAAGAAGGTGCAGGCTCACGCCGATGAGGCCCGCCTGGCCTTTGAGCTGGTGCGGCTGAGAGACGACATCGAACTCGGGTTTAATCTCAAGGATCTGAGACTCCCCTCCCCCGACTGAGGAGAAGGCGCTCAAAATGGCGCCATGATGTAAAGAAAAATGGAGGAAATGTTTCTAAAATGGTATAAGAAACACCGACTTCTACACCTATCTGTACCTCGGAAGTGCCCTATGTCCAAAACAAGAATCACCGTCATCCCGGGTGACGGCATCGGCCCCAGCATCATCGACTCCGCCATCCAGATCCTGCAAAAAGCGGGTTGCGATTTCGACTACGACTACGCCGACGCCGGCCTGACTGCGCTCGAAAAACATGGTGAGCTGCTGCCCCAGGCAACCCTGGATCTCATCGACCAGAACAAGGTGACCCTCAAGGGCCCCCTGACGACGCCGGTTGGTGGTGGCTTCACCTCCATCAACGTCTCCTTGCGCAAGAAATTTAACCTCTACGCCAACGTGCGCCCGGTTATCTCCTTCAAGGGGACCAAGAGCCGTTACGAGAACATCGACATCATTACGGTACGTGAGAATACGGAGGGGATGTATTCCGGTGCCGGTCAACGCCGCAGCGATGATAACAACAGCGCCGAGGCAATGAGCATAGTCACCCGCGAAGGGGCCGAACGCATCGTCGAGTTTGCCTTTGATCTGGCCAAGAAAGAGGGCCGCCAGAAGGTGACCGTGGTGCACAAGGCCAACATTCTCAAATCCACCTCGGGTCTCTTCCTGGAGGTCGCGCGCCAGGTAGCGGCACGCCACCCGGAGATCCAGTGTGAGGAGATGATCGTCGACGCCGCCTGCATGAACCTGGTGATGTACCCTGAGCGCTTCGATGTGATCGTCACCACCAACCTGTTTGGCGACATCCTCTCGGATCTCTGCGCCGGTCTGGTGGGGGGCCTTGGCATGGCACCGGGGGCCAATATCGGCAGCGGCGCCGCCATCTTCGAAGCGGTACACGGCTCCGCGCCCGATATCGCCGGCAAGAATATTGCCAACCCCACGTCAGTGATCCTTGCCTCGGTGCAGATGCTTGAGTATCTCGGCATGCAAGAGAAGGCCGAGCGCATTCTGACCGCAGTGCGCAGCACCATAGAGGCGGGTCAGTGCGTGACTCGAGATCTGGGTGGCTGCGCCACCACTGACCAGTTTACCCAGGCCGTGATGGCCAAACTCTGATTATTAAAGAGACGCAAAAGGAGCCTTTACGGCTAATGCCGATCAGTTAAGGA
>NZ_CDDB01000010.1:204171-204918 GCF_000820105.1 Aeromonas schubertii | reverse complement strand
GCTCTACAGGGCGGGGGCAAGGAGGGGGGGGGCCATGGTACCCGCCGCCTGGCTGAGTCCTGACACCATGGGGGAACTGTTGCCGGAGCTGGCCCTGAAGCCCGCTCCGGCAGGGGTCTCTCCCTACCAGCTGTTGCAGGAGGGGAAGGCACAGGCCTATTTCGGTGACTACCTCTCCCTGCGCGATACCCTGCGCCAGCATCCCGATCTCGATGCCAGATTGCGGACCCTGGATAGCCAGGGATTACTGATGTCCATGCGCCTGGTGATGCGAGACGAGCCCAGATTGCGCGAGGCTATCGATATCGCCATCCGTTACCTTCCCCCGACCCGGGTCTACCGGCTGGCCGAGGAGTACGTTCCTCATGCCGCGCAGGCGATCAACCCTCCCGAGTGGAGTGACGAGACGCTCTCCTGGTTGGCTCGGACCCGGGAGATTCGGGTGGCGATAAACCCGGGTCTCAGCCCTTTCTCCAGCGTGGGAAGCAGCGGTGAGCCGGTAGGGTGGGCGGTCGATGTGCTCAAAGGGTTGCTCAGACCCCACGGTATCGCCATCTCCTGGGTTCCGGTCACCACTCGGGAGGAGGCGTTGGGGCGGCTGGAAGGTGGGCAGGTTGATCTGCTGCTCGGGTTACCCGAGACATCGGCGCTGGCCGATACCCTGCGTTTTACCCGCATCATGGTGCGCAGCCACTGGGCCATCGTCACCCCTACCAGCGTCGTGACCGAGCTGGCTCAACTGGCCGG